>NZ_JAAOYS010000008.1:0-258769 GCF_011759495.1 Dyella sp. SG562
CTCTTTGGTTACTTTCTCTTTGGGCCAGCAAAGAGAAAGTGACTCGGGCGCCGGCAGGCGTCCGAAATGCCCGCTGCATAAGCGGCCAAGTCGCGGCACCGCGAAAACCGGGCGATACCGTTACTGGATCCCGGCCTACGCCGGGATGACGAGTAGGGAGGACTACGGCGGGCAAAGACTACGGCGGGCAAAGACTACGGCGGGCAAAGACTACAGCGCCCCCTGCGGCCCACACCCCACCGGCAACGGCAAAAACATCGGCCTCGCAGCCACAGCATGATCCCGCCAAATCACATCGCGCCCAACACGGCGCACATCCGTCTGCCCCGTAAGCGCCATGCTCACACTCAACTCCTTCCGGATGATCTCGATCGTCCGCGCCACCCCTTCCTCCCCCATGGCCCCCAACCCATAAAGAAACGCCTTGCCGATCAACCCGGCGCGCGCCCCCAAGGCAAGCGCCTTCAACACATCCTGCCCACTAAGAATGCCGCCATCGAACAAAACTTCGAGATCATCGCCAACTGCGTCCGCAATCCGAGGCAACACCTCGATACTCGCCGGCGCCCCGTCCAGCTGCCGCCCACCATGGTTGGACACCACAATGGCATCGACCCCATGCGCCGCCGCCAGCCGCGCGTCCTCCTCGTCCATGATCCCCTTGAGGATCAACTTCCCCGGCCACAACTCGCGGATCCATTCCAGATCCTTCCAGTTGAGCGTGGGATCGAACTGGCTGGCGATCCACTGCGCCAGCGTGGTGAGGCTGCCCGTGCCCTCGATCCGCCCGGCCAGGTTGCCGAACGAGCGGCTCGGCGCGCGCGCCATGCTCCAGGCCCAGCGCGGCTTGCTCATGATGTCGAACAGATTGCGCAGGGTGACCTTGGGCGGCACGCTCAGGCCGTTCTTGATCTCGCGGTGGCGCTGGCCTTGCACGGTGAGGTCGGCGGTGAGCATCAGCGCGGAGCAGCCGGCGTCCCTGGCGCGGCGGATCAGGTCGCGCGCGAAGCCGCGGTCGCGCATCACGTAGAGCTGGAACCAGAACGGCGCGTTCACCGCCGCGCGCACCTGCTCGATCGAGCAGATCGACACGGTGCTCAGGCAGAACGGAATGCCCGCCTTCAAGGCCGCGCGCGCACCGAGGATTTCGCCCGCGCCGTGCTGCAGGCCAGTCAATCCAGTGGGCGCGATGGCCAGCGGCATCGACACCGGCTGGCCCACCACGGTGGTGGCGAGCGAGCGCTGGTCCACGTCCATCATCACGCGCTGGCGGAGCCGGATGCGCTCGAACGCGGCGCGGTTGTCGCGCAGCGTCAGCTCGTCGTAGGCGCCGCGGTCGGCGTACTCGAAGAACGCCCGCGGCACGCGGCGGCGGGCGAGTTCGCGCAGGTCCAGTACGTTGGTGATGGGCGTGGCCATGCGTCGGCTCCTGCTCAGCCCGCTGCCGCCGCGGCCGGTTCCTGCCACACGGGGCCGTCGGGGAAGCGGTACTCCTCCAGCGTGCGCTCATGCATGCGCGCCGAGAAACCGGGCGCGGTGGGCGCCAGGTAATGGCCGTCGCGGACGGTCACCGGGTCGTCGAAATGCTCGTGCAGGTGGTCGACGAATTCGATCGCGCGGTCGTCCTTGCGGCCGGTGATCGCCACGAAGTCGGCCATGGCCAGATGCTGCACCAGCTCGCACAGGCCGACGCCGCCGGCATGCGGAAACACCCGCACGCCGAACTTCGCCGCCATCAGCAGGATCGCCAGGTTCTCGTTGACGCCGCCGACGCGCGCGGCGTCGATCTGCACCAGGTCGACCGCGCCGGCCTGGAACAGCTGCTTGAACATCACGCGGTTGTGGGTGTGCTCGCCGGTGGACACCGGCACCGACACCGCGCGGCGGATCGCGGCATGGCCGAGCACGTCGTCGGGGCTGGTCGGTTCCTCGATCCAGGCCAGGTCGAAACCTTCCAGGCGGCGCAGCCAGTCGATCGCGGCGTGCACGTCCCAGCGCTGGTTGGCATCCACCGCGATGGCCACGCCGGGGCCGACGGCTTCGCGTACCAGGCGGCAGCGGCGCACGTCGTCTTCCACGCTCAGGCCGACTTTCAGCTTGATGGTGCGGAAGCCATCGGCCACCGCCTCGCGCGCCAGGCGCAGCATTTTCTCGTCGGTATAACCGAGCCAGCCGGGCGAGGTGGTGTAGGCGGGATAGCCTTCCTTGAGCAGCTGCTCGATGCGCGCGGACTTGGCCGGTTCGGCGGCGCGCAGCATCTGCAGCGCCTCGTCCGGGGTCAGCGCGTCGCTCAGATAGCGGAAATCGATGGCGGCGACGACCTGCTCCGGCGACAGCTCGGCGATATAGCGCCACAGCGGCTTGCCGGCGCGGCGCGCGGCCAGGTCCCAGGCGGCGTTGATCACCGCGCCGATGGCCATGTGCATCACGCCTTTTTCCGGCCCCAGCCAGCGCAGCTGCGAGTCGCCGACCATGCGCGCGGCGAAGCCGCCCAGGTCATGGGTCACTTCGTCCAGCGTCAGCCCGACCACGTGGGGGCGCAGCGCATCGAGCGCGGCCTTCTGCACGTCGTTGCCGCGGCCGATGGTGAAGGCCAGGGCATAGCCGGCCAGGCCCGCCGGGTCGTCCGTGCGCAGCACGGCGTAGGCGGCGGAGTAGTCCGGATCCGGGTTCATCGCGTCGGAGCCGTCGAGCTGGCGCGAAGTGGGGAAACGGATGTCGTAGGTATCTAGCGCGGTGATTTTCACCGGAGCACGTGTCGCCATGCGGCCGGCCTCCCTCTGCCGGTTGGAAAAAGATGGGCCGGCGCTCAGCGCGCGTCGGCCGGGTGGGCGTGCACTTGCTGGCGCTGGCGGCCGAGGCCGTCGATGCCCAGCTCGATCACATCGCCGGGACGCAGGTAGGTCGGGGGCTTCAGGCCCAGGCCCACGCCGGCGGGCGTGCCGGTGCTGATCACGTCGCCGGGCAGCAAGGTCATGTAGCGGCTGATGTAGCTGACCAGCTTGGCCACGCCGAACACCATGTCGCTGGTGTTGCTGTCCTGGTAGCGGTGGCCGTTCACTTCCAGCCACAGGTGCAGGTTCTGCGGGTCGGCGATTTCGTCGGTGGTGACCAGCCAGGGGCCGAGCGGGCCGAAGGTGTCGCAGCTCTTGCCCTTCACCCACTGGCCGCCGTGCTCCAGCTGGAACTCGCGCTCCGAGAGATCGTTGATCACGATATAGCCGGCCACGTGCGCCAGCGCCTCGTCGACCGGCACGTCGCGCGCGGTCTCGCCGATCACCACGCCCAGCTCCACTTCCCAGTCGGTGCAGGTGGAGCCGCGCGGAATCACCACGTCGTCGTTCGGGCCCATGATCGCCGTGGTGGCCTTCATGAACAGCACCGGCTGCGCCGGCACCGGCTGGCCGGTTTCGGCGGCGTGGCGCGCGTAGTTCATGCCGACGCAGATGATCTTGCTCACCGGCGCCACCGGGGCGCCGAAGCGCGGCGTGCCTTCGACCGCGGGCAGGGTGGAGGGATCGAGCGCGGCCAGGCGCGCGCGGCCTTCGCGGTTGATCACGTAGGGATCGATATCGGCGACGTGCCCGGACAGGTCGCGCAGCACGCCATCCTTGTCGATCAGGCCGGGTTTCTCGTTGCCATGGGCGCCGTAGCGGACCAGTTTCATGTTCGATTCCTCAGTTGGACCAGCCGCCGTCCACGATGTGCACGGTGCCGGTGGTGAAGCCTGCTTCGTCGGAAGCCAGATACAGCGCCAGCATGGCGATTTCCTCGGGACTGCCCAGGCGTCCCATCGGCTGGCGTTCGATAAAGCCGCGCCATACCGCGTCCTCGTCGCCGCCCAGCGCGCGCACGCGGTCGCCGAGCGAGGGCGTCTTCACCGTGCCGGGGCAGATCGCGTTGCAGCGGATGCCGCGCGACACGAAGTCGGCGGCGATGGACTTGGTCAGGCCGATCACCGCCGCCTTGGTGGTCGAATAGGCGAAGCGGTTCGGCACGCCCTTGATGCTCGAAGCCACCGAGGACATGTTCACGATGCTGCCGCCGCCGCGCTCCAGCATGGCCGGCAGCAGGCGCTGGCACAGGTGGAACATGCTGTCGACGTTGATCGCGAACGAGCGCTTCCACGCCGTGTCGTCGGTATCGAGGATAGTGCCGGCGTGCACGAAGCCCGCGCAGTTGAACAGCACGTCGAAGGGCGGATGGCTGGCGACCAGGCGGTCGATCTGCGCCGGGTCGGTCACGTCCAGGCGTTCGGTGCGCAGCTCCGGCGCTTCGGCGGAAAGCGCGGCCAGTGCTTTTTCGTCGATGTCGGTAGCCAGCACGCGCGCGCCTTCGCGGGCAAAGGCGAGGGCGGTGGCGCGGCCGATGCCGGCGCCGGCCGCGGTGACCAGCGCATGCTTGCCGGCGAGACGGCCGCTCATGCCGGCAGCTCCGGCGTGGTGTCGATGCAGCGGGCGATCATGGCGTGGTCTCCTTGCGGTGCGAATAAGTCATCGGCGCGAGGCGATAGAACGCGGCGGCGTTGCCGCCGAAGATCGCTTCCTCGTGGCCGGGGGCGAGGCGCTGCACATAGGCGCGCGCCAGCTCGAACCAGTGCGCGTAGTCGCCGCGCAGCGTGAGCACCGGCCAGTCGCTGCCCCACAGCAGGCGCGCGGGGCCGAAGCAGGCGAACAGGTGCTCGATGTAGGGCGCCAGCGCGGCTTCGGCCAGGTTCGGCGCGAGCTGGGTGAGCAGGCCGGAGAACTTGCAGTACAGCGAAGTGCGCGCGGCCAGGGCGGCGATCGGCGCGGCCCAGGCTTCGAAGCTGGCGACGCCGTCGACGCTGGGCTTGCCGCCGTGATCGAGCACGGCGCGCAGTTGCGGTTCGCGTTCCAGGCGCGCGAGCAGCGCGGGCAATTGATCGGGGCGCACCAGCGCGTCGAAGGCCAGGCCGTGGCGCTGCAGGCTGGCGAAGGCGGCGTCGAGTCCGGGGCGCGCGAGCCAGTCCGGATCGGCGATGTCCTGCGCCATCGGCCGCAGGCCGAGCAGCAGGCCGTTGCCGTCGCGCACCAGGGCGGCGATGCGCGCGTCGACGTCCGCCGCTTCGACATCCACCCAGCCGACCACGCCGGCCACGGCGCGGTCCGCCTGCGCCAGCTCGAACAGGAAGCGCGTTTCCGCCTCGGTCGGCGCGGCCTGCACCAGGATCGCGCGCTGCACGCCGGCGGCGGCGCGGTGCGGGTTGAGTTCGAACGGCAGGAAGTCGCGGCGCAGGACGTGCGGCGCGTCGTCGAGCCAGCCGTAGTCGCCGCGCTGCACGCGCCAGTAATGCTGGTGGGCGTCGATCGCGTTCATGGCGTCACGGCATGTTCGCCCAGCAGGCCGGCGGCGCGCAGGCGCGGCCACAGCCCGGCAGGCAGCGCCGCGTCGCGGCGCGCGGCGGCGGCATCGGCTTCGTCCGGCGTGCGCATGCCGCAGACCACGGTGGCCACGGCCGGATGGAACAGCGGGAACTGCAGGGCGGCGGCGCCGACGCTGGCGCCGGCTTCGGCGCAGACGTCGTAGAAGCGCTGCGCCCGCGCGCGCACCGCGGCGTCGGCCGGCGCGTAGTTGTAGGTCTCGCCCGGCCGTTCGCCGCCGAGCAGGCCGGAGTTGTACGGCGCGGCGGCGAAGATCGACACGCCGCGTTCCAGCGCCTGCGCCATCACGCGCGTGCTGTGTTCCTGCTCGAACAAGGTGTAGCGGCCGGCCAGCATGATCACGTCCAGCTCGAAGCGCGGCATCACTTCCAGGCACACCGCTTCTTCGTTCACGCCCAGCCCGATCGCATCGCACACGCCTTGCGCGCGCAGCTCGGCCAGCGCGGGCAGGGCCTCGTCCAGCGCCTGGCGCAGCACGCGCGGGTGTTGCGCGCCGTGGGTGAGGGCGCCGATGTCGTGCAGCAGCAGCACGTCGACGCGGTCGACGCCGAGGCGCTGCAGGCTGGCTTCCACCGCGCGGCGCACGCCGTCGCGGCTGTAGTCGAATACCGCGCGCTTGCCGGCCACGTCGAAGCCGTCGGCCAGCGCGTCGCGGCCGGGCGCGTCCTCGATCAGGCGGCCGACCTTGGTGGACAGGGTGTAGCTGGCGCGCGGCACGCCGGCCAGCGCGGCGCCCAGGCGTTCCTCGGCCAGGCCGTAGCCGTAGTAGGGCGCCGTGTCGAAATGGCGGATGCCGTGCTGCCAGGCGCGCTCGACCGCCAGGCGGGCGCTCGCTTCATCCACTCCCGCGTACAAGTTGCCGATGGGGGCACCGCCGAAGGCGAGCCGCGACACCGCGGGACCTCGCCGGGGCGGGCGCCGCTCGGCGCCTCGCGGGTTGGGAATGCCTGGATCGGCCATGCAGAAACTCCGCTCGCTGGGCGCCCCCGGCACCGGCCTGGATGGGGGCTCGGACGGGGACTTTGGCCCATGCGCAGGTCCCCTCTCAAATGCCCGCGCCGGGTATCGAATCAGTGTGCACCTATGAAATGTGTATTTACAAGTGGAAATCGGCCAATGCATAAGACAGATGAAATTTGTGTTGCAACGCGACTTGAAACGATCTAAGTAAATATGAACCATCGGTTCGCCGGTGAAGTCGGCGACGTTCCGCTCGCCGGCGAAATCGCCGCCGCGGCGGCATCTGGGGAAGTAAGGGGAGGTTTGGCGTGGACCGGCACGAAACCACTTCAGCGCCCGCTGGGGCCATCTGGCCAGCGGAGAGCGTGCTCGGCGCGCTGCCTCCGGCAGGGCGCGGCCCCAGCCGTCCCACCGCGGCTCCGGATGGTGCGCGCTCGACCGGCGCGGCCGCCAGCCGCGCTCCGTTCCTGGCCGCCGACGTCGGCGGCACCCATGCACGCCTGGCGCTGATGGCGCCGGGCAGCGGCGCGGGCGGCCCGGTGGTGCAGGCGTACCGGATCTTCCGCTGCGGCGAGCACGCCAGCTTCGCCGCCATCGTGCGCGCCTTCCTCGACGGCCTGGCCATGCGGCCGCGCGAACTGGTGCTGGCCTGCACCGGCTGCGCGCACGAAGGCGTGCTGATCAACGAGAGCCTGCCCTGGCGCATCGAGCCGGCGGCGCTGGCCGCCGAGCTGCGGCTGGACCAGGTCCATCTGATCAACGATTTCGTCGCGCTGACGCACGCGGCGCCGTATATCGACACCGCGCGTGCGCCGGTGCTGCACACCGCCGCGCGCGCCGCGTCCACGCCCGGCCCCATCGTGGTGGTCGGGCCGGGCACCGGGCTGGGCGCCGCGGTGCGCCTGCCGGGTTCGCCGCCGGTGGTGCTGGCCAGCGAAGCCGGCCAGATGCAACTCGCCGCGCGCGTCGGCCGCGAGCAGGACGTGATGCGCCTGCTGGCCGGGCGCGATACGCATATCTCCTACGAAGCCGTGCTGTCCGGCCCCGGCGTGCTGCGCGTGTACGAAGCGCTGTGCCGCGAGCAGGGCAAGGCGCCGGCGTGCGCGGAACCGGCGGCCGTGACCGCCGCCGCGATCGCCGGCAGCGATCCGCGCGCCACGGAAACGCTGGACCTGTTCTGCGGCTGGCTGGGTTCCTTCGCCGGCGACCTGGCCATGCTGTACCAGGCCACCGGCGGCATCTACCTCGCCGGCGGTTTTCTCTCGCGCATCGCCGGCTACGTGCGCGCCAGCCGTTTCGTCGAACGTTTTCTCGACAAGGGCGTGATGCGCCCGTTCCTGGACAACGTGCCGGTGCGCGTGGTCGACCACGGCCAGCTCGGCGTGATCGGCGCCGCCAGCTGGTACCTGGACCAGCCGGCGCGGCAGTGATGCGGGCATCCATGCAAACGCTGGCGCTGGTGCTGACCGCAGCCTCGTTCGCGGCCGCCGCCGGCACGCCGGATACGCGCACCATCGAAGCGCAGTGGCGCGAGGCGAACCGGCCTTACGACGGCGCACGCGCCGCGTTGCTGAAGGACGTCGACGCGCAGGCCTGGCAAGGCCCGTTCTCGCCCGACTGGGAAACGCTGGCCCACTACCGCGCGCCGGACTGGTACCGCGATGCCAAGTTCGGCGTGTTCATCCACTGGGGCGTGTATTCGGTGGCCGCGTACAAGGGCGAGTGGTATCCGCGCCATATGTACGAGCGCGAAGGCAAGTACGCCGATTACCACCAGCACCAGGTCGACACCTACGGCGCGCAGGCCGGCTACAAGGAGCTGATTCCGCGTTTCACGGCGGAGAAGTTCGACCCCGCCGCGTGGGCCAAATTGTTCCGCGAAGCCGGCGCGCGCTACGTGGTGCCGGTGGCGGAGCATCACGACGGCTTCGCCATGTACGACTCGCGCTTGAGCGACTGGACCGCGGTGAAGATGGGCCCGAAGCGCGACGTGATCGGCCAGCTCGCCAAGGCCGTGCGCGCCGAAGGCATGAAGCTAGGCCTTTCCTCGCACCGCGCCGAGCACGACTGGTTCTTCTCCTTCGGCCGCCAGTTCGATGCCGACGTCAACGACCCGCGCTATGCAGCGCTGTACGGCCCCGCGCATCCGCTGCAGGGCGCCAAGGGCGAAGACGGCAAGGAACACGACTGGACCTTCGTTTCCGACGCCTATCTCGACGACTGGCTGGCGCGTTCCGGCGAAATCGTCGAAGGCTACAAGCCCGACCTGATGTACTTCGACTGGTGGGTGGAGCAGCCGCGCTTCCGCGGCGCGCTGGCCCGCTTCACCGCGTTCTACTACAACCAGGCCGCCGCGCGCGGGCAGGGCGTGGTGCTCAACTACAAGCTGGACGGCATGCGCGCCGGCAGCGGCACCTTGAATATCGAGCGCGGCCAGGCCGCGGACATCCGCCCGCAGCCGTGGCAGACCGAAACCTCGGTCAGCCGCGAATCCTGGGGCTATGTCGAGCACGACAGCTACAAGGACCCGGACGAGATCGTGCACCTGCTGGCCGACGTGGTCAGCAAGAACGGCAACCTGCTGTTGAACGTCGGCCCCAAGGGCGACGGCAGCATGCCGCCGGAAGCGGTGGCGATCCTGCACGCGGTGGGCGGCTGGCTGCATGCCAACGGCGAGGCGATCTACGGCACGCGCCCCTGGCGGCGCTACGGCGAAGGCCCGACGCAAGTGGCGGCGGGCACCATGCAGGACAGCAAGACCAAGCCCTACACCGCCGAGGATTTCCGCTTCACCACGCGCGACGGCCGGTTGTATGCGATCGAGCTGGGCCAACCGAAAGACGGCCGCGCGGTGATCCATTCGATCGGCGCCGATCAGCGCGTACGCCGCGTCACCTTGCTGGCCGGCGGCGCCGACATTCCCTTCGAGCAGCAGGCCGACGGCCTGCATCTGCGTCTCCCCACTCTCCCCACTGGACCGCACGCCTATGCCTATCGCATCGAACTGCACTGAGCCGCGCCGCCCGCGCCGCCGTCTTGCCGCCGCGCTGCTGTGCGCCTGCGCCGGCTTTGCCGCGCACGCGCAGGACGCCACCGCGCCCACCGCCAAGACGCAGAGCCCGCGGCGCAACAGCGAGCTGTGGGAGCAGGCCAGCGCCAAGTTCGAGCCGCAGCGCCGCGCGCTGCTGGCCGAGGTGGAGAAGGGCGAAGCCGTCGGTCCGTTCCGCGCCGACTGGGCTTCTCTGCAGGGCTACCGTTCGCCCGGCTGGTACGACGACGCCAAGTTCGGCATCTTCATCCACTGGGGCGTGTACTCGGTGCCGGCCTTCGGCAGCGAGTGGTACTCGCGCAACATGTACGTGCAGGGCAGCAAGGAATTCGCCCATCACGTGGCCACCTACGGCCCGCAGGCGAAGTTCGGCTACAAGGACTTCATTCCGATGTTCAAGGCGGAGAAGTTCGATCCCGCCGCCTGGGCCAAGCTGTTCCACGATGCCGGCGCACGCTACGTGGTGCCGGTGGCGGAGCATCACGACGGCTTCGCCATGTACGACTCCAAGCTCAGTGATTGGACCGCGGTGAAGATGGGTCCCAAGCGCGACGTGATCGGCCAGCTGGCCAAGGCGATCCGCGCCGAAGGCCTGCACTTCGGTCTCTCCTCGCATCGCGCCGAGCACGACTGGTTCATGGGCAACGGCCGCGAGTTCGCTTCCGACGTCAACGATCCCAAGTACGCCGAGTTCTACGGCCCCGCGCAGCTGCGCATGAGCGGCCCGGACAGCGACAATCTTTCCGGCGACTTCACCTACGTCTCGCAGGCCTGGCTGGACGACTGGCTGGCGCGCACGACCGAGCTGATCGACGACTACCATCCGGACCTCATCTACTTCGACTGGTGGATCGGCCACCCCACTTTCCGCAACTCGCTGCCGAAGATGCTGGCCTACTACTACAACCAGGGCGCCACGCGCGGCGGCGTGGTGGTCAACTACAAGTTCGGCGAGTTCGCCGACGGCGCCGGTACCTATGACGTGGAGCGCGGCCGCCTCACCGGCATCAATCCCACGCACTGGCAGACCGATACCTCGATCAGCAACGATTCCTGGGGCTTCGTCGAGCACGACACCTACAAGCAGCCGCAGGAACTGATCCAGCTGCTGGTCGACGTGGTGAGCAAGAACGGCAACCTGCTGCTGAATATCGGCCCGCGCGCCGACGGCAGCATTCCGCAGGCCGCGCAGGACACCTTGCACTCCATCGGCCGCTGGCTGAAGACCAATGGCGAGGCGATCTACGGCACCACGCCCTGGCGCCAGTTCGGCGAAGGCCCCACCGAAGTGGTCGGCGGCTCCTTCCAGGACACCAAGAGCAAGGCCAATACCGCGCAGGATTTCCGCTTCACCAAACATGGCGACAAGCTCTACGCGATCGAACTGGCCTGGCCGGCCGACGGCAAGGCGGTGATCCATGCCGTCAAGGCCAGCGACGGCGTGAAGGCCGTGACCTTGCTCGCCAACGGCAAGGCGGTGGCGTTCAAGCAGCAGGACGACGGCCTGCACCTGACCCTGCCGGCCAAGCCGGTCGGCGAATACGCGTACGTGCTGCGCATCGAACTGGGGGCTCCGTGATGCGGCGCCTGCTACTGCTTGTCTTGTTGTTATTGTTGCTGCCGGCGCTGGCCAATGCGCGCATTCCCGGCGCGATGTTCTATCTGATGGACACGCCCAAATCGATGGCCTCGTTCGAGGCGCACGCCGGCAAGATCGGCGTGGTGGTGCCCACCTGGTATCACGTGGACGAAAGCGGCCTGGTCTCGGGCGAGCCGAATCCGCTGGTGATGCAGATCGCCAAACAGCATCGCATGCCGGTGATGCCGATCCTTTCGGCCGGCGGCGTGCGCGACAAGTTCCACCAGCTGCTGCATGACGAGGCGGCGAAGAAGGCGATGATCGCCGCGCTGGTGGAGCAGGGCACCAAGCACGGCTACCTCGGCTTCCAGTTCGACTTCGAGAACATCGACTGGAACGACCGCGACGCGCTCAGCCTGATGACCAGGCAGACCGCGGAAGCTTTGCACAAGCACGGCCTGCAGCTGTCCATCGCGGTGGTGCCGAATGCGCCCGGCTACGCGGGCGGCGGCGGTTTCGCGCAGTGGATGTGGAAGTTCTGGCGCGGCGCCTACGACCTCAAGGCGCTGGGCCAGTCGGCCGACCTGATCTGCCTGATGACCTACGACCAGCACACGCGCTGGACCACGCCGGGCCCGGTGGGCGGCATGCCGTGGACGGTGCAGCACCTGGAATACGCGCTCACCCTGGTGCCGAAGGACAAGCTCTCGGTCGGCATCGCCACCTACGGCTATCACTGGTACACCGCCGACCCGCGCCGCGACGACGGCAAGGAGGAATCGAACATCGCCGCCTCGTACATCGACGCGGACGAGTCCTTCCCGCTGGCCCGGCAATACGGTGCCACCATCCAGTGGGACCCGGTGGAGCACGAGAGCTGGTTCTGGTTCTACCGCGACGGCATGCGCGAATGGGTGTTCCTGCCCGACGCGCGCGCTTTCGCCGACCGCGTGGCCCTGGTCAAGCAATATGGCCTGCAGGGCTATTGCTCCTGGGTGCTGGGCGCCGAGGATCCGAAGGTATGGGATGCACTGCCGGAGGCGACGCGATGAGGAAGGAAAAGGCCTTGCGCCTGGGCTTGGGCGCGCTGGCGCTGGCCTGGTGCGCGTTCGCGCATGCGGGCCTGGCGCTGCTGCCGTATCCGAAGCAGGTGGAAGAGGGTAAGGGCAGCTTCGTGCTGGACAAGAAGGTCGCCATCGAGGCGCCGGCCGATGCGCGCTCGAAGGAGATCGCCGCCTTCCTGCATGACGCGGTGCAGGCGCAGGCGGGCCTCGATCTGCCTATGGGCAGCCGGGGCCGGCGCATCGCGCTGCAGCTCGATCCGCAGATCGCCGGCGAAGAGGCTTACCGCCTCGAGGTCACGCCGCGCGGCATCGAGATCCGCGCAGCCACCGACAAGGGCCTGTTCTGGGGCGTGCAGACGCTGCGCCAGCTGCTCCCGGCGGATGTTTCCGGATCGGCCAAGGTAACGATACCAACGGTGCGCATCGAGGATGCGCCGACCTTCGTCTACCGCGGCCACATGCTCGACGTGGGCCGGCATTTCTATCCCGTGTCCTTTATCGAGAAGCAGCTGGACCTGATGAGCTACTACAAGCTCAACGTGTTCCGCTGGCATCTCACCGAAGACCAGGGCTGGCGCATCGAGATCAAGCGCTATCCCAAGCTCACCGAAGTCGGCGCCTGGCGCACCGAGGCCGACGGCAGCCGCTACGGCGGCTTCTACACGCAGGACCAGATCCGCGAAGTGGTCGAATACGCGCGCCAGCGCAACATCATGGTGATTCCGGAGATCGAGATGCCGGGCCACAGCTCGGCGGCGATCGCCGCCTACCCGGAGCTGTCCTGCGCGAAGAAGCCGATTCCCGTGCAGACCGGCTGGGGCGTGTTCAGCGACGTGTTCTGCCCGGCGGACGAGAACGTCTACGTGTTCCTGCAGAACGTGCTGGACGAAGTGCTGCCGCTGTTCCCCTCGCCCTACGTGCATATCGGCGGCGACGAAGTGCCGGCCGGCGCGTGGAGCCATTGCGAGGCCTGCGACAAGCTGATCCGCGACGAAGGCCTGGAAAACGAAGCGGGCCTGCAGAGCTATTTCATCCGCCGCATGCAGGTGTACCTGGCCGGCAAGGGCAAGACCATGATCGGCTGGGACGAGGTCCTGGAAGGCGGCGTGGACGCCGCCGCCGTCGTCGAGGTGTGGCGCGGCGATGCCGGCTTCCACAAGGCGTTCGCCAACGGCAACCGCGTCGTCAATGCCAGCCCGTACTACCTCGACTCGCCGCTGTCGCGGCTGAGCGTGGAAAAGCTCTACCTGGTCGATCCGCTCGGCGATGCCGACTACGCGCAGAGCAAGCTGGTGCTCGGCGCCGAGGCGCCGCTGTGGAGCGAGCGCGCCGATCCGCTGAACGCCGAGCAGCGCCTGTATCCGCGCCTGCTCGCCTTCGCCGAGCGCCTGTGGCGCGGCGGCATCGCCGATGCGGCGGCCTATGCGGATTTCCACCAGCGCCTGGCCGCGCACTATCCGCGGCTGGATGCCTGGCAGGTGGCGTACGGACCGGAAGACCGCAACACCGCCGACTACACGGTCACCGCCAACGCCGCCCGCGACGGCTGGCAGGTCAGCGCGCAGCGCGGCTTCGACGACGTGGTCACCCACTACACCACCGACGGCAGCGAGCCCACCGCCGCCTCGCCTTCGTTCACCGATGTATTGGACCTGAAACAGCCCGGCACCTTGCGCGTGGTGCCGTTCCGCCGCGGCCGCGCCTACGACCATCCGCGCGCGTTCCAGCTGGAGCGCAGCGCCAGTTTCGGCGCGGCGGCCAGCGTGGATCCGGCCCCCGACGCCGCCTACAGCGGCCACGGCGCCGCCACGCTCACCGACGGCGTGCTGGGCAGCGGCGAGTTCAAGAGCGGCGCCTGGCTGGGCTGGGAGGAGCTCGACCCCAAGCTGAGCCTGGACCTGGGCAGCGTCACCGAGCTGCACGAGGTGAGCGTGGGCGTGCTGCAGCAGGACGAATCCTGGATCTGGTGGCCGCGCAAGGTGCGCTTCGCCGCCTCGGCGGACGGCAAGCACTGGACCACCCTGCGCGACGTGAAGATCAAGCCGATCGAACGCGATCACGTGGCCCATATACAGCGTGTGGCCTATACGGCTTCGCGGCCGTTCCGCGCACGCTATCTGCGTATCGAATTGACCCGCCATGCGGCGGAAGACGACCGCCATACCTGGACGTTCGTCGACGAAATCCTGGCGCGCTGAGGGAGCGCGCCGGGCAACAGGAGCAACAAGCTGTGCCCACGCCTTCGGGGGAAGGCATCCATCTAACGGGGAGGAGTTAAACCATGTCGCACATCGCACTACGCCGTCACAGACTCGCCAGCGCACTCGCGCTGGTGCTGCTGCCCACGTTCGCGCTGCACGCGCAGGACGCCGGCACCAACCAGGCCCAGTCGCAGGACCAGGCCGCGCAAGGGGAAAAGAAGGCCAAGACGCTGGACAAGGTCGTGGTCACCGGTTCGCGCATCGCGCGCGCCGAAGTGGAAGGACCGGCGCCGGTCAACATCATCAAGGGCGAGGACATCCAGAAGCAGGGCTTCAACACCGTGTTCGAGGTGATGAACTCGATCACCCAGGCCGGCATCGCCGAAACGCCGCCGAGCTGGGGCAGCACCTCGGTCAACGCGCGCCAGCTCAACCTGCGCAACATGGGTTCCAACCGCAGCCTGCTGCTGATCGACGGCCACCGCGTCACCGATTACCCGATGCCGGCCAACGGCAAGACCAACTTCCAGAACTACAACAACATCCCCACCGGCATGATCGACCGCATCGAGGTGCTGGCCACCGGCGCCTCGGCGATCTACGGCTCGGACGCCATCGCCGGCGTGGTCAACATCATCCTGAAGAAGAACTACCAGGGTGACGACATCAAGGTGCAGGTCGGCAGTTCCACCCGCGGCGGACGCGACTTCGGCGACATCAACTTCGTCGGCGGCCGTTCGGGCGACAACTGGAGCGTGGTGTACAACCTGCAGCGCAGCCACCGCACGCCGCTGTGGGGCCGCGACCGCCGCTACACCGATTCGGACGCCGACGCCGGCTACGGCGCCTGGGACCAGAACGCGCGCATGTTCGGCTATCCGCGCTACACCGGCCTGATGCTGGCCGACGGCAACGGCAACTACATCACGCCGCCGGCCGGCGCCTGCAACCAGCGCGGCTTCAAGAACAACTTCAGCCAGTACCACAAGCAGACGGTGGCGACCAACGGCAACACGGTCGATCCCACCAACATCACCGACCTCGGCAGCTACTGTGCGCAGAACGACCTGTTCGGCAACTGGGTGCTGACGCCAGGCCGCGACGACCGCGACGCCTACGTGTCCGGCACCTACGACTTCGGCGGCGGCCTGCAGGCCTACGGCTCGGTGGGCTATTGGGAAACCCACGGCGTGTCCAACACCGAGCTGCCGTTCCTGTATCCGATGGGCGGCATCCCCGGTTCGTTCTACGACCAGGGCACGGGCCAGGTGATCACCAACTATTTCCGCCAGCTCACGCCGGGCGAAATGGGCGGCTACGGCAATACCCACGACGACGAAAAGAACTGGGACATCCATGCCGGCCTGCGCGGCACCTTGTTCGACAACCGCTTCAACTGGGACTTGAACGTCGGCCACGCCAAGTACATCGTGCGCGAGAGCTACACCGGCCTGAACGAGCAGGGCATGTTCAATTACTTCTTCGGCCCGCAGCAGGGCACCACCACGGTGGGCGGCGAGGAGTATCCGGTCTACACGATCAACCAGCAGCGCTTCTGGAATCCGATCTCCACGGCCGACTACCGCACGTTCGCCGTGACCGGCCAGAACACCGCGGTGTCGTGGATGGACCAGGCCTCGCTGAACCTCACCGGCGACCTGTTCAACACCTGGGCCGGCCCGGTCGGCTTCGCCGGCGTGCTGGAAGCCAACCACCAGGGCTACAAGCTGACGCCCGATGCGCGCGGCAACACCACCACCTTCGGCGACCCCTTCCAGGACTACAACGCCGGCGGCGGCACCCGCATGCGCCTGTCGGCCGGTACCGAGTTCCGCGTGCCGCTGTCGGACACGCTGACCTGGAGCCTGTCCGGCCGCCTGGACAAGTACCGCGACGCCAGCGATGCCGACATCGCCCGCACCTGGGGCACGGCGATCGAGTGGCGCCCGGTGGCCGGCCTGCTGCTGCGCGGCACCTACGGCACCAACTTCCATGCGCCGGACATGCAGTACCTGTACAAGCAGGACTCGCTGTCGACCAAGGGCATCTACTCCGACTACTACCAGTGCATCGCCGCCAACCAGGCGGTCTGTCCGGCCATCCAGCACACCACCTACTACACCTTGCACGCCGCCGGCGGCCAGAACCTGCTGCCGGAAGAAGGCCATGCCTGGACCTATGGCTTCGTGTGGGACGTCAACTGGGTCGAGGGCCTGTCGATCTCCGCCGACTACTGGCACATGGGCATCGACAACGCGATCGACAACGTCGGCGAGGACGACGTGCTGAAGGACGAGGCGGGCTGCCGCACCGGCCTGCAGGTGGGCGGCGCGCCGTACACCCTGCATCCGCAGGGTTCGGAGTACTGCAAGCAGATCATCGCCAACGTGATCCGCGACGGGCAGGGCAACATCACCGCCGTCTACACCGGTCCGATCAACCAGAACAAGCTGTACGTCAGCGGCGTGGACGCCAACGTCAGCTATCGCTGGAAGACCCAGAACTGGGGCGCGTTCAACTTCTCGCTGGACTGGACCGACAACCTCTCGTACAAGCTGCGCAAGTACGCCAGCGATCCGCTGCTCAACACCCGCTACGACCGCGTCGCCACGCGCACCCGCGCCACCCTGAACTGGCTGAACGGCCCGTGGGACGTGACCGTGTACGGCGAACGCCAGGGCGGCGTGCGCGCGCCGCACTACGGCGGTTGCGAGGTGCTGGCCAACGGCATCACGCCGTCGCTGGGCGATCCGTCCTGCGTGGTCTACCACGCCTACACCTCGCCGTGGGTGACCTTCAGCAGCACCGTGGGCTACCGCTTCGACGAGAAGCTGCGGCTCGGCCTGACCGTCACCAATCTGTTCGACAAGGTCGGCAAGATCCCGTACTACGCGGGCGGCTTCGAGTTCATCCCGACGCTGCAGGGCGCCAACTACAACGGCCGCGAGATCTCGCTGCAGGTGGAATACAAACTCGACTAAGGCAAGAAGGCGGGGCGCCGGCTGGCGCCCCGCCGGTTGGTCCGGCTGCCCCGGCCGGGTAACTCACAACATAAGCAGGAACAACACATGTCGAAGTGGTCGCAACGTCTCCTCTGCCTTGCGCTCGGCGCGGGCCTGGCCTTCACCGCCCACGCGCAGAACGCCGCCGGCCTCACTCCCTCGCCGCAGCAGTCGCACTGGCAGGACCTGGAGTTCGGCGTGATCGTGCACTTCGGCACCAACACCTTCCTCGACCGCGAATGGGGTGACGGCAAGGCCGACCCGAAGGTATTCAATCCGGACAAGGTGGACCCCGTGCAGTGGGCGCGCGCCAGCCGCGCGGCCGGCGCCACCTACATGGTGATGGTGGCCAAGCACCACGACGGTTTCGCGCTGTGGCCCACCGGGCAGAGCAACTACTCGGTGAAGAGCAGCCCGTGGATGGGCGGCAAGGGCGACCTGGTGAAGCTGGCCTCGGACGCCGCCGCCAAGGAAGGGCTGGAGTTCGGCATCTATCTGTCGCCGTGGGACCGCCACGAGCCGCGCTATGCCGACTCCAAGGCCTACGACAACTACTACGTGGCCCAGCTGGGCGAGCTGGTGCAGAACTACGGCATGCTCGCCGAGTGGTGGCTGGACGGCGCCGGCAGCGCCGGCCACGTCTACGATTTCAAGCGCTATATCGAGGAGCTGCGCACCTACCAGCCCAATGCGGTGGTATTCGCCGACATGGCGCTGTTCGAATACGGCGACGCGCGCTGGGTGGGCCAGGAAGACGGCCATATCCGCTACGAGAACTGGAACGTGATCGACCGCCACGGCTACGAGCGCTGGCGCCCGGTGGAAGTGGACACGCCGCTGCACAAGCTGCACTGGTTCTGGCACCCCAATGACGAGGCCTCGCTCAAGAGCGTGCCCGAGCTGATGGACATCTGGGAGAGCAGCGTGGGCCGCGGCGGCCAGCTGATGCTCGGCATCGCGCCGGACAATCACGGCCTGCTGCCGCAAGCGGACGTCAAGCGGCTGGAAGAGTTCGGCAAGGCGGTGGAAGCGCGCTACGGCGATGCCGCCAACCTGGCGCGCAAGCATGCGAAGACCGACGAGAACACCGAGCGCGCGCTCGACGGCAACCGCGACAGCTTCTGGTCCGCCCCCGCCGACGCGCGCAGCGCCACGCTGGAAGTGGACTTCGGCAAGCCGGTGACCTTCGACCGCACGCTGGCGATGGAGTGGCTGGACGAAGGGCAGGCGGTGCGCCGCTATGCGGTGGAAATCTGGGACGGCCAGGCCTGGAAGGCGGTGGCGCGGGCCGAGGCGATCGGACACAAGAAGATCGATACCTTTGCGCCGGTCACGGCACAGAAGGTACGGTTGCATATCCTGTCCAGCGCGGGCGTCGCGCGCATCCGCGAATTCCAGGTGTTCGACGCCCGGCACTAAAACCCCCTCTCCCCTCCGGGGAGAGGGTTGGGGTGAGGGGGCCGGCCGGAGCGCAAGCGTGAAGCGCACCGCTCCGGTGCTTTAGCCCCTCTCCCGGAGGGAGAGGGGTTGGGGTGAGGGTACGGGCGGAGCGCAAGCGTGATGTGCACCGCTCCGCCCGAACCCTCATCCGGCTGCCGCCACCTTCTCCCCGTGCACAAATGGGTGAACGGGGAGAAGGATTCCAGATCGAAAACTCACGACTACATCGGAACTTTTCATGCAGAGAAGCGCAACGTTCCCCTACTGGTCCGCCTTGGCGGTGTTGCTGCTTCTGGCTGGCCCTGCCGCAGCCGCGCAGCTAAGCACGCAATCACTTGAGCAAGGTTGGCAGTTCCACGTCGCGCCGAAATCGGCCGAGGCCAAGGCCCACCCCGAAGCCGCCGAATGGCGCGCCGCCGAAGTACCGGGCAGCGTGCAGACCGACCTGCTCAAGGCCGGCGTCATCACCGATCCGTTCTATCGCGACAACGAGGCGCGCCTGCAGTGGATCGGCCTGGCCGACTGGGATTACCGGCTGAGCTTCAAGGCCGACCCGGCCACGCTCAAGCGGGGCCACGTGGAGCTGGTGTTCGACGGGCTCGACACCTATGCCGACGTCACCCTCAACGGCCGCAAGCTGATCGCCGCCGACAACATGTTCCGCCGCTGGCGCGTGCCGGTGAAGGGCGCGCTGCGCTCCGGCGAGAACAAGCTCGAAGTGCACCTGCATTCGCCGATCGCGCGCCTGCAGCCGTGGCTGCTCAAGCAGCCGTATGCGTTGCCTGGCGAGTTCGATTCGGCCTTCGGCGACGAGCCCAAGGGCAAGCAGAGCGCCAACTACATCCGCAAGGCCAACTACCAGTACGGCTGGGACTGGGGCCCGCGCTACGTCACCCTCGGCATCTGGCAGCCGGTGCGGCTGGAAAGCTGGGACGACGTGCGCATGAGCGATGTCCACATCGCCCAGCAGCACGTCGACGCCGACGTGGCCGAACTGCACGCGGAAGCGAACGTGCAGGCCGACCAGGCCGGCAAGGCGAAACTCACCGTGAGCTGGTCCGACCCCGACGGCAGCCGCCAGCAGGCCAGCCAGGACGTCGAACTGCGCAAGGGCGACAACGCGCTCAGCCTGCCGATCCGCATCGAGCATCCGCGCCGCTGGTGGCCGGTCGGCTACGGCGCGCAGGACATGTACCGCTTCGAGGTCGCCCTGAGCCGCGACGGCGCCACCCTGGCCGCCGCCAGCCGCGCCACCGGCCTGCGCAGCGTCGAGCTGCGCCGCGACAAGGACCCGTGGGGCCGCGGCTTCGCCTTCGTGGTCAACGGCGTGCCGATCTTCGCCAAGGGCGCCAACCTGATTCCGTTCGACAGCTTCCCCAACCGCGCCACGCCCGAGCGCATGGCGCAGATCCTGCGCTCCGCGCGCGACGCCAACATGAACATGCTGCGCATGTGGGGCGGCGGGCATTACCAGAGCGATGCGTTCTACGAGGAAGCCGACCGGCTGGGCCTGATGATCTGGCAGGACTTCATGTTCGGCGGCGCCATCCCGCCCTACGACGAAGCCTTCCGCGAGAACACGCGCATCGAAGCGGTGGAGCAGGTGCGCCGCCTGCGCGACCACCCCAGCATCGTGCTCTGGTGCGGCAACAACGAAGTGCAGACCGGCTGGGAAGCCTGGGACGACCGCAAGAAGTTCAGGGCCTCGCTGGCGCCGGACGAACTGGCGCGCATCGAAAACGGCATGAAGGAGCTGTTCGGCGAGACCCTGCGCAGCGTGGTGCGCGAGAACGCGCCCGACGTGCCGTATTGGGCCAGCTCGCCCAGCACCGACTACGAAGGCCCGGCCAACCAGCTCACCGACGGCGACTACCATTCGTGGAGCGTGTGGTCCGGTTCCAAGCCGATCGAGCATTACTTGAGCGAAACGCCGCGCTTCCAGTCCGAGTACGGCCTGCAGTCCTTCCCGGTGATGGCCACCGTGCGCGCCTTCGCCGAAGAGCGCGACCTGGAGCCGAACTCGCCGGTGATGCGCGCGCACCAGAAGTTCGCCAACGGCGACGGCAACGACCGCCTGCTGCTGTATATCCGCAAGTATTACGGCGAGCCGAAGGATTTCGAATCGTTCGTGTACCTGAGCCAGGTGATGCAGGCCGAGGGTATCGAGCTGGCCGCCGAGCATCTGCGCAGCGTGCGGCCGCAGGCGATGGGTTCGCTGTATTGGCAGTTGAACGACGTGTGGCCGGGGGCGTCCTGGTCCAGCGTGGATTACTTCGGCCGCTGGAAGGCGCTGCAGTTCCACGCCCGCCGCTTCTATGCGCCGGTGCGCGTGGTGGCCGTCCATAACGACGGGCGTAGCGACGTGTTCGTGGTCTCCGATCGCACCGAGCCGTTCCAGGCCACCTTGCGCAGCCGCGTGATGAGCATGGACGGCAAGGTGCTGCGCGAGAGCAAGCAGGCGCTCAAGGTGGCGCCCTTGGCCAGTGCCAAGGTGGCCAGCCCCACCGACGCCGAACTGCTGCGCAAGGCGGACCCCGCCGGCAGCTTCGCCGTGTACGAACTGGTGGACGACAAGGGCCGGCTGCTGTCGCGCCACCTGCTGTTCGCCAAGCCGCCGATCGAACTGAAACTGCCCGATCCGGACCTGAAGGCCGAGCTGCGCGACAACGGGCAGGGCGGCCTGCTGGTGGTCAGCGCCAGGCGCCTGGCGCGCGAAGTGTGGGTGGATTTCGGCACGCTCGACGCCGCGCCGGAAGACAACGCCTTCGACCTGCTGCCCGGCGAGACACGCGAACTGCGCATCACCAGCGAAGCCGGCATCGATGCCCTGCGCGGCGCGCTGCATGTGCGCTCGCTGGCCGGCGCCACCAAGGGAGACGCCAAGCCGTGAATGCCAACCGCCGCGATGTATTGAAGATGATGTCGTTCGCGCTCGGCGCCGCCGCGGTCGGCGGCCCGGGCCTGATGTCCACTGCGCGCGCCGCCGCCGGCGGTTTCGTCAGCAAGCGTCCGCCGCTGGCCAGGCGCAAGTTCACCAGCAAGGCGGTGGAGCAGGTGATCGCGCGCACCAAGGCCAGGATCGCCGATCCGGAACTGGCCTGGCTGTTCGAGAACTGCTATCCCAACACGCTCGACACCACGGTGGAGCTGGGCACGCTGCGCGGCAAGCCGGATACCTTCGTGGTCACCGGCGATATCGACGCGATGTGGCTGCGCGACTCGTCGGCGCAGGTGTGGCCCTACGTGCCGCTGGCGAAGCAGGACGCCGATCTGCGCCGGCTGTTCCGCGGCCTGATCCGCCGCCAGGCCGTGTGCATCGCGATCGATCCATACGCCAACGCCTTCCTGCCCGATCCCACCGCCAAGACCAACCTGGACTGGGCGCAGCACGACGTCACCGACATGCGCCCCGGCGTGGCCGAGCGCAAATGGGAAATCGATTCGCTGTGCTATCCGGTGCGCCTGGCCACGGCGTACTGGAAAGCCACCGGCGACCGCGAACCCTTCGACGACGAGTGGCGCGCCGCGATGCGCCTGGTGGTGCAGACCTTCCGCGAGCAGCAGCGCAAGGACGGCCCCGGGCCGTACCGTTTCCAGCGGCAGTCGCTGATTCCCACCGAAAGCCTGTTCCTGGGCGGCTACGGCAGCCCGGCCAGGCCGGTGGGGCTGATCCATTCGATGTTCCGTCCTTCCGACGACGCCTGCCTGTATCCGCTGTTCATTCCCGCCAACCTGTTCGCCGTGCACGTGCTGCGCGAGCTGGGCGCGATGACGCAGAGCCTGTTCAACGACGCGGCTTTTGCGCAGGAGTGCAAGACGCTGGCCGACGAAGTGCAGCAGGCCGCCGAAAAGTACGGCGTGATGCGCGACGAGCAGGGCAGGGAGTTCTGGGCCTACGAAGTGGACGGCTACGGCAACCAGCTGTTCATGGACGACGCGAACGCGCCGGGCCTGCTCAGCCTGGCGTACCTGGGCTGCTGCCCGGTGGACGATGCGCGCTATCGCCGCACGCGCGAGCTGGCGTGGAGCACGCGCAATCCGTATTTCTTCTCGGGCAAGGCCGCCGAAGGCGTCGGCGGTCCGCATGAAGGCCTGCGCATGATCTGGCCGATGTCAATCATGATGCGCGCCTTCACCAGCACCGACGAAGCGCAGACGCGCCAGTGCCTGCAGTGGCTGAAGACCACGCATGCCGGCAGCGGCTTCATGCACGAGGCTTTCGACCAGGACGATCCGGCGCATTTCACCCGGTCCTGGTTTGCCTGGGCCAATACGCTGTTCGGCGAACTGATCGTCGAATTGGCGCAGCGGCAGCCGGCCTTGCTGCGCGCTTGAGGCGTATCCTGCTTTCCCCCCTCCATCCCCCTCTGGAGTTTTCCCCATGGTGACACGCAGGCGATTCCTGCAAGGCGCAGTGGCCGCGGCCCTGCTGGGCAACCGGCTCGATCCTTTCAATGGCATCGCCCAGGCGCATGCCGCCGGCGCCAAGGGCGGCGGCGCGGGCGAAGCCGCCACCGGCGTGTCGCGCTACGTGGACGTGTTCATCGGCACCGGCGGCCATGGCCATACCTTTCCCGGGCCGTCGCTGCCGTTCGGCATGGTGCAGCTCAGCCCCGACACCTATGACGCGCAGTGGGACGCCTCGTCCGGCTACCATCAGGGCGACGGCTCGATCATGGGCTTCTCGCATACGCACCTGAGCGGCACCGGCGCGGCCGACATGCTCGACGTGCTGGTGATGCCGTGCACCGGTCCCGTGCGCCTGCAGCCGGGCGACCGCGAATACCGCGGCACCAATTACCGCTCGCGCTATGACGGCGTGCCGCCGACCAATACGCCCTCGCCGTCGCGCCAGGGCCAGCCGGCCACGCGCGGCTACCGCTCGCGCTACGACGTCGCCACCGAGCATGCGCATCCCGGCTATTACCAGGTGCAGCTGAAGGATTACGACGTGCTGGCCGAGCTGACCGCCACGCTGCGCGCCGGCCTGCACCGCTACACCTTCCGCGGCAAGGACGAAGGCCATCTGCTGATCGACTTCGCGCATGGCTTCCACGACGACCCGGCCAAGCCGACCAAGGTCAGCGACGCGAGCTTGCGCCTGGTCGGCAAAGACACCCTGGTCGGCAGCCGCCGCGTGCACCAGTGGGCGAATGGCCGCTATATCCATTTCGCGCTCAAAGTCTCGCGTCCGTTCGACAGCGCGGTGCTCTACAACAACGATGCGCCGCTGGCCGGTGCGAAAGATGCCAGCGGCACCAATCTGAAGGCCACGCTGCACTACAAGCAGCCGGGGCAGGCGCCGCTGCTGGTGAAGGTGGGCATTTCCGGCGTGGATATCGACGGCGCGCTGCGCAATCTCGATGCGGAAGTACCGGGTTGGGATTTCGACGGTGCGCGCCATGCCGCTGAAGCGGCGTGGGAGCAGGAGCTGGGCCGCATCCGCGTGGATGCCGCATCGGAAGACACCAAGAAGGTGTTCTACTCCGCGCTGTACCACACCATGCTCGCGCCCACGCTGTTCAGCGACGTGGACGGCCGCTACCGCGGCATGGACCTGAAGATCCACCACTTGCCCGAGGGCAGCCACAACTACAGCACCTATTCGCTGTGGGACACCTACCGCGCGGCGCATCCGCTGTACACGCTGTTCCAGGCCGAGCGCGTGCCCGACCTGGTCAACGGCCTGCTGCGCATGGCGGCGGAAAGCCCCGACGGCCCGCCGGTATGGCCGCTGCAGGGCGTGGAGACCGGTTGCATGATCGGCTACCACTCCGCGGTGGTGGTGTCCGAGGCGGTGGCCAAGGGCTTTGCCGGAGTGGACCCGAAGCAGGCCTGGCCGCTGTTCCGCAAGCGCGCGATGGAGGACGACTATCGCGGCCTGGCCTATTACCGCAAGCTCGGCTACATCCCCGCCGACAAGGAATGGGAAGCCGTCAGCAAGACGCTGGAATACGCCTACGACGACTGGGCGCTGTCGCACCTGGCCGACGCCGCCGGCGCGAAGGACGACGCGGAAGCGCTGCGCAAGCGCTCGCGCAACTACCGCAACGTGTTCGACAAGAGCGTGGCCTTCATGCGTCCGCGCGGCGAGAACGGCCAGTGGCTGGAACCGTTCGATCCGCGCAGCATCGGCCACAGCAAGCAGTGGCGCGACTTCACCGAGTCCAATGCCTGGCAGGCCACCTTCCTCAACCAGCACGACCTGTACGGCTACATGGAACTGTTCGGCGGCCAGCCCGCGTTCGAGCGCAAGCTGGACGAACTGTTCACCACCAGCTCCGAACTGCCGGCCGATGCCCCGCCGGATATCGCCGGCCTGGTCGGCCAGTACGCGCACGGCAACGAGCCGGGGCATCACATGGCGTACCTGTATGCCTACACCGGCGCGCACTACAAGACGCAGTCGCGCGTGCGCATGCTGCTCACCGACATGTACCGCGCCGACCCCGACGGCCTGGCCGGCAACGAGGATTGCGGGCAGATGAGCGCGTGGTACGTGCTCGGCGCGATGGGCCTGTATCCGGTGGACCCGGTGAGCACGCATTACGTATTCGGCAGCCCGGTGCTGGACCGCGCGGAAGTGGATATCGCCGGCAAGAAGCTGGTGGTGGAGGCCAAGGGCAATGCGGCGGACAGCCCCTATATCCAGTCCGTCACGTGGAACGGCAAGCCGTGGAGCAAGAGCTGGATCGCGCATGCGGATCTGGCGGCTGGGGGCACCTTGGTGTTCCAGATGGGGAAGGTGCCGAACAAGCAGTTTGGCGCGGCGCCGGGGGATCGGCCGCCGTCGTTTGGGGCGGTGATGAAGGCGTAAGTTCAAACTCGAGCTCTTCTCCCCGCCGGGGAGAAGATGCCGGCAGGCAGATGAGGGGCGGGTGCTCGCGTCAGAATATCTACGAAGCGTCGCTCGGCTTTGCGCTTCTGCTTCATCGCTCCGTAGGCCCCCCTCACCCCAACCCTCTCCCCAGCGGGGAGAGGGGGTTCAGCGCTTCAGTGCTTTTCGTGCGATTCCTCATGCCCCCGCGGCGCCTGCGCATGCCCGCCACCCTGCTGCGGGCGATAAGCCGACATCGGCGCCGCGTGGTACGCCTGCGGCGCATAGGCATGTGACGGCTGCGCGCGCGGCATTTCCCGCTCACCCGCATACGAAGCGCGCTGCGGCGCCTCGTTGCGATAAGCCGGTGCGGTGTTGTGCATCGGCTGCGCCGGCCGTGGCGAGGCCATGTCGAGGCCACGCGGTTGCGGTGTCGGCGCACGGTTGGCATGAGGCGCGAAGGAGGCCGACGGCAGCGTGGCATGCGGCACGTGCGCCTGGAGGTTGGCCGGCGCCATCGCCGCATGCGCGGGCATCGCTTCGCGCGCGGCGAACGCACCGGCACGCGGCGTCGCTGCGATGGCGGGCGCACCGTGGTTCGCACTCGCGCGCAGCTCGCGGTTCTGCGCCGCCATGCTCATCTGCTGGCGCTGCGCCGCCACCGGCCCGCTGTGCTGCATGCGCGCGGCCTGCAGCTCCTGGGCATTGGCGCGCGCGGCGATGCCGCCTGGGCCGCCGTTGTAGCTGGTGCGGTTCACCGTGACGTTGTTGATCACCGTCTTGTTGTAGACGTTGGTGATGCGCGTGCTGACGTTGTTGACGCTGCGGTTGTAGTAGAAGCGGTCGCGGTTCCAGTAGCCGCCGGCATAACCGACGCCGGTGTAGCCGAAGCCGTAGTTGATGCCGCCGTAGAAGCCCACGCGCGGCCCCCAGTAGCCGGTATGGAACACGTACGCGCCGCCGCTCCAGCCCCACCAGGCCGGCGTCCACAGCGCGCCGGCGTAAGGCGGTTCAACCCAGGTGCCCGGCACCCAGAAATAACCGCCGTCGTCGTCGTAGGCCCAGTAGCCCGGCACCCACAGATAGCCCGGCGCGGGGATCGGCGGCTGCACGTAGACCGGCAGCGGCGGCGGGGCAATGTTGACGGAGACGAACACGCCGGCCGTCGCGGTGGAGGGCAGCGCCGCGGCGCCGCCGGCCAGCAGGGCCAGGCCGAGCAGGCTGTGCGACAGGCGGGTGCGGAACGGAATGCGGTTCGATGCGAAGGACATGGCAACTCCTCGTCAGCGGCGTCGTTGCAGTGATGAGAACGGCGCGGGAGGCGCCGCGCTGACCGCTGCGGGGGAGGAGTTCAGGGGCGGTTCCGCGCCGCCGCGCCGGGCGTTCATGTAGCGCCGCGCAGCGCAAAAAAAGACGGCGCCTCGCGGCGCCGTCTTTCGGGTGTTGCGTGCAACGCGCGGCTTACAGGCCCAGCGCGGTCTCCGCCTTCACATACGGCAGGCCGTGCGCCTGGGCCACCGGCTCGCACACCACCTTGCCGTCGATCACGTTCAGGCCGTTGCGCAGGTGCGCGTCGTCGGCCAGCGCCTTCTGCCAGCCCTTGTTGGCCAGGGCCAGGGTGAAGGGCAGGGTCACGCTGTTGAGCGCGAAGGTGGACGTGCGCGCCACGGCGCCCGGCATGTTGGCCACGCAGTAGTGCACCACGCCGTCCACCACGTAGGTCGGGTCGGAATGGGTGGTGGCGTGCGAGGTCTCCACGCAGCCGCCCTGGTCGATCGCCACGTCGACGATCACCGAGCCCGGCTTCATGGTGCGCACCATGTCGTGGGTCACCAGCTTCGGCGCGGCGGCGCCCGGCACCAGCACGGTGCCGATCAGCAGGTCGGCGCGGCGCACCAGTTCCTCGATGGCCGAGCGGGTGGAGAACACGGTGGAGATCGAGGTGCCGAACTGCGTGGCCAGGCGCTTGAGCGCGTCGGCGGAGCGGTCCACCACGGTGACCTTGGCGCCCATGCCCACGGCAATGGTGGCCGCATGGGTGCCGGACACGCCGCCGCCCAGGATCACCACTTCCGCCGCCGGCACGCCCGGCACGCCGCCGAGCAGCACGCCGCGGCCGCCCTGGGCCTTCTCCAGCGAATGCGCGCCCACCTGCGGGGCGAGGCGGCCGGCGACCTCGGACATCGGGGTCAGCAGCGGCAGCGCGCCATTGGCGGCGGTGACGGTTTCATAAGCGATGCAGACCGCGCCGGAGGCGATCAGGTCGTGGGTCTGCTCGGCATCGGGCGCCAGGTGCAGGTAGGTGAACAGGATCTGGCCCTTGCGCAGCTTCTTGCGCTCCACGGCCAGCGGCTCCTTCACCTTCACGATCATGTCGGCCTCGGCAAAGATCGCGTCCGCGCCGTCGACGATCCTGGCGCCGGCGGCGACGTAGTCGGCGTCGGTCAGCCCGGCGCCCAGGCCGGCGCCGGCCTGGATCAGCACTTCGTGCCCGTGGTGTACCAGTTCCTGCACCGACGACGGGACGAGGCCGACGCGGTATTCGTGGTTCTTGATCTCTTTCGGTACACCGATGCGCATGGCTGGGAATCTCTCTTGGGAGTGAGGTGGCGACTGGCTCCGGCACGGGCGCCGGAAGCACAGCAGTATGATCGGTGCGATGAGCAATTTCTCGCTCATTTGGGCAGGGTTGGCGCTAAGATGTCGAACCTGATTCGACGAATGGCCGAATGTCCGGATATTTATGCCAAGCCTCGATCCAAGCCTCGACGACCGCGACCGCGCCATCCTCAAGCTGCTGCAGGAAGACGGCCGCCTGACCAATCTGGAGCTGGCCACCCGCATCAATCTCTCTCCCTCGGCCTGCCTGCGGCGGGTGAAGCTGCTGGAGGAGTGCGGGCTGATTTCGCGCTATGTGATGTTGTTGGATGAGAAGGCCGCGGGGTTGGCCGGGACGGCGTTCGTGCTGGTGACGCTGGATCAGCAGGGGCGGGCGGCGCTGGATGCGTTCGAGGCGGCGATTCAGCGGCATCCGGAGGTGACGGAGTGTTGTTTGTTGGCTGGCGCCGCCGATTACATGGTCAGGGTGGTGTATGCGGATTCCGCGGATTTTGAGCGGATTCATACGGATATTCTTACGCAGTTGCCTGGGGTGGTGAGGGTGCAGTCGACGTTGGCGTTGCGTACGGTGAAGAGGACGACGGCGTTGCCGGTGTGATGTTTTTCGCGGGGCGCGACTCTTTGCTCGTCATCCTGGCGTGGGCCTCGCTACTCGTCATCCCGGCGTAGGCCGGACGAGCGCGTAGCGCGAAGAACGCCCGTAGGGCGGCCCCGAAGGGGTGAGCGAAGCGAATCATCCAGTAGCGACTAGGTGTGGTTGTCGCGACTTGGCCGCTTATGCAGCGGGCATTTCGGACGCCTGCCGGCGCCCGAGTTACTTTCTCTTTGCTGGCCCAAAGAGAAAGTAACCAAAGAGAGAATGGCCTAAGAGCCAAGGCTCGCGACGCGACTAGAAGGAGCAGTGGGCGGCTGCGGTAACTTGATTAACCTGGGTCTACACGAAACGGCAGTGCGTTTACGTAGCGGGTGCTTCAACGTGCCGTGGCCGAGAGGATTTTCAGGTGCTGGGGCCAGCTCTGGCTCTTCGTTCCTGCCTACCTCACCACTACACCCCTCTCCCCTCCGGGGAGAGGGCAGGGTGAGGGGCCGGGCGGAGCGCAACGTTAATTCTTGCCGTGGCGTAGGTTGGGGTGAGCCGCAGGCGAACCCCAACGTTACGGTACGCTTGGAGGTGCATTTACGGCGCTTTCCGTGCCGGCGTCAGCATCAACACATACGCCGCCGCTGACCAGCTGAAATTCGGCGACTGGTAGCCGTTGCCGGTCAACGGATCGTAGTTCTCATAAAACGGTGCCTGCGCCGTCAAACCGCGTGCATTGAGCACCAATCGCCGCGCCATCTCATCCGCCTGCTGCGCGTAGCCATGACGCCGCAGCGCTTCCATGCCGAAATACGCCTGGTCCAGCCACACCGGGCCGCGCCAATAACCCTTGATCGGCGAGAAGTGCGGATCGTCTGCAGCAAGCGTGGGAAACGGCATGCGCGTGGCGAACTTCTTCGGATCGAGCATCACCTGGCTCACCGCACGCGCCTGCGTAGCATCGGCAAGGCCGGCCCATAGCGGCGTCCAGCCTTCGGCGCCATACACGCGCACCGGCGAACGGTCGCTCAGGTGGATATCGAAGAAATAGCCGCGTTCGCGATCGAACATGCGTGTGCGCACCGCGGTCTGGATGCGCTCCGCTTCCTTCATCCACGCGGCGTGGTCGTCCACCTTGCCGAGCACTTCGGCGATACGCGCCAGGTCGATGGCTTCGCGATACAGATAGGCATTGAGATCGACCGAGGCCTGGTCCAGCGACCACGCGCCGGGGCCGTTCGGCAGCATCTTTGCGCCGTCGAAGCGCACGGCGTTGTCCATGCCGCTTTCCCAGGCGGCGGCGAGGCGGGTGCCGTCGGTGGAGCCGAATTCGGCCAGGCCGTCGTGGTCGTGATCGCGGGCGGTCCACCACCAGCGGTGGTAGCGGGCGAGCTTGCCGTACATCTCGGTGAGGAAGGCGCGGTCGGCGGTGGCGTCGTACACCGCCAGCACGGCCCAGGTGGCGAGAGGGGGCTTGGTGTTGCGCCAGTTGTTGTCCTTGGCGTCCAGGTAGACGCAGTCCGGCACCATGCCGTCGGGGCGCTGGCGGTCGAACATGGCGCGGATCTGGTCGCGGGCGAGATCCGGTGCGAAGCGCGCGAGGGCGGCGGCGTGCTTCCACGAATCCCAGGCCCAGAAGCCGTTGAAGTCGGGGTTGGAATACGAAGGGATTACGCCGTCGTGGCCGAGGTCGCCGCGTGCGGCGCGCCAGTTGGCGAGCAGGGTGGCTACGGCCTTGGTGGCGACGCGGCGGGCGTCGCCGTCGCTCACGCCGGCCAGGTGGGCGGTGTCGGCGAAGGCGAGGTAGCCGTCCCAGCGTGCGCGGTTGCGCCGCCATGCGTCGGCGTGGTCGACCAGCGGCGGCTGTTCGCGTGCGTTGTCGACCACCAGGGTCTGCTCGACGTACAGCGTGACGGGCTTACCCGCTTCCACATGCAGCGGGCCGGCCGGTTCCAGTCGATAGCGCGGCCCTTCCGCCTTCGCCGCCACCTCGCGTCCGGCGAACAGCCGCGTGGCGAGAAACGAGCGGCGACCCAGCGTCTGCACGATGCCGCCATCGTCCGCGCGCGGCGCGCCGCCCATCGCTTCGCCTTCCACCTGCAGATGCAGGTCGCGGCTTGCGGTTGCGCTCAGTTCGATGCGCGCGACGGCATGCCACGCGTCGGCGAAGAACAAGGTTTCGCGTACCGACAAGCCGCCACCGGCATGCGTGCGTTCCAGATAGCCGGGGCCGGCGTGGCTTTCCGTTGAAGCCAGCGCGATCGGCTTGCCCGAAATGCTCTCCAGCGTCCAGGCCGCGAAGCGCCGCCCCGCCCAGCGCCCGCCGTCGAGACTGTGCACGAACGGTCCGCTGAAGCCGGTGCCTTCGTCGCGCGCCGGCAGGCTGTAGCCGTGCCAGGCGCCGGCGTCGAAGAACAGGTTGAAGCGGCGGTCGGTGGCCGAGGTGGGCGTGCCGTGCAAGTCCAGCAGGTCGAGATAGCGCTCCGGCGCGCCAGCCTGCGCGCCTGGGGCGAGCGTGGCGGCCAGCAGCAGGGCGAACAGCGGTCGGCGCATCCGTGGGCACTCGTGGCGGGGAGCCGGCGATCTTTGCCGCAAACGCGGTGCGCTGTCCTGTGCCGTTCGCCGCATGGCCGTCATTCCGGCGCAGGCCGGAATCCAGTAGCGATATCGTCCGGCTTTCGCCGTGAGTCCCAAAGGCGAGCGCTTTGACGCCTCGCCGGTATGCAGTCTGCCGCCACTGGATTCCGGCCTGCGCCGGAATGACGAGCTTGGCTTCATCCCCCGATCCCCCGTTTCGTCGGCGCCCACGGCCTTCCGTCACAAGCGAAGTCCCAATCCTCGGTACCCCGGCTATGCTCCGCCCCGTCATCGCTTCCGGGGAAAGCCTTCCATGACCAGTTTCTTTTTCGTCATCCGCCTGGCGCTCGCCTGGTTCCTGGCCTTCATGCTTGCCGTGATCGTGTGGAACGGCATCAGCGAGGGTTATCACGGCCCGGCCTGGCCCTTCGTGCTGTTATGCATGGCCTTGCTCGGCATGGTGATCACCGGCGCGTTCTCGCATGTGCGGCGCGTGCGGCTGATCATGGGCCGGGCCGACGGCAGCAGCCTGAGCAGCCGCCAGCGCCGGCAGATCGAGATTCCGTTCGAGGCCGGCGAGGCCTTCCGCCTGCTCGATGCGGCGGTGCGCGAGCTGCCGCGCAGCGAGAACGTGGAGAGCGCGCCGGACAGCCTGCAGCTGCGCGCCAAGGTGCGCCGCATCGATCCCTACGGCAACCGCCAGCCACGCCGCTTTTCGCTGTTCGGCTGGTTCAACCATCGCGACAACCAGATCCTCGCCACGGTGCTGCCCGGCGACGGCAGCAGCAGCGTCACCCTGATCTGCGAGCCGTGCAGCGGCGCGTGGAGCGACTGGTTCCGCGTCGACGACGGCACCAACCTGGAGAACGCCGAAGGCATCACCCGCGCCATCACCCGCCGCGTGGCCGAGCGCCGCCGCGGCGAACAGGCCGCGGCGCGGCAGACCGCCACCGAGAAGGAACTCACCGTGGCGCGCCTGAACCTGCTGCATGCGCAGGTGGAACCGCACTTTCTCTACAACACACTGGCCAGCGCGCAATACCTCACGCGCACCGATCCGGCCCGCGCCGACGAAATGCTCGGCCACCTCATTGCCTATCTGCGCCACTCGCTGCCGCGCACCGGCGATGCGCTGTCCACCCTGGCCGACGAACTGGAACGTTCGCGCGCCTATCTGGAGATATTGCGCATCCGCATGGGCGACCGCCTGAAGCTGGAGATCGACGTGGCGCCGGACCTGCTCGCCACGCCGCTGCCGCCGATGATGCTGCAGACCCTGGTGGAAAACGCGGTCAAGCACGGCCTGGAACCCAAGCCCGGCGGCGGCACCATCTGGCTGCTCGGCCGCGCCAAGGACGATGCGGTGGCGATCACCGTGGCGGACGACGGGCAAGGCTTTTCGGAAGCGGGCAGCGGCACCGGCATCGGCCTGAAGAACGTGCGCGAACGCTTAGGGCTGGTCTACGGCAATGCCGCTTCGCTGGCCATTCTCGCCAACTTCCCCAGCGGCGTGGCGGCAACGCTCACCGTGCCTGCCAAGGCGGTGGCCCATGGCTAAAACCATCGTTGCCGAAGACGAACCGCTGTTGCGCCGGGCCTTGTGCGAACAGCTGGAGCAGGCGTGGCCGGAGCTGGAGATCGTGGCCGAATGCGAGGACGGCGCCGCCGCGCTCGAAGCGATCGCCGAGCATCGTCCCGAGGTTGCCTTCCTGGATATCCGCATGCCCGGCCTCACCGGCCTGGAAGTCGCCGCCGCCGCGGCGGAAGCGAGCCCCGCCACCCAGGTGGTGTTCGTCACCGCCTACGATCAATACGCGGTGGATGCGTTCGAACGCGGCGCGGTGGATTACCTGTTGAAGCCCATTGCGCCGGAACGCCTCGCCGCCACCGTGCAGCGGATCAAGCAGCGCAGCGCGGGCGAAGGCCTGGCGGGCGAGGCGCTGGCGGCGCTGGTGCGCCAGCTCGATGCCGGCCGCTTCGCCGAGGCGCGGCCGCCGCTGACCTGGATCACCGCCAGCGCCGGCCGCGAAACGCGGCTGATCATGATCGACGACGTGGCTTATTTCCGCGCCGACCACAAATACACCACGGTGGTGACCGCCGAAGGCGAGGCGCTGATGCGCAAGCCGATCCGCGAACTGCTGGGCCTGCTCGATCCGGCCGTGTTCAAGCAGATCCACCGCTCCACCATCGTCAACCTGAAAGCGGTGGCGGCCGTGATCCGCGACGACAGCGGCAAGGGCACGCTGCGCCTGCGCCAGCGTCCGGAGACCTTGCTGGTCAGCCAGCCCTTCATGCTGCTGTTCCGCAACATGTGACGCGGCGCCGCCCAGGAGAGCTCACCATGCGCAACGTACTGGCTCTGATTTACTACCTCCTCGCCGTGGCCGGCTGCACCGGCGGCCAGGTCACCGACATCCGCAGCGACGCGGGCGGACGCGACATCGTGCACGGCAGGATCGAACTGCGTGCCGGCGTGGCGAAATTCATATGCCTGGCCAGCGCCACGGGGGTATGCCATTTCGCGCTGTTCGATCCGGCCTGCGTCGTCCCTTCCGCCAATTGCGACAAGCCGCCGGAGCGCTTCGCCCTGGCTCAAGGTGCGAGCAGGGAGATCGTCGGCCTGCCGGCAGGATTCCGCCCTTGCGTAAGCGCGCAGGGCGAGGCGGTGCAGGCCGATTGCAAAAGCGTGCGCTGAATCCTCAAGGCCCGAGGATCGACTGCACGCACAGCCGCACCAGGAAATCCAGCAGCGACAGCGCATGGTCCGCGGTCATGCGCAGCGGCAGCAGGATCGTTCCGGCCATGCGCTGGCCCGCATCCTGCTGGATCTCGGGCGGTGGCGTATCGGCATGCTGCGCGGCGCGCTGTTCTTTTTCGTAGGCCTCGCTCCAGTTCAGCAGCCTGGGAACGGAGCCATGGCAATCGGGCGCCGGGGTGGCCGTGGCCGCGGGATTCGTATCGCAACCATGCCTGCGTTCGGCGGCGCCGGCCCAGCCGGTGATGGCCAGTGCAAGCAGCAAGGCGCTGAGCAGGATGCGCGGCATCTTCATGATTCGCTTTCCTCCCGCGGGCGTCATTGCGCGAAATCCAGGTTGGACGGCATGGCGGGCAGCGCGGGACGGTCAGTGCCGGTGACCGGAACATCCTTGCCCACCGGCTCCATGTGGAAATCGTCGGCCAGCACTTCGCCCTTGCCCTCCAGCAGGAAACCGAAGGCGATCGCCTGCGCGCCTTCGGGCACGTCCAGCACGATGTCGTAGCGCTTCCATTCGGTGTCGCCACTGAGCGTGCGGCTGCTCATATTGTCGAAGCCCAGGGTCTGCTGGAAGTTGCCGTCGATGCGCATCCACATCGCCGCGCTCTTGGCGTCGCGCGTGCGCAGGTAGCCGGACAGGCGCAGGCGCTTGCCGCGGTAGGCGTCGGCGCCGATGGTCTGCATCAGCGTGCCGAAGCCGCGATGCTGGGCCTGCGCGCGGATATACGCGTTGCGGTCGCCGGCATGGCGGTCGCCGGGTTGCACGCCCATGTCGTAGCTGTCGGGCGAGGAGCCGGCCGGGAACCAGCCCTTCGGCGCGTCGCCGGCATGCAGCGAGACGGCCAGGAGCGCGGTGGCGAGAGCGAAGGCGAGGCGGTGGGTCACGGAGCGTTCTCCAGGCTGTTGCTGTTGATGTCGGCGTACAGGTAGGCGGCGGTGTGCGACAGCCCGTCGGCGTGCTGCTGCGGCGGCCGGATGTCCATGTGCAGCAGGTAGGTGGCGGTAGCGTCGTGGTGCGCCTGCACCGGCGGCGCCGGCGGCATCGGCATGGCGTGGAACACCATCAGCCACAGCGCGAAGCTGGCCGCCATGGCCAGGCCCAGCCAGGGCCAGGCGCGGTGCAGGCGGCGCGCTTCGGCGGCGCGCAGCACCTTGGCATCCACCCGGCGCGGCGCGGTTTCGTTCGCGCTCTGGCGGTACAGCGCGACCAGTTCGTCGAGGACGTCGTCGTTGTCGTGATGCATGGCCGGTGCTCCGTTCACAACCAGGGTTGGAGGGCTTCGCGCAGGCGCTGCTGGGCGTAGCGCAGGCGGCTCTTGACGGTTTCGCGCGGCACGCCGGTGGCCAGGGCGATGTCTTCCAGGCTCAGGCCGCCTTCGGCCTTCATCAGGAAGGCCTCGCGCTGCGGCAGCGGCAAGGCGCGCACGGCCTGCTGCAGGGCGTTGCCCAGTGCGTCGTTATGGGCGTGGCCATCGGGCGGGAGGGCGATGGAGGCGGTGTTCTCGTGCACTGCCTCGGTCTCTTCCGCGTCGGCGGCATGGATGCCGTCCGGCGCATGGCGGGCCAGCGAGCGCCAGCGGTCGGCGGCGCGGCGATGGGCGATCGAGAACAGCCACGCGGCGAACGAAGCACCCGGCGCATAGCCGCTCTTGCCGCGCACCACCGCCAGCCACACTTCCTGGAACACTTCCTCCGCCTCCTGCGGATGCGCGGCCAGGCGCAGGGCGTAGCGGTAGAGGCGGTCGCGGTAGCGCAGGTAGAGCACGCGGAAGGAGCGTTCGTCGCCGTCCTGGTAGCGCGCCATGCAGTCCTCGTCGCTGCGCCCGTCGATGCGCAGCGGCGGCGGCATCACCGCCTCGTCCTTGGCCAGCCAGGGCCATTGCGACTGCAAAAAGCCGATGGGGCCGGCCAGGGGCGAATCGAAGGGGAGGGCGTGGGCGGTCATGGGGGGCATCCGTTCCTCGGGGGGAGTAACAGGGTATTCGCTGCCCTGTGAGGAATGGGGTTAAGCGTTGCGGCGTTGGATCCTTCTCCCTCCGGGAGAAGGTGGCGGCAGCCGGATGAGGGTACGGGCGGAGTGGGGCGTCTCGCTCCGCCCGTACCCTCACCCCAACCCCTCTCCCGGCGGGAGAGGGGCTCAGAGTTCAGTCGTTGCGCGCTTTGCTCTCCGCCCGCAACTCCAGCCATTCATACAAGGTAGGCAACAACACCAGCGTCAACAGCGTCGAGGTGATCAGCCCGCCCACCACCACGGTCGCCAGCGGCCGCTGCGTCTCCGCCCCCACGCCGCTGGACAGCAGCATCGGCACCAGGCCCAGGATCGCCACGCTCGCCGTCATCAGCACCGGCCGAAGCCGCAGCGCCGTGCCGCGCAGCACCGCCTCGCGCACGCTTAGGCCCTGGCCGCGCTGCTCGTTGAGGAAGCTCACCAGCACGATGCCGTTGAGCATCGCCACGCCGAACACCGCGATAAAGCCGATCGCCGACGGCACCGACAGGTATTGCCCGGTGATGGCCAGGCCGACGATGCCGCCGATGGTGGCGAACGGCACATTGGCAAGTATCAACGCCGCGTACTTCATCGAATTGAACGCCGTGTACAGCAGGATGAAGATGAAGAAGATCGTCGCCGGCACGATCAGCGCCAGGCGCTGCAGGGCGCGCTGCTGGTTCTCGAAGGCGCCGCCCCATTCCGTGTAGTAGCCCGTGGGCAGCTTCAACTTCTGCGCGATGGCGGCATTGGCCTCGCGCACGAAGCCGTCGATATCGCGGCCGCGCACGTCCATCTGGATCACCGCATAACGCTGCAGCTGCTCGCGGCGGATAAACGAATAGCCTTCGGCCTGCGTCACTTCGGCCACCTGCGCCAGCTGCACCAGCGCTCCGCTGGCCGAACGGATCGGAATGCGCTCCAGCGCCGGCAGCGAGGCCTTGCTGGCGTCGTCCAGCCGCACCGCGATATCGAAGCGGCGCACGCCGTCCAGCAAGGTGGACACCGGTTCGCCGCCGATGCCGTTCTTCACCACGGTCAGCACGTCCTGCGCATTCAGGCCATAGCGCGCCAGCGCGTCGCGGTCGACGCGGATGCGGATCTGCGGCTTGCCGAGGTTCGCTTCCAGGGCCAGGTCGGCGACGCCGGGCACGCCGGCCAGCACGTCCTTGATGCGGCCGCTGAGCCGGTCCAGTTCGCCCAGGTCGTCGCCGTAGAGCTTGAGCGCCAGGGTGGCGCGCACGCCGGAGATCAGTTCCTCGATGCGCATCTGGATCGGCTGGGTGTAGCTCACTACCGCGGTAGGCAAGGCGGCGCTCAGCTCCTGCTGCATGGCCGCCTCGATGCTTTCCAGCGTCTGCCCCTTGCGCCATTGCTCCTTGGGCTTGAGCGGCGTGTACACCTCCATATAGTTGACGTCCGCCGTCTCGCCTTTCTCGGCGCGGCCGATCATGGCCAGGGTGGTGTCGACCTCGGGGAATTTCTGCTTGATCAGCGCCTCCACCTGCTGCGAGATGGCGATGGATTCATCCAGCGAGGCCGAGGGGATCGAGGTGATGCGCCACATGATCGAGCCTTCCTTGAGATTGGGCATGAACTCCTTGCCCAGGAAGGGGAACAGCGCCAGGCTGCCGGCCAATGCCGCCAGCGCGATGGCCACCACCGTGCGGCGCCTTGCCAAGGACCAGTCGAGCACGCGCGCATAGCGGCGCTTCAGGAAGGCCACCAGGCGCGTGTCTTTTTCCTCCTTGGGCTTGAGCACCAGCGCGGCCAGCACCGGAATCAGGGTGAGCGCCAGGATCAGCGAGCCGGCCATGGCGAAGCTGATATTGAAGGCCATCGGCTTGAACATCTTGCCTTCCAGCCCCTGCAGGCTGAACAGCGGCAGGAACACCACGATGATGATCAGGATCGCGAACGCGATCGGATTGGCCACCTCGCGCGCCGCGGCGAGCACGGCGGCGGTGCGGTCCACCGGCAGGCCGTGCGCCTTGCGTTCGGCCATGATGCGGAAGGCGTTCTCCACCATCACCACCGCGCCATCCACCATCATGCCGATGCCGATCGCCAACCCCGCCAGCGACATCAGGTTGGCGGACAGCCCCGCCTGCTCCATGCAGATGAACGCGATCAGCATCGCCAGCGGCAGGGCGATCACCACCACCAGCGCGCTGCGCAGTTCGCCCAGGAACAGGAACAGCACGATGGCGACCAGGATGGAGCCTTCGACCAGCGCGCGCACCGCGGTGCCCACCGCCTTGTTCACCAGCTCGGTGCGCTCGTACACCGGCTTCACCACCGCGCCTTCCGGCAACGCCTGCTCCACGGTGGCGAGCTTGGCTTTCACCGCGTCCACCACGTCCTTGGCGTTTTCGCCGATGCGCGCCAGCGCCTGGCCCATCACCACTTCCTTGCCGTCGCGGGTGACCGCGCCGGTGCGTGGCGCGCCGGCTTCGACGATGCTGGCGACGTCGCGCACGTAGACCGGCGTGCCGTCCTCGGTCTTGAGCACGATATTGCCGAGGTCGCGTGCATCCTTGACCAGCCCCAGGCCGCGCACCAGGTATTGCTCGCGGCCGACGTCGACGAAGTTGCCGCCGACCTGGGCGTTGTTCGCTTCCAGCGCTTCCATCACCTGCCTGAAGCCGAGGTTGTGCGCGATCAGCTTCATGGGGTCGATACGCACCTGGTACTGCTTTTCCTGGCCGCCCCACGAGGTGACGTCGTCGACGCCGGGCGCGGTGCGCAGGATCAGGCGGATGTTCCAGTCCTGCAGGGTGCGCAGGTCCATGTCGCCGGGCGCGTTCTTCAGCTGCTTGTCCGCGCGTTCCACCGTGTACCAGAACACCTGGCCCAGGCCCGAGGTATTGGGGCCCATCTCCGGCTTGCCGTAGCCGGCGGGCAGGCGGTCGCCCACCTGCTGCAGGCGTTCGTTGACCAGCTGGCGCGCGAAATAGATGTCCATGGCGTCCTCGAAATAGACGGACACATAGGACAGGCCGAACAGGCTGACCGAGCGGATCTCCTGCACCTTGGGCAGGCCGGCCAGCGCGGATTCCACCGGCGTGGTCAGCAGTTGCTCCACATCTTCCGCGGCCAGGCCGGACGCTTCGGTGTAGACGTTGACCTGCACCGGCGTGACATCCGGAAACGCATCGATCGGCAGCGAGCGCACCGCCTGGTAGCCGGCCACGCCGACGATCAGGAACAGGATCAGCACCAGCAGCTTGTAGCGCAGGGAGACTTCGACGAGGCGGCCGAGCATCATTCTTCTCCCAGCTGCGCGCGCAGCAACCGCGCCTTCAAGGCGAAGGCGCCCTTGCTCACGTAGGTGGCGCCGGCTTTGAGGCCGTCCTTGATTTCCACCCAGCCGTCGCGCGTCTCGCCGGCGATCACCGGCGCCGGCTCGAACTGGCCGTTGCCCTTGGCGACGAACACGGTGCTCTGGTTCTGCAGCAGGATCACCGCCTCTGCCGGCACCGCCAGCACCGGCTTGCCCGCGCCGACCGCGAGCCGCGTGTCCACCAATTCACCCTGGTGCAGCAGGTCGCCGCGGTTGTCGACTTCGATGCGCACCGGCACGGTGCGGGTGCGTTCGTCGGTCTGGTGCGAGCGCTGCACCACGGTGCCGGGCAGGGTGCTGCCATGGACCAGGATGCGCGCATCGCCGCCGGGCCTGATGCGTTCGGCATCGGCGGGCGGCAGCTGCGCCTCGACCCATACCGAGTCTTCCTTGATCAGCGTGAACAGCATGCGGCCGGCGTCGACGCGCTCGCCGACCAGGAACTGGTCGGTGGTGATGCGGCCGTCGGTGGGCGCGAGCAGTTCATAGCTGCCGTCGGCGCGGGCCGAGCCGTTGCGCAGCACGCTCTTGATCTGGCCGTCCGAAAGGCCGTACGCGCGCAGCTTGGCCTGCGCCTGGTCGCGCTGCACTTTCACTTCGGTGTAGCGGCGACCGGAGACGGCCTGCGCGCCGAGCGAGGCGACGCGCTGCCAGTCCTGTTCGGCGACGATCAGCGCGCCCTGCGTTTCGGCCACCTGCACGCTGGACAGCACCACCAGCGGCTGGCCGGCCTTGACCACGTCGCCCAGCTTGACCAGCCGCTTGAGCACCATCGATTCGATGCGCGGCGCCACCAGCACGGTGGAGTAGGCGTCGGCTTTCACTTCGCCGGGCGCCTTGATTTCGTCGGTGAGCGGACGCGTTCCGAGCTTGGCCAGCACGATGCCGGCTTGCTTGATCGCCGGCGCATCGAGCGCGAGCGGGTTGGCGGTTGGCGTTTCCCTGCCGCCCTCGGCGTGGGCCGCAATGGCGGTGAGGGCGAGCGAGAACAACAGCGAGCGGAGCAGGGGGCGGCTCATGGGGAGGCATCCTTGTTGCCGCCGTCGATCCAGTCGGTCAGGCGGCCGGCGGCGGAGAGATAGTCGAACCAGGCCTGCCAGGCCTGGGCTTGCAGGTCGAGGCCGGACAGCGCGGTGTCGAGGCTTTGCTTGAGTTGGACCAGATAGTCCGAGGTGCCGAGTTCGCCGGCGCGCCAGAGTTTTTCCAGCAGTGCGGTGCGCTCGTCGAAGGCCGCGGCGCGGCTGATGCGGAAGGCCTGCGCGGCGCCGAGCAGCGCGTCGTAGCGCGCCTGCGTTTCGCGCAGGCGGGCCTTGGCCGCCAGCTGTTGCGCGCGCACGCCGGCGGAAGCGGCGTCCGCTTCCGCGCGTGCGGCATCCACTTCGGCGCGGCCGGTGTTCAGCACGGGCAGCGGGAAGGAGACGCTGACGCCGATGACGCGGTCGTTGACCGGGCCGCTGCGCACCTGGCCACCGGTGAGGCTTACCGTCGGATCGGGCATCCGCGCGCGTTGCGCCACCTGTACGCCGGCTTCGGCGCCGGCCTGCAGTGCGCGTGCCCTGACCAGTTCGGGATAGTCGTCGAATGCGAGCGGCGCGATGGTGGCGGAGGCGGGCGGCAAAGCGTTCGGCAGATTGCCTGCGCTGGCCGCGGCGTCCTGGCTGATCGAGGCCAGCGTCGCCATCGCCGCGGCTTCGTTGCCAATCAGCGAAGCCTGCTGGATCTGCGCTTCGCCCAGCGCCAGCCCGGCGAGGTCGCGTTCCGGGCTGCTGATATCGCCGACCTTCAGGCGCTGCGCCGCGAGTTCGTCGAAGCGGCGCATCAGTTCCACGCGGCGTTCGCCGAGCTGGCGTTGCCCGGCGACAAGCGACAGCGTCGACCACGCTTTCAGCCAGCGCGTGGCGACATCCCGGCGCAGCAGGTCGTAGCCGGCCTGGCTGGCCTGCAACTGTGCGGAGCCTTGTTCGGAGCGCGCGCGGCGTTTGCCGGAGAGATCGAGCGCAAGGCTCAGGCCCATCGTGCGCCGGTTGACGTCGGCATTCTCCGCATCGAGGGCCAGCGTGGGGTTGTACAACGGCTGTGCGGCGGCACGCGCACGCGCCTGAGCGGCGTTGAGCTCGGCACGCGCGACCTGCACGTCGGGACTGCCGTCCCATACCGAACGAACCGCCTGCCGCAGCGAAGGATTGGCGAACAGTGCCGGCTGGCCGGCGTTTTCCTGCGCGGCCGCCGCCCAGGCGGTACCGGCGCAAAGCATGCAAGCAACCCCCAGCAGGGCTGCACGTAGCACGGACATAAATAGCGTCTCCTAAAAACCATCAGGGCGCCGCGCCCGGAGAGCGCGGCGGTGTCGAGGGTTTTCAGGCGGCGATGGGCGGGCGCAGCAAGGTGGCCGTGCGTTCGGCGCGATGTCCGGACGCGGCTGCGGGAAGCTCGGAGGGAAGCGTTTCGGCGGCGAGGTGGAAGCTCACCATCGCCGGTAGCGGCACTGCATGCGTACAGGCGCAATGGCAGGAACCGCCTTCGCCCAGCAGGCAATCGCCACCGCCGTCGTCGCTGGCGGCAGCGGCTTGAACGAGAGCGGAGCGCTGCATGTCCTTGGCCGCATACTGCAGGCCATCGGCCGCGCACAGCGAGCCGCCGACCAGCTTGACCATCAGCGCGAACACGGCGAGCAGCCACAGGCCGCGGAAGCGGCGCAGCTGCGACAGCAATGGCGTGGATGCGCGGGACATGGTGCGGGATCGTAAAAGGCAGGCCCCGTGTTAGACAATTTCACTCAACGCCTGGCCCCCTCTCCCCTCCGGGGAGAGGGCTGGGGTGAGGGGGCCGGGCGGAGCAGCGCGCCGACGGTCGACACGAACTAAATAGCGCCTTGCTTTAGAACCCCAATTCGCTCAACTCCGCATGCCCATCCGGCCGCCGCCCCAGCGGCCAGTGATACTTGCGCTCCGATTCGGCGATCGGCTTGTCGTTGATGCTGGCGTGGCGGTTGACCATCAAGCCGTCGTCGTTGAACTCCCAGTTCTCGTTGCCGTAGCTGCGATACCACTGGCCCGCATCGTCGTGCCATTCGTAGGCAAAACGCACGGCGATCCGATGCCCGCCGAATGCCCATAGTTCCTTGATCAGCCGGTAATCGAGCTCGCGGTCCCACTTGCGGCGCAGGAAGGCCTTCACCGCCTCGCGGCCGTCGAGAAACTCCGCACGATTACGCCAGTGCGTGTCTTCCGTATAGACCAGGGCGACGCGCTCCGGGTCGCGCGTATTCCACGCATCCTCGGCCAGTCGCACTTTCTGCAGGGCGGTTTCGAGGGTGAAGGGAGGCAGGGGAGGACGGGTGTTCATGCGGCACCTCGGGGATGGAGAGGAGGACAGCGGTTTATGCGTCGGGCAGCCGGTGCAGGAAGGCTACAGGCACCTGCTCCGTCAGCCACACCCCATTATCCGCCTGAAAGAAGGCAAAGCCGTGGGCGTGCATGGCATCGGCGTCGACGCCGAGAATCACCGGCTCGCCATAGCGGCGCCCGACCTCGGTCGCGGTAGCCAGGTTCTCGGAAAGGTGTACGTGATGCCGCTGCCCGGGGCGCAGGCCCTCGGCAAGGATCGACGCCAGAAACCGCGTGGCCGTGCCGTGGTAAAGCATTGCCGGGGGAGTCCTGGCTTCATAGGCAATGGCTACCGCCTGGATGGAATGCCCCTGCACGGCACGGATCCGCTTGCCGTCGTCGGACAAGGCAAAGCGCTTCTTGTCGTTGCCCGCCACTACTGCATGAATCAGCGCGCGGTCGAGCTGTTGTCCGGACCCTGTGGCGCCGTCGATCAAGGCATCGAGATCGACCCAGCCTTCGCTGTCCAGGGTCAGTCCGATGGACTGGGGTTCGTGGCGGAGCACGTAGCTGAGGAATTTGCTGGTGCGGGTATGGTGGTCGCTCATGGGCGCGTAACGGGGCTGGTTTCCATTGGCGCGGGATGATCCGGGGGAGTGGCTGGATATTCAAGTTCGCAGGGGCAATGCAATGACAGCAATAACAGGGTCAGGGTGGACTGACCCTGTTTTTAAGGGGAGCAGTAATCTGGTCGCGATCTAATGGTCAGCTTTGGGCTCGAAGCGGTCATATGGAGTGTTTATTTGTACGGTGCAGTGGAAGCCTCATCCTAATCGGTGGAATGATCGTGTCTGTCCATACGAGGTATTTGGCTGTCGCAGTGCTCATCGGTGCTTACGTCTTGGTTTTGCCGTTTGCGGTCCAATGGCTGGTGCCAGGTGCTGAGTACCTTATTTTTGGAGTGGGGGCATTGCTTGCCGCCATAGGGATGGCCGCCGTAGCGATGTTGTTGTCGCCAAAGGTCCGGGCGGCCGCGATGGCCGGACGAAATCGGACGATCTTCTACGCAAGCGTTGCGGTGCTTGCTCTCTACCTGTGCTGGGCAGGGTCTTTGCTTGTGTACCCGATATCGGAATGATCGGCCTGTCCGCTTGAGACCCGGAGCGGTCAATGGATGACGAACGGAGACCGAATGATGTTGCCGGCGAAAGTAGAGGCTTGGAAGGGCGTGCCAATCCAAAGTTCGGCGGAGTGGCGCGCAGCTTTTTCCAACAATCCGTCAAAGATCCGGGTGGGCTCTCCTTGCCCTCTCTGCGGATGTATTGAGCTGTTCCGTTGGCACGATGGTGGTCGTGGCCTATGGGAATGGTGCAATGGTTGCGGCGCTTATGAGCATGCCGGGTGGCATCCTGAGGTTACCGTCCGGCCAACGCAACTGACCGTGCTTCCATCCTCCATTGTGGAAGCCCTGAGTGAGATTCAGTTTCTATGAGAGTGGTTTGTCCGCTCCCGACCTAATAAGTAGTTATTGCAAGTCCTTGAGTCGCTTCTCAGCAGCAACCCTCAACCGCTGCCGCGTCGCCCCATCCAACGACGGATCGCCGTCTAGCAACGCCAATTCCTTCCTCGAAGCCTCCCGCGCCCCATCTTTCTGCCCGAGCGCCAGGTACCCATCCGCCAAGCTGTCTTGTGCATTAGCCGATGCCGGATGCGACCACGCGACGAGATCAAAAAGCACCATCGCGATCTCGGGCCGCTTCGCCTTCAATTCGTCGTACGCGCGATTATTGAAAGCATCCTGGTCGACGCACTGTTCCATGGGCTCACCGGCGCAAGCCGTCTGGTACATCGATTTGATCGACGCCGCCTTGCCTTGCTGCGCCAACGTGACCACGTCCGTGAGGCGGGGTGGGGCGGCCAGGGCGTTTTCGTGGTGGGACGAAGCGACGGTGCCGGATTGCAGAAGGCTGGACAGCTGCGTGGCGGCGGTGGGATCGCCCAGGACGTGTTGATTGAGAAAGGCGAGCGCGATCCGGGACGATTGCTCATAGCCTTGCCGCGCCGTCGCCCGGGTCCAGCCGGTACCGTTGTATTCGGCCTTGGTGGGCAGATGCATCGCGTCTGCCGTCATGGAAAATGAAGTGAAGTCGCTGTGGTGCATCAGGTTGAGCTGCACGTAGGTGCGATCGGCATAACGCATGCCGTCGATCGGGGCGAAATTCAGATCGGCCGATTGCATGCCTTGCTTCCGGCGCAGGTCGAGCAACGCGTACCGTGACGCTTTCGGATCGAACCCGTACGCCGCGGTGAGCGCGGATTCGTTTCCCTTGAACGCGTAAGTGCCGTCCATCGCGATGACCGCCGCGACGTTGCCATTGCGCTGCCCCAGCAATACCGCCTGGACCGCGCCGAGGCTGTGGCCGGCAACGCCGATACGATCGCAATCGACGTCCTTGGCCTGGCAGAGCAGCGCGATGGCGAATTCCAGATCGCGCACCCCGGCTTCCGTATTGGCGCTGGAGCGGAAGGGCGCCATCTCCTCGGCGTTGTGCCCCAACAGGGAAACGCTGGCGACTGCGTAGCCATGGCTCGCGAGATATTCGGCAAGCACGACTTTGACATTGATGTCCGCGCTCAGGCCGCCTGCGAGAAGTATCAAGGGAGGCCGCTGCGGGGTGGGCTTGGCGTCCAGGTGGCCAGCCATCGGCATGGCGAGGAGCTGCTTTGTCGCATCGGCAGTGAAGGGCTCGCCGACGGCGTCGCGGTTGCGCAACAGCATTTCGTGATTGAGGTCCGAGAACTCCGCCGGCGCGTTTTGCTCGACGTAGTCGCCCAGGCGCATGGCATCCGATTTGGTCGGAACTGCTGGGTACCAAACGTTGATCTGGATCGGCCGGCCGTTTCTATCCGGCGTGAATGTGCCGTCCGGTGCCCGGGTCTGGATCCAGGTTCGGCTGCGGTCGAAGACAAACGTGCGGTGGAAACCCACCACGTCGTGGCCCGCCGTCAAAGTCCCCCACAATGGTGGCGCTATAGGCTTGGCGCCATCGGCCATGGCCGCGCCACAGGCGGCGCCCAACAGCAAAATGAGTGCGACTCCCCGGCAGCTCACCTTCATGCGCCTCTCCTCGTGGACGTTGTCCGAGCGTCAACTACGGCATCCGCTGAAGTCTTTCACTGTGGCGGGCGGGGCGGGTGTGCCGGAAGTCGGTGGGACCTATGGCATGTTCAGGAGGGCTGGCTCGTGAGAGGGATGGGGCTAATCTGGCAAGATAGATCGTTGCGAGTTGCCAGGAGTGGACCTGCTCCTGTTTAGGCCACAGGTGCCACTTAGTGCAACAGCGGCACGTAACTTTTCCATGAAAGGGGGCTTGGTGAATTTCATTCTTGGTTTCGTGGGGATGCTCGTCTTCACGGCGCTACGCAATAAGCAGCTAGGCTGGGCGTCCGTCGCAAAATATTGGCTTGGGTGGATTGCGGGAACTCTTATTTTTGCCTACGTATTGCGCACTGAAATAGGCGCTGGTGTTTACTGTTGGTGTTTTGCCCTCTACGCCTTCACGCGCGGCTGGTAGCTGTCTTAGCACTAGTCCGCTTCCGACCCGAAGCGGACCTAACGCAAGGCCTCAGCTCTCACCGCAACCCACAAGAACCGCCCCCGTCCGGAGTAGATGTATGCCCATTCCCGCCACCATAGGTGCGTTCGCCATCGTTCCCAGTAACGATCTGCATGCCGCACTAGCGTTTTGGGAGCGACTGGGCTTTGTCCGCACAGGTGGTGACGCTAACTACTTGATCATGAGCGGCTGGGGCTGCGAGGTGCACCTGACCCAGGCAGGAACTGGCCCCTGGGCCGTTCCGGCAGAGCACAACCCCTTCGGGGTGTTCATTCGCACGCCGGACGTGGACGCAATCGCTGCGCGGGTGGATGACCTTGTCATCCGACCCGGAGGCGTTCTGCGACACCGCGAATGGGGTCTCTATGAAGTAGGGGTATGTGGGCCAGATGGGCTGCTTGTCCGTATCGGCTGGCCTTCACGCCTTATGCAAGACGGCGAAGCTGCGACGGGGGTCTGAAGAGTTTTACATCCTTGTCTGAAATGGTTCCGGCGCATTGTGTGGGCGGGTGTGTAGCTGCGTGCAAGAAGTGAACCTTACCTCGTTTAGGTGCCTGGAGTAGTGTGTCCTTACTATCAACAGCTTCAGTGCTTGGTGACATGCGCTATGAAATGGAAAGAGGTAGTAGCAAATGCTCTGGTGATAGTGGGTCTTTCTGGCCCCTTATATGGCTTCGCCTTGGAGCGAAGCTATCAAGTCTCCCTGCCGCGCTCACCGGAGCCGACAACTGGCCACGTCATACCTAGGAACAACCACGGTGTGGTCGTGTACTACACCGAGTCGGAGGTATCCGAGCTCCGGAATCTATGGGTGGGAGGGGGTCTCATCGGCCTCCTTGGTGGGCTTATTCACAAGTACGGTAAGTAAGCGCTTTCGACGCAAGGCGAACGGTCAGAATGTTGTCTATGCGGCGGTAGAGGACAGTTTGAAAGGCTAAGTGGATCTAAGAAGGAGCGACTGATGAGTGTCGGAGGTGCCGTGCCTGACGATGAGAATGGGGACGTCGAGAAGGAGTACCGCGCCTTTGTCCCGATGCTTATCTTCATTTGCTTGAGCGTCTTCGCGATCGTTACGTGCGCGCAAAGGATTTCGGACACATTTCTGTTTTCGGCCGATTTTACCGTCGAAAGTTCCTATCGAGTCTGTCAGCAGCCGCTCAACAATCGCTGCGTCACTCACTATCGCATTAAGAATTTGGACGGGAACATGGGGGACTTCGTTCCGTTCGGGGACCAGTTTGGCGAGTACATGCTCGACCCAGATGTTCATATCACCAAGCGTCAATACAGCTTCTCCTATGAGGTCGACGGCATAGGCAGGCGATGGCCTTATCTATGGACGCACATCTTCATCCTTTTGGCAGGAGTCTTCGGTGTAGTCATCTGGTTCCGACTCATGGCGGACACCGCGAAAGTGATAGGGGAAGAGGATGGTCCGAATTGATTTCAGCATCTTCTACGCAGGCGAATCCTACGGTCATGCGAACGGCGGTATAGACGTTGCGACTCCGAGTGGACCAGGGGCGAGTATCGACTTATCCGAAATTGCTATCCAAGTTCCGCCGGCAGGGTTTTCCGGCCGGTTGGTGGTTGATTCTGTCCTCGCGGTTGACGGAGTCGAAAGTGCATACGCCTGTGGAGACGTGTGCGTCGCATCGAAGGCTGAGGCGCAAGCGCTGGAGAAGTGGCTGAATGACCTGCCTGGACTATCTGTTTGGCCCAACGGCTTGGACGATCCTCTGTGCGATGGCTCCAACTAGGTAGGTCCGCTTTCGACCCGAAGCGCACACTTGGATGGAGGCATGGCACCATGCGCGTGTAGCTTCAGGATTACCTAACGATCTAGATACGGCGAGGAAAATCGATATGACGCCAGAGAGCTTTGTTTCGAAACTCAATGTCGCTGTCGTAGAGGAGAACAACGCGATTTATCGGGCCCTTTTATTGAATGCTGACCCGAGCGGAGCGTCCGACCCGTATTGGAAGCGTGTTCTAACGGTCTTCAGTGATCTGAACTCAGATCAGCGGGAAGTGCTTATAGAACTGACGCGTCAGGTCGCTATCGATACGACCGCCAATGTGTTGGGCGTTATCGATGGAACATGCGCGCTAGAAGGGGTTGAAGGTGAATTTCGCTTGACATTTGGTGCGCGAAATCTCGCGGGAGAATTGCAGAGCTTGTTCTTGGAGCGGGCTGAGCAACTAGCTCCATAACGTCCGCTTCCGACCCAAAGCGGGCGCGTGTAGGGTTGGCGCTATCATCCGCGAAAACTTTTCTCAACCACAGGGATTTGTGTATGAAGAAGGCCTGGATTGCCTTGAGTCTACTCATCGCAGCCGCATGCTCAGCTACCGAGCCCTCGCTGTTGCCAAAGCGATCGGCTGTTTTGGTGTGGTGATATGTGGACCTAACACAAAGCCTCAGCTCTCACCGCAATCCACAAGAGCCACCCCTGTCCGGAGTAGATGGGCACAACATTGAAGTGGTTTGCCACGAATCGGAAGGGTGACGCCACGCTCATCGGGTGGTGTCCGTGAAGTCGGGGTGGGCCAACCTGACCCCGTTTAGGCCGGATAAACTGCTGCCGGACTTCGTGGAGGCATCGATTCAAAGGGCCGTTCATGATCATCGACTGACCACCGAACGAACCGCAGCACGCAGATGTCCTCCCTGAACTGACGCGACGCCTCGTCCAGCATGTCGCGTACTGTTCGAGAATCATCCTTCAAAAATGGCTCTGCATGTAACGATTCAAGATCCGTTGCTACATTGGCAGCGATATGCATCGTCACATCATTGATGAATGTTCGAAATTCCCCGGATTTCGCCACGAAATCCGAATCGCACCCGAATTCAGCAAGAACCCCAATTCGGCCGAAGTGGACGTAAGAGTGTAAAACTCGATAGCAGGGCATTCTTATCATTGGCTACGCCTCAACAACGATAGATGGTGCCTACTTTAGTTCCGTTTTCTTGGGCCGGCACGTGCCCCGCCATGGTCTGAAATGGTCCTGGCGCATTGTATGGGTTGGCGCATGCACAGCGGCGTGCAATAAGTGAACCTTACCCCGTTTAGACCCGTTGGAATTATTTTTTTAGGAGCGGCATCGATGTTCGCAATCGAGTCAACGTCGATACTCGCAGCCTTCGTGGGTTCTGGTTGGCACAGTTGGGGCTGGGTTGACTACGCCGTAGTCGCTGTCGCAGGCGCGGTCACGGTAATTCATCTGGCCAGGATGAAGTTGAAGGACGATCGGAAGGCCGAGATAGAGCCACCTGACCATCGACAGCGCACCTGGAAAAGTCGGCGATCTCGAAGGTGAAAGAAGTGAGCGCGAACATGATCGCTTTCGCCACAAAGCTGGCCCGGCAGAGGCCTGAGTGGCAAAGAAGCAAAGACAGGATTCTTCAGCGTCGGATTCAACAGCGAGACGTGTGCCTCAACAGCGAATACTCCGAAAACCATCGGACAACTCTGTAAATCACACCACTCATGCGCAACTCACGGTTGCACCTACAGACAGGCCGACTGGCCTTTGATACCTTCCGAGATGTTCCCCGCGCAGTGACGTCAAGACGCAACGCGGGAAACGATGGCAGCAATGCTGTGAGAGCGCGGGCCAAGGGTGCGGCAAACACCCCTGACCCGCTAACCATCACCAACTGAAAGGAAGTTGATCATGGCTATCCAAGATCATACGGTATTCGCACGCGTGCCGATCCCCTCGGCCACCTCCTCACCGCATACCCAGGCCGTCCGACGATCTAGCGGACAGGGTTGAAGCCCCGCGGTTTAAGAGTTTTCGCAGGAATTATCCGAGCCGTATTCACCCGGCGCGTTGCCCCGTGCAACGGCGAAACCCACTGACACCGCAACCCACTTCATCAATCCAGCGGCCCGGGGCCTGAGCACAGGCCACCGGTGAACCTTCGAGTCCGTGTGGTCGCGGCACGCCGTGCTGTCTGGCGGCGTGCCGTTCTCGGAGCGAGGGCGCGGCATTCCCTTGGCAAGGAGTTGCTTATGAACATGTACGGCGAGCCGTGGATCACCCGTCACACCCACTACTACTCCGACCCCGACGCGGGCCCGGATGCCTTGCTCAACGACGCCACCGAATGGCTGGCGTACGCCCATGTTTCCCTCCAGTTCCTCTCCGAGCGCGTCCACGAGCGCGGCGGCGCGGATGCGCGGCGCCTGCCGATCATGCTGGATGGCATCGCCGCCCTGATCGATATGGGCGCACGCTGCGCCGCGCAGGCGCATCTGCGCATGCAATGGGAACAGGTGCGCGATGCGGCTGAGCATCCTGGCGAGGAGTCCAGCGACGTGGTGTGCGATGGCGTCGACAACTAGAGACGTCTGAAACCTGCTGGCGGCGCGCTACAGCATCTGCCGCACTTCCATCACCGCCGCCAGCTTCTCCACCAGCTCTCCATGCGTAAACGGCTTCGCCAGCATCTGCAGCCCCGGATCCAGCCGCCCCTGATGCACGATCGCCTGCCGCGCATAGCCGCTGACGAACAGCACCTTCAGCGCCGGACGCAGCGCCAGCGCCTGTTCCGCCAGCTCGCGGCCGTTCATGCCGGGCAGGCCGACGTCGGTGAACAGCAGGTCCACCTCCGCGTGCTGCGCGAGCAGCAGCAGGGCGGTGGGCGCATCTTCGGCGGCCAGCACCTGGTAGCCGAGTTCGCGCAGCAGCAGGCAGCTGTAGTCGCGTACGTCGGGGTTGTCTTCCACCACCAGTACGGTGTGGCCGCCGGCGACGTCGGGCAGCGGTTGCGCGGAGGGTTCCGTCACCGCCTGCTCCGCGGTCAGGCGTGGCAGGTGGATGCGCACCGTGGTGCCGTGGCCGGCCTCGCTCTGCAGCGTGACGAAGCCGCCGGACTGGCGTACGAAGCCGTACACCTGCGACAGCCCCAGCCCCGTGCCGTGGCCGGTCGGCTTGGTAGTGAAGAACGGTTCGAATACGCGCTCGCGCACGTCGGAGGCCATGCCGGCGCCGGTATCGGTCACGCTCAGGCGCGCGTATGCGCCCGGCATGGCTTCCTGCGAGGCTTCCTCGCGGGCGGTGTCGGCATCGATATGGACGTTGGCGGTTTCGATGCGCAAGCGCCCGCCATGGGGCATGGCATCGCGCGCATTCACCACCAGGTTGAGCAGGGCGCTTTCCAGCTGGTTGCCGTCGGCGTTCACCTGCCACAGGTCGTTCGCCAGCACCGTTTCGATCGCGATGCTCTCGCCCAGCGTGCGCGCGAGCAGGTCGGACATGCCCAGCACCAGCCGGTTGGTATCCACCGGCCTGGGCTCCAGCGGCTGCCGCCGCGCGAAGGCGAGCAGGCGCTGGGTGAGGGTGGCGGCGCGGCGTGCGCCGAGCATCGCGTTGTCGGTGTAGCGGTGCGGATGCCCGGCCGTGCCTTGCGCACCTTGGCGCTGCATCAGCTCCAGGTTGCCGATGATCACGGTCAGCAGGTTGTTGAAGTCGTGCGCGATGCCGCCGGTGAGATGGCCGATCGCTTCCATCTTCTGCGCCTGGCGCAGTTGTTCTTCGGTCTTGGCGCGCTCGGCGATCTCGCTGGCGACGCGCTCTTCCAGGGTGGCATTGAGCCGGCGCAGCGCCTCGCGCGATTGCAGGATGTCGCGTTGCGCATCCAGCAGCTGGCCGGTGCGCTGGCGCAGGCGGCGTTCGGTCTGCTCGGCCTGTTCGCGCAGCGTGCGCTCGCGTTCGGCGGCTTCGCGGCGCATGGCCGCCAGCGCGACGTGGCTCTGCACGCGCACCAGCAGTTCGCGCGCGGTGAAGGGCTTGACCAGGTAGTCGTCGGCGCCGGCCTCGATGCCTTCGATCTTCGCTTCCTCGCCGGCACGCGCCGACAGCAGCACCGCCGGCAGCAGGGCGAGTGCGGGGTCGGCACGCAGCGCCTGCACCAGGGCCAGGCCGTCCAGGCGCGGCATCATCACGTCGGCCAGCAGCAGCGACGGCCGTTCGCGGCGGATCGCCGCCAGCGCCGCCTCGCCGTCGGCCACGCATGCCACGCGCCAGCCGGCTTCCTGCAGCAGGCGCTGTACGTACTGGCGCATGTCCTGGTTGTCGTCGGCGAGCAGGATGTATTCGCCGCTGGCGCCCTCCGGCGCCGGCACGTACGGCGCCGGCGCCACGCTGGCGGACAGCCATTGCGCGGCTTCGTCGACATAGGGCGCGGCATGGCGGGCGGGCGAGGGTGTGCTGTCGGATTCGAACACGCGCGCGGCATCGAGATGCGCCTTGCCCAGGGGAATGCGCACGGTAAGCGTGGTGCCGCGGCCTTCCGCGCTCACGGCTTCGAGCTGGCCGCCGTGCAAGCTCACCAGTTCGCGCACCAGCGCCAGGCCGATGCCGCTGCCTTCGATGCTGCGGCCGCGCGCGCCTTCCACGCGGTGGAAGCGCTCGAACAGGCGCGGCATCTGTTCGGCGGGAATGCCGGTGCCGGTGTCGCTCACCTCCAGCGCCAGGCAGCCTTCCTGCGGCGACAGCGTCACCACGATGCCGCCTTCGAAGGTGAACTTGAACGCGTTGGAAACCAGGTTCAGTACGACCTTTTCCCACATCTCCCGGTCCACGTAAGCCGGCGGCAAGCCGGCGGGGCAGGCCACGGTAAGCATCAGGCCGGCCTTCTCGATGGCGGAGCGGAAGCTGCTGGCCAGTTCGGCGGTGAGCGCCGAAAGGTCGGTCGGTTCGTAGCGCGCCTGCGCGCGGCCGGCTTCGATGCGCGCGAAATCCAGCAGCGTGTTGACCAGCTTCAGCAGGCGCAGCCCATTGCGATGGGCCAGTTCCACCAGGCTGCGCGATGCGGCCGGCGCGGCTTCCTCCCGTGCCAGCCATTCCTCCAGCGGCCCCAGCATCAAGGTCAGCGGCGTGCGGAATTCGTGGCTGACGTTGGAGAAGAACAGGGTCTTGGCCTGGTCCAGGCGCGCCAGTTCCTGCGCGCGGCGGCGTTCCTGTTCCAGCGCGTCGGCCTGCGCGATGGCGGCGCCGACCTGGCCGGCGGCCAGTTCGAGAAAACTTGCGTACGCCGCGTCGTACAAGCGATACGGATTGAGCCCGACCACCAGCACCGCCGCGCGGCCATGTTCGCCCGCCGGTGCGATCGGCAGCAGCACCGCCTGGCTGGGCGGCAGCGGCCAGGCACCGCGCGGCAGTTGCATGCGAAAGCGCGAGGAGAGGTCGTGCATGTGCAGCGGATGCCCCGCGGCCAGCGCGCGCGCCAGTGGCCAGCTGCGCTCGTCGCCGGGCAGGATGCGCCGCGGTGCGATGCTTTCGCCCGCGGAGGTACCGTCACTGGCGGCCAGCACGAAGGCGCCATCCGGCTCGGCCGCATAGATCGCCGCGAACGGCACGTCGTGCGCATTGGCGGCGAGCGCGGCGGCGCTGCGCTCGCAGCTGTCCTGCCAGCCGTGCGCATGCATGGTGCTGGCGGCCTGTTCGCGCAAGGTGGCAAGCTGGCGGTCGCCGATCACGCGGCGGGTGTCGTCGGTGTTGACGCAGATGATGCCGCCGGGGCGGCCGTCGTCGTCGGGCAGGGGGCTGAAGGAGAACGTGTAGTAGGTCTCTTCCGGGTAGCCGTTGCGCTCCATGATCAGCAGCTGCCCTTCGACGTAGATGCCTTCGCCGCCGGCCAGCACCTGGGCCAGGCGCGGCGCGATGTAGTCCTGGATTTCCGGCCAGACCTCGTCGATCGTGCGCCCCAGCGCCCAGGGATGCTTGCCGCCGATGATCGCGCGATAAGCGTCGTTGTAGAGATACACCTGCCGCGGTCCCCAGCCCACCCACGTCGGGTGGCGCGACGACAGCATGATGCGCACCGCCGTCTGCAGGCTGCGCGGCCACTGCGCGGGCGCGCCCAGCGTGGCGGACCAGTCGTGCGCCCGTATCAGCTCGCCCATCTGGCTGCCGCCGAGGAAGTCCCTGTGCGCGCTGATCTCCACGTTCGACGCTCTCAAGATGAGGATGTTTCTGTTTGATTGTTCTGATGTGGTTGCAAAGTGAACGGCGTTACGCGTGCAACTACTTTCGCAAGGCAGCCGGCTGTGATTTAGTTCACGCCGTCGCGGCCGCGCCAGGGAGCGGTTCCGCCGATGTGGGAAGCGTTGCGCAGATGGTGTGGATATCACGTCATCGTCACGCCAGCGTCGCGTCGAACACGTTGCCATGCGCTGCATTCGAGCCTGTCTCGTTGGCGTCGGTTCACCATGAACGGTGTTGCCTGTTACCCATCTAGCCTCAAGGAGCAACGGCCCGCGATGGACAAACTCGAGACCTTGATCGACCTGCTCACCCGCGGCGAGCTGGAACGCGCAGAACTGGCGCAACGCGCCGAGCGCGTGCGCAACGCGGCCAGCGACGCCGAGCTTGCCTGGCTGCACGGCGAAGGCCAGCCGCAGCTCATGCAGGCTTCGCTGCTGTTCCGCCTGAAGGACTTCCTGCTCACCAGCGACCAGTTGCAGGTGCTGCACGAATGCATCAGCGACAGCCTGGACGAACCGCTGCCGCCGTTCCCGGCCGACCGGCGCGATTTCTGGTCGGACGACTACTTCGAATGGCTGGACGAGATTGTCGCCGCGCGCGGGCTGGAAGTGATGATGCTGCCCGACAGCGTGGACGACAAACTCGCGGCCCTGGTGGTGCGGCGCGAGGACACGCCACGCGTGCTGGTGCTGGCCGATGCGCTGAAGCTGATTGTCGAGAAATCGACGCAGCGGCGTTACGCCTGAGCCGCCGCGCGGCGCGTCCTCTTGCGACGCCGATCAACAACGGCGCCATCGCGGGCGAGCAGACTGCGCCGTCCGCGCATGGACGCTCCGGCGCTTGCGGTTTCATCCGGGTGTGCATGCGTGGCTGTCCATTCCGGACGTCCCCATCCGCACCCTACGGAGACCTGCATGAAGCATTCCCCCGCATGGAAGTCCGCTCCCCTCGTCTGCGCCTTGCTCGCCGCCTTGCCGTTGGCGCCGGCCTATGCCGCAGGCCACACGTATTACGTCGCCACGAATGGCAATGACAACGCCGCCGGCACGCTGGATGCACCGTGGCGCACGATCGGCCGCGCAACGCGCGGCGTGCTTGCCGGCGACACCGTCTATGTGCGCGGTGGCACCTATGCCGAGACGATCGACGTCAACACCTCCGGTTCCGCCGCGGCCGGTCCCATCGTGTTTGCAAGCTATCCGGGCGAAAAAGCCGCAGTCAGCGGCAGCGGCCTCACCGTGCCGGCCGACGCGATGCGCGGCCTGTGGAACCTCAACAACGTCAGCTACGTGACGGTGCAGGGTTTCGACGTGGGCAACTACGGCACGTCCAGCAGCACGGCCACGCCGGTGGGCATCTACATCAATGGCGGCGGCACCCAGGTGAATATCCTCGGCAACCGCGTGCACGACATCGCCAACGGCATCGAAAGCTGCCCCAACGGCAATGCGTTCGGCATCGAGGTCTATGCCAACGACGCGGCCAACTCGATCAACCAGCTCACCATCAGCGGCAACGAGGTGGACCATCTGCGCACGGGCTGCAGCGAGTCGCTCTCGCTCACTGGCAACGTGGAGCAGTGGACGATCAGCAACAACGCGGTGCACGACAACGACAACATCGGCATCGCGGCGCTCGGCTTCGAGACCATGTCCGGCCGCAACGGCGGCACGTTCCAGAGCCAGGCGCGCGACGGCGTGATCAGCGGCAACTCGGTGTACAACATCAGCTCGCAGGGCAATGCGGCGTATCCCGCGGGCGACTTCTCCGCCGACGGCATCTACGTCGAAGGCGGCACGCGGGTGACCATCGAGCGCAACGTGGTCAGCCGGGCGGACCTGGGCATCGAGCTGGCCAGCGAAACCAGGAACAAGTTCAGCAGCGACGTGACCGTGCGCAACAACCTGGTGATGTTCTCCAATATCACCGGCATCTCGATCGGCGGTGCGGCCTCGGGCAATGGCGGCATGCAGAACGCCACCATCGTCAACAACACGCTGTTCCGCAACGACCAGCAGGCCAGCGGCAGCGGCGAGTTCCAGATCCAGTTCCACGTCAGCGGCACGGTGTTCGAAAACAACCTGCTGTACGCCACCGCCGACGGCCTGCTGGTGAACTTCTGGCCGAAGACCACCAGCAATGCCGGCTACGCCAATCCGGGCGCGATCGAGCACAACCTGTATTTCGCCGACGGCGGCGCGGGGAATGCCAACTGGGTGTGGCTGGGCAAGAGCTACACCGGCATCGCCGGCTATCGCACCGCCAGCGGGGCGGACAAGCTCACGCTGCTGGTGAATCCGCAGTTCGCCAGCTTGACCATGCCGGATCTGCACGTGGGCAGCGGCTCGGCGGCGCGTGGCGCGGGGCTGGCGTTGCCGGCGTCCACGGTGGGAACGGTGGATTTCGACGGGCAGCCGCGGCTGAGCGCGGCGGGCAAGATCGATATCGGCGCTTACCAGCAGCCGTAATGCGCCTCCCCCCATCTCCCTCTCCCCTCCGGGGAGAGGGTCGGGGTGAGGGGCCGGGCGGAGCGTAGAAGCGGAAGCGGAAAGCGTGCGTCGCTTCGTCGATCCGTTATGGCGAGCCCCGGCCCCTCATCCGCTGCGACCGAAGGGAGTCCCCGTGGGACCGGCACCTTCTCCCCGGAGGGGAGAAGGGCTTCAGTAGTAAGGCTTATCCCTGCTTGACCGTATTCGCCGGCACAAACGTATACCCCATCCCCTGCAAGCCCTCGACGATCTGCTTGAGGTAATTGATGTTCACATAGGGATGGAAGAAGAAGCTCTGCACGCTGTCCTGCACCACCGTGTTGACGTTGGCGCTGGCCAGGATGTCCGCCGGGAGGCGCGCCGGATTGTTGTTGAACGCCTCGGTCTCCACGTTGCCCAGCTGCTCGCCGATCACCACGCTGCCGTAGACGTCGCGCACCAGGTAGGGGAAGAACTGGCCGTAGATCTTGGTGTAGTCCGGCGTGCCCGTGCCGCAGGCGCCGTTCGGGCACCAGCCGCCCGCATACAGGCCGCGGTCGTAGCGCGCGGAGAACATGCTGTTGATGACCTTGTAGTCCACCGCCGAGGCCGCGTAGTGCGGCGGTTCGAAGATGGTCGGCGCCAGGAAGCCGGCGGCGGCGAAGTCCATCAGGCCCTTGGTGATGCGGCCCTGGGTCCAGCTCGCCGAATCCTCGGCCGGCGGCGCGTCGTACAGCACGTAGTTGTCGGGGCTGATGTGCGAGCGGTAGAACTCGAAATCGTCCGCCGACACGCCGCTGTAGGGATTGGCCACGTTGGAGTACTGATGCGTATAGCCATGCATCAGGATGGTGCCGCCCTTGGACTGCATGTACTTCAGCGCGCTCACCACGTTGCGCGCCTGCGACAGGTGGATCGCCTGCGGCACGCCGTTGTTGTAGAAGCCCTTCGGGTCGAGATAGTACGGAATCACCGCGACCGTGAACGGCACGCCCTTGCTCGACAGGTAATCGGCGATCGCCCGCAGCGCGGCTGGATCGTCGGTGGCGTTGACGTCCTCGATGCGCACCAGCGCCCGCTTGCGCGCCAGCATCGACGGATTGGACACCTTGCCGATCAGGTCGGCGGCGATCAGGTAGCGATCGTTCATGCCGATATAGCTGAAGGGGATCTCGCCGATATAGGTGAGGTTCGCACCCTTGGTCGCCCAGTTCACCGTGCCGCCGGTGTCGTTGGTCGCCACGGCCACGGCCGTCGCCTTGGTCGGATCGGTGATGCTCGTCTGCAGCAGGCCCGACGGCACCGCCAGTGCGTTGCGCTGGATCGCCACGCCCTTGTAGGTGACGGTGAGCGTATTGCTGAAGTCGAAGAACATCGGCGAGAAGCCATACTGCGCGGCGAAATTCGGCGAGCGCGCGGCCAGCTGCCAGATGTTGTCGTTCATCCACAGCACCGGCTTGGTGGTGGCCAGCACGTCGTCGAGCATCGCGGTCGGCAGCGGTTCGTCATAGGTCGAACCGACATAGACCAGGCCGGTGTAGTTGTTGAGTTCGCCGGCGGTGTAGCTCGCGGCCGTGTGCAGCGTGTACTTGCTGCCGTGCGAAACGAGATTGGCCGCCATCACCGCATAGGCTTCGCCCAGCCAGGCCCACGCGCCGGTGCTGTCGTACAGCACCAGGGTGTTCTGGCTGGGATTGGCGCCGGGTGCGCCGGCGAAGGCGTTCGCCGGTGCGCCGAGCAGGATGCTCAGCGATACATTGCGCTGCACCGAGCCGGACGCGGTCAGCGTCGACACCGACTTCTGCGCGGTCTTCATCGACGGTGCGACCACGAGCGAGCGCGGCGGCGCCGGCAGCAACTGCATGTCGGCGTGTTCGGCCAGCTGTGCATGGACAGGAGAGGTCAAGCCGGCTGCCGTGGTTAACACCAGGGCGGCACTGGCGAGAAGAGACCTCACGACGGAGGGCTTGAGGCGGGACCTGGTCATGGGAAATCCTCACATGCTGCGATGGAAATCGACGCAAGCCACGAATGCCCCCGTGCTTGCGCGCATGGCGGAGAACGATTTTCCGAAGCCCAGGTCCCTGTTCCCGAGAGTGGAGAGGCATCGCCCCCAAGTTGAAGCTTACGGGCCTGGAATGCGCGTTTTTATTGGTCTGTCGAGGTATGGCTTTTAGTCAATCGTCAGGCAGCCCGGCGCGACCCCAATATGCGACCCGGACGCAACACCCATCGCAGGTCGAAAACCACCACGCGGACTCCTCAGCCGACACGTCTATCCGGGAACCAGGGACCCCGGACGACCGCTCTTCCCCGCCGTTTGCGCGGCGGCAGCGCGGCGCCGGACATCTGGGCCAGGACACGCGTCGCCATCCTTAAGGGGGAAGGAGTCATGCAGGACATCCTGATCATCTGCGGCACCCGCCCGGAAATCATCAAGCTTGCGCCGGTCTACCACGCGCTGCGCAACAGCGGCTGGGCGCGGCCGGTATGGCTGCACACCGGCCAGCACGACGACATGGCGCGGCAGATGCTTGCCTGTTTCGATATCCAGCCGGATATCGAACTGTCACGCGGAGGTGACACCCTGGCGCAGTTCAGCACGCGCTGCCGCGAACTGCTGGACGAGGTGATGGCGAGCCGGCCGTGGTCGCTGGTGATGGTGCAAGGCGATACCGAAAGCACCTTCCTGGGCGCGCTCGCCGGTTTCTACCACCGCGTGCCGGTGGCGCACGTCGAAGCGGGCCTGCGCACCTACGACCTGGCGCGGCCGTTCCCGGAAGAAGGCCTGCGGCAGATGGTCAGCCGCATCGCCAGTTTCCATTTCGCGCCGACCGCGCGCGCCTCGCAGGCGCTGCAGGCCGAAGCCGTGCCGGACGAGCGCGTGTTCATCACCGGCAATACGGTGATCGACGCGCAGCACTGGGTTACGCGCCATCGCCGCATCCAGCGCGGACATGCGGGGCGCGGCCATCTGCTGGTCACCGCGCACCGGCGCGAGAACTGGGGCAGCGACCTGCGCGAAATCTGCTACGCCATCGCCGACGTGGCCAGCCACCATCCGGAACTGCAGATCCTGTTCCCGGTGCACCTGAACCCGACGGTGAGCAAGCCGGTGCACGCCATACTGGGCGAGCTGGGCAACGTGCACCTGAGCGGCCCGTTCGACTACCTGCGCATGCAGCAGGCGCTGATCGACGCGTGGCTGGTGCTGACCGATTCCGGCGGCCTGCAGGAAGAAGCACCCACCTTCGGCGTGCCGCTGCTGGTGCTGCGCACCGAGACCGAGCGGCCGGAAGCGATCGAAGGCGGCTGCGCGCGGCTCGCAGGCACGCGGCGCGCGTCGATCGTGAAACAGATCGAAGACCTGTGGGACGACGGCGAGGCCTACGGCGCCATGGCGCGCGCGGGCAATCCATTCGGCGACGGCCGGGCCAGCGATCGCATCGTGGATCTGCTGCAGGGGGCGCTGGAGGGCGGCGAACGCCGGCGCGAAGCGGTCTGACAGGGGAGAACACTAAGGATGTGGTGGCTGGATGCATTCACGACGTACCTGTACGGCCTGAGCGTGGCCGTATCGGCGATCGCCATACTCATGCTGCTGAGCGGCATGGACGATCTGTTCATCGATCTCGTGTACTGGACGCGGCGCACGTGGAAGGCGCTGGTGGTGTACCGCCGGCACGAGCGCACCTACTACCACGAGCTGTACCGGCCGGCGGAAAAGCCGCTGGCCATCATGGTGCCGGCCTGGCACGAGACCGGCGTGATCGGGCACATGGCCGAGCTGGCCGCCAGCACGCTGGACTACGAGAACTACCACATCTTCGTCGGCACCTATCCGAACGACGCCGATACGCAGCGCGACGTGGACGAAGTGAGCGCACGCTTCCCCAACGTGCATAAAGTGGTGTGCGCGCGGCCGGGTCCGACCAGCAAGGCCGACTGCCTCAACAACGTGCTCGACGCCATCCTGCAGTTCGAGCGCCGCGCCAAGCTGAGCTTCGAGGGTTTCATCCTGCACGATGCGGAGGACGTGGTCTGCGCGATGGAGCTGCGCCTGTTCAACTACCTGGTGGGCCGCAAGGACCTGATCCAGATCCCGGTGTATCCGTTCGAGCGGCAGTGGAACAACTTCACCAGCCTGCATTACCTGGACGAATTCGCCGAACTGCATGGCAAAGATGTACCGGTGCGCGAGGCGCTGGCCGGCCAGGTGCCCAGCGCGGGCGTCGGCACCTGCTTCAGCCGGCGCGCGGTGCTGGCGCTGATCGAGGAAGGCAACGGCGTCGCCTTCGACGTGCAGAGCCTGACCGAGGACTACGACATCGGCCTGCGCCTGAAGGCGCGCGGCATGCAGGAGATCTTCGTGCGCTTCCCGGTGCTGCGCTACCGCAAGCACCAGAAGCCGCCGCCGTTCGGGCAGAGCCGGCGCGAGTCCAACGTGATCTGCGTGCGCGAATATTTCCCCGACCGCCTTTCGACCGCGGTGCGGCAGAAGTCGCGCTGGATCATCGGCATCGTCTACCAGGGCTACCGCACGCATGGCTGGAAGTGGCGGCACGGCCTGGTGCTGAATTATTTCCTGTGGCGCGACCGCAAGGGCGCCATCGCCAACTTCGTCAGCTTCGGCGCGATGCTGGTGCTGGCGCAGCTGCTGGTCATCGGCACGGTGCAGCAGCTGTGGCCGGGCGCGCCGCGCTTCCTGTCGATCTTCGAAGGGCAGCATTGGCTGGACATGGTGCTGTATGCCAATGCGGGCCTGATGGCCAACCGCATCCTGCAGCGCATCGTGTTCGTCACCGCGTACTACGGGGTGAAGCAGGGACTGCTGGCGATCCCGCGGCTGCTGTGGAGCAACCTGGTCAACTTCCTGGCCAACTGGCGCGCGATCAAGCAGATCCTGCAGACCGGCGATCCGCGCCGCGTGGCCTGGGACAAGACCACCCACGATTTCCCCAGCATCGGCGGCGAGAACCGCTCCAAGCGTTCGCTGGACGAATTGCTGGTGACCCAGGGCGCGCTCACCGAGGCGCGCCTGCGCCAGGCGCGCGCGCAGCCGATCGAAGGCCTGCATCCGGGCAGCACGCTGATCCACCAGGGCGTGATCACCGCCGAGCAGCTGGCGCGGCCGATCGCCGAACAGGCCGGCGTGGATACCGAGACGGTGGATGCCGAGACCTTGGCGCCGGAACTCTTCACCGCGATGCCCGCGGCCGTGGCCTTGCAGTACGCGGTGCTGCCGCTGCGGGTGGACGGCGGCACGCTGGTGCTGGCGAGCGAGTCGTACGTCGACCCGGTGTCGCTGGCGGCGATCGCGCGCAAGCTGGACCGGCCGGTGCGCTACGTGATCGCGCACAAGGGCCAGGTCACGGTGGGGCTGCGCCGCTGGTACGCGCAGTCGCCGGAGCGCGAGCACGATCCGCGCAAGCTGCTGGAGGCCGCCGCACGCAGCGGGCGCATCGGCGCCGAGCGCGCGCGGCAGCTGTGGGACGACTACGTTTCCCGGCAGGTGATGCTGGGCGAGATCCTGGTGGCGCAGGGGCACCTGGATGAAGTGGCATTCAAGGCATTGCTGTTGAGCCATGCGCGCAGCGGGCAACCGCTGGGTGCGTTCCTGGTGGCCCAGGGAGTGATCGGCCAGGACACGCTCGACCGCTTGCTGGCCCTGCAATCGGCGCTGCAACCCAGCCTCGCGGCGCTCCTGGAGAAGGAGGCCGCCCCGCCGGTGCAGCAGGTTATGCAGTGGACGGAGCGCGTGGCATGAAACGCCCATGGCCGACTCGTTGTGCGGCCGCGCTGTTCGCCATGGCACCGGCCCTGCCGCTTTGCGCGGCGGGCCAGCAGCCGGACAGCGCCAGCCGTTACCAGCAATTCCTGTTGTATCCCCATCGCCAGGCCGGCTTCGCCGCGCTGCGCGCCAACGACGAGCGCACCGCGCTGGCCGAATTCGAGCGCGCCCGCGCGCTGGCGCCGCAGAGCATCGACACCGCGCTGGACCTGGCCGAGGCGTATCGCCATTTCGGCCATGCCGACAAGGCGCGCACGGTGCTGGACGACCAGCGCCGCTATACGCCGGCCGATCCGCGCCTGCGCGCGCCGCCGCCGGCCGAGGCCGCGGTGGACTGCAAGGTCGACAACCGGCCGGTGTGCCGTGCGCAACGCGGCTTCGACGCCTTGCAGGCGGGCCAGCTCGATCGCACGCAGGCGGAACTGGCCGCGGCGGATTTCGCCAAGACCAGCGAAGGCCTGGCACTGCGCCGCGCGCTGGTGCAGCGCTCGATCTATCTGGGCGATCGCAACCGCGCCGTGCAGCAGCTGGCCGCGCTGGATCAATTGGGGCAGATCGGCCCCGACGAACGCGCGCAATGGTTCAATGTGCTGCTGATGCAGGGCAGGGCGCTGGAAGCGCGCGACCTGCAGGCGCGTGGCGGACTCGGCGCGCCGGCACAGGAACTGGCCGTGGCGCTGGGCCTGTCCGCTGCGGGCGAGCGCAAGGCGCTGGAAGACTATCTCGCCGTGCACCAGCCGGCCTTCGACGACGAGAAGGACGAGCGGCAATGGGTGAACCTGCTGGCGCAGGTGGGGCGCGCACGGCCGGAACTGCTGGATCTGTACGAAGCGCGCTTCCCGGCCAATGCGGCCTGGCAGGCGCGTTCGTCGCTGCCGCTGGCGCTGGCGCGCCACGACGATGGCGCGACGCAGCGCCTGCTGGCGCGGTTGCCCAAGGACAGCTATCGCGAGGAGCGTTTCTCGCTGGCGCTGGCGCAAGGGCGCTATGAGGACGCGCGCGAACAAGCCGAGGCGCTGGTGGCGCAGCCGGACGGGCATCGCCTGCTCGATCCGCTCAGCTATCGCCTGATGGATGCCGGCGCGCCGGACCAGGCCGAGCGGCTGCTGCTGGCCTCGTATCCGTTCGGCGGCAATCCGCAGGCCGGCACCTTGTTCGCGCGGCTGGCGGTGCTGGCGGCCAAGCAAGCCGCCGCGTTCTCCGCCGCCGACCGCGCGCGCCTGGCGCGGCCGCTGGACAGCGTGCCGCTGCGCATCGTGCAGGTGCCGATCCTGGCCGCGCTGCGCGACTGCGACGGCATCCGCCAGGTGATGTCGGACCTCTCGCCCGACTATCCGGCGGAACTGTGGCGCCAGCTCGGCGACTGCTACGGCAACGACCGCCCCGGCCTGGCCGAATACGCCTATGCCGAAGCGAACAAGCGCAAACCCGACCCCGACACCACGCGCGCGCTGGCCTACCAGGCCTACGGCGCACGCGACTACGCCACCGCCCTGCAGGCCTGGCGCGCGGTGCCGGTCGAGCATATGAAGACCGACGACCTGCTCGCCGCGGCGACCACGGCGATGAGCGCCGAGCAGCCCGGCGTGGCGCGCGCCTGGCTGGACAGCTACGCGGCGCAGGGCGGGCGGCAGGACCACGCCTACTGGTGGCTGCGCGCGCAGGCTGACGAGCCGCGCGACCCGGCGCTGGCGCGCACCGATCTGGACAACGCCATCGCCCTGCATCCGGAAGCGCGCTACTACCAGCGCCTGGCGGCCTTGCAGACCCAGGCCGGCGAAACCCGTCCGGCCCTGCTCTCGCTGCAGCGCGCCGCCTTGCTGGCGCCGGACGACGACAAGCTTGCCGCGCAGCTGGGCTACGCCTATCTGCAGAATGGCTCGCCGGAATTGGCGGTGGTGCAGTTCGAGCGTGCGCACCGCGCCAACCCGGACGACGCCAAGCTCACCTGGCAGTTGCTCTACGTGCACCAGAAGCTGGGCGACAGCAGCCAGGCGCGCAGCTATGCCGCGCAGGCGATCGACCAGCTCGACGCCGGCGGCACCGGCGCCGCTGACGCCACGGATGCCGCACAGGACGAAGGCCAGCAACGCTTCGAGCTGCGCCGCCTGCACGAGGACCTGGGCCGCAAGTGGCGCTTCAATGCCGACATGACGCTGGGCGATACGGTGTCGTCGGCGGCGAACGCGGCGAACCCTGGCCAGTCGTACCGCAGCTATTTCCAGATGGAAGGGCAGTACCGCTTCGATCCGCCGTGGAACGGCGCCGATATCAATACGCTGGCGGCCTATGCGCGCGTGTTCGCCGGCAGCGGCAACGGTGGCTCGGTGTGGCCGATTCATGGCTGGATGCTGGGCGTGGGCGTGCACTGGAAGCCGCTGACCACGCAGAACATCGTGCTGTCGGCCGAGCAGCAGACGCCGGTGTCCGGCAGCCGCTTCACCCGCAACGACACCTTGCTGCGCGCGGCCGGCTCCTGGTCGTTCGGCCCGCACCTCAACGACGACTGGCATGCCTCCGGCGGCGGCTGGTGGTCGCAGAACTTCTACGTGGACGTGGCGCGCTATCTGCGCGCCAAGCAGACGGTGCTGACCGCCGACTACCAGCTCGGCTGGCACCGCAAGCTGGCCGAGGGGCAGTCGATCGAGCCGTATGCGCGCGTGCAGTTCACCGGCATCGACCGCAACCGGGGCAGCTTCCAGCGCGACGGCCGCGTGGGCCTGGGCGTGCAATGGAACCTGTGGTTCGGCGAGACGCGCTACGACGCGTATCCGCATCGCTTCAGCGTGGCGGTGGAGGGGCAGCATGCCTTCACCAGCTATCTGCGCGAGAAGAACGCGGTGTTCCTGATCGTGAGGACCGCGTGGTGAGCCGGGCGCGGCGGTGGTGGTTGATGGTGGCGCTGCTGCTGGCGCCGTGGCTGGCGCATGCCGCCACGGCGGTGTTCTACCAGCCGCAGACGCGCGACCGCGAGGTGGCGGTGGCGCAGTGGCCGGGGTGGTTCGCGCAGTTGCGTGCGCGCGGCTTCGACACCCTGGTGGTGCAGTGGACGCAGTATGGCGATGCCTTCGCGGATCCCGCGGGGCATGCATGGCTGTTGCAGCGGGTTCGCGAAGCGCGCGCCGCCGGGTTGCGCGTCGTGCTGGGGCTGCACAGCGATCCGGCGTTCTTCCAGCGCCAGGAAATGCCGGCAACGGCGCTGGACGACTACCTGCGTTCACTGGCCCGCCAGGATGCCGAGGCGGCGCGCCGTTGGGCCGCCGAGCTGGGCGGGCAGGACATCGCCGGCTGGTACCTGCCGATGGAGATCGACGACCGCCGCTGGCGCGAGCCGGAAGCGCGCGAGGTGCTGCGCGATTACCTGGCGCTGGAGCGGCGGCAGCTGGACCGCGTATTGGCGCGGCCGGTGTTCGTGAGCACCTTCTTTGCCGGGCATATGGCGCCGGCGGCGTATGCGCAGCTGGTGGCGGACGTGCGTGGCAGCGGTGTGCAGGCGTGGGTGCAGGACGGCGCGGGGACGGCGCGGTTGAGCCGCGGCGAGAGTGCGGTGTATCTGGCTTCGGCGATGTCGTGCGATCGGAAGGGGGCGGCGGGTGTGGTGTATGAGGTGTTCCGGCAGACCGGGGGCGACGAGGCGTTCAAGGCGGAGCCGCTGGATGGGCGTGATGTGGAGGTGGCGCTGGTGCAAAGGGCGCCTTGTGGTGGAGACACGGCTTTTTTTGAGTTGCGGTATTTGCCGGAGATGGAGGCGCTGCGGCGCTAGAAAGCCCCGCCTAGTAAAACCCTTCGCCCCTTCGGGGAGAAGGTGGCGGCAGCCGGATGAGGGGTGGGTGCTCGCGGTGGAAGAGCGACGAAGCATTGCTTGCTTTGCTGCTTCGCTTCATCGCTCCGTAGGTCCCCCTCACCCCAACCCTCTCCCCGCTGGGGAGAGGGGGCAGGTTGCGCGAAGGCTTGAGTTCCCTCGCCAGACCAATATGGATTCCTTCTCCCCTTCGGGGAGAAGGTGGCGGCAGCCGGATGAGGGGTGGGTGCTCGCGGTGGAAGAGCGACGAAGCGTCGCTTGCTTTAGTGCTCTCGCTTCACCGCTTCGTAGGTCCCCCTCACCCCAACCCTCTCCCCGCGGGGGAGAGGGGGCAGGTTGCGCGAAGGCTTGAGTTCCCTGGCCGGAGGGGGAGGTCGGGCGAGGCTCGCGCGTGCCCCGCCAATCTGAATTGGTCTCTACGAATCCGTCCAAATTGGTTATGTACCGTCCGCGCGGCCGGCGCCTATCTTTGCCTCCAGCCGCGATAACGAAAAGTTGATGTCCCCACACTCAACGGTTTGACGCGGCCACCTTGGCTCGCCGGAAGCTCCCCACTTCCGTGCGAGTCCCTTCTTCCAGCCCAGTCGATCCGGAGTGAACCCTGTGTCCGCTTTGGTATCCGTGTCCGATGATTTGCTGGCGGCGGCGAGAACGATCTCGACCGGCGCCGCCGTATCCGGCGTTCCTTTTGCACTGGACGTAGCCGACCGCCGAGGCAAGGCGCATGCCCGAGCTTACACCAGGCTTGCAGCATCGGCCCGAACCGCCGAACAGGATTTCCCCGAGCGCATCCGGCTGCTGATCGGACGTGCCGGCGGCGTCGGCGCGCTGGCGCGCTGCTGCGGCGTCACCGCGCGCACGGTGAACAACTGGAGCCGCGGCCGCGGCGATATCTCGCGTCACCGCTGCGTGGTGCTGGCGCGTGCCATGGGCATCTCGGCGCTGTGGCTGGTCAGCGGCGAGGGCGGCATGACCGCCGACGACGTGCCGGCGGCGAACGCGCCGGCGCACAAGACCGGCGTCGATGCCGAACGGCTCGCCGCCGCCTTGCAGATGCTGCAGTCCTACATCGTGCTGGCCGGCGGCGCGCTGAGCGTTGCGCAGCGTGCCGAAGCCATCGTCGAGCTCTACACCATGCTCGCCGAGCCACCCGACGCCACGCGCGTCATCGCTTTCCACAAGAAGCTTGCCGGCTGTCTGCGCGGCAACGGTCAAGCGCCGCCCGCCTGAGCGCAGGGGATCGACCTCATGTTCGTGCACAGGCCTCCGCACGGGAGGTCGTGGAGGCCTGTGCGCCAAAACCGCCACGCCAGGCAGTTGCGGCCGCGGCGTGGTCCTCGCCGGTGCCGATGGCACCACCGCAGTGTCTTCGCGGCATCCGGGCCGCGGATATCCATCAAGCTATTCAAGGGGAGTCGCATGAACTACCAGCATCGGATTCGCTCGGCCCGATCCAGGGTCTGTCCGTCCGCCCTCGGCATGGCCCTGGCGCTCGCGCTGTACGGCGCCATGGCGCCGCCCGTGCATGCGCAGGCCACCACCGGCAGCATCTTCGGCCAGGCGCCGGCCGCCGCGGGCGGCACGGTGAAAGTGCAGAACGCATCGGGCGTGACGCGGCAGGTGGCAGTGGATGCATCGGGCCGCTATGCGATCGGCGCGCTGCCGCTGGGCACCTACACCGTCACCTTGCAGCGCGATGGGCAGACGGTCGACACGCGTACCGACGTCGAACTGCACGTCGGCTCGGGCACCGAGGTTTCCTTCGTGGCGCAGAACGCGCAGAACCTGGCCTCGGTGACGGTGACGGCGAACAGCCTGCCGGCGATCGACGTGACCCAGGTGGATTCGCGCACGGTGATCACCTCGCAGCAGCTGGCCAGGCTGCCATTGGCGCGCAGCGCCGAGGCGATCGCCTTGCTCGCGCCGGGAGCGGTGGAGGGCAGCGACCTGTTCATGGGCATGGGCATGGGCGCATCGTCGCCGCGCAAGTTCGTTTCGTTCGGCGGTTCGTCGGTGACCGAGAACGCGTATTACATCAACGGATTCAACACCACCGATCCGATCAGCGGTTTCGGCGGCCTGACCTTGCCTTACGGTTCGATCGACCAGGAAGAAATTCTCAGCGGCGGCTATGGCGCGGCGTACGGTCGCTCCGACGGCGGCGTGATCAGCCAGGTGGGCAAGCGCGGTACCAACGAATGGCATTTCGGCGGGCAGTTTCTGTGGAAACCGAAGGCCCTGCTGGGCGATCCGCGCGATATCTATTACGGCGAGGGCAGCCCCAAGGCGGGGCAGCTGTATTGGCGCCGGCGCGACAACAAGTCCACCACCACCACGGCCGATGCCTATGTCGGCGGCCCGCTGATCAAGGACAAGCTGTACGTATTCGCTTCGGTCGAGGGCGAACGCATCGAAGGCACCGGCGCCTCCGGCGGCACGCCCTCGGGTGCGGTCGGTTCCGTGGCGGGCGTGGGCTTCAACCAGAAGCCCAGCTACAACAACCACAGCCGGCTGAGCGATCCGAAGTGGTACACCAAGCTGGACTGGAACATCACCGACAGCAACTTGCTCGAGCTGACCGGCGCGTCGAATAAATCGTCCTACCGCGGCAACCTGTACCAATACGACTACGCCACCGGCAAGCAAGGCCGCTTCGACCATCCCGACCTGAGCATCAAGGACGGCTCGGATCTGTATCTGGGCAAGTTCACCAGCTACATCACCGACTCGCTCACGCTCTCCGTGCTCTACGGCAAGATGAAGGGCACGCATTTCAACGAGCTGCCGGGCTACGACCCGACGCTGGCGCCGATCCTGCGCCAGACCTCGCAGAACCCGGCGGTGACCGGCGGCCAATCGTTCGGCAACTCGCAAAGCCTGTCGCAGCTGTTCGATCCGCAGCACATCACCAAGAACACCAACCTGCGCCTGGACCTGAGCTACAAGCTGGGCGACCACACGCTGACCGCCGGCCTCGACAACCAGGACGTGCGCGACATCCACGACGGCCAGTTCACCTCCGGCCCCGGCTACGCATGGCAATACCTATTGGGCGATCCGAACGGCTGGATATCCGGCGGCCCCGACGCCAATGGCCCCGATTGGCAGATGTATCCCTGGGTGCGCCCGCCCGGCGGCTATACGGGAGGTTCGACCGGCTATTACGTTTCCAAGCGGGTCATCGTCAACAGTGCGTCGGTGCGCGTGAAGCAGCAGGCGCAGTACATCGAGGACGCCTGGCAGATCAACGACCGCTGGCTGGTCAAGATCGGCCTGCGCAATGACGAGTTCACCAACTACAACGGCGCCGGCACGCCTTATCTGCGCCTGACCCATTCGCAGCTGGCGCCGCGGCTCGGCTTTACCTGGGACGTCAACGGCGATTCCAGCCTGAAGGTGTATGGCAACGCCGGCCGCTATTACCTGGCCATCCCCGCCTCGGTGGCGCTGCGCTCGGCCGGCTCCTCGCTGTTTACCAATGTGTATTACACCTACACGGGCATCGATCCGAAGACGGGTTATCCCACCGGCCTGACGCCCATCGACACCTACCGCGGCCTGGAGCAGCCGATCTCGGCCAATCTCGAATACGGCCAGCCGCGCGATCCGAAGACGGCCGCGGCGACCAATATCAAGTCCGAATACCAGGACGAGTTCATCCTCGGCTTCGACAAGAAGCTCGGCGATGCCTGGGTGTACGGCGCCAAGGCCACGTACCGCAAGCTCGGGCGCGCCATCGACGACTGGGGCGACACCGGCCGCATCGCCGCCAAGATGGCCCAGCTGGGCATGGACGACTACGACAAGGTCAACGGCATCAAGGGCAGCTATCTGATCAATCCCGGCGTGAACCCCATCATCCAGGTGGCGAAACTTTCCGGCGGCTATTACGACGTGCCGCTGGACTGGAAGAAGGACATGGGCTTCAACACCACGCTCAAGCGCAAGTACTACGCGCTGGAGATGTACCTGGAGCATCCGTTCGACGGCAAGTGGTACGGCAAGCTCGATTACCTGTTCTCGCGCAACTACGGCAATACCGAGGGCCAGGTGCGTTCGGATATCGGCCAGGTCGACGTGTCGGCGACGGTGGACTGGGATTACACGCAGGTGATGGATTACGCCAACGGCTATCTGTCCAACGACCGCAAGCACCAGATCAAGGCCTACGGCTACTACCAGCTCACGCCGGAGTGGATGCTGTCGGGCAACCTGGCGATCCTGTCCGGCTCGCCCAAGAGCTGCCTCGGCTATTACGGTGCGGACCAGACCAACCCCGGCCTGGCCTACGGACCCTTCTACCATTTCTGCGGCGGCGTGCCGTTCACGCCGGGCTCCAAGCGCCAGCCATGGACCTACCTGCTCAGCCTGGGGGCGCAGTACCGGCCAGAGTGGGGACGCCAGCGGCTGGGTTTCAGCGTGCAGATCTACAACGTGCTCAACAAGCAGCAGATCCTGCAGACCAATGCCAACTACGGCAGCTCGGCCAACGTATTGCCGAACTACAACCTGCCGTTGTCCACGCAGGCGCCGCGCTACGTGCAGTTCGGCGTGACCTACGACTACTGAGTCCGCGCGGCAGGTGCCCGGCACATGCGCCGGGCACCTTTGCAGCGATTGCCTATGGGAGCTATGGCGATGAACAAGTCGATGCTGTTGGCGGCGCTACTCTCCTTCGCTTGCGGCGAAGCAGTGGCGTCCACGCCCACGCAAGCCCCCGAATTCGCCGGCATCGACCACTGGTTCAACTCACCGCCGCTGCGCATGTCCGCCCTGCGCGGCAAGGTCGTGCTGATCGATTTCTGGGCGTACTCCTGCATCAACTGCATCCGCGCCATGCCGCACGTCGAGCACCTGTACGAGACCTACAAGGACCAGGGCCTGGTGGTGGTCGGCGTGCATGCGCCGGAGTTCGATTTCGAGCGCGACCCGGCTAATGTGCAGGCGGCGATCGCGCGGGCCGGCGTCACCTATCCGGTGGCGATGGACAGCGGCTTGTCCACCTGGAACGCATGGCACAACCAGTTCTGGCCGGCGGAGTACCTGATCGACCGCGACGGCAAGCTGATCGGCCATCACTATGGCGAAGGCGGCTACGACAAGATGGAGAACGCGATCCGGCTGCTGCTGGGCCTGGACATGCAGGCGCCGGAGAACACGGCGAACCAGTTCAAGCCGGGGCCGGGCGACACGCCGGAACTGCATCTGGGCAGCGCGGGACAGCAAGGCTTCGGCAATGCGGAAAGCGGCGGCGAAGGGACGCGGCGCTTCAGCGTTCCCGCGGCATTGGCGATGCACAAGTTCGCGCTCGGAGGCAGCTGGGAGATCACCCGCCAGTACGCCCGCACGGTGGGCATGGAGGTGGAACTGCAGCTGCGCTTCAAGGCAGCCAGGCTGTACATGGTGGCCAGCGCGGACAGCACCACTGCGCTGGAGGTGACCGTCGACGGCAACCCGCAACCGGCGGTGGAAGTGCAGGGCAGCCGCCTTTACACGCTGTTCGACAGCCATGACGACCGCGAGCACGTGCTGCACCTGCGCATCCCGCGGGCGGGGCTGCGGGTGTACTCCTTCACGTTCGGCTGAGCGTGGGCACGCTTCGTGCAGCCGCGCCGCAGCATGCCCCGGGATTGCTGCGCACCCGGGTTGTGCGCAACCCTTATGGCCGACGCCATGGAGTGTGCGCCGGCATGTTTCTCGAACTCGACGGTCAAGGTCCGCAATACGCGCAGCTGGTCCGCGCGCTGAAATCGTCCATTCTCGACGGGCGCATGCTTGCCGGCTCGCGCCTGCCGCCGACGCGCGAGTTCGCGCTCAACCTCGGCCTGTCGCGCACCACGGTGCTGGCGGCGTACGAGCAGCTGCGCGCCGAGGGCTTTATCAATGGCCGGGTGGGGTCGGGCAGCTACGTCAGCGGCCTGCAGCTGACGCCGTCGCTGCCGCGGCCGGCGAATGCGGCCGATACGGCCCAGTCGCGCTATGCCGAGCGCGCCCGGCTGTTCCGCGAGCGCAAGATCGCACGCTTGCATTACGGCCTGCGCTACGAAATGCGCTACGGCGACCCGCTGACCAATCCGGCCTTGAATGCCGCCTGGGGACGCGAGCTGGCGCGCGCCGCCGCCTATTCGACGCTGGGCATCACCGGTTCGTGGGGCCTGCCTGCGCTGCGCCAGCAGATCTGCGCCTACCTGGCGCGCCGGCGCGGCCTGCTGACCGAGCCGGACAAGATCCTGATCGTCACCGGCACCCAGCAGGCGTACTCGCTGTGCGCGCGCGTGCTGCTCGACGAGGGCGACACAGCCGTGCTGGAGGAGCCGCATTATTTCGGCGCGTATCACGTGCTGCACGCGCATGGGGCGAAGCTGCATCCGGTGCGCTGCGATGACGACGGGCTGGTCTGCGAGGAGTTGCCGGAGCAGGCGCCCAAGCTGATCTGCGTCACCCCTTCGCATCAGTTTCCCACCGGCGCCGTGCTGTCGCTGCCGCGCCGGCTGGAGCTGCTGCGCTACGCGGCGCGCAAGCAGTGCTGGATCATCGAGGACGACTACGACGGCGAGTTCCGCTACGACGCCCACCCGCTGGCCGCGCTGCGCTCGCTCGACGAAGGCGACCGCGTGATCTATGCGGGCACTTTTTCCAAGACCTTGTTCGGCACGTTGCGCATGGGCTACCTGGTGATGCCGGAGGCGCTGCGCGAAGACCTCACCACCGCCAAGTACCTCAGCGACGTGTCGTCGCCCGGCATCGAGCAGGCCGCGCTGGCGCATTTCATGGAGAGCGGCGGTTTCGAGCGGCATCTGCGCCATGCGCGGAAGGAGCTGCAGTGCCGGCGCGAGGCCTTGATCGCCGGCCTGCGCCGCCATGCCGGCGACCGCGTGGAGATCGTGCATTCGCCGGCGGGCATGCATGTGGTGGCGTGGTTGAACGGCTACGACCACGAGCGGGCCGAGGCCTTGATGTGGTATGCGCACGAGCGCGGGCTGGGGCTGTATTCGATGGCGCCGCATTATTTCGCGCCGCCGAAGCGGCCGGGTCTGCTGCTGGGCTATTGCAGCCTGTCGGTGGCGGAGCTGCGCGATGCGATGCAGTTGCTGGGGGAGTGCCTGGATGCGGTGCCGGCGTGAGTTGCGGCGGTGCTTGATTCATACGTTGTCGGAAAAAGAAAACGCCTCCGCAAGGAGGCGTTTTCTGTTCCGGCGCATGTTGGGGTTCGCTGCGCTCACCCCAACCTACGATAGAGCTGCGGTGCGGTCTTATTGCGGAACCTTCAGCGTCGAGATCGTCTGGTTCAGCGTGCCCCAGTAGGTCTTGGTGTACGGCACCATCTGCTCGGCGTAGTTCCACCAGAACACGCCGCCGATGTAGCGCGAGTCCTTCATCGTATTGACCATCGGGTAGTAGGTCTTGATCAGGTTGGTCTGCACGGAAGCCGGCGCGCTCAGGCTCGAGGTGCCGATTTCGCCGAAGCCGACCTTGGCGTTCGGGAAGATGCCTTCCAGCGCGGTGAAGTCAGCCTGCCACGACGGCGACAGCCCCGGGCAGTCCTGGTAGGGGTAGTAGCTGAACAGGGCGTAGTCGGTCTGCTGGCGCACGGTCAGCGGCAGGAAGGTGGTCGGCCAGGTCTTCCAGTTGTCGACCGGCTTTTCCCAGCAGTTGGTGCCCTTGCTGTCGTCGTTGTAGTACAGCGTGATGGCGGTCTTGCCGCCGGCGGCCTTCACGATCTGGTGCGCGGCGGCGACCATCTGGCCGATCTGCGTTTCCTGCGCATTGACTACCGAGTTGCTGCCGTTCGGGTTCGGGCGCAGCCACTCGCCGTTGATCTCGTTGGCGATCTCCCACACGTCGACCAGGCCGTTGAGCTTGCCCACCAGCTCCTTGGTGCGCGCGGTGTAGGTGTTGATGTCGGTCGGGAAGTAGTACGAGTCCATGATCTCGCCCATGGTGTAAGCCACGGTGTGCAGCTTGACGAGGGCGGCGTAGTAGTCGGCGGTGCTGGTGTCCGGATCGAACACCACGCGCACCGTCGGGCGGTACGGCAGCTTGCTGAGCGAAGTAACGATGGCGTTGATGTTGGAAATGTCATCCACCGTCACGCCGTAGATCGGCGCCTTGATGGTGGTGGCGGCCTGGGCGTGCACGTCGGGGGACAGCGGAGCCGAGCCGGCGTAGAGCGCGGCCGAGGCGAGCAGGGAAGCAAGAAGGGTTTTTGCGGTGGTCTTGTTCATCAGATTTGATTTGAGTTCGCTTGCGTGGGCGATCCGTTCCCCCGGTGGGCTGCGGCGAAAAAAAGGCCGCAGCGATACGTCGGTCGCCCCCGAAAGTCGGGCGGCCGGGCTTAAGTCGTGCGTTCCGCGCACTGGTGAAGGTCGTCCGTACAACGCAACCCCCGGCCCCTGGGCCGTGGAGACCGAGGGGATGCGACGGATATCGACGCTGGGAGTGCCGGCGAAACGGCAGGAACCACCAGGAGCTCATCGCGGAACGACACCCTTCCGGTGTGCCCTTCCGCGTGGCTCCGCCCGTCCTGGAGCGGGCCGGACCGTATCACCCGGGAGACAACGCACCGGGCTTCGCTGACGGGGAGCAGTCTAGTTGCTCATCGTTACAAGTGATGAAATTTTAGTTAGCATGAATCACATGGATCGAGTCAAAGCATTCAATCCATGCGCAGGACTGTCGCCGGCCTTACATTGACGCAGCCAGTGCACGATCTTTCAGTCACTTGCGTGAGCGTGCGTGAAGCCACTGTATCGCTCATGTGACACGCGATCCGTTCATGTTACGTCACTCCGTGACACCCGTAGCCACAGGCTGCGGAACGCGCTTGTGCGCCATATCACGTTGGGAAAAAACACAAGCGCCATTCCCGGAAATCACAAGCCGCTCTTGCCCAAGATGCGCGCTGGCATTCGCGCCGGTACGAGGGAGAGCAGGCGATGGGGTTGCGCACGTGGGTGGTGGTATTGGGGTGTTGCGTGTCGTCCGGCGCGGTTGGCGTTGCATTTGCCGATGCGCCAAGTGCGCAGGTGACGGTGCATGTGGATCGACCGGGCGCGGTGATCCATCGCGAAATCTACGGCCAGTTCGCCGAGCAGCTCGGGCGCGGTATCGATGAAGGATTGTGGGTAGGCGAGAACTCGTCGATTCCGAATGTGCACGGCTTCCGCAAGGACGTGGTCGATGCATTGAAAGCCATCCACGTACCGGTGATCCGCTGGCCCGGCGGCTGCTTCGCCGACGAATACCACTGGCGCGACGGCATCGGCCCGCGCGACAAGCGCGCCGTGCGGCCCAATCACTCGTGGGGCGGCGAAGAGCACAATGCCGTCGGCACGCACGAGTTCATGGATTTCGCCGAGCTGGTGGGCGCGCAGACCTATCTGGCCGCCAATATGGGCACCGGTTCGCCGCGCGAGATGAGCGACTGGCTGGAATACGTGACCGGCAACGGGCAGACCGATCTCGCCCGCGAGCGCCGCGCGAACGGCCGCGACAAGCCGTGGCAGATCGCCTACCTGGGCATCGGCAACGAGAGCTGGGGCTGCGGCGGCAACATGCGCGGCGCGTACTACGCCGACCAGTACCGCCAGTACGCCACGTTTGCGCGCACCATGAGTGGCCCAGCGTTGATGAAGGTCGCCAGCGGCGCCAACGCCGACGACTACGCCTGGACCGAAGCCGTGATGGCCGGCGCGGCCTCGCAGATCGACGCCTACGGTGTGCACTACTACACGCTGCCCACCGGCGACTGGAAGCACAAAGGCTCGGCGGTGGCGTTCGACGAGAACGCCTGGATCGCCACCTTGAAAGCCGCGCTGCGCATGGACGAACTGGTCTCCCGCCATAGCGCCATCATGGACAAGTACGACCCGGCGAAGCGCATCGCCCTGGCGGTGGACGAATGGGGGACCTGGTACGACACCGAGCCCGGCGACTCCGCGCTGTACCAGCAGAACAGCCTGCGCGACGCGATGGTGGCGGCGATCACGCTGGACATCTTCCACGCGCATGCCGAGCGCGTGCGCATGGCCAATATCGCGCAGATGGTGAACGTGCTGCAGGCGATGATCCTCACCAGCAAGGGGCGCATGGTGCTGACCCCGACCTATCACGTGTTCGACCTGTACCAGGTGTTCCAGGGGGCGACGTCGTTGCCGGTGGAGGTGCGCGCGGGTGAGTACGCGCATGGCGGCGCACGGGTGCCGGGCTTGTTCGTCACCGCGGCGCGGGGGACGGATGGAGCGGTGCACGTGGCGCTGGTCAATCCCGATCCGGAACATGCGTTGCGGGTGGCGGTGGCTTTGCCTGGGATGAAGGTCGGGAAGGTGAGCGGGCGTGTATTGACGGCGCCGGCGATTAACACCATCAACAGCTTCGAGAAGCCGGATGCGGTGAAGCCGGTGGGGTTCGATGGGGCGAAGATCGGTGGCGATGGTGTTCTTGCGGTATCGCTGCCGGCGAAGGCCATCGTGACTTTGGAGTTGCGGTAACGCCCTTTGCTCGTCATCCCGGCGCAGGCCGGGATCCAGTAGCGTCGCTGTCCGGCTTTCGCGAAAGCACTAAAGAGCAAGCCCTTAAGCGCCATCGCCTCCATCAAACGCGTCGCTACTGGATTCCGGCCTGCGCCGGAATGACGGGGGTGTGAGGTTCGGCTTGCCTTGATCGCAGGCGGGGAATGTCACGCTGATGCCGAAGCCAACGCCATCCAGGCCATCTCCAATCTCAATCCTCGCCCCATGCGACTGCGCAATCCGCGCCACCAGCGACAAGCCGATCCCGCTGCCGCGCTCATTGCTCCCCGCCACCCGATAAAACCGGTCGAAAATCCGCGGCCGGTCTTCCTCCGCCACGCCAGGCCCGTTGTCCTGCACCTGCAACCGCACCCGGTTGCCATCGCGCAGGCAACTCACCGCCACCCGCCCGCCCGCCGGCGTATAGCGCAAGGCATTGTCGATCAGGTTGCCGATCAGGATGCCCAGCTCGTCGACGTCGCCCTCGATCGGGCTGGGGCAGGTGTCGAGCACGATGGACTGCTGCTTGGCCGCGGCGATGGTCTCGAACTCGCGCGTCAGCATGGCCACCAGGTCGGCCAGTTCCACCGGCACGCGTTCGCTGTTCGGGCGGTCGGCATCCAGCCGTGCGGAATCCAGCAGCTGCTGCGAGAGGCGCGCGCTGCGCTCCACCCCTTTGACCAGCTGCCGCAGCGGCGCCTGCGCTTCTTCCAGGCTGTGCGAACGCAACGCCACCTGCGCGTGGGTGAGCAGGGCGGCCAGCGGCGTGCGCAGTTCGTGCGCGGCTTCGGCCAGGAACTGGCGCTCGTTGTGCATCGCGCGGTCCAGCCGGGCCAGCATGCGGTTGAAGGATTCGACCAGCGGCTGCACTTCGTCGGGCAGGTTGTGGTCGGGCAGCGGGGCAAGGTCCAGCGTGTCGCGCGCGGTGATGGCCTGGCGGATGCGCGTGATCGGCCGCAGCGACCAGAACAGCACGCGCTGGATCGCCACCGCCAGCACCAGCACCAGCAGGGCAGTGGTGATCAGGCCGATGCGCACCCCTTTGCGCAGGTCGTTGGCCAGGTCCGCGGTGGGCTTGCCGACCTGCACCTGCACTTCGCCATGCGAATCGGTGATGGCATAGATGCGCCATTCCTCGCCGTCGATGCTGCGCGTGGCGAAGCCGTCGGCGAAATCCGGCTGCAGCGGTTTGCGGAACGGTTCCAGCGAGTGCACCACCAGATGCTGGCGGTCCTTGATCCAGACCTGGAAGATCAGGCGCCCGAGCTTGCCGTGCCGTTCCGGCGGCGGCGCGCTGTGCTCGGGCAGGCGCAGGTTGGCATTGCCGTCGAGGCGGCTGACGTCGGCCGGCATCGAGACCAGGATCTCGCGCGCGATCTCGCTCAGGCTGCTGTCCCACAGGCCGGTGCGGTCCTTCGAATAGCGCACGCCCAGCACGGTGAGAGTGACGCCCCAGGCCACCACGAAGATCGCCAGCATCACCACGAACAGCCGCCGCCGCAGCGAGCGCATGCGCAGGGCCATCAGCGTTCCTCGCCCAGGCGGTAGCCATAGCCGTGCACGGTGGCGATCACGTCCTCGCCCAGTTTGCGCCGCAGCTGGTGCACGTATACCGCGATGGTGTTGCTCTCGATCGCGCCCTGGCCGCCGTAGACCAGGTCTTCCAGCAGATCGCGCGCCACCGCGCGGCCCTGGCGTTCCATCAGCGCGAGCAGGGTGCGGTATTCGTGCGCGGCCAGCCGCACGGATTCGCCATGGCGGGTGACGGTGCGCCGGGCCGGATCCAGCACGATGCCTTTCCAGCTCAGCACCGGCGCCACGCGGCCTTCGCTGCGCCGGATCACCGCGCGCAGGCGCGCCAGCAGTTCGTCGATCTGGAAGGGTTTCACCAGGTAGTCGTCGGCGCCGGCGTCGAGGCCGCGGATGCGGTCGCCGAGCTGGTCGCGCGCGGTGATGATCAGTGCCGGCGTGGTGTCGTAGCGCTCGCGCATGGCGCGCAGCACGTCCAGGCCCGAGCCGCGCGGCAGGCCCAGGTCGAGCAGGGCGGCGGTATAGGCATGGTCGGTAAGCGCGATGCGCGCGGCCGCGGCGTCGTGCGCGCAGTCCACGTGCCAGCCGTCCTGGCGCAGGGCCGCGGCGATGGCGTCGGCCAGCATGCGGTCGTCTTCGACTAGCAGGATGTTCGGCAAGGTCCCCTCGTGGCGCTGCAGCCGTGTCATGAGTCATGCAGCCTAGGCGCGCGGCTTTAAAGAATTCTTAAATCCGGACGGCCAGACTGCCAGACATCCGGCACGGTCCGCTCCACCCCGCACGCGGACAGGGAAGGGGCCGGCTCCCTCCGTCCAAGAGACGATGCCTGAGACGATGCCATGAGCGCCCAACCCAGCCGCCTGCCCATCGATGCGCCGCCCGCCGCCGTTCCGGATGAAACCGCGCCGGAACGCTGCACGATGCGCCTGAGTGTGAACGGCCAGGCCCGCACGATCAATGCGGACCCGGACACTCCCTTGCTGCGCGTGCTGCGCCAGGACCTGGGCCTGACCGGCGCCTGCTTCGCCTGCACCAACGGACGCTGCAGCGCCTGCACGGTGCACGTCGACGACCGGCCGACCCGCGCCTGCCGCGTGCCGGTGCACGTGGTGCAGGGCGCGCAGATTGTCACCATCGAAGGCCTGGCCGCGCGCGAAGGCCTGCCGCCGGGCCAGCTGCATGCGGTGCAGCGCGCCTGGGCCGAATGCGGCGTGCCGCCGTGCCCGTGCCAGGCCGGCATGATCATGGCCGCCACCGCCTTGCTGATGGACAACCCCGATCCGGGCACCGCCGAGATCGAGGCCGCGCTGTTCCTCGACTGCGGCTGCGGTGCGCGGCCGCACGTGCTGCGTGCGGTGCGTTCGCTGGCGGAGCGCCTGCGCTCCTGGTGAGCGCACGCAAGCCATCCCTCACTTCCCCCGACTGGAGTTCCCCATGCATCACCGTGCGCGTGGTCGTGCCCGTGCCTTGTCCCTGGTTTTCTTCCTGTCCGGCAGCGGCGCCGCGTTCGCGGCGGATGATGGCTGGCATGTGGTGGTCGGCGCCGGCGGGCTGGACATGCCGCGCTATCCCGGCAGTTCCGAGCGGCGCAGCCAGCTGCTGCCGATGGTGAGCGCCAGCTACGGCCGTTTCTTTCTAGGCGGTGCGCCGGGCTCCGGCTCGCCGGCGGGGCTGGGCATGTATTTCCATCAGGACGAGCAGTGGCGCGCCGGCGTGTCGCTGTCGTACGACTTCGTGCAGCCGCGCAAGGAATCCGACGACCGCAAGCGCCTGCATGGCATGGGCGATATCGACCGCACGGCGCGGGTCACTTTGTTCGGCAGCTATACGCACGATTGGCTGACGGTGCGCGGCAATGTGTCCAGCGACGTCGCCGGCAAGGACCAGGGCACGACGGCGTCGCTCGACCTGGAAGGCAAGTACCGCTGGAACGACAAGCTCAGTTTCGTGGCGGGGCCGGGTGTGACCTGGGCCGACGGCAAGCACAATCGCACGTTCTATGGCGTGGACGATGTGCAGAGCCTGCGTTCGGGGTATGCGGCGTATCGGCCGGGGTCGGGATTGGAAACGGTGCGGTTTTCGCTGGGCGCGGATTACCGGATCGGCGAGCGCTGGACCCTGGGTGCGCGAGCGATCGCGGCGCGTTTGCAGGGCGATGCGTCGGATAGTCCGATCGTGGCGAAGCGGATGCAGAACACATATGTGGCGTATGCGTTCTACCGGTTCTAAAGCCACGCCCCGCCGGGCGTAGGTTGGGTGAGCCGCAGGCGAACCCCAACAACGCGATGCGCATCAACGTGCCGATGTTGGGGTTCGCCTGCGGCTCACCCCAACCTACGCCGGGCGCTGTCGGGATCAGGGTTGCTTGAACGCCTTCCGCGCCTTCTCCACCTTCGCCCGGATCGCGCACGTCTCCACGTGGTCGTCCACCAGCCCCATCGCCTGCATGAAGGCGTACATCGTGGTGGGTCCGACGAACTTCCAACCCTGCTTCTTCAGCGCTTTCGACAGCGCCACCGACTCATCGGAAGTGGCAATGGCCTGGGTCGGCGCCGGGCGCTTGCGGTCGGCCTCGTAGCGCCACAGGTAGGCGGCCAGCGAGCCTTCGCGCTCCGCCAGTTCCACCGCATGGCGGGCGTTGTTGATCACCGCCTCGATCTTGCCGCGGTGGCGGATGATGCCTTCGTTCTTCAAGAGCCGCTGCACGTCGCGCTCGGTGAAGCGCGCCACGCGGTGGTAATCGAAACCGTGGAATACCGCGCGGAAATTCTCGCGCTTGGCCAGGATGGTGCGCCAGCTCAACCCGGACTGGAAACCTTCGAGGCTGAGCTTCTCGAACAGGCGGAAATCGTCCGCGACAGGGAAACCCCATTCGGTGTCGTGGTAATGCATGAAGTCCGGCGCGGACGCGCTCCAGCGGCAGCGCGGCTTGCCGTCGGGGCCGGCGATGGTGTCGCTCATGGGCAGCGGTTTCCTGGGGAAGGCTGCCGGCGATCATGTCACTGCGGCCGTTGCCGGACCAGATATTGCTCGACCATCGGCTTGCCCCATTGCTCGCCGGGCGCTTCCGAGACGAGATGGAACCCGGCGCGCTCGTACAGGTGGCGCGCGGCATCGAGGCCCTTCACCGTCCACAGGTGGATTTCGCGGAAGCCTTGCTCGTCGCAATAGCGCAGCACGTCGTCCAGCATGCGCCGGCCCACGCCGCGGCCCTGCATGCGGCCGTCGACGATAAAGGTGCGCAGATGGGCGATGCCCGGGCCCATGCTTTCGCCGTCGATGGCGACCGAACCGACCAGGGTGTCGCCGAGCATGGCGCGCCAGATCTGGTTGCCGGGGCGGTCCAGGCGCGAGGTGAGGTCGGCCACCGCCGCCGCCACGCGGCTTTCGAACACCTGGCCGAAGCCGACCGCCGGTGCGTAATACGCCATATGCAGCGCGGCCACGCCGCCGATCACGCCGGGCGCGTAGCCGGTCTCGATGCGGATCTCTTCCGGTACCGGCGCCACCCCGAGGCGATTCGCGCGCAGCGCTTGCGCATACGCGACGAGGCTGCCGCATACCGTTTCCAACCGGGCCGGCGCGAAGTGCGAGGCGGCGGCGGTCACCTGCTTGCGCGCGAAGGCGTCGACGGCGGCCAGCGTGCGGCGGCCCTTCTCGGTGAGTACCAGCGGCTTGATGCGCGCGTCGCCGGCGCTGTCGAGCACGGTGATCTCGCCGGCCTCGGTCAGCTTGGTCAGCAGGCGGCTGATGCTGGACTTGTCCAGGCCCAGCAGTTCGACCAGGTCGGCCGCGGTCAGCGTGCCGCGCCGGCCGAGTTCGACGATGGCGTGCACGGCGGAAGGCGAGTAGGTGGTGCCGGCCAGGGTGGGGCGCAGGAAGCCCCATTCGCGCGCCATCTGGCGGGAGGCGGCGCGGATGTCGTCGATCAGGTCGTTCATGGTGGCGGCCCCCTTGGCGGCTATTGGTTGCAATATACAACTTTATGGGGGAGTTGCCAGGGATGGAAGGAAATCTTTCCAAGTCATTGATAAAGCTGTTTCTATCCAGGGGAATTTGGCTGGGAAGCACCACCGTCCGGGGCTCTCGGATATTTTGCCCAGTATATATTGACCGAGCCAATTAGCCCGGGTATATATGTCGGCCCCGCCCTCCAAGGATCAACCCCCTATGCCATCCCCGACTCACCAGCCGCCCCCCTCTGCGCGTGGCCGCAACATCCAATTGTTCGACCGCCACTGGGCCTGGCTCGACGCGCAGCCGATCAGCGCCCAGGCCACCCTGCGCCGCTTGGTGGAGCGCGCCAGCCGCGACGCCGACGGCCACTACCGCAAGGCCGCGGCCAAGGAGGACTGCTACTTCTACATGCGCGACGCCGGCGGCGACCGCCCGCAGTTCGAAGAAGCCGCGCGCGCCCTGTTCGCCGACGACCGCCCGCGCCTGCGCCTGTGCATCGCTTCCTGGCCGGACGACGTGCGCGCACGCATCGAAGCCATGCTCGGAGCAGCGTGATGGACCGCGCCAGGCGCAAAGCCCTGCTGCAGGCCTACAAGCTGGCTTTCCCGCCGATGGGCATCTACGCCGTCCGCAACCTGCGCAGCGGCCGCATGCTGATCGGGCAGAGCGCCAACACCACCGGCGCGCTCAACCGCCACCGCACCCAGCTGCGCCTGGGCATGCACCGTATCGCGCAGCTGCAGAACGATTGGCGCGAGCTGGGCGAGGAGGCGTTTGCGTTCGAGGTATTGCAACTGCAGGAAGAGCGCGCCGAAGCCACCTTCGATTACGCAGCGGAGCGCGAAGCATGGCTCGACGCATGGCGCGAGCGCATGCCGCCGGAGGACGCCTATCTCTAGCGCGGTGCGCCGAAAAAAATATGCGCGGAATTTATGCGCAGCCACCCGCGCTTGGTGGAGCCTTTATCCGCACCGGCGCCAAGATGGCCTGGTTCCCCCAACGAGGTCCATCGCTTATGAGCATCCTGATCGTCCAAGGCCCGCATGCGGAAGGACACGCCGTCGGCGGCGATTTCGTGGCCGCGCTGCAGCGCGCGGTGCAGGCGGCGGGACATACGCTGGCGGTATGCCAGTGCGGGGGCGTGAAGGATCTGGTCGGGCGCATCCGCGAGCTGCGCGCGGACGACACCGAATTCGTGGTGCTCGATCCGGGCGACCTGGCCGAACAGGTGCGCGCGCAGCCCGACGGCCTGGGCGAAGCGCTGGATGCCTTGCCTTCGCCGTATATCGAGATCCACGACGACAGCGGCGCGGCCATGGCGCCGCCCGGCCCCGCGCGGCATGCGCCGCTGGCCACCATCGTGATCAACGGCGATCTGCCGACCAGTTATCGCATCGCCATGGGCATCGCCCTGCGCCAGCTGGCGGCGTGAAGGCGGTGTGGAGTGTGATGCGCGTCGCGGTTGTGTCATATCCGTGTGCGAGCCTGCGCCTCCCGCAAGCACCAGTACATAAGAAGAAGAGGATGGCGATGTCCATCGAACTGGACCAGGCCGACATCGACACGCTGCTGCAGATCCATGCCGGCCGTCTGAAAGTGGTGGAAACGCGCCGCGCCGCGCGGTTGATGCTGATGGGCTATCTCGCCCCGCTCGAAGCCGGCTGTGCCGCGCTGGCGCCGGCGAAGATGGAGCGCAACGGCAAGACCGTGCCGCTGCGCATCACCTACCGCGGCAGCCGCCTGCTGGCGCTGCATCGCTGCGACGACGGCGGCGAGGACGGTCCCGCGCCGCGCCCCGTGCGCGCCGCGGGCTGAGCCGCGGCTTCAGTCCAGCGACACCACGCAGTCGATGCCTTCGCGCGCCATCTTGGCGTAGGGGCAGATGCGCTCGGTGTTGCGCACCAGTTCTTCGGCGGTGGCGCGCGCCACGCCGGGAAGCTCGATGCGCACCCGCGCGATCAGCATGAACAAGCCGTCCACCGGATCGCGGCCGAAGGTGACCGCGGCGGTGACCGCCGCATCCGGAATCGCCACGCCCGCACGCGCGGCCAGCAGGGTCAGCGCGCCGTGGAAGCAGGCGGCATAGCCCGCGGCGAACAGCTGCTCGGGATTGGTGCCTTCGCCCTGGCCGCCGAGTTCCGCCGGCATGCGCAGGCGCACATCCAGCTTGCCGTCGTCGGAACAGGCCACGCCGGATGCACGCGCATGCGCGGCCTCGCCGCCGGTGACGCGCACGGTGCCGGTGTAGAGCGGGCGGAAATCCGCGCCGCGGTACTTGTCGAGCAGTGCAGTGGAAGGGCGCTGTGGCTGGCTCACGTGGAACTCGCAGGCGTCTGGGCTTATACCGACTGCGCGAACTCGGAACGGTCGAACCAGGTCTGGAAATTTACCGCGCCGATCCGTGCGCCCGAAGCCGGCAGCAGCGAGTCCCGCTGCAGGATGGCGCCGAAGTACGGCGCGCTGGCATCGGCCAGGACTTCGTGCGGATCGTGGGTGAGCGTGAGAAAACGCTCGACCAGGGCCGACAGGCCGAACGCATCCGGGCCGGCGATTTCCACCGTGCCGTTCACCGGCTTGCCCAGCGCGTAATCGGTGACGGCGTCGGCCACGTCGTCCGAGGCGATCGGCTGGATCAGCGCGGGCGACACATGCACCTGCCTGCCCTTGGCCGCGGCTTTGACGATGCCGCTGAGGAATTCGAAGAACTGGGTGGAGTGGACGATGGTGTAGGGGATGCCGCAGTCGCGGATGATCTGCTCCTGCACCAGCTTGGCGCGCATATAGCCGCTGTCCTTGAGGCGCTCGGTGCCGACCACCGAAAGCGCCACGTGGTGCCGCACGCCGGCCTTCTTCTCGGCGGCGGCAAGGTTGCCGCCCGCGGTGCGGAAGAAGTCCAGCACGGCCTGGTCCTCGAACGAGGGTGAGTTGGCCAGGTCGATCACGATATCGGCGCCGGCCAGCGCCGCGTCGAGGCCTTCGCCGGTCAGCGTGTTGATGCCCGAAGCCGGCGAGGCGGCAATGGCTTCATGCCCGCGCTGGCGCAGGCGCGCCACGACCTTGCTGCCGATCAGGCCGGTACCGCCGATGACCACGACTTTCATGGGGAATCTCCGCTGGGGGGCGCTGGATGCGCGTCGTGGTGATGCTAGGCAGCGGGGCAGGGAGGCGGTAGGCGCGGGGATGGGCGCATGGTGTTGCGTTGGGGGCATCAATCGAACACCGCGCGCGGCGTAGCGCGGCGTAGGTTGGGGTGAGCCGCAGGCGAACCCCAACGGGCGGTGCGTATGGGGTGCGCAAACGTTGGGGTTCGCCTGCGGCTCACCCCAACCTACGCCGGCTGGTGCGGAGCGGACAATCCGTGCACATGCATCAACTCCAACCCCCGCACCGCCTCCGTCATGTAGTCGATAAACACCCGCACCCGCGTCGGCAGCTGCTGCCGGCTGAGATAGCACAGGTAATGCCCCCGGTCGTCCGGCGCGTACTGCGCAAGGCAGGCCACCAGCCGTCCCTCGCGCAGGTAGTCGCTCACCATGTAGCCCGGCAGCTGCGCCAGGCCTTCGCCGCGCAGCACGCTTTCCAGCACCAGGTCCAGATCGTTGAAGGACGAGCGCGACGGCGGCACCAGCCTGCGCTTCTGTCCTTCCACCTTGAATTCCCACTCCGCGATCCGCCCCGCCACCGTGCGGTAGTGGATGCAGGCATGCGCGTCCAGCTCGCCCACATTTTGCGGCAGGCCATGCGCCTGTACGTACGACGGCGCCGCGCACACCAGCAGCTGCATCGGCACCAGCCGCTTGGCGATTACCTGGCTGTCTTCCAGTTGCCCGTCGCGGAAGGCCACGTCGACGCGGTCGGAGGTGAAGTCGGCCAGGCGGTCGTCCAGCACCAGGTCGATGGCGATCTCCGGATAGCGTGCGCGGAAATCCGCCAGCAGCGGCGCGATCACGCGGCGGCCGAAGCCCACCGTGGCGCTGATGCGCAGCTGCCCCTTCGGCGGGCCTTCGCGCAGCTCGCGCATTTCCTCCAGCGCCTGCACGATCCGCTGCACGCCGGGGTGGCAGTTGCGGAAGAACAGCTCGCCTTCGCGGGTCAGCGAGGTGTTGCGGGTGGTGCGCTGGAACAGCCGCGCATCGAGCTGCGCTTCCAGTTTCTGCACGCTGCGGCTGACCGCGGAGCGGCCCACGCCCAGGCGGTCGGCGGCGCGGGCGAAGCTGCCCTCGGCGGCGACGGCAATAAAGGCGACCACGCCGGCATAGCTGGCGGTAAAGCTGGAGGCCAGGGCGTCGGCCTCGTGCTGCGGTTTGTCCGGGAGGTTCAAGCTCATGCGCGGATAGCCTCGTCGATAGGGAGCCGGACGGATGCCGGCGCAGGCGCCGGCCGGTCCATGCCCCCTAGTCGTATGAGCCCGGGCGTTTGTGACGCGGGCGGCGAAAAAAATCCGTCTCGGCTAAATCCCGCCCAGGCGCTGCTCGATCCGCCGGTCCGGAATGAACCACATCGCCGCCACCACCGCGTACAGCACGCAGGAAGCCACCGGGCTGCGCAAGGCCAGCGAGGTGGCCGCCAGATGGATCGCGATCGAGAGCCGCGTCTTGCGGTCCGCGCCCAGCGCCTTGCGCAACTCCGACTGCTCGCCGCCGTTGGCCGCGATCAGCCTGCGTTCCAGCAGGCCCCACGACAGCGCGGTCAGCAGCAGGGTGATGCCGTAGCACACCGTCGGCACCGCGGCCGGCGCGGGCTGCGCCTTGTTGAGCCAGGCGGTGGAGAACGGAAACAGCGACAGGCAGAACAGGAAGAACAGGTTCGCCCACAGCACGCTGCCGTCGACACGGCGGACCAACTGGAACAGATGGTGATGGTTGGTCCAGTAGATGCCCACGTAGATGAAGCTGAGGATGTAGCTGAGGAAGACCGTGCCGTCCTCCAGCAGCGCCGTCCAGGTCGCGGCCGAAGGCACGTGCAGCTCCAGCACCATCACGGTGATCACCACCGCGATCACGCCATCGGTGAATGCTTCCAATCGCCCCTTTTCCATCGCACCGCTCCGCCGCTCCGCCAGGCCTGCATGGTGGGCCGGAACGCGGCGCCACATTGGTGCGCTTCCGGCAACGCGCTATGTCCCTCGCCGCGGCTTTTGGCGCTGCGGGTGCGGGCCTAGCATCGAAAACCTGGCTGCGGCCATTCGATCGCCCATGGACATCGGCCATCGCCCGTTGAGGTAGCGCATGAACATCGTTGTGGTGGGTGGTAACGGACTGGTCGGCCGCAACGTCGTGCGCCGCCTGCGCGCCAAGGGGCACGAGGTGGCGGCGGCATCGCGTGCCACCGGTGTCGACATCGTTACTGGGAAAGGCCTGGTGCAGGCGCTGGACGGCGCCGAAGTCGTGGTCGACGTGAGCAACTCGCCCGTGCTGGTCGGCGAGGCGCCGTGCGATTTCTTCAAGGCCGCCATCGCCAACCTGCTCGAGGCGGAAGCGGCGGCGGGCGTGCAGCATCATGTCTCGCTGTCCGTGGTGGGCACCGAGCGGCTCGGCGACAGTCCTTACTTCCGCGGCAAGGCCTTCCAGGAGCAGCGCATCCGCGAGTCCGGCCTGCCGTTCACCGTGCTGCATGCCACGCAGTTCTTCGAATTCCTGCTGGATATCGTCGAGGTCAGCGTCTACGACCAGGCGCTGCGCCTGGCGCCGGCGTATATCCAGCCGGTGGCGTCGGCGGACGTCGCCGCCTGCCTGGCGGAACTGGCGGTGCGTCCGCCGCGCAACGGCGTGATCGAGATGGCGGGGCCGGAGCGCGAGCGGATGTCCGAGATCATCCAGCGCTTTCTCACCCAGATCGAAGCACCGTACGACGTGGTCGCCGACCCGCTGGTGCCCTATTTCGGCGCGCGGCTGGCCAGCGATTCCCTGCTTCCCGGCACCGATGCGCATCTGTGCGCGATGGACTTCGATGCCTGGATCGAGCAGTCCGAATACTGGGGCGCGAGCTGGTGATGCGCATTGATGCCATGCAGGCAACAGCGTGAGCCGCCGCGCGCGCCTACCGGCCGCCCATCGCCTGTTCCAGTCTTCCGCCGGCCACGCAATGCCTTCCACCACCACCCACGAGGAAAGACCATGAGCCAGCGCCTCAACTACCAGCAGCAGTCGCCCGAGCTGTTCAAGAAGTTCGCCGACTTCAGCCTTGCCCTGAATCATGCCTCGATCGAGGCGGCGATCCACGACCTGGTCAATATCCGCGCCTCGCAGCTCAACGGCTGCACCTTCTGCCTGGACATGCACGTGAAGGAGGCGACCTTGCACGGCGAGCGCGCGCTGCGCCTGTATCACGTGACGGCCTGGCGCGAATCCACGCTGTTCTCGCCGCGCGAGCGCGCCGCGCTGGCCTGGACCGAGGCGCTGACCGAGCTGCCGCGCGAGGGTGTGGCGGACGAGCTCTACGAGCGCGTGCGCACCCAGCTTTCGGAGAAAGAGATCACCGACCTGACCTACCTGGTGATGGCGATCAATGCGTGGAACCGCATCAACGTGGCGTTCCGTCCGCAGCCGGGCGCGTTCGACAAGGCCTATGGCCTGGACAAGGCCGGGCTGGCCTGATCACTGACGAGGAGAACAGCATGAGCGTTTCCAGAATCCTTGCGGCCCTGCTGCTGTCGGCCGCCGGCGCAGCCGGCGCGCAGGAAACCGGTCCGCATGCCAGCGTGGCCACCTTGATGACCAAGGCGTTGAGCGACTACCCAGGCAAGGAGGCCACCATGATTACCGTGGACTATCCGCCGGGCTCGGTGGATCCGGTGCATCGCCACGATGCGCATGCCTTCGTGTATGTGCTGGAAGGGTCGATCGTGATGGGCGTGAAGGGCGGCAAGCCGGTGACGCTGAAGGCGGGCGATACCTTCTATGAGGGGCCCAACGATGTGCACACCATCGGCCGCAATGCCAGCCAGACGCAGCCGGCGAAGTTCGTGGTGCTGTTGTTGAAAGAGCAGGGGAAGCCGCTGCTGACGCCGGTGCATTGAGGCTGCTATTGAACCCTTCTCCCCGTCGGGGAGCACGCGGGGAGCGCACATGGATGTGCGCGGCTTTGAGGAGCGAGGAAGGTGGCGGCAGCCGGATGAGGGGCCACTCTTGCCACGGTCGTTCTACGCAGCGAAGAAAAGCTCTTCGGCTTTTCTCGACCCTCGGCTCATCGCTCCGCCCGGCCCCTCACCCCAACCCTCTCCCCGGAGGGGAGAGGGGGCAGGTGGCGGTTTAAAGTGGGGTCCACAGTTCCAGGCCAAGCTTTTGCGCCACCCCCGCCAGCTTCTCCGGATTGCGCTGCACGAACATATCGGTGACCCGCTCGCCATCCGTCTCGACCATCATCACCGACTCCAGCTTCCCGCCGATCGAGCGCAGGATCGCCAGCCGTCCGTTGACCTCCACCACGTCGATACCCAGCTCGCCCTTGAAACGCAGCTTGCCGGCATACAGCAGCTGCGCGATTCGCTTGCCGCCAGGCATCGGCCGGGGCAGCGAAGTGGTCCTGCCGCCGCCGTCGCCGATCAGCTCCGCGTCGTCGGCCAGCAAGGCCGTGAGCAGCTTGAATTCCCCCTCGGCCGTGGCCTGCGCGAACCGCCGCACGATGCGCAGGTGCGATTCCGCGGACACCGCATAGCGCGGCCGCCCATCCTGCAGATGCGTCTTCGCGCGGTGCACGATCTGGCGCACGCCGGCCTCGTTCTTGTCGATGATCCCGGCGATCTCGGGATAGCCCACGTCGAACACTTCGCGCAGCAGGAAGGCCGCGCGGGCCTCCGGCGACAGGCGTTCGAGCAGCAGGAGCAGGGCGACCGACACCTCGCTGGAGCGCTCCTGCAGCTGTTCCGGCGTGTCCGCGGCGTCGGTCAGCATCGGCTCGGGCAGCCACATGCCGACGTAGTGCTCGCGCCGTGCCTTCAGCGCGCGCAGGCGGTCGATGGCGGCGCGGGTGGTCGCGGTGACCAGCCAGGCTTCGAGGTTCCCGATGCGCGATTGCTCGGCGGCATGCCAGCGCAGCCACACGTCCTGCACCACGTCCTCGGCGTCGGCCACGCTGCCGAGCATGCCGTAGGCGATGCCTTGCAGGCGCGGGCGCAGGCCGTGGAAGACGGCGTTGAGGTCATTGGTGGCCATGCGCTGTGCTTACCCCTTGCGTGGGAGCGATCCCTCGCCCGTGACGATCGTTTGCGCCACCTTGCATTGTGGCGCAGATGCACGGCGGCGGTTGGTGCCCGCGCGGAAACACGGTGGCGTCCCGCGCGGACCTACAGCGGCGCGGCGGCGGTGGACATGCTGGCCGCCCTCGTTCATCCCTGCCGGGAGCAAGCCATGACCGTATCCTTCGCCAAAGACATCGCCGCGCTGTTCACCGACGGCGACGCGCGCTGCATGGGCGGCATGGGCGTCCATCTGCGCGAGTACGACTACATGGCCAACCCCGCCGGCGACGCCGTGTTCGCCGACTACGCCAACGCGCGCCACGTGCTGGCGCGCCTGGACGGCAGCGAGAAGCCGCGCATGCCGCCGAGCGGCCCCGGCTGGAACCAGGACCAGCTCGCGCTGTTCGCCGCGTGGATGAAGGACTGGCAGCCCTGAGCCGAATTGACAGGTCCGTGGCCGCGCCGCAATGTTCCCGCACTTTCGCGGCGCCGCAACCCGGCGCCGCGGCAAGACCGGCCATTCAAGCAAAGGATTCGATGTGTCTTCTGTCATGACGCAAGCGGTGACCGCCCCGCTGACCCAGGCGGCGATCTTCCTGGTGGTGACGCTCAAGCCCGACCCTCGCGGCGACGCGGCCGTGCGTGGATTGTGCGCCGATCTGTCCGCGCTGGTGCGCTCGATCGGCTTCCGCGATCCGGAGCGCCGCCTCTCCTGCGTCACCGGATTCGGCTCCGCTGCGTGGGACCGCCTGTTCGGCCAGCCCCGGCCGGCCGAGCTGCATCCGTTCCGCGAGATCCGGGGCGCGCACCATGCGCCGTCCACGCCCGGCGACCTGCTGTTTCATATCCGTGCCACCCGGATGGACATGTGTTTCGAACTGGCGACGGTGATCATGTCGCGCCTGGGCGAGTTCGCCGCGGTGGAAGACGAGGTGCACGGCTTCAAGTATTTCGACGCGCGCGACCTGCTGGGCTTCGTCGACGGCAGCGAGAACCCGGTGCACCAGGAGGCGTTCGACGCCACCATCATCGGCGACGAGGACGCAGGCTTCGCCGGCGGCAGCTACGTGATCGTGCAGAAGTACCTGCACGACCTGAAGGCCTGGGATGCGATCCCGGTCGAGCAGCAGGAAAAGATCATCGGCCGCAGGAAGGCCTCGAACATCGAGCTGGACGATGAAACCAAGCCCAGCTACGCGCACAACGCGCTCACCGTGATCGAGGAGAACGGCGAGGAGCTGGACATCGTGCGCGACAACATGCCGTTCGGCGAGGTGGGCAAGGGCGAGTTCGGCACCTATTTCTGCGGCTATGCGCGCTCGCCGTCGCGGATCGAGCGGATGCTGGTGAACATGTTCGTGGGGCGGCCGGCGGGGAATTACGACCGTTTGCTGGATGTAAGCAGGGCGGTGACGGGGTCGCTGTATTTTGTGCCGACGGCAAGTTTTCTGGACGGGCTCTAATAAGCCACGCGGCGTAGGTTGGGGTGAGCGCAGCGAACCCCAACGATGACCACTGCCGAACGTATCGTATCGTTGGGGTTCGTTGCGCTCACCCCAACCTACGCCGGCACGGTCATGGGCGCGGGGCTGAAGACGGCCGCGGCTGCGCGGTCTGCGCCTTACGCGCATGTGCCGCCGCTCGTTCCAGTGCGGTCACCACGACGTCCAGCGGGCAGGGTTGATCCACCTCGCATCCCGCCGGTACCAGCGCCAACGTCTCCGGCGGCGCCTTGCCATCCAACCCCCGCAACTGCTCCAGACTCTGCGCCTGATACAACAGGCGCACATAACGCTTGCCCGCCGCGTCCTTCCACAACTCCACGCCAAACGCCCCGCCGATCGGCGGATCGTCCTTCGCATACCCGCCAAGCTGGAAATGCACGCCCAGCACGGCCGCCAGCGCGACGATATTGTTGTCGCTGCCGACCAGCACGCTGAGCCGCGGCCCATGCGGGTTGCGCAACAGTTCGAGCAGGCGCCCGCTCATCGACGAAGCCACACGCTGCGCCACATAGCTGGGCCGCGCATGGATCTCGAACAGCAGCGCATGCAACTGCGACAGCTGCTGCAGCCGCTGCGCGTCGGTGCGGCCCCAGCCCACTTCCGGCAAGGGCCGGCCTTCCGCATACGCCATCAGGATCGCTTCGGCCGTGCCCGAGGTGGTGGCGATCGGGCCGGTCAGCCGCATGTGTCCCGTTTCCGGCGCGAGCGCCAGGCTGCCGTGCCATGTGCCCGGCGAACACCACGCCGGGTCGTGCGCGCCACCGCAACCCATTACCTGCGCCATCGCCGCCAGCGCATCGGCATGCGGCGCGGTCAGCGCGTCCGGGCCGCCGGTGGCGCTCTGGATCGAAGCCACCGCATCCGCTTCGTTCCAGTCGGTGGTGTTCGCCTCGATCGGATGGAACAGCGGATCTTCGCTGCCCTGCGGCTGGTGGCCCACCGGGATATGGCAACCGGGCGCGAAGCCTTCGGCCAGCGCCGCCGCGCTGTCGATGGTGCGCTGGTCGGTATTGGCCCAGAACCACAACTGCTCCGCGGCCGGGCAACCGTGTGGCTTGAACAGCCCCAGCGCGGCGAGGCGCTGGCGGTCATAGGCGCCCATCAGCTTCACCCCGGCGATGCCATGCGGTGTGAGCTGGCTCGGCGCCTGCTTCCACTGCGGCCATGGCTTGCCGCCGGCTTCGTCGAGCTGGATCTCGCCGGGCAGCGGCGTGCGCACGCCGTGGCGGTACAGCAGCACCACACGTTCCAGCTGCATGCTGTCCGTGGCGGCGGAAGCGTGGGAGGACATCAGCGCCAGGCCCAGGCCCAGCAGCAGCCACGCCGCCACATGGGGCAGCCGGCGGTGGATCGCGATTTGCATCGTCATGGCATCGATACGGCGTTCAGGGCTTGAGGTCCGCGTCGCTGCAGCGCGCCTCGGGAAACTGCGGATTGCAGCGTGCGCGCAGGTGCCTGGCGAAGCCGACGACGTAGCCATTGGCAGCCGCTTCGCCGTCCGGGTAATCGGTGCTCAGCAGTTGCGCGCCGCTGGCCAGCATGGCGTCGCGGCGCCTGGTGTCGTTGCGCTGCGCTTCCTGCAGGTCGGCATCGGTGCGGGTGCGCACCAGATAGCCCTGCTTGACCAGCTGCGCGATCTCTTCGGCGCTGCCGTCATTGAGTTCGGTAAAGGCGGCATCGTCGTCGCCGGGCCTGGCGTTGGTGAACAGCACGCGGCCGCGCAGCGAGGCGTGGCCTTGCAGATACGCCGGGCCGACGTGGCGCTGGTCGAGCAGGAACACGATCCTGCCGCGTGCGCTGTCCAGCGTCGGCCAGCCCTGCGCGCGGATGGCGGCGTTGAGGGTGGCGAAGTGGCCGCGCACGTCGTCGGGCGCGATGTATTCCTGGCGCGCGAACACCGCGCGGATTTCCGCATCCAATGCATCCAGCGCCGTGGTGTCGAACGGCTCGGGCTGCACGGTGGGGAAGGGCAGCTTGAGCGGCGCCTCCTCGGTCTCCAGCAGCACGAACAGCGGCAGGTGCCGCGGATGCGCCTGCGACCAGGCGCGCACTTCGCGCAGGCAGGCGACCAGGGGCTGGCAGGTGGCGCGCTGGTCCAGGTCCTGGATATGCATGACCTTGAAGCCGGGGCGGCGCATCGCCTCCGCATCGGCGAACGGCGGGTCCGCCGGCAGTCCCGCCTTCGCCACCTGCTCGGCAATGGCCGGATGCGCATAGCGGCCGCCCTTGGCGTCGGCGTAGATGTCCAGCTCGATCTGGCGCACGCCGTCGTCCAGCTGCTTCGCCAGCGGTGGATGCGCGTAGTCGATCCTGGCGAACAGCGCCGGATCCGTGCGCTTCCATATCGCCGCTTCGCCCGGTGCGAGGCCGGCGTGGTAGCTGTTGTGGCTGCCGATGTACTGCAGCTGGTTCATGCGCAGCGGCGCGGATTCGGCGGCGAGCGAGGGCAGCACCGCGGCCAGGGCCAGCAGCGCCGCGCAGGCATGCGTGGCGATGGCCAGCACGTCGAGGCCACGCCAGGCGCGGGCAGGGGAATGGCGCAGCTCGGGTGCGGGACGCGTTGCGGACATGGCGGTGCTCATGGATGGAAGGACGCGGCCGCGCCGGGGAGCGCAACTTGACGCCAGGGTGGGTTGGATCGATCCAATCCGGGGATTTTAGAAACAGGCGTTTTGCAATCAGGTGACGGCCGTGTGAAGTCTTTTGCTTGCGTTTGGACGTCCGAACGACGCGGCTGTCGTCCTGGCAAGGCCGTCGATCAAAGTCATGACCGGTGTGTGTCGATGGTCACGCAGGCCAGGCAGCACAAAAGCAACGCCAACTTTCGCGTGACTGACAAGCCGTGCGTGAACGCGGCGGCGCGCCTAGCTGCGGTGCCTATCACGCTTTTCCCGGAATGCGTTTCTTACCATCGCCGGCGCAGGGGGAGCCACCTGGAGGTCGTCATGTTCCCCGGAATTACCGGTCGCGTCGCCGTGTCCGTCCTGCTTGCCTGTCTCACCTGGAATGCGTGTGCCGCGGCCGATGCGCCGACGCCGGGCACCGATTTCCTGGTGCGCGCCGATCCGCCGGTGCCGCGTCCGTCCAGCCGTCCCTGCAGCGTGGAACTAGTGCGCATGACCACCAACGGCGTGGGCAGCGGCAACTTCGACTATTCGTCGCAGTCCTGCGGCAAGGGGCCGTGGGCGAAGGTGGTGCTGGAGATGGATTTCGTGCTCACCGACGACCAGGAGGAGCAGGGCCTGGCCTTGCCGCTGAACCTGTGGCTGAGCGGCGTGAACCTGTATTCCGGCAACGTCGCGCTGGCCGGCAACCACGTGCAGATGCAGCCTTGCTTCGAGCTCTATTGCGGACATACGGAGCGCGACGTCACCGACTATCTACCCGTACTGGCCTACCGCGACGGAGCGCCGGCCCTGGAGGGCAATTGGATGATCGGCACAGGGCAGGAGGCCTATGTGCCCGCCCCGTACTTCGCCGGCATCGCCACCTTGAAGTTCTATCCGGCCACCGTCGCCGAGCCGGCGCCCGCCGTGCCCGATGCGGTGTTCCCGCTCGGGGCCGGCAACTACAGGGACGGCAACTATTACGCGACCGGCGCCCTGGCCGACCTGCGCGGAACGTCGGACCGCCTTGCCGCCAGCTTCAATGTGTTTCGCCAGCAGACGCTGCCGCGCAATATCGAGCGCGCCTATCTCGACGTGATCGTGCGGCCGTCCACCTATCACTACGTGCCGGCCACGGGCTCGACGCAAGGCCACGTGGTACCCCACGACGCCTGGTACAGCTGCCTGCCGGCGCCGCTGGCCGTGGTGTTCCCGCGCCTGCTGCTGGATGCGCAGCACAGCTTCGCCGCGCACTGCATCGGCGGCGCTTTCCGCGAGGCGGAGGTGAGCATCGACCAGCAGCCGGCCGGCGTGGTGCCGCTGTATCCGGCTTATCCCAGCCTGGACGAGGGCGACGCGGCCTTGTGGCGGCCGGCGTCGCAGCCGCAGGAGCTGTTGAACGTGCCCCATCGCATCGACCTGAGCCCGTTCGCCGCGCTGCTCAGCAATGGCGCGCCGCATACCGTCTCGGTGCGCATCGCCAGCAACAGCGTGCCTGGCCTGACCAATAATCCGCTGGCTGGCGCATGGGCTTCGGCGACCCTGCTGGTCTACCAGGACCGCCGGGTGAAACAGGTGACCGGCATGCTGACCCGCAACGACCTGGCCGGGCAGCCGGCGGTGCCGAAGCAGCGCAGCACGGTGGTGCGCGACCGGCAGGGCAATCTCAGCGGCAGCGTCGCCACCACGCTGAGCCGGCATTTCGTGATCGATGGCTATGTGAACGGGTCCAAGGGGCGCATCCGCCACCGGGTGGAGCGCTGGGTCGGCTTCGACAACACCCAGGAGTTCAGCGTACCCGCCGAGCCGGTGGCGCCATTGCAGCGCAAGGTGCTGCAGAAGAGCATCACCCTGCACAGCACCGAGACCGGCAAGACGCGCACCTATTTGAATGGCGTGCTGGCGGACGAGCACATCACCAACTACGGCTATCCGATGTCCAGCTTCTACTATCTGTGGCACGACCCTACGGTGGAACGCGAGATCAGGCGCTACCGCCAGGACGTCGGCCTGCAGCTGGTGCGCCGCGCCAACGGCAATACGGTCTACAGCGCGGTGACGCAGAACCTCACCGGCGCGGAACTGGACGTCACCACCGGCCTGTTCCCGTACCGCGTGTTCACCAAGGTCAACGACCAGGGCGGCTGGCAGACCTATCGCTTCAACGACTCGGCCGGCAGCTGCTACGACGCGATGCTGACCACGCGCGACGGCAAGCTGGCGACGTGGGAGACCGGCGCGAATTGCACGGACGGCCAGAACCGCCTGTCGTGGCAGAGCCGGCCGGATGGTTCGCCGGCGCCGCTGGGGTGGCTGCCTTATCCCTGATCGAGCCACCCGTAAGGGCAGGTTGGGGCTCCCCCAGCCTGCGGCGTTCAGTCGAGCTGTCGCACCCAGATATTGCGGAAGCTGATCGGCGCCGACGGATCGCCATGCGCCTGCAGCTTGATCGGTGCGTCGGTGTACGGCTTGTACACCGGCTTGCCGATGTACAGCGTCTCGCCGGTGAGCTTGGTGTGGTTCTGCACGATCACGCCGTTGTGGAACACCGTCACGTAGGCGGGCGATTGCACGCTGCCGTCGGCGGCGAACACGGGCGCGGTCCACACGATGTCGTAGGCCTGCCACTCGCCCGGCGGGCGCATGGCGTTGGCCAGCGGCGCCGCCTGCTTGTAGACCGCGGCCGCCTGGCCGTTGACGTAGGTCTTGTTGCGGTACGAATCGAGAATCTGGATTTCGTAGCCTTCGTCGCCGGGCCCGGTCGAAGCCGTGAACACACCGCTGTTGCCGCGCGCCTGGCCTTCGCCGCTGATGTTCTTCGGCACCTGCCATTCCAGATGCAGCTGGTAGTTCTTGAAGCGGCGCTTGGTCTGGATATTGCCCGTGGTCTTGTCCACCGTCGCCACGCCGTCGTGCACTTTCCAATGCGCGGGCGAGTGGTCTTTCGAGGCTTCCCATTGTTCCAGGTTATGGCCGTCGAACAGCACGACCGCATCCGAAGGCGGCGCAGCATCGCGCTGGCCCGGCGTCACCACCGGCGGCACCGGTTCCCATTGCTCGGTGGCCTTGGGATCGCCGGCTGGCGGCGTGGTCTGCGCCGATGCCACACCGGCGGCGAGTGCGAAGGGGAGGAGGGCGAGAGCGAGGCGCGGCGTCATAAGCGGGTCCCGTAGGCGATCAGACGGTGCAGATCTTGTAGGCGTCGGCGAAGGCAGCGAACGGATCGGGGCCGGCCGGCATGAACTCGTGCGCGATATAGCCCTGGTAGTCGAGGTCGGCGATCGCCTTGGCCACGGCGTGGTAGTTCAGCTCCTGCGTGCCGTCGATCTCGTGGCGCCCCGGCACGCCGCCGGTGTGGAAATGGCCGATCCACTGGATGTTGTCGCGGATGGTGCGGATCACATCGCCTTCCATGATCTGCATATGGTAGATGTCGTACAGCAGCTTCACGTTGGGCGAGCCGATGCCTTTCATCACCTCGACGCCGAAGCGCGTGCTGTCGCCCTGGTAGCCGTGGTGATCGACCTTGCTGTTGAGCAGTTCCACGCACAGGGTGACACCGTGCTCGGCCGCCAGCGGTGCGATCCTGGACAGGCCGGCGATGCAGTTGTCGCGCGCCTGGTTTTCGTCGATGCCGGGCACGCGGTTGCCGAACATGGTGATCACGTTGCTGATGCCGGCCTTCTGCGCAAGCGGAATGGTGGTCTCCAGCTCCTTCAGCAAGGTGGCGTGATTGGCCGGGTCGTTGAAACCCATGCTGATGAAGTTGTCGCGTTTGGCCGGATAGCCCATCGTCACCTTCAGGCCGCTGTCGTTGACCACGGCCCATTCGTCCGCATACAGCAGGTCCACGCCGGCGAAGCCCAGGCTCTTGAGGCGCTTGCACAGTTCCGGCAGCGGCGCCTTGGACGTCCAGCGGCTCAGCGATTGCTTGAGGCGGCCGGGGCCGCTCTTCTGCGGCGCGGCGGATGCGCTCTCGGCGGGAGCCAGCGCCGCGGTGGCGCCGAAGGCCGCGGCGGCGGCGAGCTGGCGGAGCATGGCGCGGCGGGTAATGCCTGGCGAGTGGCTCATTCGAGTCCCAGCAGTTGGCGGTTGAAGTGGCGGTCGGCGCCGGTCGCGGCGAAATCGTCGAATGCGCGCCCGGTGACCTTGATGATGTGCTCGCGGATGAAGACCGCGCCTTCCTGCGCGCCCTGCTGGGCGTCCTTGATGCAGCACTCCCATTCCAGCACGGCCCAGCCGGGATAGCCGTACTGCGCCATCTTGCTGAACACCGCGGTGAAATCGATCTGCCCGTCGCCCAGCGAGCGGAAACGGCCGGGGCGGTCGATCCAGCTCTGGTAGCCGCCGTAGACGCCGGCACGGCCGTTCGGGCGGAACTCCGCATCCTTCACGTGGAAGGCGCGGATGCGCTGGTGGTAGAAGTCGATGAACTGCAGATAGTCCAGCTGCTGCAGCACCATGTGGCTGGGGTCGTACAGGATGTTGGCGCGCGGATGGTTGTCCACCGCTTCGAGGAAACGCTCGAAGGTGACGCCGTCGTGCAGGTCTTCGCCGGGGTGCAGTTCGTAGCAGACGTCGACGCCCGCTTCGTCGAAGGCATCCAGGATGGGACGCCAGCGCCGGCCCAGTTCCGCGAACGCTTCTTCCACCAGGCCGGCGGGACGCTGCGGCCAGGGATAGAACAGATGCCAGGCCAGCGCGCCGGAGAAAGTCGCATGCGCGCTCAGGCCAAGGTTGCGGCTGGCCTTGGCGGCCAGCTTCAGCTGCTCGACGGCCCAGGCCTGGCGTTCCTTGGTCTTGCCGCGCAATTCCGGCGGCGCGAAGCCGTCGAACTGGCGGTCGTAAGCAGGATGCGAAGCGACCAGCTGGCCTTGCAGATGGGTGGACAGCTCGGTCACCGCAAGCCCGTGCTCGGCCAGCATGCCGGCCACGTCGTCGCAGTAAGTCTTGCTCGACGCGGCCTGTTCCAGGTCGAACAGGCGCTTGTCGTTGGAAGGAATCTGCACGCCGACAAAGCCGAGCGACGCGGCCCAGCGCGCGATCGCCGGCAGCGAGTTGAACGGCTCGGCATCGCCCGCGTACTGGGCGAGAAAAATGCCGGGGCCTTTGAGTGTCTTCATGCGTCAGATCCTCAGCACGGTCTCGACCGCCCAGGCGCGGCCATTGCCCGCTTCGGACAGCGGGATATCGCCGTGGTAGGCGCCGGGCACCGGCACGTACTGCATCACTTGCGTGCAGCCGGGCTGGGAGATGAAGAAGCCCGACGTTGCCAGCCGCTTGGTCATCAGCACGAATGCCGCCGCGGATTCCGGATCGAGGTCCTTGCCCTTGATCAGCGCCTGCTCGTGCAGCTTGGTCACCAGCGCCAGGCGCTGCTTGGCGTCGAGCTGGGCGAACGGCTTGCCGCTTTGCTTCTCGAACGCCGCCATGGCGGTGAGGTAGCGCTTCTGCTCCTCCGGCGTATAGACGTCCTTGAACATCTGGTCGATGAAGCGCGGCACCCCGGCATCCACGGCGCCGGGCGTGTCGGTGCGCGGGACGATGATGTCCACCACGGCGGTCACCGTGTCGTGCTGCGGCGGGGTGAAGAACTGCGGCGCCGGACCGCCTTTCTGCGCGGCGGCATGCGCGTCGAACACGGCCAGCAGCGAGGGCGCGGCGGCCACGCCGACGGCCAGCGTGGTCATGCTTTTCAACCATTCGCGACGATTCATGGGGGTTCTCCTTAGATATTGCCGCGCTTGAGTTCTTCCACCGCATGGCTGGCCGCGCGCGCGGTCATCGCCATGTAGGTGAGGGAGGGGTTCTGGCAGCCGGAGGAGGCCATGAACGAACCGTCGGTGACGTAGACGTTCTTGCAGGCGTGCATCTGGTTCCAGCCGTTGAGCACCGAGGTCTTCGGGTCGCGGCCCATGCGCGCCGTGCCCATCTCGTGGATCCCGGCGCCGACGTTCGCCTGGACCTTGAACGAACGCACGTCGCGGTAGCCGGCGGCGCTCATCATTTCCAGCGCGTCGTCGACGATCGCCTTGCCGAGCGCCAGCTCGTTCTCCTCGTGCGCCGCGTCGAAGTTGAGTACGGGCAGGCCGTACTTGTCCTTGCGGTTGCGGTCCAGCGTCACCTTGTTGCGATGCGAGGGCAGCATCTCGCCGAAGCCCATCATCGAGATGCTCCAGGGGCCGGGCGTCTGCGCGGCGCGCTTGAGATCGCCGCCGATCAGCGGGGTGTTGACCAGGCGCGTCCAGTCCTGGCGGCTGGCGCCGCCCTGGTAGCCGTAGCCGCGCAGGAAGCTGCTCTTGTCGCTGCCGACGTTGCGGTAGCGCGGGATATAGAAGCCGTTGGGGCGGCGGCCGGAGTAGTAGCGGTCGTCGTAGCCGTCGACCATGGCGCGCGCGCCGCTGCCGAACAGGTGGTCCATGATGTTGTGGCCCAGCTCGCCGCTGTCGTTGCCGAAGCCGTTGGGGAAGCGGCTGGAGGTGGAGTTGAGCAGGATGTGCGTGGTGCCGAAGGTCGAGGCGCACATGAAGATGACCTTGGCGAAGTACTCGGTCTGGTGGCCGGTCTCGGCATCCAGCACGCGCACGCCGGTGGCCTTGCCCTTGTCGTTGTCGTAGATCAGCTCGTAGACGATGGCATTGGTCACCATGGTCATGTTGCCGGTCTTCTCCGCCGCGGGCAGGGTGGAGGAGTTGCTGCTGAAGTAGGCGCCGAACGGGCAGCCGCGCATGCACAGGTTGCGGTATTGGCAGGGGGCGCGCTGCGGGCTCTTGTCGTGCTTCAGCGGCGCGGAAAGATTGGCGGTGCGGCCGATGATCAGCTTGCGGCCGCCGAACTTGCCGGCGATCTTGTCGCGGAAGTCCTTCTCCACGCAGGTCAGTTCCATCGGCGGCAGGAAGTCGCCGTCCGGCAGCTGCGGCAGGTGCTCGATCGAGCCGCTGACGCCGATGAAATGCTCGACATAGTCGTACCACGGCGCGATGTCGTCATAGCGGATCGGCCAGTCCACGCCCACGCCTTCCTTGCCGTTCGCTTCCAGGTCCATGGGGCTGAGGCGGTAGCTCTGGCGTCCCCACATCAGCGAGCGGCCGCCGACGTGATAGCCGCGGAACCAGTCGAACGGACGGGTTTCCTCGTAGGGGTTGTCGATGTCGTCGACGAACCAATGCTTGGTCGACTGCGTGATGCCGTAAAAGGAAGGTCGCGTGTGGATCGGGTGGCGCTCGATATCGTGCCGCGTCGGCTCGTCGCCGTAGGGCAGTTCCCACGGCGCTTTCATCGCGGTGGGGTAGTCGCCGTGCTTGACCATGGGGCCGCGGTCCAGCACCAGGGTCTTGAGGCCTTTCTCGGTCAGTTCTTTCGCGGCCCAGCCGCCGCTGACGCCGGTGCCGACGACGATGGCGTCGTATACGTGCTTGTTGTCCATGTGTTTCCCTATGGAGCAGAAGGTGGGGACGTGAGGTTCAGCGCAGCGGCTTGAGGTAGGCGTAGTCGATACGCGCGGCCTCGAGGTCGCTCATGCGGCTGAACGGCCCTTCCTGTTCGACGAAGCAATGCTTGAGGCCCGAACGGTCCGCGGCGGCCATGATCGGCTTGTAGTCGAGCGTGCCGCGGCCCAGTTCCGCGCCGGGGAAATCCTTGCCGCCCGCGCCGGGCAGGAAATCCTTGGCGTGCATCAGCGCGATGCGGCCGGGGTTGGCCTTGAAGTAGTCGGCGGGATTCTTGCCGCCCACGTGCACCCAGCCGCAGTCCAGTTCGAAATGCACCAGCTGGTGGTCGGTTTCCTTCAGCAGCACGTCGTAGAAGGTCTGGCCGCCGCCGACGTCGGTGAACTCGCGGTGGTGGTTGTGATATGCGTACTGCAGGCCGGCTTTCTTCGCTTTCTCGCCCAGGCGGTTGGCGTATTCGGCGGTGCGCTTGGCCTCGTCCAGCGAATACGTGGGCTCGGGCGCATGGGCGCCGGCTTCCTTCTGCATGATCGACGGCAGCATGCTGCTGACGATGAACTTCGCGCCCAGGGTGTGCGCGGCTTCGATGCCCGGATCGAAACCGAGGCTGTCGAAGTGCATGCTGGGACAGCCGAGGCCAGCCTCTTTCAACTGGTCGCGCAAGGTGGCGGCGGTGGTGGTGACGATCGCCTCGATCTCGCTGTAGCCGATGCTCTTGAGCGTCTTGAGCGTGCCGAGCGGATCGGCCTGGTACGACTTCAGCACCATGTACAGCTGGATGCCGAGCGCCTTGCCCTGCGCGCCGGCGGCGAGCAGCCGGCCGGAAGGGCTGGCGGCAAGCCATGCCGCGGCGCCGAACATGGCGGATCGAGCGAGGAACTGCCTGCGATTCATCATCATATGGATTCTCTCGGGGCGGCCGGTGGGTAGCTTGGGAGATGGGGCGTCAGTGCGTGACCGCGGCGGGCTGGCCGACAGCACTCCTGCGGTCCTTGAAGGCGAGTACGAACAGCACCAGCACGGCGAAGGCGCAGCCGCCGGCGATCAGCCAGATCGAGCGCCAGTCGTGCGCGCCTGGCGTGGCATAGGCATCGACCACCACGCCCGACAGCCACGAGCCGACGAACATGCCCAGGCCATAGGTAAGGAAGGTGATCAGGCCCTGCGTCGCCGCGCGCAAGGCGGTGGGCGCTTCGCGGTCGATATAGATCTGGCCGACCACGAAGAAGAAATCGAAGCAGATACCGTGCAGCACGATGCCCAGCCACAGCATCCACATCAGCTCGCCCGGCGCGCCGAAAGCGAACATCGCATAGCGCAGCACCCAGGCCAGCATGCCCACCGCCAGCATGTACTTCACGCCCAGGCGGCGGAAGAACCAGGGGATCAGCAGCATGCACAGGATCTCGGACATCTGTCCGCCGGTCATCTTGCCGGCGGCGTTGACCACGCCCACTTCGTTGAGGAACAGGTTGGTGAACGCGTAGTAGAACTGCAGCGGGATGCAGATCAGGAAGGACGCCAGCGCGAACACCGCCATCGAGCGGTCGCGCAGCAGGTGCAGCGATTCCAGCGGCAAGGCGTGGCGGATTTCGAAGCGCTGGTTGCGCGCCAGCGGCGGCGTGGGCGGCAGGGTGAGGCAGTACAGCGCCGTCACCACCGACAGTACCGCGGCCAGGTGCAGCGGCGAGGCGGTGGCTTCGACGCCCCAGGCGCCGACGGCCAGGCCGACCAGGATCCAGCCGATGGTGCCGAGCACGCGGATGCCGCCGAATTCTTCCTGCGGGTCGCTGATGTGGCGCATCGCCAGCGAAGTGGTCAGCGCCAGCGTCGGCATGTAGCACAGGCTGTAGGCGAGCAGGGTGCCGTAGAGCAGCGCGAACGAGGTCTGCTTCGCGGCGAACACCAGCAGCACGGCGCCGAGCAGATGCAAGGCTGCGAGCACGCGGCGCGTATCGAACAGGCGGTCGGCGAGCAGGCCGACGAACAGCGGCGAGATCATCGCGCCGATCGCGGTGGTGCCGGCCACCGCGCCGATCTCCTTGCCGCTGAAGTGCAGGGTCTGGCCCAGCCAGGTGCCGACGGTGACATACCAGGCGCCCCAGATCGCGTACTCGAACAGCATCATCAACCTAAGGCGCCACTTCATCATCCCCGTGCTCCCCTTTTGCGTGGTGTTGCGGTCAGGTCTTCGACGTCTTGCCACACGCCGCCCGCGGCGTGGCTTTTCAGCATGGCGTCGACCAGCAGGCTGTTGCGGTAGCCGTCCGCGAAGGTAGGCAGGGCGGACGGCTTCTTCGCCGGCGCGCCGCCCTGGCGGACCCAGGCATAGGCATCGGCGATCAGGTTGCGGAACGCATCGGGCCAGGCTTCCGGATGGCCGGCAGGCAGGTGCGCATACGGACGCGCGGCCGCATCGAGCAGGGCGGGATCGCGCGTCAGCACGGTGTTCGGCTGGTTGTGATGGCCGATCCACAAATCGTTCGGCTGCTCCTGCCGCCAGGCCAGCGACGCCTCGCGGCCGCTCACCTCCAGGCGCAGGTCGTTCTTGTGGCCGGGCAGCACCTGGCCGATGGTGACGCAGCCGCGCGCGCCGTTGTCGAAGCGCAGCAGCACGCTGGCGAGATCTTCGCTGGCGATCTTGATCTTCTTGCGCGGGGCGGATTTCGCCGCCTTGGCGAAAGCCTTGGGCGAGGCGGCCGGCACCTCGCGCACTGGCACCGCGGTATGCAGGTCGGCCAGCACGGCGACGATGCGCGCGCCGGTGACATGCTCGGCCAGGTCGCACCAATGCGAGCCGATATCGCCCAGCGCCGAGCTGGCGCCGCCGCGCTTGGGATCGAGCCGCCACGAATAGGCGCGCTCGTCGGTGAGCCAGTCCTGCAGATAGCAGCCGTGCACGAACACCTGCGCGCCGAGCTTGCCCTTGGCGATCATCGCGCGGGCCTGCTGGATCAGCGGGTAGCCGCGGTAATTGAAGGTGACCACGTGGGCCACGCCGGCCTTGCGCGCGGCTTCGTGCAGCTCGCGGCTTTCTTCCAGGCTGCTGGCCAGCGGCTTGTCGGAGATCACGTGCTTGCCGGCCTGCAGTGCCGCCAGCGAGATCTCGCGATGCAGATGATTGGGCGTGGTGTTGTGCACCACCTGCACGGCCGGATCGGCCAGCAGTTCGCGGTAGTCGGCATAGGCGCGGTCGACGCCCAGTTCGCGGGCACGCTTCTGCGTCGATTCGGGACTGGAGCCGGCGATGCCGACGACGTCGACGTCGCCCAGGCGGCGCACCGCATCCAGGTGATGGGCGGCGATAAAGCCGGGGCCGACCAGGCCCATGCCGAGACGCTTCATCGGCACATCCTGTCGTCGCTGGTCGCTGTGGACTGGCTAGGCATGTTCCCCCTCCGAGGTATCGCTACCATCGAAAATGTATTCGATTACATCCGCATGCGGACTGGACTTCCAAGGCACAACCGGGAAAAGTGCGATGCAAGCCACGCAAGTGGGAAGCGGCAAGACCGCGAAAAAACTGCGCTGGTATGTAACAGACTTGGAAATGCCGATGCAACGATTTCATGTAATCCATTACATTGCGGCGCAGCATGAGTGGCGGCCCGAGCCTTGGCAGGGCGCTTGCGGGCTTGCGCGGGGGTGCTATCGTCCCGCACCAATCGGCGGCATGGGAGTCCGGCATTCGTGAGCGGCAAGGGATCGAAGGGCGGACGCAAAGACGGCAAGGTCGCGGCGGCCGAGGCACCGCCGGCCCGCGTCAGTACGGTCAAGGAGATCGCCGCCATCGCCAAAGTGTCGGTGGCCACCGTGTCGCGCGCATTGCAGCGGCCGGAGGTGGTCAGCGAGGCCACGCGCCAGCGCATCCACGAAGTGGTCAAGCGCCTCGGCTACACGCCGAACGCCCTGGCGCGCAACCTGCGCACCGCGCGCACGCGGCTGATCGTGGCGCTGCTGCCGGACATCGCCAACCCCTTTTTCTCCGAAGTGATCCGCGGCATCGAACAGGTGGCGCACGAGAACGGCTATTCGGTTTTGCTTGGCGAAACCCAGGGCAGCCTGGTGCGCGAGCAGGCCTATGCCGACATGGTCGCGGCGCGCCGCGCCGACGGCATCATCACCATGTCGCCGCGCGTGCCGGCGATTCCGATCCAGGGCCGCCAGCCGGTGGTCAATGCCTGCGAGTACGTCAAGGACGGACAGATTTCCAGCGTTTACATCGACAACGTCGCGGCGGCGGGCGTGGCGGTGGATTACCTGGCCATGCTGGGACACCGCGAGATCGCCTTCGTCGCGGGCCCGCCGTCCAGCCCCATCTGCGTGGACCGCGAGCAGGGTTACCGGCTGGCCTTGCAGCGCGCGAAGCTGCCGGTGCATCCGGGTTTGATCGTGACCGGCGATTTCTCGATCGAGGCCGGCGAGCGCGCGGTCGAGCAGTTGCTGGCACAGGGGCAATCGTTCACCGCGCTGTTCTGCTCCAACGACGAAATGGCCATTGGCGCCATGCGCGCGCTCAGCTCGCATGGACTGAGCGTGCCGGACGACGTGTCGGTGGTCGGCTTCGACGACATCCGCTTCGCCCGCTACACCTCGCCGCCGCTCACCACGGTGGCGCAGCCGAAGAACGCGCTGGGGCGCGAGGCGATGAGCATGATGCTTGAGCTGCTCAACGATGCCGAGGTGCCGCCGCGCAAGCGCGTGCTGTCGGCGGACCTGGTGGTGCGCGGTTCGACGGCGCGCAGGCGACCGGCGTAGGTTGGGGTGAGCCGCAGGCGAACCCCAACAATACGGGATGCTTGAAGGTTGCGATGTTGGGGTTACTGGCTGCATCAGCAGCCAGCCCTTCGGGCCATCCGCTACGCGGATGTTCGCTACGGCATCCTGCCTTCGCAGTCGCCTGCGGCTCACCCCAACCTACGTCGCTACGTCGCTTTCTTCTCGCGGTTGCGCTTGCGGACAGGTGCGGCGGCGCCTTCGATCTGGAGCTGCTCCATCCACGACAAGGCATCGAGATAACCGAGGAAATGCCGCAGATACCCGGGCGACAGCTCGCGCATCGAGGCGATGGCGCGATGCGCCAGCGCGCTCGAGTTGAGCGGGCCGGCATTGGCGGGAGCGGGCTGCAGCGATTGGCGCAACTGGCTTTCGGTGCGCAGGCCGGACCAGAGCTGGCGGACATCGGCCAGCATGGGCAGTTCGGGAAAAGCATCGGGTGCGCGCCGGGCCAGCGTCTGCGCGAGCGAGCGGAGCGGGCCATCGCCGGTTGCCGCCGTGCCGGACTGCGGTTGCGCGGCAGCTTGTTCGACGGTGGCAGCATAGCCATCGAGCAGTAACGACAACCGCTCGTCGAGCAGGCGCCGCACTTCGCCTTCATGTCCCGCCGCGCGCTGCTCCAGCGCTTCCAACACGTGGAAGCGCACCGGGTCGATCCGGTCGGCGCCTTGTTCGCGCCACGTATCGAGCCTCGCTTTCGCCGAGGTCCGCTCTTCAGTCATGGATAAGGCTTTCGGGCGAGCCCTGCGCCGGACGCGGCACCGGCGCGATTTCCACGCGCCGGTTCTTGGAACGTCCATCTTCGCTTGCATTCGAACCCACCGGCTGCTCCGCGCCGAACGCGGCGGCAAATACCGACGAAGCGGGCACGCCTTCGGCGATCAGCGTGCGGGTGACGGTAAGCGCGCGCTCGGCCGACAACTCCCAGTTGTCGGCGAACTGGCGGTTGCCGTCGCGCACCTGGCGGTCGTCGGTGAAGCCACTGACCATCAGGATCTCGTCACGCGACTTGAGATAGCCCGTCAACGGACCGGCCAGGCTCCGGAGCACCTCGCGTCCTTCCGGCTGCAACTGGTCGGAGTTGAGCGCGAACAGCACATTGCCGCGGATGCCGATGCGGCCGTCGACCAGGGTCACGCGGCCGGCGGCGAGCGGCGCGGCCAGCGCCTGTTCCAGCGTCTGGCGGCGCTGCGCCTCGGCCTGGCGCCGCTTCACTTCTTCTTCCAGCTGGTTCGACAGCTGCATCTGCATGCCGATCATGCCGACCAGGATCAGCACGAACACGCCCAGCAGCACCGACATCAGGTCGCCGAAGGCGGCCCAGATCGGCGTCGATTCGGTTTCCGCTTCGATCTCGCCGCTCATGCCGTTTCGGCTCCGGCGGCGGTGCGGGTTTCGGCCAGCTGCTGGATCTCTTCGATGATCTGCTTCTGCGACAGCATGCTCAGGTCGACCACTTCGCGGGCCTGGGCCACGTAATAGGCGAGCTGTTCGTCACTGCGCGCGAGCGTGGCGTCCAGTGCGCCGGCGATCTGCTGCAGGCGTTCCGCCAGCGCCTCGTTGGACTGGCCGAACATCTGCACCGCGACGCCCAGCGCTTCGCCCAGGCTGGCCACCTCGGCGGCGCCGCCGGCCACGTGCGCGGCGGCCGTGCCGAGCTTGCCGGTCTGCGCTTCGACGTGGTCCTGGAAGCGCGTGCCGACGCGGTCGAGCAGGTCGGCCGAGGTGGCGATCAGGCCGTCGACGGCGGCGCGCTGTTCGGTCGAGGCGTGGTTCACCGAGTCGAGCAGGGTTTCCACGGTGGCGAGCAGGCGGCTGCGTTCTTCCAGCATCGCGGTGTCGCGCACCATGCTGTCGGAGAGCTTCTGGCGCAGTTCGGCGACCACTTCGGCGGCGGCCTTCGGCGCTTCGGAGGCGGCCTGCACCAGGCGCGCGATCTCGGCGATGGTTTCGCCGGCGTGCGCCTTGGCCTGTGCCGTGATGTCGCGCGAGGTCTGCGCGAGCGTGTCGCAGATGTCGCGCTGGCGGTCCGCGGCGTGCGCGGCGGTCTGTTCCCACTGGCCGTGCAGCGCGGTGGACATGGCGCCGAGGCTTTCGGTCCATGCGGCGAGGCGTTCCTGGTCGCGCGCGGTGAGTGCCGCGTGCAGGTCTTCGTGAGACTGGCGCACGACGCCGACCAGCGAGGCAGCGTGCTGTTCGAACGTGGCTGCCGCGGCGGCCAGCGCTTCCTGGTTGCGCGCAGCCAGCTCGCCGTTGGCGGCTTCCTGGCGCGACAGCGTCTGCTGCCAGGCTTCCGCGGCGTGGTTCGCGGCGGTATCGAGGCGGGCGGCGACGTCGCCGATCAGCGCGGCGGAGCGCTGTTCGAAGCAGCCGTTGAACTGCTGCAGCGACTCACGAAGATCGCCGGTAAGCGCCGCGCCGGCGCGGCGATGCTCGTCCAGCGCTTCCTTCCACAACCCGGCCACCTTGGCGGTGGTCGTCTCGAAGCCGGCGGACACGCCGTCGAGATGGCGCTGCACGCCTTGTTCGACCGCTTCGCGCAGCGCCACCGTCTCGCGCGAGAGGCCGGCCATGGTGGCTTCCACCACTGGCTGGATCGATGCGCTCACCGCGCGTGCGCTCTCGGCCACGCCTTGTTGCAGCGACTGCTCGACGGAGTCGGCAAGGCGCGCATAGATGGTTTCGGTCCTGGCGTGGAAAGCGTCCTGGCCGGCGAGCTGGCGCTCGTGCGCGGCCTGGTTCTGCTGTTCGATGCTCGCCATCAGCGCCTGCAGGCGGTCGACCAGGGCCGGCATCAGCTCGGTCTGGCGCTGCAGCAGGCGCAACGCCTCGTCGCGCTGGTGCGCCTGGGAGAACACACGCAAGGTGGTGGCGGCGTGCGTATCCAGCTGCTGCGTCGCCTGCATGCGCTCGCGGCGGCACAGCGCGGACAGCAGGCCGAGCATGGCCGAGCTGGCCACGCCCGCGATCGAGGTGCCGAACGCGAAACCCAGGCCCTTGACCGGCGCGGCCAGCGAACCGCGCATGGCCTGGAGATCGTCGGCGCTTTCCAGCGCCAGGCCGGTGCCGCGCAGCGTGGCCATCATGCCGAGCAGGGTGCCGAGCATGCCCAGCAGCACCAGCAGGCCGACCAGGTAGGGCGTGAGCACCGGCACCGGCAGCGCCGCGCGTTCGCCCTCGACGCGCAGGCGCACGGTGTTGCGCAGGCTGGGATGCAGTTGGCCCAGCCAATCGCCCAGGTTGGACGGTGCCATTTCAAGCTTGGCAACGGCATCGCCCAGCGTGTGCGTGGCCTGCCGGTAGCGGAACAGCTCCATGCCGCCGGCGAGATAGCAGGCGCCGATCAAGGCGGCGATCGCCGCGCCCAGCGGATTGGAGCCGACGTAGCCGGCGCCGATCCAGCCGACGGCCACGAGGCCGGCGGCGAAAACGAGGGGATAAACGAGACTTCTGAACATGACGTTCCAGTTAGCTGGCGCGAAGGGCCGCGAGCAGGCCATCGACCGGTTGAAAACGAACATCCAGTTCGGCGAGCAGCACGCTCTGCATGTCCTTGCGAAAGACGTCGAGCCACGCGGCCGACGTTTCCCCAGCCGGGAGCTCCGCTCCCGCGGCACCTTCCGCGGCGTTCTCCGCGGTCTGGCGCAGTTGTTCGAAATGCGCGCCCAGCAGCTTGGGCGCGGCCGCCAGCAGCGCGTGTTCGCGCGGACTCAGCGCCACTTCCATCGCCGCATCGACTGACGCGAGCCGCGCCATCTCCGCATCTTTCGCGGCGAGCCGGTCGCGCAACCTGCCGCGCAACCGCCCGGTGGCGGCCTGCATCGCGCGCTGATGGGTGAGATAGCGCTGGCGGACGATGGCGGCGTCGATGCCGATCTCGTCCTGCGCGGCGGCCGGCGACAGCGCCCGGTCGCCCACAATGGCCTGGGCCAGCGCGGCGCGCGTGCGGGCGCACTCCTCGGCGTCCTCGTCGGTGAAGGGCGCGCCATCCGCCAGCACCGGCCGGCCGTCCAGCGCCGTGGACAGCGCAATGGACTGCTTCCAGTCGAGCCATTGGCTCAACCGGTCCGGCAGGGGAGGCGGGGAGGCCGGGGCGCCGGCGTCCGTCAGGCTGGCTAGCAGGCGGATGAACGTCGGGCCGCGGACGGGCGTCCGGTGGAGGGCTTGCACCATGCGGCTGGGTAAAAAAAGACGACGATTCTACACGTGGGGTGGGACGCGTCGATTAACAGCAGGGGGCGAAGTCGCCGAATGGCAATGCAAATTATTGATTGGCATTGCTTTTGCCCGCCGCGACCGCGCCACCTGGCTCGAGCATGGCAATCGTCCCCGGCCATCGCTTCACCGGCTTGGCCGGGCCATCCGGCGGGTCATCGCGGACACGGCGCGATGTGCCGCTCCGGGTAACGGTTTCCTGAAACGGCCATGCCCGGTCAGCAGAAGCGCCGCAGCAGGGAGCTGACCGCATGGGCGAAGCAGCTACACTCGGCCGCCGTTACATGGATGGAGCTGCCCGATGGAGGCCGCGAAGCAAACGCCGGCGTTGCACGGCGAGGCGCGCGATGAAACCTGAAGACCTGCAGCGCCTGGTCACCGTCACCATGCCCTATGGCCGCTACCAGGGCCGCCTGATCGCCGACCTGCCGGGCGCCTACCTGGCCTGGTATGCGCGCAAGGGTTTCCCGCCCGGCGATCTCGGCAACCTGCTCGCGCTTGCGCTGGAAATCGATCACAACGGCCTGAAGCGGCTGCTCGATCCCTTGCGGAAGCGCTCATAAATGGATGCCGCGATGAAGCGATGGCGTGTCGTTCTTGGCGTGGCCCTGGCGCCTGCGGTGCTGCCGCTGGCTTATGCGCTGGCGTCGCTGCTGCTTTCGGGGTACGTGTTCGATGCGCCGGGGCATCTGGATAAGTTCTTCCTCGAAATAGCTGCTATTGCGATCGTCTGCTACGTGGCCAGCTATCTGCTCGGCGCGCCTGTGGTGATTGGGCTGGTGCTGGCGCGCCGCTTGAGCGTCCTGCCTTGTGTTTCGCTGAGCGCCCTGGTCGGGGCGGTGGCGGCGGTGCTGGTCTACCTGCACTACCGGGAGGGCGGCGTGGAAAGCGGGCTCGCCGCCCTGCTGGGAGCCTGCGCCGCCGTGCTGGTGTCCACGGTCTTCTGCGCGCTTGCCGGCGTGCCCTGGCGACGCCGCACCATCGCCGCGGCGGCTTGATGCTGCCGCGCGTCGCGGATCGATATTCGCAATTAATTACTTGGATGTAATTAATTGCGCCGTCCGCATTTATATTTTACGAATAAAGCCATAAGCTTTTGATGCGCCGGTAAATGCACTCGCATTGCATCGATATAATGCGTTTTCTCGCCTAAGTCATTTCACCAGGCCTTGATTTATCTCCGATGGATTCGTGATTTGAATCACGGGATTTTCTGTTGACGCCCCAAGACGTCGCGCCCTAGGTTTATTGAATTCATCAGTCGGGAGCTGATGAATGATCCTGTGACTCGCGCGGCAATTACTTGCGCACTTCCAGAGGGCGGAAGTGCGTATTTCGTGCAGAAGATGGGGCAGGGGCTGCAACGCGCCTCGGATCGCTCGGCAATTCCGGAAAACACAAAAGCTGCCGTGCCCAAGCACGGTTTTCATTGATGAGGGTTCACGCAACCCCACGGGGTTCGTTTGTCCTCAAAATCCTTCGGAGTATTCCATGCCAAGTCATTTCCGCCATAAAGCCATGCAGAACGGTGATTCCTTGAAACGCCAAGGGCTGGCCAGCCGGATCCGGTGCGTGCTGGGTCTGTCCGTGCTGGTTGCGGCATCGGGTCTATGCGTGATGCCACCCGCCAGCGCGGCCGATGCCGGCGTCGTCGCCGTTGGCTCCGTGGCAACCCATCATGTGCCGCTGGCCGTACGCAATGGCGCGGCGCCGCTGATCAGCAACCTGGATACGAGCAAGCACCTCAAGCTCGCCCTCAGCCTGCAGCCGCGCAACCAGGCCGAACTCGACCAGCTGCTGCGCGACCTGCAGGATCCGCACAGCCCGCAATACCACCAGTACCTCAGCGTCGAGCAGTTCACCGCGCGCTTCGCGCCGACGCAGGATGACTACGACACCGTCGTCGCCTGGGCGCAGGCCAATGGCCTGACGGTCACCGGCACCACGGCGAACCGCCGCCTGGTCGACGTCGAAGGCCCGGTCGATACGATCAATCGCGCCTTCCAGGTAAAGATGGGCAACTACGCGCATCCGACCGAGAGCCGCACCTTCTTCGCCGCCGACCGCGAACCCGTGCCGGCCGGCCTGAGCGTGCCGCTGCTGCACGTGTCGGGACTGGACAACTTCCGCCTGCCGCACACCAACTATCACAAGAAGGCGGATGCGGCGCCGGTGCAGCACGGCGGCTCCGGCCCCGGCGGCGAATTCCTGCCCAGCGACATGCGCACGGCCTATTACGGCAGCGGCTCGCTGACCGGTTCCGGGCAGACGGTGGGCATCTTCTCGTTCGACGGCTACGTCACCAGCGACATCTCGCTGTACTACACCAAGACGGGCATGTCCTCGAGCGTGCCGGTCAGCAACGTGCTGGTCAGCGGCTTCGACGGCAAGTGCGGACACGTCGGCGGCAGCTGCGACGACGGCGAGCAGATCCTCGACATCGTCAACGTGATCGGCATGGCGCCGGGCCTGACCAAGGTGCTGTTCTATGAAGGCGACAGCGCCACCGACATCCTCAACAAGATGGTCTCGGACAATCAGGCCAAGGTGCTGAGCTGCTCCTGGGGCGGCGGCGATTTCAACAATGCCACCGACGATCCGATCTACCAGGAAATGGCGGCGCAGGGCCAGACCTTCGTCAACGCGACCGGCGACAGCGGTTCGTACAACGCCTCGTCGAGCGCCTACGATCCGCCCTCGGCCGACTCCAACGTGCTGGAAGTGGGCGGTACCGACCTGACCACCAGCAGCAGCGGCGCCTGGTCGGCGGAAACGGCGTGGTCCGATGGCGGTGGCGGCTATACCAGCGCTTCCGGCGAAAGCACGCCCAGCTACCAGAAGCTGGCCGGCGTGATCACTTCGGCGAACAAGGGTTCGACCACCTATCGCAACGATCCGGACGTGGCGGCCGAAGCGAATTTCGACAACCCGACGGTGAGCAACGGCACCTTCGAAACCGGCTATGGCGGCACCAGCTTCGCCGCGCCGCGCTGGGCGGGCTTCCTGGCCCTGGTGAACCAGCAGGCGGTGGCGAACGGCCACTCGACGGTGGGCTTCGTCAACCCGGCCATCTACAACGTCGGCATCGGCACCAGCTACACCAGCAACTTCCACGACGTGACCAGCGGCAGCAACGGCTTCAGCGCCGTGGCCGGCTATGACCTGGCCACCGGCTGGGGCAGCCCGCAGGCCGCGCTGGTCGCTTCGCTGGCCGGCTCCGGCGGCGGTGGCGGCAGCACGCCGGTGGCGAACTTCGGCGACACCATCAGCGGCCTGACGGTGAACTTCACCGACAGCTCGACCGATACGGGCGGCACCATCAGCACGTATGCCTGGGACTTCGGCGACGGCGGCACCTCCACCAGCAAGAACCCGAGCCACACCTACGCCGCGGGCGGCACCTACAACGTCAAGCTGACCGTCACCGACAACCTCGGCGCCAGCAACAGCAAGACGCAGGCGGTAACGGTGAGCGGCGGCGGTGGTGGTTCCTCGCAGCTGCTGGGCAACACCGGCTTCGAAAGCGGTGCGGCCTCGCCGTGGTCGATGAGCTCCGGCGTGCTGTGCAGCAACAGCAGCTGCTCCGGCCAGACCGCGCATGCCGGCACCTGGTTCGCGTGGATGAACGGCTATGGCTCCAGCCACACCGACACGGTGTCGCAGTCCGTGGCCATCCCCAGCGGCAAGACCACCGCCACTTTGCAGTACTACCTGCATATCGACACGGCGGAGACCACCACCAGCACCGCCTACGACACGCTGAAGGTGCAGGTGCTCAACAGCTCCGGCACCGTGCTGGCCACCCTGGCGACGTACTCCAACCTCAATGCCGCCAGCGGCTACACGGTGCATACGGCGAACCTTGCGCCGTACATCGGGCAGACGGTGACGATCAAGTTCACCGGCACCGAGGATTCCTCGTTGCAGACTTCGTTCGTGCTGGACGATGTGACCTTGAACGTGCAGTGAGTTCGCGCTGCCGATCGCTGCGTGCAATTCGCGGCGGTTGTTGAAGAGAGAGCCCGGCCGCACGGCCGGGTTCTTTTTTGTCAGCCCAAAGGACGGTTGGCAGGGGCGTGACTCTACAGGCTTGACTCTGGACCTTGATCAATGGTCTAGACTTTCCCCATGGACACCCAAACCCCCACCCTCACCATCGGTGCCGTCGCCAAGCGCGTCGGCGTGAATATCGACACCATCCGCTTCTACGAGCGCGAAGGGCTGCTGCCGGAGCCGGTGCGCCGGGCCTCCGGCTACCGCAGCTACGACGAAGGCGCGGTGCGGCAGTTGCGCTTTATCCGGCGCGCCAAGGACCTGGGCTTCACGCTGGAGGAGATCCGCGACCTGCTGGCGCTGTCGGCGGACCGGCATCGCGGCGTGAAGGCGGTGAAGAAGCGGGCGGAGGCGCGGCTGGCCGCGATCGATGCGCGCATCGCCGAACTGACGCGGGTGCGCGACGGGCTGGAGGAATTGATCGAGGCCTGCCCGGGGCACGGCTCGCCGGACCAGTGCCCGATCCTGCGCGCGCTGTCGGACGATGAGGACGAGGCATGAGCGCGCAGGAGAAGGCTTGTTGCGGTTCGCATGCCAAGGAGCCGGAAGGGGTGGCCGCGGAGTCGGCAGCGGCGAGTTGCTGTCACGCCCAATCGTTGGCCCATGAAGATCATGCGCAGCACGATCACAGCCATCATGGCCACCCGCACGACCACCACGCGCACCACGCCGTGAAAGACCCCGTCTGCGGCATGTCCGTCGATCCGCACACCGCCAGGCACCGCGCGGACTTCGAAGGCCACACCTACTACTTCTGCGCCGCGCGCTGCCGCGAAAAATTCCTCGCCGACCCGGCCAGCTATCTGGGCGAACGCCCCAAGCCGCCCGCCGCGCCGCCCGGCACCATCTACACCTGCCCGATGCATCCGGAAGTGCAGCAGGTCGGCCCCGGCGATTGCCCCAAGTGCGGCATGGCGCTGGAGCCGATGATGCCCAGCCTGGACGAGGACGACGGCGGCGAACTGCGCCATCTGTCGCGCCGCTTCTGGACGCTGGTGGCGCTGACCCTGCCGGTGTTCCTGCTGGCGATGGGCCCGCACCTATTTGGCTGGCATCTGCCGACGCCGTGGGATGGCGTGGCGGCGTGGACCGAGGCGCTGCTGTCCAGCGTGGTGGTGCTGTGGGGTGGCGCCTCGTTCTTCGCGCGCGGCTGGCGTTCGCTGCGGCCGTGGTCGCCGAACATGTACACGCTGATCGCGCTGGGCACCGGCGTGGCCTGGGTTTACAGCATGGTGGCGTTCTTCCTGCCCGAGGCGTTCCCCGATGGTTTTCGCGATGCGCACGGCCGGGTGGGCGTGTATTTCGAATCCGCCGCGGTGATCGTCACCCTGGTCACGCTCGGCGATTTCCTCGAGCTGCGCGCGCGCCGCCGCACCGGTGCCGCCTTGAAAGCGCTGCTCGGCCTGGCGCCGAAGACGGCGCGCCGCGTCAACGCCGACGGCAGCGAACACGACGTGGCACTGGAAGACGTACAGGCCGGCGACATGCTGCGCGTGCGGCCCGGCGAGAAGGTGCCGGTGGATGGCGTGGTGCTGGACGGCACCAGCCACGTCGACGAAGCCATGCTGACCGGCGAACCGCTGCCGGTCGCCAAGCGCGCGGACGATCGCATCACCGGCGGCACCGTCAATCAGGATGGCGCGCTGACCATGCGTGCGGAAAAGGTCGGCGCCGACACCCTGTTGTCGCGCATCGTGGCCCTGGTGGCGCAGGCGCAGCGCAGCAAGGCGCCGCTGCAGCGCGTGGCCGACCGCGTGGCCGCGTGGTTCGTGCCGGCGGTAGTGGCGGTGGCCGTGCTGGCCTTCGCCGCCTGGGCCGTGTGGGGGCCGGAGCCGCGGCTGGCGCATGCGCTGATCGCGCTGGTGTCGGTGCTGATCATTGCCTGTCCGTGCGCGCTGGGCCTGGCCACGCCGATCTCGATCATGGTGGCCAGCGGGCGCGGCGCACACGAAGGCGTGCTGTTCAAGGACGCGGCGGCGATCGAAAGGCTGCGCGACGTCGACACCCTGGTGCTGGACAAGACCGGCACGCTCACCGAGGGCAAGCCTGCGCTGCAGGATGTGGTGAGCACCGGCGCGCTGCCGTGGGATCAGCTGCTGGCCGTGGCCGCGGCGCTGGAACGCCCCAGCGAGCATCCGCTGGCGCGCGCGATCCTGGCCGGCGCCGCGGCGCGCGGCGTCAAGGTGCCGGAGGTGGAAGCGTTCCGCACGCTTACCGGCGGCGGCGTGCAGGGCAGGGTGGCCGGGCGCGACGCGGCGCTGGGCAATGCGCGCCTGTTCGAAAGCTTGAGGATCGCCATCGGCGACGAAGCGCGGCAGCGCGCCGACGCCATGCGCAAGGACGGCGCGACGGTGATGTTTCTCGCCGTGGACGGCGCACTCGCCGGCCTGCTGGCGGTGGCCGACCGGTTGAAGCCGAGCACGCCGCCGGCGATCGCGGCGCTGCATGCGGCCGGCCTGCGCATCGTGATGCTTACCGGCGACAACGCCGTCACCGCGCAGGCGGTGGCGAAGACGCTGGGCATCGACGCGGTGCACGCCGATGTCTCGCCGGCCGACAAGGCCGCGGTGGTCAATGCGCTGCGTGCCGAAGGAAGTCGCGTGGCGATGGCCGGCGACGGCATCAACGACGCGCCCGCCCTGGCCGCGGCGGATATCGGCATCGCCATGGGCGGCGGCACCGACGTGGCGATCGAGAGCGCGCAGCTGACCCTGGTGAAGGGCGAGCTGACCGCGATCCTGCGCGCGCGTGCGCTGTCGCAGGCGACGGTGGCGAATATCCGCCAGAACCTGTTCTTCGCCTTCGTCTACAACGCGCTGGGCGTGCCGCTGGCGGCGGGCGTGCTGTATCCGTGGCTGGGCCTGACCCTGTCGCCGATGGTGGCGGCGCTGGCGATGAGCCTGTCGTCGGTGTCGGTGGTGGGTAATGCCTTGCGGCTGAGCCGGCAGCGCGCGTAACGGGCGCCCAACATCGCTGCCTTCAAGCGTGCGGCATCGTTGGGGTTCGCCTAGGGCTCACCCCAACCTACGTGGCGCAGTCCATCCAGATGCAGCAGTTCCACGCCGCTGCGCGTCACCCGCAGCAGCCCCGCATCGCGGAACCGCGCCAGCAGGCGGCTGACCGTTTCGGTGGCCAGGCGCAGGTGGTTGCCGATGTCGGCGCGCGACATCGGCAGCGGCAGCAGGGCGCCGGTGTCGCCCAGTGCTCTGCGGCGTTCGTGCAGGTCGACCAGGAAAGCCGCCATGCGCTCGTCGGCCGAGCCGCCGGCGGCGTCCAGGTGCTGGCGGTGGACCAAGCGGCTCATCGCGCACAGCAGGTGCGCCTGCACTTGCGGCTGGCGGGTGGCGAGATCGCGCAGCGCGGCGAACGGAAAGCGGCAGCATTGGGTGCGCCCCAGCGCGACCGCGGCGCTGTCGTGCTGGCCCTGCCAGATGGCGTCCAGCCCGAACAGCTCGCCGGGAAGGTGAAACGCCAGCACGCGCTCGCGGCCGGCGCGGTCCACCGACACCGTCTTGGCCATGCCCGATTGCACCGCGTACACCGCATGGAAGGGCGTGAGCGGGCGGTACAGATATTCGCCGTCGCGCAGCAGGCCGACGCGCTCGGCGATGCAGCGCAGGCCATGCAGCTCCGGCCGGCCGTAGCCGGCGGCCTGGCAGGCCGGGAGATGGGCGCAGCCGGTGCAGCGGGTAGGGGCGGCTGCGGCCGGCGGCGTCTGGATGGCAAAGGCGACGGACATGGCGGCGGCTCCCTCGTTGCGCGACGCCGTTCATGATGAGCCGGCGGTGCCGCGGCGCCATGCCCGTGTGCGCTTATGCCGCGCGGCTTTGCGCCGCGGCCGTGGTCAGGAGGACACCGGAACGGGAGCGGCGGGTCATGAAGCCGCCAGCCGGCTGAAGTATCCTTGCGAGCCATCTGCCGCGATCCCAGGCGTGGCGTCCGTCTCCTGCCATCCGCAATCGGTTCCCCCATGAGCGACCAGTCTTCTTCCACTCCCCGCGCCGCCGAGCCCGAGCCGCGCCGCCCCAGCGTCGGCGTGCGCATCGGCAAGGTGACGGTGGGCGGCGGCGCGCCGATCGTGGTGCAGTCGATGACCAACACCGACACCGAGGACCCGGCCAGCACCGCGAAGCAGATCGCCGAGCTCGCGCGCGCCGGCTCCGAGCTGGTGCGCATCACGGTGAACACCCCGGCCGCCGCCGCGGCGGTGCCGCGCATCCGCGAGCGGCTGGACATGATGGGCGTGGAAGTGCCGATCATCGGCGACTTCCACTACAACGGCCACCAGCTGCTGGAGCAGGAACCCGCCTGCGCCGAGGCGCTGGCCAAGTACCGCATCAATCCCGGCAACGTCGGCTTCGGCAAGAAGAAGGACAGCCAGTTCGCCGCCATCATCGAAAAGGCCATCCAGTACCGCAAACCCGTGCGCATCGGCGCCAACTGGGGCTCGCTGGACCAGAGCATGGTGGTCGCGCTGATGGACGAGAACCACGCGCGCGCCGAACCCTGGGACGCCGCGCTGGTGGCGCGCGAGGCGCTGATCCGTTCCGCTGTCGATTCGGCCATCCGCGCCGAAGAGATCGGCCTGCCGCGCGAGCGCATCATTCTTTCCTGCAAGGTTTCCGGCGTGCAGGAACTGATCGCCGTCTACCGCGACCTGGCCCGGCGCTGCGACTACGCCCTGCACCTGGGCCTGACCGAGGCCGGCATGGGCTCCAAGGGCATCACCGCCTCCAGTGCCGCGCTGGCGGTGCTGCTGCAGGAAGGCATCGGCGACACCATCCGCATCTCGCTCACGCCCGAACCCGGCGCTCCGCGCACCGGCGAAGTGGTGGTGGCGCAGGAACTGCTGCAGACCATGGGCCTGCGCGCATTCACTCCGCTGGTCACCGCCTGCCCGGGCTGCGGCCGCACCACCAGCGAGTTCTTCCAGGAGCTGGCCAAGACCGTGCAGTCGCACGTGCGCGAGCGCATGCCGGAGTGGCGGGTGAAGTACGACGGCGTGGAGAACCTCACCCTGGCGGTGATGGGCTGCGTGGTGAATGGCCCGGGCGAATCCAAGCACGCCAATATCGGCATCTCGCTGCCGGGCAATGGCGAGGCGCCGGCGGCGCCGGTGTTCATCGACGGCGAGAAGGCCATGACCTTGCGCGGCGAGCGGATTGCCGAGGAGTTCATCGGCATCCTGGACGACTACGTAGCCAGGCGCTACGCCGCGCGCGGCGCCTGAAGCGCGGGAGCGGATGCCCTTGCACGATCGTCCGCACGCCGAAGACACCATCCTCGAGGTCTGGCACGGCAACGCCGCGCCATGGACCGATGCCGTGCGCGAGCGGCGTATCGAAAGCCGCCGGCTGGTGACCGACCGCGCCATCGTCGACGCCGTGCTGTCGCGTCGGCCGCGCAGCGCGATCGATCTGGGCTGCGGCGAAGGCTGGCTGGCCCGTGCGCTGGCGGAGCATGGCGTCGACGTGCTGGGTGTGGATGCGGTGCCCGCGTTGATCGACGCCGCACGGGCGCAGGGCGGCGGACGGTTCGAAGCCATGAGCTACGCGCAGATCGCCGCCGGCGAGCTGCATGGGAAAGCCGACGTGGCGATCTGCAATTTCTCCCTGCTCGGCAAGGAGTCGACCGAGGCCGTGCTGACCGCGGTGCCGCGGCTGCTCGAACCGGGTGGCGCGCTGCTGGTGCAGACGCTGCACCCGGTGGTTGCCTGCGGCGAGCTGCCGTACCGCGACGGTTGGCGCGAAGGCTCGTGGGCCGGCTGCGGCGAGGGCTTCGGCCAGGCCGCACCCTGGTATTTCCGCACGCTCGGCGGCTGGGTCGATACGTTCCTGGCCTGCGGCCTGCGCGTGGCGCGCATCGAGGAACCGCTGCATCCGCACAGCGGGCGGCCGGCGTCGATCATCTTCGCGCTCGAAGCTGCCACGTCCTGACGCACGTTGCTTCGCCGGCGATTGGCGGTAAGCTCGCGGCTCTCGTTCCCGGGACGGAGTTTCCCGGGGCGGCAAGGGGAAGTCGGATGAGACTGAAGCCTCAAGTACGCACCGTGCTGGCGTACGTGATCGTGTCCAGCCTGTGGATCTGGTTGTCCAACCGCGTATTGCGCCTGCTGGTGGAAGACCCCGACACGCTCAGCCTGATGCAGAGCCTGAAGGGCACGCTGTTCGTCATCGTCACCGGTGCCTTGCTCTACGTGCTGATCGACCGCGACCTGCGCGGCATGACACGCGCCAATCGCCTGCTGCTCAAGGGCAACGAACAGGCCCTGCGCGCGCTGGTCCATGCCATGGACATCCGCCACAAGGAAACCAGCGACCACTCCGACCGCGTCATGCGCATGACCGTGGCGCTGGCCCGCCTGGCCGGACTGCGTGGCGAGGAGCTGCGCAAGGCGCGCTTCGGCGCGCTGCTGCACGATATCGGCAAGCTGGCGCTGCCGGACGCGATCCTGATCAAGCCCGGCCCGCTGAGCGAGGAAGAGATCGCGGTGATGCGCACCCATCCGCAGGTGGGCTACGAGCTGCTGCAGCAGGTGGATTTCCTGCGCGATGCCGCGGAGATTCCATATAACCACCATGAGCGCTGGGATGGCGGCGGCTATCCGCGCGGTTTGCGCGGCGAGGCGATTCCGCTGGTGGCGCGGGTGTTCAGCGTGGTGGATGTGTGGGATGCGCTGAGTTTTCCGCGGGTGTACAAGCCGGCGTGGCCGGAGGACGAAGTGATTGCCTATCTGCGCAAGATCGCGGGGAGCCAGCTGGATCCGGCGGTGGTGGAGTTGTTTCTCGCGAATTATGAGGACATCAAGCGGGTGGGGCTGGCGGATTAGTTCCAGTTGGAATTCCTTCTCCCATCGGGAGCACGCGGGGAGGGCACAGGGATGTGCCCGGCTTTGAGGAGCGAGGAAGGTTCCGGCAGGCGGATGAGGGTTCGGCCGGAGTCGTGCACATCACTCTTGCGCTTCGCCCGCACCCTCACCCCAACCCCTCTCTCCCACGGGGACTACCTTCGGGTCGCCGGAGGGAGAGGGGCTCGATCAAGCGGCCTTGCCTGCGTTGAATGTCCGCCGGTAATTCGCCGGCGAGGTGCGGAACGCGCGCTGGAAATGCTGCCGCAGCGTCACCGGCGAACCCAGCCCCACCGCGCTGGCGATGCGATCCAGCGGCAGTGCGGTCGTCTCCAGCAGGCGCTGTGCTTCGCTGAGCCTTTGCGCCATCAGCCAGTCGCCGAAGCTGCTGCCGGTGAGCTGGCGGAAATGCCGGGTGAAGCTGCGCCGGCTCATCGCCGCGCGCTCGGCGATCTCGTCGAGGTTATGCGGCTGCTGCAGCTTGCGGCGGATCTCGTCGAGCAGCTTCGCCATGCGCTCGTCCCCGGCCATGCTCGGCACCGGCTGCTCGATGAACTGCGCCTGCCCGCCATGGCGGAACGGCGACACCACCATGCGCCGGGCGATGCGGTTGGCGCTCTCGCTGCCCAATAGCTGGCGCACCAGGTGCAGGCAGCAGTCGATGCCGGCGGCGGCGCCGGCGGAGGTGACCACCTGGCCGGCGTCCACATAGAGCACGTCCGGGTCGACTTCGGTGGCGGGGAAGCGCTCGGCCAGCTCGCCGGTGGCGATCCAGTGCGTGGTGGCGCGCCGGCCATCCAGCAGGCCGGCATGGCCGAGCACGAAGGCGCCCATGCACAGGCCGACGATGCGCTTGCCGCGCGCGGCGGCGCGGCGCAGCGCTTCCAGCAGGGCTTCCGGCGGGCGCTCCTCCGCGCTGCGCCACGAGGGCACGATCACGATGTCCGCGTTGCGCAATTCCTCCAGCCCGTAGTCGGTGGCGATCAGGAAGCCCGAGGCGCTGCGCACGCGCTTGCCCTCGGCCGAGCACACGCGCAGGCGGAACGGCGATTGCTCGTCGCGCAGCACCGCGGCGAACACGCCGCAGGGCACCGAAAGATGGAAGGGCAGGATGTCGTTGAACGCCACGACGGCGATGCGGATCTTGCGCATGGGGAATTCCGGTTGGCCCGATCGCATCGATCATTGTCCTTCAGGCCACTCCCGCGCAAGTGGCCCGGAGCGCAGCATGTGCACACCTTTTCCACCCCAAGGAGCCGTGCCATGACTGCCACCCAACCCCGCCGCGCGCTGATCGTCGTCGACGTGCAGAACGAATATTTCGACGGCAACCTGCAGATCGAATACCCGCCGGTGTCCGACAGCCTGCCGAAGATCGTCCGCGCCATGGACGCCGCCACCGCCGCCGGCATTCCGGTGGTGGTGATCCGCCAGGATTCGCCCGCCGATGCACCGGCCTTCGCCGAAGGCAGCCACGGTTGGCAGCTGCATGCGGAAGTGGAACGCCGCCGGCGCGACGTGCTGTTCGGCAAGCCGCTGCCGAGCGCCTTCGCCGGAACCGGCCTGGGCGAATGGCTGCAGGCGCGCGGCATCGACACGCTCACCGTGGTGGGCTACATGACCCACAACTGCAACGACACGACGATCAAGCATGCGTTCGATCGCGGCATCGAGGTGGAATTCCTGCACGATGCATCCGGCGCGGTGTCGTATGCCAACCGTGCGGGCTATGCGACGGCCGAGGAAATCCATCGCGTGTTCGCGGTGGTGGAGCAGTCGCGTTTCGCGGCGGTGCTGAGTGTTGAGGAGTGGGAGCGTTGCCTGGACACCGGCGAAGCGCCGGTGCGGGAGAACATCCTGGATTCGTATGCGAATGCGCGGAAGTTGCGCGAGGCAAAGGCGGCGTAACGCGCTTGCTCCCTCTCCCCTCCGGGGAGAGGGCCGGGGTGAGGGGCCGGGCGGAGCGTAGAAGCGAGAGCGGACAACGAGCCACGCCCTGTCGATCTTCCGCCGCGAGCACCCGCCCCTCATCTGCCTGCCGGCATCTTCTCCCCGGAGGGGAGAAGCGATTCACTTAGCTTCCTTTGCGCAACCCCGCCATCGTCTCTTCCACCAACGGCGTGAATTCCTTCCAGCTCCCGGGCTGCCCCGGCAATTTCACCAGCTGCCTTACCGTCTTCAGGAACGTGTCGCGCGGATACTCCACCGCCCCAAGACTCAACAGATGGTTGTTCGTCACCTGCGCATCGATCAACGGATAATCCCACCGATGCAGCAAGCGCCCCAGCGCCAGCAAGGCCAGCTTCGACCCACCGCTCTCGCGGCTGAACATCGACTCCCCGCAGAACAAGCGCCCCACGGTCACGCCGTAGATCCCGCCGACCAGCCGCTCGCCTTCCCACACTTCCACGCTGTGCGCATGCCCCATCTCGTGCAACTGTGTGTACGCCTCCGCCATCGCCGGCACGATCCACGTACCCAGCTGCCCGGAACGCGGCGCGGCGCAGGCTTCGACGGTGGCGCGGAAGGCATGGTCCAGGGTGATGCGCCAGGGTTTGCGCCCGATCTGGCGGCGCAGGCTGCGGTTGGCCAGCAAGCGGTCGGTTTGGAACACGCAGCGCGGATCCGGCGACCACCACAGGATCGGCTCGTCCTCGTTGTACCAGGGGAAGATGCCGCCCGCGTACGCGGCCAGCAGCCGGCGCGGCGTGAGATCGCCGCCGAAGGCGAGCAAGCCATTGGGGTCGGCCATGGCGCGGCCGGGATCGGGAAACTGCTCGGGATGGGCGGCGTCGAGCAGGGGCAGGCGGATCATGGTCAGGCGTCGCGGTGGGCGTACGGGCTGTGTTCGAGCAGGTCGGCGGCGTAAGCGTCAACTGCTTCGGCCTCGCGCGCAAGCGCGGCGTGCACGGCCTTGCGGAAGCTGCCGTCGGCCAGGTAATGGCGCGAATGCGTGCGCACCGGCAGGAAGCCGCGCGCCAGTTTGTGTTCACCTTGGGCGCCGGGTTCGAAGCGCTGCAGGCCGGCGCGGATGGCGTGCTCGATGCCCTGGTAGTAGCACAGCTCGAAATGCAGCCCCGGCACCTCGACGCGGCTGCCCCAGTAGCGGCCGTACAGCGCTTCGCCGCTTTGCAGGAACAGCGCCATCGCGGCCATGCGCTCACCCTCCCAGGCCAGCGCCAGATGCGTGGCGGCGCCGAGTTCGCCTTCGCCCAGGGCATGGAAGAAATCGCGCGTCAGTGCGGCGTGGTTGCCCTTGGCGTCGAAGGTGCCCTCGTACAGGCGGTGCGCCTGCCGCCATTCGTCCGCGCCCAGGCTGTCGCCGCGGCGCACTTCCAGCCGCAGGCCGGCGCGCGCCACCTGGGCGCGCTCCTGGCGGATGTTTTTCCGTTTCTTGTGATTGAGCGCGGCGAGGAAATCGTCGAAGCCGCCATAGCCACGATTGGGCCAATGGAATTGCACGTCCGAACGTGCCAGCCACTGGTCGTCGAAGGCGGGCAGGTCGTCCGGCGCCAGGAAGTTGGCGTGGATGGACGACAGGCCATGCGCGTCGGCCAGCTGGCGCATCGCCCGCACCAGGGTTTCGCGCCGCTGCGGTGCTTGCGGGCCATCGCCGGCCAGCAATCGGGCCCCAGGCACGGGCGAGTAGGGCACCGCATTGAGCAGCTTGGGGTAGTAATCGCCACCCGCGCGTTCCCACGCCGCGGCCCAGCTCCAGTCGAACACGAACTCGCCGTGCGAATTGCCTTTCACGTAGAGCGGCGCCGCGGCGACCAGCCGTTCGTCCTCGTACAGGCCCAGGTGGTGCGCCTGCCAGCCCCAGTCCTCGCGGATGCAGCCGGTGCGCTCCAGCGCGGCGAGGAAGGCGTGTGAGAGGAAAGGATTGCCGTCGGTGCGCAGGGCATCCCACGCGGCGGCGGGCAGCTCTTCGATGCGCGGATGGAAACGGGCTTCGAGCATGCCGGACCGGTCGGCGGCCATCGGCGAGCGATGGCCGCGCGTCATTCAGTGCACCGCCGGCAGGCGGGCCGCGATGCGTTCGACGAAGGCATCGGGACGGCCGTAGTCCTGGTGGTGCGGCAGCACGTGGCGCACGCCCTGGACGTCCAGCACCAGGGTGGGGAAACCCTGGCCGCCCACTTCGCCGAGCAACTGGCGGCTGGCGGTGACGTGTTCGATCGTCTCGGCGCCGCTTGCGCTGGCGAAGGCCTCGGCGAACCGCGCGGCATCCAGGCCGATCTCTTCCGCCAGTTCGGCCAGCACGTCGGCTTCCACCACGCGCAGGCCGCGCTGGTAGTGCGCATGCTGGATCGCCACCAGCATCGGATAGCCGGCCTGCGGATGGAGCCGTTCGGCCGCCAGCACCGCCGCGATCGGCGGCAGCGAATACAGCACCGTGCCTTGCTCGGCCAGCAGGCCTTCGGTGTAGGCGTCGCCGAACGGCTGGCCGCTGATCTCCTCGATGCGCTCGTCGGCGCGCACGATGTGCTCGGCCATCGCCGGGGTCAGTTCCTGCGGCTCGGCAAACAGCGCGCCGCCGTGCAGGCGCAGGGCCAGGCGGTCGCCGAGCATGGCGACCGCGGCGCTGACCAGCGGCTGGGCGCCATAGCACCAGCCGCACAGCGGGTCGTGGATGTAGTGCAGGGTGGCGTGGCTGGCGCTCATCAGGCGGCCGGGGTCTGCTGGTCCAGCCAGCGCTCGGCGTCCAGCGCGGCCATGCAGCCGAAGCCGGCCGAGGTGATCGCCTGGCGGTAGACGTGGTCGGCCACGTCGCCGGCGGCGAACACGCCCGGCACCGAGGTCATGGTGGCCATGCCTTCCTGGCCGCTGTGGATCTTGATGTAGCCGTCGTGCATGTCCAGCTGGCCCTCGAAGATGCCGGTGTTCGGCGTATGGCCGATGGCGACGAAGAAGCCGGTGGCCTGGATGTCGCGGGTGGCGCCGCTGTTGACGTCCTTCACGCGCACGCCGGTGACGCCGCTGCTGTCGCCCAGCACTTCGGCCACGGTGTGGTTCCACACCAGCTCGATCTTGCCGGCGGCGGCCTTCTCGAACAGCTTGTCCTGCATGATCTTTTCCGCGCGCAGCTTGTCGCGGCGATGCACCAGGGTGACCTTGCTGCACAGGTTGGACAGGTACAGGGCCTCTTCCACGGCGGTATTGCCGCCGCCGATCACCACCACTTCCTGGCCGCGGAAGAAGAAGCCGTCGCAGGTGGCGCAGGCGGACACGCCCTTGCCCTTGAAGTGCTGCTCGCTCTCGATGCCCAGGTACTTGGCGGTGGCGCCGGTGGCGATCACCAGGGCGTCGGCGGTGTACTCGCCGGAATCGCCCTTGAGGCGGAACGGGCGCTGGCTCAGGTCCGCGCTGTGGATATGGTCGAACACCATCTCGGTCTCGAAGTGCTCGGCATGCTCGGCCAGGCGCTGCATCAGCTCCGGACCCTGCACCGCCTTGTCGCCCGGCCAGTTCTCCACGTCGGTGGTGGTCATCAGCTGGCCACCCTGCTGCAGACCGGTCACGAGGGTGGGCTTCAGGTTGGCGCGGGCAGCGTACACGGCCGCGGTGTAGCCGGCGGGGCCGGAACCGAGGATCAGCAGGCGGCTGTGCTTGGGGGTGCTCATGGTTATAATCCTTGGGTGTTATCAGCAGCTTGGAATTGCTATTCGATCCGGCCTTTACGGCCGTTTCCTCACACCGGTTCAAGGCTCCGGCGAAAGGTTGGAGCCCGACAGAATGGGGAAGACGGGTGCGCGATTCAAGGCAGCTGAACCGGCAACCGGAGGTTGGCGGGCCCTGGGGCCCGGCCCCTGCGGACCGGGCCGCGGGGGGCGGTATCGAGGTATCTGGAGTCCTGGCCTTTGCCCAGGCGACGCAGTAGAAGCAGGTCCCTAGGACCGGCACGCGAGGAATACGGTGGCGCGTAGCGCGAACGTCAAGAAAGACAAGAACAAGGAACCCAGCGGCCTCAGCGAGGAGCTGAAGCGCCGCCTGCGCGAGGCCGGCGCGCTGCTGCTGCTGCCGCTGGCGCTCTATCTGCTGGTCTGCCTGTTCAGCTACAACGACCAGGACCCGAGCTGGGGTCATGCCAGCACGGTGGAGCACGCGCGCAACTTCGGCGGCGCCGTCGGCGCCAATATCGCCAACCTGCTGCGCTACATCTTCGGCCTGGTCGCCTACTGCTTCCCGCTGCTGCTGCTGGGCCTGGGCGTGCAGGTGCTGCGCCACCGCGGCGTGCGCACGGTGCAGCCGTGGGAGCCCTCGCTGCGGCTGATCGGCTCGGTGTTCTTCTTCATCACCGCGCCGGCCCTGCTGTACCTGAAGTTCAGCGACGAGCCGGTGCTGCCCCAGGGCGTGGGCGGCATCATCGGCATGTGGGTGGGCCGCGGCCTGCTGCAGGCTTTCGGCGGCACGGGGGCGCCGCTGCTGCTGCTGGCGATCTTCCTGATCGCGGTGACCCTGGCCACCGGCCTGTCCTGGTTCAAGCTGATGGACCTGACCGGGCAGGGCATGCTGAAGATCGCCGGCTGGTTCGGCGGCAAGCTCAAAGAAGCCCCCGAAGTGCTGGCCGCGCGCCAGGCGCGCGCCGAGCGCGAGGTGGTCAAGAAGGTCGAGGCCGTGAAGCAGGCCAAGCGCGAGCCGGTGCGTATCGAAGCACCGCCGCCGCCGGCGCCCAAGAGCGAGCGCGCCCGCGTCGAAACGCAGATCCCGCTGTTCACCGGCGCCTCCGAGGCCGGCGAGCTGCCGCCGCTGTCGCTGCTGGACGAGGCGCCGCCGCAGGGCCCGGGCTATTCCGAAGAGACCCTGGAAGTGCTGTCGCGCCAGGTCGAGCTGAAGCTCAAGGATTTCCGCATCGAGGCCAAGGTGGTGGGCGTGTATCCCGGCCCGGTGATCACCCGCTTCGAGCTGGAACCCGCCGCCGGCGTGCGCGGCTCGCAGGTGTCGAGCCTGGACAAGGACATCGCGCGCGGCCTCTCCGTGGTGAGCGTGCGCGTGGTCGACGTGATCCCGGGCAAGAACGTGATCGGCCTGGAGATTCCCAACGCCAAGAAGCAGATCGTGTACCTGTCGGAGGCGCTGCGCTCTGAGAAGTACGACCAGATGAAATCGCCGCTGGCGCTGGCCCTGGGCAAGGATATTGCCGGCCGCCCGGTGGTGGCCGACCTGGCCAAGATGCCGCACCTGCTGGTGGCCGGCACCACCGGCTCGGGCAAGTCGGTGGCGGTGAACGCGATGGTGCTGAGCCTCTTGTACAAGGCCAGCCACAAAGACGTGCGCATGATCATGATCGACCCGAAGATGCTGGAGCTCTCGGTCTACGAGGGCATCCCGCACCTGCTGGCGCCGGTGGTCACCGACATGAAGGAAGCCGCCAACGCGCTGCGCTGGTGCGTGGCCGAGATGGAGCGCCGCTACAAGCTGATGGCCGCGGTGGGCGTGCGCAACCTGGCCGGCTTCAACAAGAAGGTGAAGGACGCCGAGAACGCCGGCCAGCCGCTGCTGGATCCGCTGTTCCGCCCGAACCCCGAGATGCCGAACCTGGCGGCCGAGCCGCTGGAGCCGCTGCCGTACATCGTGGTCATCATCGACGAATTCGCCGACATGATGATGATCGTCGGCAAGAAGGTGGAAGAACTGATCGCCCGCCTCGCGCAGAAGGCGCGCGCCGCCGGCGTGCACCTGGTGCTGGCCACGCAGCGCCCGTCGGTGGACGTGATCACCGGCCTGATCAAGGCCAATATCCCCACCCGCATCGCGTTCCAGGTTTCCTCCAAGATCGACTCGCGCACCATCCTTGACCAGTCCGGCGCCGAGACCCTGCTGGGCCACGGCGACATGCTCTACCTGCCGCCCGGCACCGCCACGCCGGAGCGCGTGCACGGCGCCTTCGTCGACGACCACGAGGTGCACAACGTGGTGGCGTGGCTGCGCGCGCAGGGTGCGCCGCAGTACATCGAGGGCGTGCTGGAAGAAGTGCAGGCCACCTCGGACGGCAAGTTCATCAACGACTCCGGCCTGCCGCAGGACGGCGAGGAAGGCGGCGATGCCGACGCGCAGCTGTACGACAAGGCGGTGCGCATCGTCACTGAGTCGCGCCGCGCGTCCATTTCCGGCGTGCAGCGCCATCTGCGCATCGGCTACAACCGCGCCGCGCGCCTGATCGAGCAGATGGAGCAGGACGGCGTGGTCAGCGCGCCGCAGCACAACGGCAACCGCGAAGTGCTGGCGCCGCCGCCGCCGAAGTAAACCATTAAGCGATGTCGGCGCAGACTGCGCCGCCATCCGCGACACGAAACAGGGACCTTATGAACCGCTTCCTCGCCCTCTGCGCCGCGCTGGCCCTCACCGCCGCCGGCGCCGTCCACGCCGCCGCCGGCCCGGCCCGCGCGCGCCTGGACACCTTCGCCACCGGCCTGCATGCGCTGACCGGCCAGTTCACCCAGATCCTCACCGACGCCAACGGCAACAAGGGCAAGAGCAGCTCCGGCACCTTGTCGCTGGAAGCGCCGCGCCAGTTCCGCTGGGAAACGCTCGCCCCCTACAAGCAGACCATCGTCGCCGACGGCAGCCGCGTATGGCTGTACGACCCGGACCTGGAGCAGGTCACCGTGCGCGTGCAGAGCACCGAGGAGGCGCACAGCCCGCTCACCGTACTCACGGACCTCAAGCAGATGGACCGCGACTTCAAGGTGACCGAGCAGGGCGAGCACGACGGCCTGGCCTGGCTGCGCCTTACCTCCACCGCCAAGGACCCGCAGTTCGACTACGCGGACCTGGGCTTCGATGCCAACGGCCTGGCGCGCATGACCTTCCGCGACCAGCTCGGCGCGGTCACCGAGATCCGCTTCGCCAACTGGCAGCGCAATCCCGCCATCCCGCCGGCCACGTTCAACTTCGTGCCGCCGAAGGGCGCCGACGTGATCGGCGACGCGCCGGTGATCCAGACGCAGCCGCTGAAGGACTGACGCTTCCTCCATGCTGCGCCAGCTGCCGCGCTGGGCCTGGATCGGCGGAGGGCTGCTGGCCTTTATCGCCGGCATGATCAACGCGGTGGGCTTCATGGGTTTTCGCCATCAGGCGATCACGCATCTGACCGGCACCGCCACGTTGATGGGCGTGGCGGCCGCCGAAGGCAACCGCGGCGAGCTGTTGCACTGGGCGCTGGCGATCCTGGCGTTTCTCGTTGGCGCGGTATTGAGCGGCTTTATCGTGCAGCAGCACACGCTGAAGCTGGGGCGGCGCTATGGCGTGGCCTTGATGGTCGAATCGGCCTTGCTGTTCGCCGCGGTGCCCTTGATCCACGCCGGCAACGATGCGGGGCTGTATCTCGCGTCGATCGCCTGCGGTTTGCAGAACGCCATGGCCAGTACCTATAGCGGCGCGACGTTCCGCACCACGCATCTGTCGGGCATCTTCACCGACCTCGGTATTTATCTCGGCCAGCGCCTGCGCGGGCTGGACGTAGACCGCCTGCGCATCCAGGTCTGCGTGTTGGTGGCCGGCAGTTTTATCGCGGGCAGTGCGGTGGGGGCGTTGGCGTTCGGGGTGATGGCGGAGCGTACGTTGTTGTTGCCGGCGGTGATGACGGGTGTGGTTGGGCTGGTCTATGCGATCTACCGTCACCGCCACTTGGTCGATTAGAAGGCGGCGCCTCGCCATTGCCGTCATCCCGGCGCAGGCCGGGATCCAGTGGCGACAAGGCGCGAGGTTGCAAGAGCATGAGCAGCTTCTGGCGGCCGTTGCCTGCCCCGACGGTGCCGTTACTGGATCCCGGCCTGCACCGGGATGACGATGCGGCGAAGCCGTTTGCTTAGGGCATTCCGCGTCCCCAGGCCTCCCCGCGCTATCATGGCGTCCTATGTCCGCCCGCGGTTCCTCCCCCGACCTCTTCCCCGAATCCGACGAGCTCAAGCCCCTGGCCGAGCGCATGCGTCCGCGCGGCCTCGACGAGATCGTCGGCCAGCAGCGCGTGCTCGCGCCCGGCAAGGCGTTGCGCCGCGCACTCGAAGCGGGCCGCGTGCATTCGATGGTGCTGTGGGGCCCGCCCGGTTGCGGCAAGACCACCGTGGCCCTGCTGGTGGCGCGCTATGCCGACGCCGATTTCCGCGCGATTTCCGCCGTGCTGTCGGGCCTGCCGGAAGTGCGCAAGGCCTTGGCCGAGGCGGAGGCGAACTTCGCGCAGGGGCGGCGCACCGTGCTGTTCGTCGACGAGGTGCACCGCTTCAACAAGGCGCAGCAGGATGCCTTCCTGCCGCATATCGAGCGCGGCGTGATCATCTTCGTCGGCGCCACCACCGAGAACCCGTCGTTCGAACTCAACTCCGCCTTGCTGTCGCGCTGCCGCGTGCACGTGCTGGAAGCGGTGTCGGCGGACGATATCGTCGGCGCGCTCAAGCGTGCGCTGGAAGACAGCGAGCGCGGGCTGGGCGGGCAGGGGCTGAGCATCGGCGACGCATCGCTGCAGCTGATCGCCCGCGCCGCCGACGGCGACGTGCGCCGCGCGCTCACCTTGCTGGAAATCGCCGCCGAGCTGGCCGAGGACGGCCGCATCGACGAAGCCACGCTGGAGCAGGTGCTGGCCGACCGCACGCGCCGCTTCGACAAGGGCGGCGAGCAGTTCTACGACCAGATCTCGGCGCTGCACAAATCCGTGCGCTCCTCCGACCCCGACGCCGCGCTGTACTGGATGTGCCGCATGCTCGACGGCGGCGTCGATCCGCTGTATCTGGCGCGCCGCATGACCCGCATGGCGGTGGAAGACGTGGGCCTGGCCGAGCCGCGCGCCTGGCGCATGGCGCTGGATGCCTGGGACACCTATGAGCGCCTGGGCAGCCCGGAAGGCGAGCTGGGCCTGGCGCAGCTGGCGATCTGGCTGGCGATGGCGCCCAAGAGCAATGCCGCCTACACGGCCTACAACCAGGCGCGCGCGACGATCCGCGAAACCGGCACGCTGGACGTGCCCATGCATCTGCGCAATGCGCCGACCAGGCTGCTGAAGGGGCTGGGCTACGGCCAGGGCTACCAGTACGACCACGATGCCGAAGGCGGCATCGCGCTGGGCCAGCAATGCCTGCCCGATGCGCTCGACGGCACCGTGTTCTACGAGCCGGTCGAGCGCGGCCTGGAATTGAAGCTGCGCGAGAAACTGCTGAGCCTGCGCGAAGCGCGGCGGCAGGCGCGCGGCAAGTAAGCGGTCTTTCTTCGGCGTTCCGCGCGGGCGCCGCCGTTCTGCCGTAGCCTGAGGCCATCGCATGTCCATCGTCTGGTACTTCGACTTCGTCTCCCCGTTCGCCTGGCTGCAGTGGCCGCGCATCGAGGAGCTGATGCGCACGCACGAGGTGAGCTTGCGCCCGATCCTGTTCGCCGGCGTGCTCGACCGCGTCGGCCAGAAGGGGCCGGCGGAGATTCCCGCCAAGCGCGAATTCATCTATCGCCACGTGCTGTGGCGTGCGCGCGAGGCGGGGCAGCCGCTGCGCTTTCCGCCGGCGCATCCGTTCAATCCGCTGGCCGCGCTGCGCCTGTGCATTGCGGCCGGCAGCGATGCACGCGCCACCGGCGCGATCTTCGAGTGGATCTGGGGACAGGGGCAGGTTGGCGACACGGCCGAAGCGCTCGCGCCGGTTGCGCAGGAGCTGGGCATTGCGGATGCCGCCGCGGCGATTGCCGACCCCGCCGTGAAAGCGCAGCTCAAAGCCAACTTCGACGCGGCCATGGCCGACGACATCTTCGGCGTGCCCACCCTGGCCATCGACGGCCGCCTGTTCTGGGGCGGCGACGCGCACGACTTCGCGCTGGCCTGCCTGCGCGATCCGGCGCTGTGGGACGAAGCGGAAATGCACCGCGTCGCCACTTTGCCGATCGGCGCCTCGCGCCTTTGAGCGCAGCCTGCTGCGAGCACCCTTGCGGGGCTTGCGCGCGCAGGCATAGATTCCGGCCACCGCAGCGCTTCTAACCGGGGGAGGGACGGATATGCGCGTACTGGTGGCTGCCTTGATCGGCGGCATCGTGATGTTTATCTGGGGCGCCGTGGCACATATGGCGCTGGGCCTGGGCGAAACCGGCATACGCCAGCCGGCGGCGGAAAACGTGGTGCTGGACAGCCTGCATCAGGGGCTGGGGATGCAGGCCGGTGTCTATATCCTGCCGTCGTTCGATCCCGCCAGGATGTCCGACGAGGCCGCCGTCAAGGCTTATTCGGAAAAGGCCAAGTCCTCGTCGTACGCCTGGATCGTCTATATGCCGCAGGGCGACGATCTGATGCAGATGGGCCCGCAGCTGGGCCGGCAATGGGCCTCGGACACCTTGTCCGCCCTGGCCCTGGCCTTCGTGATGGGCCTGGCCGCCTTCGGCTTCCGCAAGCGCCTGGGCATCGCGGTGGCGGCGGCGTTGTTCGCCTGGCTCAGCTCCATGGTGCCGTACTGGAACTGGTACCGCTTCCCGCTGGACTTCACCCTGGCCGCCCTGGTGGAGCAGGTGATCGGCTGGCTGCTGGCCGGCGCCGCCATGGCGTGGTGGCTGGGCCGCGCGGAACGGCGCGTCGTTTAAGCCGGACCGCATCACAGGCCGCGGCGGGCGAGGGCGCGCCGCGGCCTGTCGCATTGCGGCAAGTCGGGCCCGGCCGCCATAATCCGGCGTTCCCTGGCCATCATCCGGACCCATCATGCTGGACCCCGCCCTGCTGCGTTCGCGCCTGGCCGACACCGCCGCGCGCCTCAAGGAAACCCGTGGCTACGAACTCGACGTAGCCGCCGTGGAAGCGCTGGAAAGCGAACGCAAGCGGCTGTCCACCGAGACGCAGGAACTGCAGAACCTGCGCAACACCCGCTCCAAGGCGATCGGCCAGGCCAAGGCCAAGGGCGAGGACGTCGGCGCGCTGATGGCCGAAGTCGCCGGCCTGGGCGACAAGCTCAAGGCCAACGAGCATGCACTGGTCGAGGTGCAGGCGAAGATCGCCCACATCGCGCTGGGCATCCCGAATATCCCGCACGAGTCGGTGCCGCCGGGCAAGGACGAGAGCGAGAATGCCGAGCAGCTGCGCTGGGGCACGCCGCGTTCGTTCGATTTCGAAGTGAAAGACCACGTCGACCTCGGCGCCCGCCACGGCTGGCTGGACGCCGACGCCGGCGCCAAGCTCTCCGGCGCGCGCTTCACCGTGCTGCGCGGCCAGCTGGCGCAGCTGCATCGCGCACTCGCGCAGTTCATGCTCAACCTGCATACCGGCGAGCATGGCTACCTGGAATGCAGCGTGCCGCTGATCGTCAATACCGAGACGATGCAGGGCACCGGGCAGCTGCCGAAGTTCGAGGAAGACCTGTTCTCGACGCACGTCGGCGAGGCCAAGCGTTATCTGATTCCCACCGCGGAAGTGGCGCTGACCAACCTGGTTGCCGACAGCATCGTCGAAGCCGACGCGCTGCCGATGCGCCTCGCCGCGCATTCGATGTGCTTCCGCGCCGAAGCCGGCAGCTATGGCCGCGACACGCGCGGCATGATCCGCCAGCATCAGTTCGAGAAGGTGGAGATGGTGCAGATCGCTGCGCCTGAGCAGTCGCATGCTCAGCTCGAAGAAATGGTCGGCCATGCCGAGAAGGTGCTGCAGCAGCTGGGGCTGCCGTATCGCAAGGTGCTGCTGTGCACGGGCGATATGGGGTTTGCGGCGCAGAAGACCTACGACCTGGAAGTGTGGCTGCCGAGCCAGAACACCTATCGCGAGATTTCCTCGTGTTCGAACTGCGGGGATTTCCAGGCGCGGCGGATGCAGGCGCGGTGGCGCAATCCGGCGACGGGGAAGCCGGAGCTGGTGCATACCTTGAATGGGTCGGGGCTGGCGGTGGGGCGCACGCTGGTGGCGGTGATGGAGAACTATCAGAACGCGGATGGTTCGATCACGGTGCCAGAGGTGTTGCGGCCTTACCTGCACGGGGCGGAAAAAATCGCCTGAGCCTGTGACGAAAAGCCCGGCCTTCGCCGGGCTTTTTTCTTATGGGCCGCCACATTGCTTTTAGGGAAGATGTCGAAGGGGGCCGCCGCTCGGGATGGCTCAAGCAGTGCTTCGATCCATTCGAACAGCGAAGACGACATGATCAGGACGCAGACGCGAAGCTTGGCTTGGATTTTATGTTTCATGGCCTGCGGGGCCGCCGCGGCCCAGTCGCCGCCCGCGACACCGGCCAGCCTGCCGGGGCGCTATATCGAATCGCTGAAACTGCATCAGGCCCGGCAATATGCCGAGGCCGCGGCGATCCTCGAGCCGTTCTACACGGCCGGCCCCAATGGCATGGATTGGCATTGGAATGCCGCCATGTACCAGCTCGCACGCGATGAAGCGCTGGCCGGTAACAAGGACAAAGCCATGGATGCGCTGATGGCCGCGCAGGCCAGGGGCGGCAGCGTTTCGGCGGACCAGCTGGCAGCGGAGGCCGACCTGGCATCGCTCCATGGCGACCCGCGATTCAAGCCGCTGGTCGAGGCGGCGCGCAGCCAGGAGCGCCTGTGGGCGCGCCAGCCCGGCCAGGATCTGCCGTTCGCGCCGAACCTGAGCGAGGACGCGAAGATCGCGGGGTTGTCCAGCCTGTGGGCGGAGGCCCGCTTCAACTTCGCGTTCTTCGACCGCGAGCCCGAGCTGGACTGGAACCAGGCCTACCTGGATTTCCTGCCCAAGGTGCGGGCGGCGGCATCGACCGAACAGTATTACCGGGTGCTGATGCGGTTCGCCGCACTGCTGAAGGACGGCCACACCAATGTCTATCCGCCCGAGCTTCTGCGTGACGCCTTCTATGGCCGGCCGGGCTTGCGCACGCAGCGGGTGGAAAACGCTGTGGTGGTGACGGGAATCGACGATCCGGCGTTGTCCGCGCAGCATTGGCGTGTGGGCGATGTGCTGGTGAAGATCGATGGCGAAGACATACGTTCCTATGCGGAGCGCGAGATCGCGCCTTACCAGAGCTCCTCGACGGCGCAGGATCTGCGGGTGCGCACCTATGACTATGCCTTGCTCGGCGGGCGGGCCGGCAGCCAGGTTCACGTCACTGCCAGGAATGCCGAAGGTAAGGAAGAAACCCGCGTATTGACCCGGTTGACGCTGGCAGCGCAATCGAAGCTGAGGACCGGTGGAGTGTCGTTCAAGTTGAGGCCGGATGGGATTGCCGTTCTTGCCATCGACGAGTTCGACGACAGCGAAGGCACCAAGGCGCTGCTCGCGAATCTGTCGGTGGTGAACGCGTCCAAAGGGCTGGTCATCGATCTGCGTGCCAATGGGGGCGGCAGCACACCTGTGGATTTGTTGCAGTTGTTGGCGCGGGAGCCGATTCGGGGGCCGTTGATTCGTACGAGAAGCTATGCGGCGGCGGATCGGGCGCGTGGTGTGTTGCCGGGGTGGAGCGATGTGGTGCCGTTCGAGGTGCCGGCGGATCCTGCGCATCATGTCGATGTGCCGGTGGCGGTGTTGACGAGTGCGCGGACGTTTTCGGCGGCGGAGGATTTTGTCGCGATGTTCGGGGCGATGCGGCGGGGGATTACGGTGGGGGAGACTACTGCTGGAAGTACAGGGCAGCCGTTGTTCTTTTCGCTACCGGGTGGGGGGAGTGCGCGGGTTTGTACCAGGAATGATCGTGGGCCGGATGGGGTGGTGTTTGAGGGGGTGGGGTTGCGGCCGACGATTGGGGTTTCGCAGACGGTGGAGAGTGTGCGGAGGGGGAGGGATGTGGTGTTGGAAAGGGCGGTGGGGGCGTTGGTGAGTGGGAAATGAAATGGGGGGCGGGGCTTAGTGAGGTTTCGATGGAGGGGGCGCTTTGGTTTGGGAGGGTGGGATTGTGAGGCCCATCCATGGGCCTCACCCCTCCGCGCTGCGCGCTGCGGGGCCAGCCTGCGGCTGTCCAAATTCGCTCCCGGCGAATTTGTCGAACCGGTGGCTCGGCGTAGCCGAGCCACCGGTTCTCTCTACCCACTCTCTCCGCCAGATACCAGAACGCCCCCAATGGGGGCGTTCTGGTATCTGGCGGAGAGAGTGGGATTCGAACCCACGGAAGGTTTGACCCTTCGCCGGTTTTCAAGACCGGTGCCTTAAACCGCTCGGCCATCTCTCCGTAAGCGTTGTCGGCTGTCCAGGACAGCGAAAGCGGCGCCATCCTAGCAGAATTGGCGTTGGGGCCCGCTTTGGGCGATAAGCTTCGTTCTTCCGAAGGCTTTCCATCCCGATGACCGCTCTCGTCTGGTTCCGCCGCGACCTCCGCCTGGCCGACAACCCCGCGCTCGCCGCCGCCTGCGCGGAGCATGGGCACATCCTGCCGGTCTACGTGCACGAGCCGGACGAGGAGGGTGCCTGGGCGCCGGGCGCCGCCAGCCGCTGGTGGCTGCATCATTCGCTGGCCGCGCTGTCCGCCGCGTTGAAGCAGCAGGGCGGCGGCCTGCATATCCGCACCGGCGGCACCCTGGACAACCTCGTCACCGCATGCCGCGCCGCTGGCGCCACGGCGGTCTACTGGAACCGCTGCTACGAACCCGCGCTGATCGAGCGCGACAAGCACATCAAGGCAGCGCTGCGCGAGCAAGGCATCGAGGCGAAGAGTTTCAATGCGGCGTTGTGGGTGGAGCCGTGGCAGGTCGCCACGCAGCAGGATGGTCCTTATCGCGTTTTCACCCCGTTCTGGCGCAGCGTAAGGCCTCGGCTGGAACCGCAGGAGCCGATTCCCATGCCGGCCATGCGCTTTGCCAAAGCCAAGCATGGCGTGACATTGAAGTCGCTCGAACTGTTGCCGCGCATCCACTGGGACAAAGGCCTGCGCGAAACCTGGACCCCGGGCGAGCAAGGCGCTCTCGAAGCGCTGGAGCTGTTCGCCGACGACGCGCTCAACGGCTACGCGCGCCTGCGCGACCTGCCGGCACGCCACGGCACGTCGCGCCTGTCCCCGCATCTGCATTTCGGCGAGATCTCGCCGCGGCAGATCCACCACATCCTGCATCGCCAGACGCAAGGCCTGGCCGCCAAGCGCCGTCCGGATCTCGAACCCTTCCTGCGCGAACTGGGCTGGCGCGAATTCGCCCACCACCTGCTGTTTCACTTTCCGCAAACCCCCACCGACAACTTCAACCCAGGCTTCGCCAACTTCCGCTGGGCCAAGCCCGACGAAGCCTTGCTCGAACGCTGGCGCCATGGCCGCACCGGCATTCCCTTGGTCGACGCAGGCATGCGCGAGCTATGGCACACCGGCTGGATGCACAACCGCGTGCGCATGGTGGTGGCGAGCTTCCTCACCAAGAACCTCCGCCAGCATTGGCACGAGGGGGCGAAGTGGTTCTGGGACACGCTGGTGGATGCGGACCTCGCCAACAACACGCTCGGTTGGCAGTGGGTGGCCGGTTGCGGTGCGGATGCGGCGCCGTACTTCCGCGTGTTCAATCCGGTGTCGCAGGCGCAGAAGTTCGATCCGCAAGGGGGCTATCTGCGCCGCTGGTTGCCGGAGTTGAAGGATGCGCCGCTGCCGCTGCTGCATGAGCCGTGGAAGGATGGCTCGCTGTTGTCGCGCAGCGGTTATCCGGCGCCGATGGTGGATCTGGCGCAGTCGCGGCGGGATGCGTTGGGGGCTTATCAGGCGATGCGGGGGCGGGATTAGACCGAAGAGCAGGTTGTCGCTTGCTTTCCGTTGCGGCTTCTACGCTTCGAGTGACCCCTCACCCCAGCCCTCTCCCCGGCGGGGAGAGGGGGCGGTCAGCCGCGAGTGTCGGGTTCCGCTACGCCGCCGTCGCGCTTGAGCAACACCGCCAGCACCGGCGGCGTCACCATCGCCGTCAGCAGCGACATCGCCACGATGATCGCGTAGGTGCGGTCGCTGAACACCCCGGCCGCCAGGCCAAGGCTGGCGATCACCACGCCTACCTCTCCGCGCGGCACCATGCCGAAGCCCACGATGGTGGCCCCGCGCTTGCCCAGCGACAGCGCGCCGAGGAAGCCGCCGGCGAGCTTGGAAATGATGGCGATGACGGTCACGACAGACAGCGTGATCAGGGCGTCCGCGCTGGCCAGCTGCTGCAGATCGATCTTGCTGCCGGTGATCACGAAGAAGAACGGCGTGAGCAGGGCCAATAACGGCTGTACCTGCTTCTCCAGCGTGTGCTGCTGGCGTGTCTCCGAGGCGATCATGCCGGCAAGGAAGGCGCCGATGATGGCGGCCAGGCCGAACAGCGTGGACACATAGGCCAGGCCCAGGCACAGCGCCAGCACGATCGCCAGCGCCGAATGCTGGCCGTGCGGCTTGTCCAGCCAGCTGGAATTCCAGCGCATCGCGCGCGCGCCGCCGAAACCGATCACCGCGATAAAGCCGATCGCGCCGACCAGCGTGGTGATCAGGTGCATCGCGTTGAAACCTTCGCCGCCCTGCAGCGACACCACCACGCCCAGCAGCAGCATGGCCAGGATGTCGTCGATCACGGCGGCGCCGAGGATCACCTTGCTCTCCGTGCGCTGCAGCGCATTGAGCTCCTGCAGCACGCGTGCGGTGATGCCGGCGGAAGTGGCAACGAACGCGGCGGCGATAAACAGCGACTTGCCCCAGTCGTAGCCGCTCGCATGCGCCCACACGCCGCCGAGGCCGAACGGCACCAGCACGCCGAGGATGCCGACCAGGAAGGCGACCTTGCCCACTTTCTTGAGATCTTCGAGCCGCGTCTCCAGGCCGACGGCGAACAACAATAGGACTACGCCTATTTCCGCGAGCACATCGAGCGGCGTGCCGGTGGCGATCTGCTCCGGTGCGATCCAGCCGAGCAGCGAAGGACCGACCACGCAGCCGGCGGCGATCTCGCCCACCACGCCCGGCAATTTCAGGCGTTGCGCGATCTCCCCGCCGATCTGCGCGGCGACGAAGACGATGAACAGGGTGAGCAGGATGTCGGCGGCGTGATGCATGCTCAGGTTCCTTCCGGTCTATCGCGACCGGGGCATGCTACACGCTTGCGCTGCGTTTCGGCGCGTCGCGGCCGAGCCGGCTGAACACCCAGCTGGCGGTGGCGGTGACGATGCCCAGCAGCAGTACCGTCCAGCGGAACGACACCACGTAGTCGTCGTGCGCATGGCCTTGCAGCAGCGCCTCCATCAGCAGCGAGGCGAGCGCGATGCCGAAGCTCATCGACAGGTATTGCGCGGTGGAGGCCATGGACGAGGCCATCGAGGCGTACTTCACGTCCAGGTCGTTGTAGATCAGCGTGTTCATCGCGGTGTACTGCAGGCCCATGAAGCCGCCGTAGACGAACACCATCACCGCGATCACCCACATCGGCGAGTCCTTGCCGAGCAGGGCGAACGAGCACAGCAGCACCGCCACGATCAAGGTGTTGGCCAGCAGGAAGCGGCGATAGCCCATGCGCTGCAGCAGGCGGTTGATCACCCACTTGGCGCAGATCGAGCCCAGCGCCTGCGGCACCATCATCAGGCCGGCCATGGTCGGCGACCAGCCGCAGCCCACCTGCAGGAACAGCACCAGCAGCAGGAACATGCCGGACACGCCCAGCCGCGTGAACAGGTTGCCGGCCAGCGACACCCATACGCTGCGCACGCGCAGCAGGTTCAGGTCCGCCACCGGGTATTCGGTATGCCGGCTATGCCAGACGTAGATGCCGCCGAAGATCAGCGCGAGCACGCCGCTCACGGCGATCTGCAGCCATTGCCCGCCGCCGCCGCTGGCCACTTCCGAAGCGGTGAGCAGCATGGCCGAGGCCAGCGCGAACAGCACGAAGCCGGAAAGATCGAAGCGGTGCGGATCGGCCAGTCGGTAATCCGGCATCTCGCGGCGATTCATCCAGAAACCGGCGATGCCCACCGGCACGTTGATCAGGAAGATCAGGCGCCACGAGGTGTACTCCGCCAGCACGCCGCCGAGCAGCGGACCGATCACCGAACCGAGCAGGCCCACCGTGGCCACCGTGCTCATGGCGCCGACGAAGTCGCGCTTGTCGATGCTGCGCACGAGCACATAGCGGCCCACCGGCATCAGTGCGGCGCCGCCCAGGCCTTGCAGCACGCGCGCGGCCACCAGCTGGGGCAGGGTCTGCGAGATGCCGCACAGCAGCGAGCCCACGGTGAAGATGGCGATGGCCGCGGCGAAGATGCGGCGCGTGCCGAAGCGGTCGCACATCCAGGGGCTGGCGGGAATGAAGATGGCCAGGGTCAGCACGTAGCTGGTGAGCGCGATGCGCATGCCCAGCGGCGCCACGCCCAGCGCTTCGCCCATGGCCGGCACGGCGGTGTTGACGATGGTGGAATCGAGCGCCTGCATGAAGAAGCTGGCGGCGACCAGCCAGATCAGTCCGCGGTAGCGCTCGCGCGAGGAGACGGGAGGCGGGGCGGGAGGTGTGCCGGGGTTGGGCGTACCCAGTTCGGGCGGCACTTCCGTGGCTGCGGAGGTATCGGACATGACCTGCGCATGATAGCTGCTATGGCAGCTGCCGATGCAGCCGCGGATTGGGGCGAGCCGCAGGGGAGCCCCCATGGGCCTTGCACGCTGGCGCAACTTGCCGCTGTGCAAGGGCTGTGAAGGCTTTGGCAGTCGCGACCGGGGCGAGCGGCCGTCGTAGGCGATCCGCTGGCTGCCGCGTTTCCACCTCCTGCTGTGTCGTGGTAACGCAGCGTTTGGTCGAGGCCGAATGGGCCGCCCTGTGCCTGGGCGGCGACAGGCGGCGCGGGGACGGGCGGGCATGCCCGGATCGCCTGGCCGGTGGTCCTGATGGCCCCGATGCGATGGATCAAGCGAAAACGAGGCCAGGGCGCGTGGCTTTCGGTTGTCTTAGTAAACTGCGCGGCATGAGGAGCCCCGCATGAGCCATTCATCTGAACCTGAGGTCCGCGCCACCGAGCTGCGCGAGCGGATCGAGCGCGCCAATTACCGGTACCACGTGCTCGACGATCCGGAGATCACCGACATCGAGTTCGACCGCCTGCTGCGCGAGCTGGAGGCGCTGGAGGCCGAGCATCCGGAGCTGGCTACGTCCGATTCGCCCACGCGCCGCGTGGGCGCCCGCGCGGTCGGCGGCTTCGCCGAGGTGCAGCACGCCATTCCTATGCTGTCGCTGAGCAATGCCTTCGAGCAGGAAGGCGAGACGGAGCTGGAGCGGTTCCGCGAAGTGGCGGAATTCGAGCGCCGCATCGAGCAGACCCTGCAGCGGAAAGAGCCCGTGTTCTCGGTGGAACCGAAGCTGGACGGCCTGGCCATCAGCCTGCGCTACGAGAACGGCGTGTTCGTGCAGGGCGCGACGCGCGGCGACGGCGCCACCGGCGAGGACGTCACCGCCAACCTGCGCATGGTCGGCGCCATCCCGCTGCGCCTGCACGGCAAGGACTGGCCGCGCGTGCTGGAAGTGCGCGGCGAGGTGATCATGCTGCGCAAGGATTTCGAGGCCTTCAATGCGCATGCCCGCGAGCACGGCGAGAAGGTGCTGGCGAACCCGCGCAACGGCGCGGCCGGTTCGCTGCGCCAGCTCGATCCGGCCATCACCAAGAAGCGCAAGCTGAGCTTCTTCGCCTACGCCATCGGCGTGGTGGAGGGCGGCGAGATTCCCGCCACCCATTCGGCCACCTTGCAGAAGCTGCGCGAATGGGGTTTCCCGGTCTCGCACGAGGTGGGCACGGCTAAGGGCTTCAAGGGGCTGCTGGCGTATTACCGGCGCATCGGCGAGAAGCGCGACAGCCTGCCGTTCGATATCGACGGCGTGGTCTACAAGCTGGACGACTACGAAGGCCAGCGCGAGATGGGCTTCGTCTCGCGCGCGCCGCGCTGGGCCATCGCGCACAAGTTCCCGGCGCAGGAACAGACCACCACGGTCGAGGCGATCGAGATCAATATCGGCCGCACCGGTGCCGCCACGCCGCTGGCGCGCCTCAAGCCCGTGCAGGTGGCGGGTGTGACGGTGAGCAATGCCACCTTGCACAACGCCGACCAGGTGGCGCGGCTGGACGTGCGGGTAGGCGATACGGTGATCGTGCGCCGCGCCGGCGATGTGATTCCGGAAGTGGTGCGGGTGATGCCCGAGCTGCGTCCGCCGCACACCAAGCAATGGCATATGCCATCGCACTGCCCGGTGTGCAATTCGGAGCTGCTGCGCGAGGAGGGCGAGGCGGTATGGCGCTGCTCCGGCGGCTTGATCTGCGCCGCGCAGCGCAAGGAGGCGCTGATCCATTTCGCCGCGCGCCGTGCCATGGATATCGAAGGCATCGGCGAGCGCTTCGTCGATGCGCTGGTGGATTTCGGCTACGTGCACACGCCGGCCGATCTCTACAAGCTCACCCTGGACGATTTCCTCGAAATGAAACGCCGCGCCGACGAGCGCGACGGCACCACGCCGGAGACGGTGAAGCAGGGCAAGGTCGCCACCAAGTGGGCGGAGAACCTGCTGGAAGCGATCGAGGCCAGCAAGCGCAGCACGCTGCCGCGGTTTCTGTATGCGCTGGGCATCATGCATATCGGCGAGAGCACGGCGAAGACGCTGGCCCTGTGGCTGGGCCGGCTGGAGCTGGTGCGTTCCACGCCGGCGCCGGTCTTGCGCGTGCTGCCGGACATCGGCGACGAAGTGGCCAACTCCATCGACGGCTTCTTCGCCCAGGAGGGCAACCAGAAGGTGGTCGACGACTTGCTCGCCTCCGGCATCGTGCTCGGCGACGAGAGCGCGCCGTCGCCGAAGCTGCGCGGCAAGCTGGGGCTGGACGTGCTGCTGGATACCGCCAAGGTATCCAAGCTCGGTCCCAAGAGCACGCAGCTGCTGGCGCAGCACTACCGCAGCGTGAAGCAGCTGGCGGACGCGGGGGCCGCGCATTGGGTGGTGGCCGGGGTGCCGTCGGCGGCGGCGACGAATCTTGAGCACTTCCTGGCCGACCGGGAAAACCTCAAGGCCCTGGAAGACGCGGAAGCGGCCATGCAACGCCTGCTGGACGCCATCCCGAAATCCGCCAAGGCCGAAGCCGCGCCGCTGGAAGGGCAGACCGTGGTGCTCACCGGCACGCTCGCCGGGCTGACCCGCGATGAAGCCAAGGAGCGCCTCGAAGCGCTGGGCGCCAAGGTTTCCGGTTCGGTCTCGAAAAAAACCAGCTTCGTGGTGGCCGGCGAAGCGGCCGGCTCCAAGCTGGACAAGGCGCAGGAGCTGGGTGTGGACGTATGGGACGAAGAACGCCTGCTGGCGCTGCTGGCCGAGCACGAGGGCGGCGCATGACGGCGAAGGAATCCGCCCGCATCGTGCAACTGCCCGGCGACCGCGGCTCGCTGCGCCTGCGTGCGCAGCTCAATGCGCTGCTGCGCCAGTTCTTCGCCGACCGCGGCGTGCTGGAAGTGGAGACGCCGATCCTGTCGGCGGCCGGCAATACCGATCCGAATATCGAAAGCTTCAGCGCCAGCTTCAGCGGCCACGTCGACGCCGGCCCGCGCGAGCGCTGGCTGCGCACCTCGCCGGAATACCCGCTCAAGCGCCTGCTCGCCGCCGGCGTGGGCGATTGCTACGAGCTGGGGCGTGTGTTCCGCAATGGCGAATCCGGCGGCCGCCACAACCCCGAGTTCACCATGCTGGAGTGGTACCGCGTGGGCTGGGACCATCGCCAGCTGATGGAGGAAACCATCGCCCTGGTCGAAGCCGCGCTGGCCATGGCCGGGCGGCGTGCCGAAGTGGTGGTGGAAAGCTATCGCCAACTGTTCCTGGACGAGCTGGGCATCGATCCGCTGCATGCGCCGATCGACGAATTGCGCGCGCCATTGGCCGAATACGGCATCGGCCCCGACGGACTGGGCCGCGACGACTGGCTCGATCTGCTGATCACCCACAAGCTGCAGCCGGCGTTTCCGCGCGACCGCATCACGGTGATCCACGACTACCCGGCCAGCCAGTGCGCGCTGGCGCGCATCCGCCCCGGCGATCCGCCGATGGCCGAGCGCTTCGAGCTGTTCCTGGGGCGCTACGAGCTGGCCAACGGGTATCACGAGTTGAACGACGGGGCGGAGCAGCGCAGGCGCTTCGAGCGCGACAACGCGGTGCGGCGCGAACGTGGGCTGCGCGAGATTCCGCTGGATGAGTCTTTGTTGGCGGTGCTGGATGCGATGCCCGATTGTGCCGGCGTGGCGATGGGCATGGAGCGCCTGCTGATGTGCCTGGCGGGGACGGATGCGATCGCGGATGTGCTGGCGTTTCCGTTCGCCGAGGCTTGACGTAGGTTGGGGTGAGCGCAGCGAACCCCAACACTGCCGCAACGTTGGGGTTCGCTGCGCTCACCCCAACCTACGCTCTTGTGGCAGAGTGGCCGCCGTCGCCTAACCACCCCGAGAACCCGATGAAACCCAGCGTCCCCGGCATCATCCTGATCGCGATCGGCGCGCTGTTCCTGCTGCGCAACCTCGGCTTCGACCTGCACCTGGGCCAGCTGTTCGCCACCTGGTGGCCGCTGGCGCTGATCGCGCTGGGCGTGGGCATGATGTTCCGCCGCACCAGCTGAAGCGCATAAAAGAAGGCCGGGCGCCCGGAGCATCTTCCCGATGCCCCCGGCGCCCGGCCTTCGTCGTTTCCGTCAGTCCTTGCTTTCCAGCAGATGGCGGTAGATCAAGCCGCCGATCGCGCCGCCGATCAGCGGCACCAGCCAGAACACCCACAGCTGCTGCAGCGCCCAGCTGCCCTGGAAGATCGCCACGCCGGTGCTGCGCGCGGGGTTCACCGAGGTGTTGGTGACGGGGATGCTGATCAGGTGGATCAGGGTCAGCGCCAGGCCGATCGCCAGCGGGCCGAAGCCGGCCGGCGCGCGCTTGTCGGTGGAGCCGTGGATCACCAGCAGGAAGAACGCGGTGAGCACCAGCTCGGCCACGATCGCGGCGTGCAGCGAATAGCCATTCGGCGAATGCTCGCCATAGCCGTTGGAGGCGAAGCCGGCGGTGGCATCGAAACCCGCCTTGCCGCTCGCGATCGCGTACAGCACGGCGGCGGCGGCGATCGAACCGATCACCTGCGCCACGATGTAAGGCACCACGTCCTTGGCCGGGAAGCGGCCGCCGGCGCACAGGCCCACGGTCACGGCCGGATTGAAATGCCCGCCGGAAATATGGCCCACGGCGTAGGCCATGGTTACCACGGTCAGGCCGAAGGCCAGCGCCACGCCGGCGAAGCCGATGCCGAGATCCGGATACGCCGCAGCCAGCACCGCGCTGCCGCAGCCGCCGAATACCAACCAGAAAGTGCCGAAGAATTCGGCGGTCAAACGCTTGCCAATGCTCATGAGCAGGTCTCCTTGCGAAGGCGGGAAGGGAAAAGCAAAAAGTTCTTGTTGCCCCTACAGCCCCGGTCGTCCTGTCCGGCGCGGCGCTAGCCTACGCAAACGGTGCGGTCATGGGAACAGCCGTGATGTGATGGCGGCACTCAAGGCCGTCATTCCGGCGCAGGCCGGAATCCAGTAGCGGTGCACGGCATGGGGCGTATCGCCCCAAGACACCGCTTTTGAATGTCCTCGCGACAATCGAACGTTATCGCCACTGGATTCCGGCCTGCGCCGGAATGACGAGGGTGTGAGTATTTGGCCAGGGCGGGTGCTATGTTCCGCCAACTCTTCCCCACGATGCCGTCTCCACGATGACGCAAGCCGCTCCGTCCGTTCCCCCGCTGGACTCGCCCGCCCCACGCTGGAACCGCAACGACCTGCGCACCCTGGCGCTTGCCGCCTTGGGCGGTGCGCTGGAGTTCTACGACTTCGTGGTGTTCGTGTTCTTCACCAAGGTGCTGGGCCAGTTGTTCTTCCCGGCCGATATGCCGCCGTGGCTGGCGCAGGTGCAGGTGTACGGCATCTTCGCGGCGGGCTATCTGGCGCGGCCGCTGGGCGGCATCGTGATGGCGCATTTCGGCGACCGCACGGGGCGCAAGCGGATGTTTACGCTGAGCGTGTTCCTGATGGCCTTGCCCACCCTCTGCATCGGCCTGCTGCCCACGTATGCGCAGCTTGGCGTGCTGGCGCCGATGCTCCTGCTGCTGCTGCGCGTGGTGCAGGGCGTGGCGATCGGCGGCGAAGTGCCGGGCGCCTGGGTGTTCGTGGCCGAACATGCGCCGTCCGGCCGCGTGGGCTTTGCCTGCGCCAGCCTGACCTCGGGCCTTACCGCCGGCATCCTGATCGGTTCCCTGGTGGCCGCCGGCATCAGCGGCCTGGGGCCGGAAAAAGTGCTGGCTTACGGTTGGCGCTGGCCCTTCATCCTGGGCGGCGTGTTCGGCTTCTTCGCGGTGTGGCTGCGCCGCTGGCTGAGCGAGACGCCGGTGTTCGCGCAGATGCGCGAACGCAAGGAGCTGGCCAGCGAGTTGCCGCTGAAGCGTGTGATGACCGGGCAGCTCGGCGGTGTGCTGCTGAGCATGCTGGTGACCTGGATGCTTACCGCGGCCATCGTGGTGGTGATCCTGATGACGCCGACCCTGGCGCAGAGCAGTTTCCACCTGCCGCAGACGCTGGCCTTCCACGGCAACAGCCTGGCGGCCCTGATGCTGTGCTTCGGCTGTATCGCCGGCGGCGTGGCGGTGGATCGCTTCGGGCGTGGCCGGTCCCTGCTGGCCGGCTCGCTGGCACTGCTGGTCACCACCTATCTGCTGTATCGCGATCTGGCGCAGGGCGCGGAGCATTTCATGCTGCTGTACGCGCTGGCCGGCCTGTGCGTCGGCGTGGTGGGCGTGGTGCCGGCGGTGATGGTGGCGGCGTTTCCGCCGGTGGTGCGGTTCTCGGGTTTGTCGTTCTCGTACAACATCGCGTACGCGGTGTTCGGCGCGATCACGCCGCCGCTGATTGCTTATCTGGCCGCGAAGCTGGGCGCGATGGCGCCGGCGCATTATGTGGCGCTGACGGCGGTGATCGGTGCGGGGTGTGCGCTGTATCTGCTGACGACGCAGCGCGAGTTCCACGAGCGCTGACGCCTCTGCCCCCTCTCCCCTGCGGGGAGAGGGCTGGGGTGAGGGGGACCTACGGAGCGGTGAAGCGGAAGCATAAAAGCGAGCGACGCTTCGTCGATCTTCTTCCGCGAGCACCCGCCCCTCATCCGGCTGCCGCCACCTTCCTCGCTCCTCAAAGCCGCGCACATCCATGTGCGCTCCCCGCGTGCTCCCCGGAGGGGAGAAGGGACTCAATAGTCAGAAATCCAGTTCCTGCGTGGCGCACAGATAATCCACCATCGGCGCCAGCCGCTTGTAGGTCTCCACCATCCACGGCCGCAGCTCCGCCGAGCAGGCCAGCTTCTCGTCGAAGCCTTCGCCCGCGGCAAAATCCTTCCGCTTGATGTCCTCGATCAGCTCGTGCGCCGGATCGAACCCGCGCGGCGGCCGCGTCAGCGCCTCGCCCCAGAACGTGAAATGCTCGCGGAACGCCTTGCTCTGCGTGGCCTTCTTCCACGCCGCCGGATTGTCGGCGAGGAAGGCGCGGATACGCTTCAGCGCATCCGGCTCCGGATGCCACATGCCGCCGCCGGCAAAGCAATCGCCCGGCTGGATATGCACATAGAACGACGGCGCCGGAATCTCGTGGCGCCGCTCGTGGAAAAAGCGCGCACCCTGCCAGGGCTTGTACGGCTGCTTGTCGTTGGAAAAGCGCGTATCGCGATGGATGCGGAACAGCGAGCCGCCGTTCTTGCGCGAGTCGGCGCGGTAATGCGCGCTGATCTTGGTAAGCGGCGCCTGCATGTCGGCAATCAGCTGCAGGAACGGATCGCGCACGTCGCGTTCGTATTCCGGCTTGTGCGCCAGAAACCATTCGCGGTTGTTGTTGCGTTCGAGGGCGCGGAGAAAACGGAAAGTGGCAGGCGTGAAGTAAGCGTTGGCCATGGTCGGTAGGGGTCAGGCGGGCAGGGGCGCAAGGTCGGCGGCGAGCTCTTCGCCCCAGGCTTGCAGTTGATCGAGCAGGGCGAGCTTGCCGGGATCCTGCGCCAGTTCGCCGCGCAGCTGGGCCAGGCGGGCGAAGTAGTCGGGCAGGGTGAGGCCGGTCAGCGGGGTGGACTTGAACAGGCGGTCGCGGCGGAACGCGTCCCAGCGCTGCTGTTCCTCCGGCGTCAGCGTGTGCGGCCAGTTGCGCGCGCGGTAGCGGAACAGCAGCTCGGGATAGCGCGGGTCGCGGAACGGGAAGTCGCGCGTGCCCAGCTGTTCCGGCGGCGTGGCGCGCACTTCGGCCAGCAGGCGCTTGTCGGAGTCGGGCAGGAAGCCGCCGTAGATGGCCAGCTCCGGATCGGCCGGCGGCGGCAGGTCGCTGGCGCGCTGGAACACGCGGCGCAGCTTCTCGGCCAGGCCTTGGGCGGCGGCCAGCACGTCGCGGTTGGCCAGGCAGCGCTCGACGTCCAGCCGCAGGCGGGCGGTGTCGGTGCCCTTGAGCACCGACAGCGGCGCCAGCGCGGGCGAGCGGTTGGCGCGCACGGTGCGCAGCGGGATGCGCTCCACCCCTTCGGGCAGGTCGGCGCGGGCGGTGAACATGCGGTCGGCGATCTCTTCCTCGTCCAGCGCCAGCAGCAGCGAAGGGTCGCCCGACAGGTCGTACACGATGATCTCGCCCGGCCGCGTCGGATGCGCCGCGATCGGCGCCACCATGGCCAGGCAATAGCGGCTGGCCGGATAGCGCGAGGACACGTGCAGCACCGGCGTCATGTTCACCACGTCCAGCAGCTCGAACACCTTCTGCTTGCGGCGCAGCGCGTAGTGCCAGTCCCACAGGCGCGGCTGGCGCACGCGGATCAGGCGGGCCAGGTCGATCAGCGCGTGCACGTCCGACAGCGCGTCGTGCGCGCGCTCCTGGGTGAGATGGTTGGCGCTGGCCAGGTGCTCCAGCCGGAAGCTGAGCGTGCCGTCCTCGCGGGTCGGCCAGGCGATGCCTTCGGGGCGCAGGGCCGCGCACATGCGCACCAGGTCGATCAGGTCCCAGCGCGAATTGCCGTTCTCCCATTCGCGCCCGTAGGGCTCGTGGAAGTTGCGGTAGAGCATCTGCCGGGTGAACTCGTCATCGAAGCGCAGCGAGTTGTAGCCCACCCCGCAGGTGCCCGGCGCGGCCAGCTGCTCGTGCACGCGCGCGGCGAATTCGGCCTCGCCCACGCCGTCGCGCTCGGCCTGCTGCGGCGCGATGCCGGTGATCAGGCAGGCCTCCGGGGCGGGCGGCAGCTCGCGCGGGGGCTTGCCGAAGAACATCACCGGCTCGCCGACGATCTCCAGCTCCATCGTGGTGCGGATGCCCGCGAACTGCAGGGGGCGGTCGCGCCAGGGATCGGCGCCGCTGGTCTCGTAGTCGTGCCAGAAGAACGTCTGCATGCCGGGGATGATCGCATGGCCGTCCAGGTGTGTCCGCTTGCACAGGATGGCCGGCCAATGGGCATACACCGCCCAGGGCGGGCTTCCGCTGCTGCTAGACTGCGCGCCCAGGAGGGAGCATGAGCCTAGCGAACGAAGAAAATCTGATCTGGATCGACCTGGAAATGACCGGTCTGGATACCGATAACGACTCGATTCTCGAAATCGCCACCATCGTGACCGACAAGGAATTGAACATCCTGGCCGAGGGTCCGGTGTTCGCGATCCGCCACGAGGTGGAGCGCCTGGAGGCGATGGATGCGTGGAACCGCAACCAGCACCGCAAGTCCGGCCTGTGGGAGCAGGTGCTGGCTTCCGCCGACGACCATGCGGCGGCCGAGGCGGCCACGGTGGAGTTCCTCAGGGCCTGGGTGCCGGCCGGCAAGTCGCCGATGTGCGGCAACTCGATCTGCCAGGACCGCCGCTTCATGCACCGGCAGATGCCGCGGCTGGAACGCTATTTCCATTACCGCAACCTCGACGTGTCCACGCTCAAGGAGCTGTCGCGCCGCTGGTCGCCGAGCATCTGCAAGAACTTCAGCAAGGAGTCCGCGCATACCGCCCTGTCGGACATCCGCGACTCCATCGAGGAGCTGCGCTACTACCGCCAGTTCATGGGCGCGCTGGGCGGCGCCGGCTGAGCGCCGCGCCGCAGGCTTGAGCCAGGAGTGACCATGTCCGCCGCCGATCTCTTCGCCACCGTGCTCGACTGCAACGGCCGCCGCCTGGTGCTGGACCGTCCGCGCGTGGTCGGCATCCTCAACGTCACGCCCGATTCGTTCTCCGACGGCGGCAGCCACGCCACCACGGAAGCGGCGGTGGCGCATGGCCTGCGCCTGGCGGAAGAGGGCGCGGACATGCTCGACGTGGGCGGCGAATCCACCCGTCCGGGCGCGGACGACGTGCCGCTGGAGGAAGAGCTGCGCCGGGTGATCCCGGTGATCGAGCAGCTGGCCGCGCACACCTCGCTGCCGATCGCGGTCGACACCTCCAAGCCCGAGGTGATGCGTGCCGCGGTGGCCGCCGGCGCGGGCATGATCAACGACGTCTACGCGCTGCGCCGCGACGGCGCGCTGGACGCCGCCGCCGCACTGCGCGTGCCGGTGTGCCTGATGCACATGCTGGGTGAGCCGCGCGGCATGCAGGACGATCCGCGCTACGACGACGTGGTGGGCGAAGTGCACCGCTTCCTTACCGACCGGCTGTTCGCCTGCGAGCTCTCGGGCATCGACAAGCGGCTGGTGCTGGTCGACCCGGGTTTCGGCTTCGGCAAGACGCTGGAACACAACCTGGCCCTGCTGCGCGCGCTGGAGCGCTTCGGCAACCTGGGCAGCGGCTGCTACGTGGGGCTGTCGCGCAAGACCATGATCGGCAAGCTCACCGGCCGCGAGGATCCCGCGCAGCGCGCGGCCGGCTCGGTGGCCGCCGCGCTCATCGCCGTGCAGCGTGGCGCCCGTATGGTGCGTGTACATGATGTGGCCGCTACGGTCGATGCTTTGGCGGTATGGCAAGCCGTGGCTGCAGGGGAGCCCGCGGCGCGCAAGGACCCGCGTCCGGCCGCGCCGCGCTGGCCCGACGACGAATAAGCAACCAACCGCGCCCTCCGGCGCGATGAAAGGATCCCCATGAGCGAACGCAAATACTTCGGCACCGATGGCATTCGCGGGCCGGTCGGCCAGTGGCCGATCAGCGCGGATTTCATGCTGCGCCTGGGCCGCGCCGCCGGCATGGCGCTGGCGCGCGACAGCCGCGAAGGGCGGCCGAAGGTGCTGATCGGCAAGGACACCCGCGTGTCCGGCTATATGTTCGAGGCCGCGCTGGAAGCGGGCCTGGTCGCGGCGGGCGTGGACGTGGGCCTGCTCGGCCCGATGCCGACGCCCGCGGTGGCCTTCCTCACGCGCTCGCTGCGGGCTCAGGCCGGCATCGTGATCAGCGCCTCGCACAACCCGCACCAGGACAACGGCATCAAGTTCTTCTCCGCCACCGGCGAGAAGCTGTCCGACGAAGTGGAAGCGGCGATCGAGCTGGGCCTGGATGCCGAGTTCACCACCGAGTCCCCCGAGCGCCTGGGCAAGGCCAGCCGCATCGACGATGCGGGCGGGCGCTATATCGAGTTCTGCAAGCGCACCCTGGCCGACAGCGAGTTCACCCTGCGCGGCATGCGCATCGTGCTGGACTGCGCCAACGGCGCGACCTACCAGGTGGCGCCGAAGGTGTTCTCCGAGCTTGGCGCCGAGGTGATCGCCATCGGCCACAAGCCGGACGGTTTCAATATCAACCGCGGGGTGGGCTCGACCCATCCGCAGACCCTGCAGCTGGCCGTGCTGGAACACCGCGCCGACATCGGCATCGCCTTCGACGGCGACGGCGACCGCGTGCAGATGGTGGACCGCGAAGGCGTGCTGGCCGATGGCGACGACATGCTGTTCATCCTGGCCCGCGCCTGGGCCGCGCAGGGCCGCCTGAAGGGCCCGGTGGTCGGCACCCTGATGAGCAATTACGGCCTGCAGCAGGCGCTGGGCGCGCTGGACGTGGACCTGATCCGCGCCAACGTGGGCGACCGCTACGTGCTGCAGAAGCTGAAGGAGCACGGCGGCCAGCTGGGCGGCGAGACCTCCGGCCATATCCTGTGCCTGGACCGCGCCAGCACCGGCGACGGCATCGTCTCGGCGCTGGCCGTGCTGGAGGCGCTGGGCGGGCGCGACCTGGCCGAGGCGCGCCAGGGCCTCTACAAGATGCCGCAGATCATGATCAACGTGCGCGCCAACGGCGCGCGCGAATCGCTGCACAGCGACGAAGTGAAGCAGGCCCTGGCCGAGACCGAGCAAGCCCTGCGCGGCCGCGGCCGGGTGGTGCTGCGTGCCTCCGGCACCGAGCCGCTGGTGCGGGTGACGGTGGAGGCCGCCGACGAGGCCGAGGTGAGGCGGATGGCGGAGCAGCTGGCGGAGGTCGTAAAATCCGCGGCCGAACGCTCGTGAGCCAGCGGGGGCGGTCGTAAGACCCAGCCCCGCCCAGGTCGCCAAGGATTGGCCCGACGTGCCCCGCCCCTGCGGTGGCGGGTTCGACAAATCGACCGCACGCCTACCTGTGGATCACGACACATGAATACGACCGTCAAACGGGTTCCCACCCTCGACATCCGCCGCTACGACACCGACCGCGAGGCCTTCGTGGCCGAGCTGGGCGCGGCCTACCGCGAATACGGCTTCTGCGGCATCAGCGGCCACGGCATCGCGCCGGAGCTGATCGACAACGCCTACCAGGCCTTCCAGCAGTTCTTCGCGCTGCCGGCCGAGACCAAGCAGAAGTACCACGTGCCCGGCAGCGGCGGCGCGCGCGGCTACACCCCGTTCAAGGTGGAGACCGCCAAGGACAGCAAGTACGCCGACCTCAAGGAGTTCTGGCACGTGGGCCGCGAGATCCCGCGCGACTCCCGCTTCGCCGACGTGATGGCGCCGAACCTGTGGCCGGAGGAAGTGCCCGCGTTCAAGCCCTACGGCTACGGCCTGTTCGAGGCGCTGGACCAGCTCGGCACCCGCGTGCTGCGCGCGCTGGCCCTGCATATCGGCCTGCCGGAGAACTATTTCGAGGACAAGACCGACCAGGGCAATTCCATCCTGCGTCCGATCCATTACCCGCCGATCACCGAGGAGAACATCCCGAACGTGCGCGCGGGCGCCCACGAGGACATCAACTTCATCACCCTGCTGGTCGGCGCCAGCGCCGAGGGCCTGGAAGTGCTGACCCGCGAGGGCGAGTGGCTGCCGATCACCACCAAGGGCGATGCCATCGTGGTGAATATCGGCGACATGCTGCAGCGCCTGACCAACCACGTGTATCCGTCCACCACGCACCGCGTGGTGAACCCGCAGAACGCCAATGCGCGCAAGCCGCGCTATTCGGTGCCGTTCTTCCTGCATCCGAACCCGGACGTGGTGCTGGATCCGCTGCCGCAGTGCGTGACGCCGGACAACCCGAGCCGCTACGACACGTCGATCACCTCGCATGAGTATCTGCAGCAGCGGCTGCGCGAGATCAAGCTGATTTGATAGGGCTGATTTGATCGGGCCGATTTAATTGGGCTGATTTAATTGGGCTGATCTGATCGGGCTGATCTGATCGGCTCGATCCAAGCCGGGCTGATCTGACGCTGATGCATGACTTCCGGTCGGTACGCACCGGCCGGGAGTCCGCTAGCCTCGCGGCACGTTCGATGCGGGGATGCCGCGATGCGTGTTCCGTTCCTGTTCGCCTTGACCCTGCTCGGCGGCGCGGCCAGCGCCGCGGAGGCCCCGTCCCCCATCCAGGCCATGCAGCCGCTGCTGGGCAGTTGGCATTGCGCTGGCGTGTTTCCCGCCAGCGGCAAGAAAATCGCCTCGACCATGCGCTTCGACACCGAGCTCGGCGGCGCGGGTGTGCTCAAGCATCACGACGATATCGCGCCGAATACGTATCGCGCGGTGGAAGCGTGGACGTACGACGCGAAGGGCAGGCAGTTCAATGCGGCCATCGTCGACAATTTCGGCGGCGCGCGCCGTTTCAGCGCCGACGGATGGGAAGGCGACACGCTGACGTGGACCTCCGCACCGGAGGTGCAGCCGGCGCAGAAGTTCGTCTACGTGCGCATGGCCGATGGCGGCTTGCGCGTGGACTGGCAGGTGATGCGCGGCGGCAGCTTCGTGGTGGGCGACACGCTGAGCTGCAAGCGCCCGTGAGTCAGTGCGCCGCGGTCTGCCGGTAGCGCCGCGATTCGCGCGCCGACAAGGCCAGCGCCATGCGGTCCGGCATCAGCTTCACCAGCGCCTTGATAAAACGGTTGACGCGGCCGGTGACGCGCACCACGTCGCCGCGTTCGACCGCATCGCAGCCTTCGCGCACTACTTCTTCGGCGGTCTGCCACATGAAGCGCGGCATCTGGTTCATCAGTTCGCGCGTGCCGGTGACGTCGTGGAATTCCGACCAGGTGAAGCCCGGGCACAGCGCGCAGACGTGGACGCCGAGGTGGCGGTTTTCCAGCGCCAGCGATTGCGAGAACTTGATCAGGTACGCCTTGGACGCGCCGTACAGCGTATGTCCCGCCGTGCCCGGCACATGGCCGGCGAGCGAGGCCACGTTGACGATGCGGCCGTAGCCGCGTTCGCGCATGCCGGGCAGCAGGCGCCAGGCCAGTTCGGTGGGGGCGGTCATCAGCACCTGGATAAAGGCCGCGTGGTCCTGCCAGGTGTTGGCGTCGAAGGTGCCGGGCAGGCCGTAGCCGGCGTTGTTGATCAGCCAGTCCACGGCCAGTTGGCGTTCGGCCAGCGCGGCCTGCAGTTGCCGCGGCGCGGCGGGGTCGGCGAGATCGGCCGGCAGCACGGTCACGCTGCCGTTGTGCTTGCCGCGAAGTTCTTCCGCCAGCGCTTCCAGGCGGTCCGTGCGGCGTGCGGTGAGCACGAGGTCGTGGCCGCGCGCGGCCAGTTCGCGCGCGAAGGCGGCGCCGATGCCGGCGGAGGCGCCGGTGATCAGGCTCAGGGGGCGGGACTGCGGCATGCCGGTTCCTTCGGTGCGCGGGTGGAGACGCGATCTTGCGGTCAGTTGGCGGAACGCGCCAGCGCCCGCGCCGTTGCCGGGTCAAAGAGTGCTCGCTAAGCTGCCGCGTTTTCGAAGGAAGGGAGACGCGCCATGCGCAAGAAGCTCGTTGCCGGTAACTGGAAGATGCACGGCAGCCGCTCGATGGCCGCCGCGCTGGCGAGCGAGATCGCGGCCGGGCTGCCGGCGTCGATCGATGCGGTGGTGTTCCCGCCGTTTCCCTATATCGCCGAGCTGGCGGCGCAGCATGCCGGTTCGGGCCTGGGCTTCGGCGGCCAGGACGTGAGCGAGCACGAGGGGCAGGGCGCGTATACCGGCGAAGTCTCCGCCGCGATGCTGCAGGACGTGGGCGCGCAGTGGACCCTGGTCGGCCATTCCGAGCGCCGCCAATACCACCACGAGAGCGACGAGCTGGTGGCGCGCAAGTTCGCCGCCGCCCGCGCCGGCGGCCTCACCCCGGTGCTGTGCGTGGGCGAGACGCTGGCGCAGCGGGAGGCCGGCGAGACCGAGGCGGTGATCGCCCGCCAGCTGCACGCCGTGCTGGCGCTCAACGGCGTGGCCAGCTTCGATACCGCGGTGATCGCCTATGAACCGGTCTGGGCCATCGGCACCGGCCGCACCGCCACGCCGGAGCAGGCCCAGGAGGTCCACGGATTCATCCGTAGCCAACTGGCCCGGCAGGATGCTATGATCGCCCGTCTGACTCGGCTGCTTTATGGCGGCAGCGTCAAGCCGGCCAACGCCGCGGAATTGTTCGCGCAGGCGGATGTGGATGGGGGGCTCGTCGGAGGTGCATGTCTGACCTCGGCCGATTTCCTCGCGATCTGCGCCGCCGCGCATTGAGCGCACGGATTCTTTAGGAAACCATGTTCGTCATCTTCAGCGTCTTCTACATCCTGATCGCCGCGGCGATGATCGTGCTGATCCTGATGCAGCGCGGCGCCGGTGCCGATGCGGGTTCCGGTTTCGGCGGCGGCGCCTCGGCCACCGTGTTCGGTGCGCGCGGTTCGTCCAGCTTCATGACCCGCGCCACGGCCGTGCTCGCCGCGCTGTTCTTCCTGCTCAGCCTCGGCATGGGTATCTACCTGAGCCGCCACGGCGCTCCGCAGAACGGCGGCGCGGATCTCGGCGTGATGTCCGGCCTTGCCAACCCGCCGGCCGCCACGCAGAATGCGCAGCCCTCGGCGCCGGCCAACGCGGAAGTCCCGCAGGCGACCAAGCCGGCAGGCGACGTCCCGGCGGCCACGACTCCGGCCCAGAGCGCCGAAGTCCCCGCGGCGACCGCTCCGGCCAAGCCGGCCTCGACGCCGGAAAAGAAGTAACAGCAAGACACCTGCCCAGGTGGCGGAATTGGTAGACGCACTACCTTGAGGTGGTAGCGACGCAAGTCGTGGGGGTTCGAGTCCCCCCTTGGGCACCATTAATCGATATCGAATGGTTTGGTTTGATTCGGATCGTTGGAGAACCCCGCATAACGCGGGGTTTTTTATTGGCCGCCCTATGCGTGGTCGAAGTAGGCGAATCGCGGCAGACCTCGTACAGTGATGTGCATGACCGTCGCATTTCCCGATCTGGACGAATATTTTCAGCGGCCATCCGACGAACGCCGGCCGGCGTTTTTTACGGAAGAGCGATTCAAGGTCGCCCCGTTTTATCCGCAAGCGTTCAACGCGCGAATTCATCCCGCTTCTTTCCCCTCGGTTCCCTCGATTCCCGAACTCGCGCAAGCAACCGTGCGAGCGGCCCTGGTCGACGTAGCCTGGGGTAGTGCCGCGCTCGAAGGCGGCAGCTATACGCTCGCCGACACCCAGCGCCTGCTCGATACCGGTGCAACCAAACCCGGCGCCTCGGTGGACGATACGCATCTGGTGCGAACCCATCTGGCGGCGTGGCGCTACCTGACCGGATTGGAGCGACGGCCTGCGCTGGATGAGATTCGGGAAACGCATCGCCTGCTGGCCATCGAGCCTGCGCCGGAGACGAACTCTCCGCATTTCCTGCCTGCGATTCAGGCGGGCGCATTTCGCGTCGACGGTCCGGAGGGGCTGTTGATCAGCGGTTCGGCCTACATCCCGCCGAACACCTATGACCGGGGGCTCGACTTTCTGCCGCAACACCTCGATCGGTTAGTGCAGGACATTGCCGGCCTGCCTCAAGTGGCGGATCGCGCGCTCAACTGGCTGGCGCGGCTTCCCTATCTCCAGGCTTTCTCCGACAGCAACAAGCGCTTGGGCCGGCTGCTTGCCGCCTGGGAATTTCACCATGTGCAGGCACCCATTCCCCGTCTGGGAAAAATGGATCGCGGCGCTTATCTGCGCGGCTTGTTGGCGTTCTACGAACTAGGGGATTTAAGGCTGCTGGGGGCGGTATTTCAGCAGGCCATCGAAGCCGGCCTCGACGCTGATCGCCGGATGCACCAAGACATGATGCGAATTCTTGGCGAGCGGGAATCGCAAGGGGACGATTGGCCCGGGGCGTAGTCCCTCATCTTCCTCGTAGGCATTTGTAGGAATTCCCCTACAACACGACGCGCCTTTCACCTCTACCCCCACCTAAGACAAATCCGCAAACTATTTCTGTCCGGCAAGTCAGGCTCCTTTGCCGATGCCCCGGACACTAAGGACGAAGCGGCTACGGACGGCTGCAAGCCCCATGGATGGGGCTTTTCTTTTTCGGGGCACAGGAGTGCGGCCGGGACTACGGCACCCGCATTCATGCCTGGAAGCGCAGCCCGCCTTATGGCGGGTTTTTTGTTGGCTGAGGGCCGGGGTGCGTCCGACCTGGGCGTCGCCGACCATGTGGCGGACCTGATCCAGAAGCATCGGACGATCCGTGCGGTGTTGCCGGAAGAGGGCGCTCATCTGGTGTCGGCGCGATACCGACGCCACTCATCGGAATTCCCCTACAAGAACTTGCGCCATTCGCCGCTAGGTGCCGATTGCGAATAGGCGCAATCTGCATCTGCCCCGCGAGTCAGGCGGTGAGCTTCAGGCTCATGCCAGCCGATGACCGGGGCGTTCTTCTGTATGGCTCATGCCCCTGAGCCCTAGGCTTTGGCGCCCCGCACTCCGGGGCGCCTTTTTGTTTGTGCGCGACGTGGCACGGTCGCGCAGAACTCATGCCACGACAGCAAGCTCCATGGCCGTCAATGTGCCGCTGCCAGTGAAATTGAGACTTGGACCACAAATACGTAGGCCATCGCCTACACAACGACGTGCCGCACGCCGATAGGACGATTCCTCACGCCGATGCATGCTTCGCACGCTGGCATGGCGGCCGTTGCATGGATGCGCGACCGCAAGCCGGCGTACTTCATCCCAGAGGGGCAAGCACGATGATCATCTACGCGCTCAAGCCTTCGCACGAAGGCCAATGGAATATCTGCCGCTCGGGCTTCTGCCTGTTCAGCGGCCTGCGCCTGGGGCCGGCGATCACGCTGGCGCGGGAAGTCGCCCGCGACGAGCACGCGCGCTCGGGCCGTTCGATCTGCGTGGAAATGCCGGGGCTGGGTTCGGCCATCCGGCTGGCGCAGTACGAGGACCGCTCGATCGAAGGCTTCGCCGTCGCCGGTTGCTGATTCGCCGGCGCGGCGCCATCCGCTTCTTGTCATTCCCGCCCGGGCACGGGCAAAGTGGCGCGATTCCCTCCCCAGGACGCCGCCCATGCTTCTGTCCCGCCGCCTCGCCGCCGCCGTGCTGCTGGCGCTTGCCCTCGCGCCGTTGCAGGCCGCCACGCTGCTCGTCAACGCACGCGTGCACACCATGGATCCCGCCAGGCCCGAGGCCACCGCGCTGGCCTGGGACGGCGAAGGCCGCCTGCTCGCTGTAGGCACCACGGCCGAACTGCAGGAGAAGTTCGCCGGTGCGGAGTCGGTGGATGCGCACGGCGCGACGGTGATCCCCGGCCTGATCGACGCCCATGGACACGTGCTCGGCCTGGGGATGGTCCGCGGCCAGGCCGACCTGGTCGGCGCGCATTCCAAGGCGGAGATCGTCCAGCGCCTGAAGGATTTCGCCGCGAAGCTGCCCAAGGACGCCTGGCTGCTCGGCCGCGGCTGGGACCAGAACCTGTGGCCGGACAAGCAGTTTCCCAGCGCGGCCGATCTGGATCAGGCGTTTCCGGATCGGCCGGTCTTTCTCGAGCGCATCGACGGCCACGCTTCCTGGGCCAATACCGCGGCGATGAAGAAGGCCAGCAAGCCGCTCGATGGCGACTGGCAGCCGGATGGCGGGCGCATCGTGCGCGTCGGCACGCGCGCCACCGGCGTGCTGATCGACGGCGCGCAGCCGCTGGTGGGCAATGCGGTGCCGCCGCGGACCCCGGCGCAGACACGCGAGATGTACCGCACCGCCTTCAAGGAGCTGGTGGCGCAAGGCCTGACCGGCGTGCACGACGCCGGCGTCAGCCTGGACGATTTCCGCGTGCTGCAGCAGATGGCCAAGGCCGGCGATATCCCGCTGCGCCTGTACGAAATGGCCGACGGCAACCATGCCGCGCTGGAATGGCTGTGCATGCAGGGCGGGCAATGGATCGACGACAGCGGCCGCCTGCGCATGCATACGGTGAAGCTGTACATGGACGGCGCGCTGGGCAGCCGCGGCGCGGCCCTGCTGCAGGACTACAGCGACGACCACGGCAATCGCGGCATCTTCGTCACCTCGCCGGAGGACTACCGCGTCGCGGTGGAGAAGGCGCACAAGTGCGGCGTGCAGGTGGCCACCCATGCCATCGGCGACCGCGGCAACCGCATGGTGCTGGACACCTACCAGGCCGCGCTGGGCAAGGACGCGCAGGGCGACCACCGCTGGCGCGTGGAGCACGCGCAGATCCTGGCGCTGGACGACATCCCGCGTTTCGCCAAGCTGCATCTGATCGCCTCGATGCAGCCGACCCATGCCACCTCGGACATGCCCTGGGCCGCGCAGCGCCTGGGCATCGACCGCCTCAAGGGCGCCTATGCCTGGCAGCGCTTCCTGCACGAGCAGGTGCCGCTGGCCTTCGGCTCGGATTTCCCGGTGGAAAGCCCCAATCCGATGCTGGGCATCTATGCGGCGATCACCCGCCAGGACCTGAAGGGCCAGCCGCCGGGCGGCTGGCTGCCGGACCAGAAGGTCAGCCGCATCCAGGCCCTGGCCGGCTTTACCCGCACCGCGGCCTATGCGGCTTTCATGGAGCGCGAGGTGGGCATGCTGAAAGAAGGCATGCGTGCCGACTTCGTGGTGCTCAATGCCGACCCGCTGACCATTCCGCCGCGCCAGGTCGCCGACCTCAAGCCGCTCAGCACCTGGGTCGACGGCAAGGCCGTGTACGAAGCCGGAAAAGCCGACGCCGCGCGATGAACTGCGCGGCGCCGGCCGGGGTGGAGGGTGCAGTGGAGCTTAAGCCGCCTTGCGGATCGCCACGCCGATGCTGGCCTGGGCGGTCTTCAGCGCTTCGGTCTTGTGGTCGGCGCTGACGTTCACGCCTTCGGCGCGGACGAATTCCACATCGGTGATGCCGAGGAAGCCGAGCACCGCGCGCAGGTAGGGCTCCTGGAAGTCGAACGACTGGGCGGCCGTGCCCTGGCCGTAGAAGCCGCCGCGGCTGGAGGCGATCACCACGCGCTTGCCCTTGGCCAGGCCTTCGGGACCGTTCGCGGTGTAGTGGAAAGTCTTGCCGGCGACCGCCACGCGGTCGATCCAGGCCTTCAGTGCGCTGGGCACGGAGAAGTTGTACATCGGGGCACCGATCACGATCACGTCGGCGGCAAGGAATTCTTCCAGCACGGCGCTGCCGAGCACGGCGGCCGGGTCGGCGGCGTCGGCCACCGGGCTCCAGTGCGGGATCGGCTGGGCGGCGAGGTCGCGGTAGGTGACTTCCGCGCCCGGCTGTTCGCGGACCAGCTCGGCTACGATGGCGGCGGTCAGGCCGCGGGACACCGAGTGGCTGCCCAGGGCGCTGGAATCGATGTGCAGGACTTTCATGGCGCTATTCCTCGTTCGGGGGCCGGTCGGTATGCCGGCGACGGGAATAACGATATTCTTGGAACAATCATCCGATAAGCCGGGTGATTACGAACGAATTGTTTCATATTGGAAACGACGATGAGCGTACTCGACGGCGCCCTGCAGGACCTCAACGACCTCTATTTCTTCGCTTCGGTGGTGGAGCACGGCGGTTTCTCGGCCGCGGGGCGGGCGCTGGGCATCCCCAAGTCGCGCCTGAGCAAGCGCATCGCGCAGCTGGAAGACCGCCTCGGCGTGCGCCTGCTGCAGCGGACCACGCGCCGCTTCGTGGTCACCGAGGTGGGCGAGCGCTTCTATTCGCACTGCCGCGCCGTGCTGGAAGAGGCGCGCGCCGCCCAGGACGCCGTGGACGAGCTGCGCACCGAGCCGCGCGGCGTGGTGCGGGTGAGCTGTCCCAACTCGCTGGCCCAGACCATCGTGGCGCACGTGCTGCCGGACTTCCTGGCGCAGTACCCCAAGGTGCAGGTGCGCCTGCAGGCCACCAACCGCCGGGTGGATCTGATCGGCGAAGGCGTGGACGTGGCGATCCGCGTGCGCTCCAAGCTGGATACCGACGCCACCCTGGTGATGCGCACCTTCGGCCAGTCGCGCGTGCTGATCGTGGCCAGCCCCAAGCTGCTGGAGCAGAGCGGACGTCCGAAGCTGCCCGCGGATCTTTCCGCGATCCCCGCGCTGGCCATGAACGAGCACGAGGGCGCGCACAGCTGGGAGCTGCTGGGCGCGGACAACGAGCGCGTGGTGGTGGATATCCAGCCGCGCTTGATCTGCGGCGATTTCTCCGTGCTGCTCGAATCCGCGCGGCGCGGCATCGGCGTCACCCTGCTGCCGGAATTCGTCTGCGCGCCGGCCATCACCAACGGCGACCTGGAAGTGCTGCTGCCGGATTGGAGCGTACCCGAGGGCACCATGCACTTCGTCTATCCGAGCCGGCGCGGCCTGCTGCCGGGCGTGCGCGCCTTTGTCGACTTCCTCGCCGAGCGCCTGCCGCAGGCGACGCTGCAGAAGCACGAGCAGTGCAGCAAGCGGCCCTGTCCGGAAGTCTGAAAAGCGGCGGGCGCGCGGGCCCGAAAGCTTCCGCGTGCTAGCATCCCGTTTGGACTTCCAAACCCTCAGAGCCTCGATGCGTATCGACACCAAGCTTCCGAAGGTGGGCACCACCATCTTCAGCGTGATGAGCCAGCTCGCCGTCGAGCACCAGGCGGTCAACCTGGGGCAGGGCTTTCCCGATTTCGAACCGCCGGAACCGCTGCGCGACGCCATCAGCCGCGCCATGGCCGAAGGGCGCAACCAGTACGCGCCGGGCATCGGCCTGCCGGCGCTGCGCGAGCAGATCGCGCTGAAGACCGAGCGCATGTACGGTCGCCGCATCGACGCGGGCACCGACGTCACCGTCACGTCCGGCGCCACCGAGGCGCTGTTCGCGGCGATCGCCGCGGTGGTGCGCGCGGGCGACGAAGTGATCGTGTTCGATCCGGCCTACGACAGCTACGAGCCGGCCATCGACCTGCAGGGCGCCAAGGCCGTGCATATCCCGCTCACCGTGCCCAGCTTCGGCATCGACTGGCAGCGCGTGCGCGAGGCCGTCACGCCGCGCACGCGGATGATCCTGATCAACAGCCCGCACAATCCTTCCGGCGCGGTGCTGTCGGCGGCGGACCTGGACGAACTCGCCGCGATCGTGCGCGACACGGAGATCGTGGTGCTGTCCGACGAAGTGTACGAACACATCGTGTTCGACGGCGCGCTGCACCAGAGCGTGCTCCGCCACGCGGAGCTGGCCGGGCGCAGCATCGTGGTGTCCTCGTTCGGCAAGACCTATCACTGCACCGGCTGGAAGCTCGGCTACGCGGTGGCGCCGCCAGCGCTGTCGGCTGAATTCCGCAAGGTGCACCAGTACCTCACCTTCTGCACCTTCCATCCGGCGCAGGTGGCGTTCGCGCAATTCATGGCCAGCACGCCGGAGCATTACCTGGAACTGCCGGCGTTCTACCAGGCCAAGCGCGACCGTTTCCGCGCGCTCATCCAGCCGTCCCGCTTCAAGCTGCTGGACGTGCCGGGCGGTTATTTCCAGCTGGTGGACTACGCTGCGATCCGCGACGAGTCCGACGTGGCCTTCTGCGAGTGGCTGGTGAAGCACGGCGGCGTGGCGGCGATCCCGCTGGCGCCGTTCTACGAGACCGCGCCGGACACGCGCCTGGTGCGCCTGTGCTTCGCCAAGAGCGACGCCACCATGGAAGCCGCCGCGGAGCGCCTATGCAAGCTCTGACCGTCAGCCTGGTGCAGGGCGCCACGCGCTGGCACGACGCGCCGGCCAATCGCGACTATTACGGCGCGCTGGTGCGCGGCGTGGGCAGGAGCGACCTGATCGTGCTGCCGGAAACGTTTCTATCCGGCTTCAGCAACGACACCCGCGCCAGCGCGGAAACCATGGACGGCGAAGGCGTGGCCTGGCTGCGCGCGCTGGCGCAGGAAGTCGGCGCCACCCTGTGCGGCAGCCTGGCCATCCGCGAAGGCGACACCGTATACAACCGCCTGCTGTGGGTGCGTCCGGACGGCAGCTTCGCGCAGTACGACAAGCGCCATCTGTTCCGTATGGCCGGCGAGCACACGCGCTACGGCGGCGGCCGCGAGCGGCTGATCGTGGAGCTGAAGGGTTGGCGCATCCTGCCGCAGGTCTGCTACGACCTGCGCTTCCCGGTGTGGCTGCGCAACCGCCGCGTGGAAGCCGCCGCGGGCGGCATGGATTACGACCTGGCCGTGTTCGTCGCCAACTGGCCGGCGCCGCGCCGCCAGCCGTGGCGCACGCTGCTGCGCGCGCGCGCGATCGAGAATCTCAGCTACGTGATCGGGCTCAATCGCGTCGGCGTGGATGGCAACGACTTGCCCTATGCGGGCGACAGCGCGGTGCTCGATGCGGTGGGCGAGCCGCTGATCGAGCTGGGGCCGCAGGAGCAGGTGGCGACGGTGACGCTGGATCCCGCACCGCTGCTGGCGCATCGCGAGCGCTTTCCGGCATGGATGGATGCGGATGAGTTTTCGCTGCAGCCGTAAGTGTATCTGCGCCGCATGAAAAAGGCCGCCCTGGAGCGGCCTTTTTCGTAGGTTGGGGTGAGCGCAGCGAACCCCAACGTTGCACAGCGCTTGCGGCGCACGATGTTGGGGTTCGCCTTCGGCTCACCCCAACCTACGCCATGGGTATCACAAAATCCCCAGCACCGATTCCGGCGGCCGCCCCAGCTTCGCCTTGCCATTGGCAACGACGATGGGTCGCTCGATCAGGCGCGGATACCGCGACATCGCCGCGATCAGGTCATGCTCGCTCAGCGCGGGATCGTCCAGCCCCAGCTCGGCATATTCCGCCTCGCCCTTGCGGATCAGTTCGCGCGCCGTCATGCCGAGCTGGTCGAGCAGCTGTACGAGTTCATCGATGCTGGGCGGCGTGTCGAGATAGTTGATCACCTCGCACTGGCAGCCGCGCTCCTGCAGCAGCGCGAGTGCGGCGCGCGACTTGGTGCACTGGTCGTTGTGATAGATGCGGACCGCGTCCATCGCCTGGACTCAGCGATTGCCGCCGCGCGGACCGCCACGGCCACCGCCCTGCGGACGCCCGCCGCCACCGCCATGACGGTTGCCGCCGCCCTGGCCGGAGCGATTGCCGCCGCCCTGGCCCGGACGCCCGCCACCGCCACCCTGGCCGCCCGGACGAGCGCCGCCGCTGCGTGCCTGCGGACGTCCACCCTTGCCGCCCTGGCCCTGGCCGCCACCGTAGCCACCACCACCGCCGCCGTAGCCGCGGTTGCCGCCACCACCGAAGCCGCCGTAGGGATTGCCGCCGCCCTGCGCCTGGCCGCCGGGGCCGCGCTTGCCGCCGCCGCCGCTACGGCGATTGCCGCCACCGTAGCCCTGGCCCTGGCCGCCGCCACCTTCGCGGCTTTCGCCGGCGAACCAGGTGCGCACCGAGGGCAGTTCCTGGCCCGGTGCGACGCCGCGCTTGCCGCCCGTCTTGCGGCGGCCGGCGTTCGCGTTCGGACCGCGCTCGGGACGGGCGACGTTGCCGTTCACTTCCTTACCCGGACGGCGGCGCTGCTGCTTGCCGCGTGCCGGTTCCTCGCGGATGCGGTCGTAGGCGCGCAGCTCGCGCGCTTCGTCCTGGTAGGCGCCGCTCCACGCGCCGCCGGCGCCGCGCTCGGGGCGGTACTCGGTGACGTTGCGGCTGGCGCGGCGCTGATGCAGCACGGGGCTAAGGGTGAGCACCGGCTGCGGCGCGCCCAGCCCGCTGGCCTGGCGCAGTTCCTTCACCGCCTCTTCGCCCAGCGCCTCGCAGTCGCCGCGGCGCAGGGTGCGCGACAGCTCCACGCTGCCGTAGCGGATGCGCTTGAGGCGGCTGACCAGGAAGCCCTGCGAATCCCACAGGCGGCGCACTTCGCGGTTGCGGCCTTCGCGGATCACCACGCGGAACCAGCTGTGGCTGCCGCCGCGGCTGATCACGGCGATCTCGTCGAAGCGGGCGGGGCCGTCTTCCAGTTCCACGCCGGCCTTCAGCTTCTCGATGATTTCGTCCGGCACCTCGCCATGCACGCGGCACAGGTATTCGCGCACCAGGCCGCTGCGCGGATGCATCAGCGCATTGGCCAGCTCGCCGTCGGTGGTGAGCAGGAGCAGGCCGGTGGTGTTGATGTCCAGGCGGCCCACGGCGACCCAGCGCGCGCCCTTCAGGCGCGGCAGCTGCTCGAACACGGTGGGGCGGCCTTCGGGGTCTTCGCGGGTGGTCACCACGCCTTCGGGCTTGTGATAGACCAGCACTTCGGTCTCGTCGCGGTTGTCGGTGGCGACCACGAACTGCTTGCCGTCCACCACCACGCGGTCGCCGGCGTGCACGCTGGCGCCGATGCCGGCGGCGCTGCCGTTGACTTCGACTTCGCCGGCCTGGATGCGCTGCTCGAGCATGCGGCGCGAGCCCAGGCCCGCGTTGGCCAGCACCTTGTGCAGGCGTTCTTCCAGGGCGGGCGCGTCGGTGGTGCGCGTGTCGCGCTTGAGGGTCAAAACGGATTTCTGCGGCGCATTCATGCGCGGTACTCCTCGGTGTCTTTCGTGGCGTCGCCATCGCTGGCGTCCGCTTCGTCCGCTGCCTCGGCGGCAGTGGGGGTGGATGATGCGGCGGGGTGCTCCTCGCCGGTGACGGGAGCCGCGGCCTCGACGGCCGCGGCCTCCTGGTGTTCTTCGACCGGCGCGGCGGGCGCGGCCGGTTCGGCGATTTCGCCGGCGGCTTCCGGCTGGCCCGCGACGTGGAATTCCTCCTCGCCTTCGGTGCGGCCGGGAGCCTCGTCTTCGTTGCTGGAGCTTGCTTCGGCGCCGTTCTCTTCGGCCGGAGCTTCTACTTCGGCCTGAGCTTCTGCTTCAGCGCGGGCGCGTTCCTCGGCCTCGGCTTCCGGATCGATCGGCAGGTCGCGGATCACGCGCGCCGGCAGGTCTTCGATAAAGCGCAGCTGCGGGTCTTCCATGTCGCGGATTTCCGACAGCGGCGGCAGCTCGTCCAGCGACTTCAGGTTGAAGTAGTCGAGGAAGGCGCGGGTGGTGCCGAACAGCGCGGGCTTGCCGGGCACGTCGCGGTAGCCGACCACGCGGATCCACTCGCGCTCCTCCATCGTCTTGATGATGTTGGAGGACACCACCACGCCGCGGATCTGCTCGATCTCCGGGCGGGTGATCGGCTGGCGGTAGGCGATCAGCGCCAGCGTTTCCAGCAGGGCGCGCGAATAGCGGCTGGGTTTTTCCGTCCACATGCGCGAGATCCATGGATGGACCTCCTGGCGCACCTGGTAGCGGAAGCCCGAAGCCACCTCGCGCAGCTCGACGCCGCGGCCGGCGCAGTCTTCCGCCAGCGCTTCCAGCGCGCGCGACAGCTGCTCGCGGTCGACCTCGTCTTCCTCGCCGAAGAGGTCGCCCAGCTGCTGCACGGTGAGCGGCTGGGTGGCGGCGAGCAGGGCCGCCTCGATGATGTTCTTCAGTTGCTCGATCTGCATGGCCTGATCGGTTGAGGATGCTCGGTTGAGAGTGCCTGGATGGGTTCGGGGTCAGTCGGCGGCGGACGCCTGCGCGGGCGTGTCGTCTTCGACGGATTCCTCGGCCTGGGTGACCTTCGCCTTCACATAGATCGGAGCCAGCGGCTCTTCCTGCACGATTTCCACCAGCATTTCCTTGGCCAGTTCCAGCATGGCCAGGAAGGTGACCACCACGCCGAGCCGCCCTTCGCTGGGGTCGAACAGTGTCTCGAAGCGGTGAAAGCTGGCGTCGCCGAGCTTGCCCAGCAGCTCGCCCATGCGCTGGCGCACGCTCAGCGCCTCGCGCCGGATGGCGTGATGCCCGAACAGCTCGGCGCGATGCAGCACGTCCTTCAGCGCCAGCAGCAGTTCCTTCAGGTCCAGCGGCGGCGGCAGCTTGATCACGGTGCGCTCGCCGCTGTCGGCGTGCACCACCACCGTGTCGCGCTCGACGCGGGGCAGGGCGTCGATGTCCTCCGCCGCGCGCTTGAAGCGCTCGTATTCCTGCAGCCGGCGCACCAGCTCGGCGCGCGGATCTTCCTCGACGCCTTCTTCCACCGGCGGCCGCGGCAGCAGCAGCCGCGACTTGATCTCGGCCAGGATCGCGGCCATCAGCAGGTATTCGGCGGCCAGCTCCAGCCGCATGTCCCGCATCATGTCGATGTATTCCAGATACTGCCGGGTGATCTCGGCGATCGGGATGTCCAGGATGTCCAGGTTCTGCCGGCGGATCAGGTACAGCAGCAGGTCCAGCGGGCCTTCGAACGCCTCCAGGATGACTTCCAGCGCATCCGGCGGGATGTACAGGTCCTGCGGCATCTGCAGCACGGGTTCGCCGCGCACGATGGCCAGCGGCATTTCCTGCTGTTGCGGTACCGACGCGAAAGCGTCCTGCGGTGCTGCCACCGGCTGAGGCTCGACTGGCTCAGTGCTCATCAATGCATGTCGTTGGGCCGCCCATGACGGCTTGCAGTGCGTTCAACACGTTCGGAACCGTTCGATTCCACCGGCATTCGCTGAGGCTGTCCCCCGCTCTCGGGCGGCGGCCATCCGGCGGTCACCCGTGAAACTCCTTGAGGCTCGATCACCACGGGCGCTCTGGCGTCCGTCACGGCCTTGCATGATGAAACCGCGCCTGCGGCGGCATCGGTCAGGCTGGCCGTGAACAATTCCTGCAACCGGACCGGGAGGCAATCCACGGCGAACGGCAAGCCGGGCCGCGCGTTGAACTGCGCCACGGCGTGAACAGGAGGTCTGCTGGGTGTCGGGCGGGTGCTCCGGCGGCGTCTGGCTCGAACGGCAGGCGCACCCTGTAACCCACGTGCGATCAAGGTTAACGGCTGCATGCGGCCAAGTCCAGTATGCGTACGGCCTACCAAGCGTGCGGGTGCATCGGCAGAATGCCGCGGATGCGTGGTTTGGAAGGGCTCGATCGTCCACGTCGCAAGGGCAGCATGTGACCCGCCGCGTCTGGCCTGGGCGTCGGCGCCGATGCAATGGAAACGCTCGATGGAAGCGACACAGCTTCAAGGCGCCCGCAAAACGGCGGGAAATGGCCGAATCCCGCGTGCCGGTGGGTTCCGGGCGCGTCGCCGGCAGAATATTACGACGTGGCACGGCGCTTGCTTTACGCCACGGTAAGGGCAGTTTGATCGGCGCGGGGATAGGCCGCATGCGCGGCGGGGGTCCATTTCACGGGCACTAGTGCCTGCCGCGAATAAGTTGGATGACGCTGCACGGCAGCGGGGATGGGAGGGAAAGGCATGACCAAAGCCGGCGGCAAGCACCATAACGATGGTCCGGAGCAGCTGCGCCCCGCGCGGATGCGCATCGAGACGACCGTACTGATGAGCCGCGGCAGCCAGTCACAGCCGACGGAACTGGTAGACATCTCGGCCACCGGCGCGCTGCTGCGCCGCCCGCTGGGATGGCAGGGCGAAGTAGGGCAGAGCTGGATGCTGGACATGATTTTCGGCCACGACCTGCACATCCACCTGGAGGCCCAGGTGAAGCGCATCTCGGACCGGCACATCGGTTTCGCGTACACGCGCATACCGGAGGACAAGCAGGTTCCGCTATGGAATCTGCTGGGCGGCTACGCCGACATCCTGGAGACGTGGCACGACGATTGATTCGTCGCGGCAGCCGCTGGTGGAATCCCGCGCGGATCGGCGCGGGCGAGGCAGCCTGGAGCCTGTCCGAACTCCCTGGGGAGGACAGGCTCCTCGCTGGTTCATGAGTTGATCCATCAGGCCGCCGAGGCGGCTGGCTTCTTCTCGTCGCGCAGTTCGCGGCGGAGGATCTTGCCCACATTGCTCTTGGGCAGCGCATCGCGGAATTCGATCAGCTTGGGCCGCTTGTAGCCGGTGAGGTTGGCGCGGCAGAACTCCTTCAGCGCTTCCACCGTCAGGTTCGGGTCCTTGCGCACCACGAACAGCTTCACCACTTCGCCGGAATGCTCGTCCGGCACGCCCACCGCGGCCACTTCGGCCACGCCGGGGTGGGTCATGACGATGTCCTCGACCTCGTTCGGATACACGTTGAAGCCGGACACCAGGATCATGTCCTTCTTGCGATCGACGATATAGACGTAGCCATTCTCGTCCATGCGCGCGATGTCGCCTGTGTGCAGCCAGCCGTCGGCGCCCAGCACCTTGGCGGTCTCGTCCGGGCGCTGCCAGTAGCCCTGCATCACCTGCGGGCCCTTCACCATCAGCTCGCCCACTTCGCCGAACGGCAGCGGCTGGCCTTCCTCGGACCAGATCGCCACGTCGGTGGAAGGAATCGGCAGGCCGATCGAGGCGTTGTAGTCCTTCAGGTCCAGCGGATTGATGCAGGCCGCGGGCGAGGTCTCGGTCAGGCCGTAGGCTTCGGCCAGGGTCACGCCGGTGACTTTCTTCCAGCGCTCGGCCACGGCGCGCTGCACGGCCATGCCGCCGCCCAGGCTCAGGTGCAGGCGCGAGAAATCGACCTGGTCGAAGCCCGGCGTGTTGAGCAGGCCGTTGAACAGCGTGTTGACGCCGGTGAGCGCGGTGAAGCGCGACTTCTTCAGTTCCTTGACGAAGGCCGGCATGTCGCGCGGATTGGTGATCAGCCAGTTCAGGCCGCCCAGGCGCGTGAACACCAGGCCGTTCGCCGTGAGCGAAAAGATGTGATACAGCGGCAGGGCGGTGATGATGACCTCTTCGCCCTCCTTGGCGTTGGTGCCAATCCAGGCACCCGCCTGCAGCATGTTCGCCACCATGTTGCCGTGCGACAGCATGGCGCCCTTGGCCACGCCGGTGGTGCCGCCGGTGTACTGCAGGAAGGCGAGGTCGTCGTGGGTGAGCTCGACTTTCGGCGCCGGATGCGCGGCGCCCTGCGCCAGCGCGTCGCGGAAGCGCACGGCCTGCGGCAGGTGGTAGTCGGGCACCATCTTCTTGACGTACTTGACGACCAGGTTCATCACCTTGCCCTTCAGGCCGAGCAGGTCGCCCAGGCCCGTGGTGACGATGTGCCTGACCTGTGTCTCGGCCACCACCTGCTGCACGGTGGCGCCGAAGTTGTCCATCACCACCAGCGCCTTGGCGCCGGCGTCTTCGAGCTGGTGCTTAAGTTCGCGCGCGGTGTACAGCGGATTGGTGTTGACCACCACCAGGCCGGCGCGCAGCGCGCCGAACAGCGCGATGGGGTACTGCAGTACGTTGGGCATCATGATCGCGATGCGGTCGCCCTTGACCAGCTTCAACACGCCGGTGAGGTAGCCGGCGAAGTGGCGGCTCAGCTCGTCGATCTCGCCGTAGCTCAGCTCCTTGCCGAAGCTGTGGAAGGCGGGGCGGTCGCGGAACTTCGCGAAGGCTTCCTCCAGCACCGCGGCGACGGAAGCGTAGGCATTGAGATCGATCTGCGCGGGTACGCCTTCCGGATAATTAGCCAGCCACGGACGCTCGTTGCTCATGTTGTATCCCTGCTCCTGGTATCGAATGCCGCCGCTCGCGCGCATGGGGCATCATGGTCACAGGGCATTGGAGCATACGCCCGCGTACAGCGGCAAGCCGCGTTGCAGCGGGTTTTTCGAGGGGTGATCGGTCGATGCGCAAGCTTGTTTTTCTGCTGTTTTTCGCCGTGCTGGCGGTGGCCCTGGGCGGCTGCCGGCGCGCGCCCGACGAGGTGCGCATCCGCCAGTCCATCGAGGCCGCGCGCACCGCCGCGGCCGACGCCGATGCCGGCGCGCTCACCGGCGTGCTGAGCGAGGATTTCGACGGCAACGGCGGCGCCATGAGCGCCAAGGACCTGGGCAATCTGCTGCGCCTGGCGAAGTTCCGCGGCGAGAGCGTGCATGCGGTGCTCGGCCCGATCGAGGTGGAGCCGCGCGGCGACCGCTACGTGGCGCGCTTCACCATCACCCTGGGCAGCGGCGGCAAGCTGTTCCCGGCGGAACTGGGCATGTTCAAGGTGGAGACGGGCTGGCGCAGGGAAGGGCGCGAGTGGCGCTGCTTTACCGCGAGCTGGGAACAGCAGCTGTAAGCCGTCCCAAAAAAGAACGCCGCCTGAGGGCGGCGTTCTTTCAAGCGTTAGGAACGAAGGCCTCAGGCCGCCTTCTTCCCCGCCAGCTGCCGCAGCACGTACTGCAGGATGCCGCCGTGGCGGAAGAACTCCCGCTCCTTCGGCGTCAGCAGCAGCACCTTCACGGTGAACTCCTTCCTGCTGCCGTTCGGCGCGGTGGCGGTGACCTTGGCCACCTTCGACTCGCCGTCGTTCAAGCCGGTGATGTCGAACACCTCCTTGCCGGTCAGGCCCAGCGACTGCGCGCTCTGGCCGTCCTCGAACTGGCAGGGCAGCACGCCCATGCCGACCAGGTTGGAGCGGTGGATGCGCTCGAAGCTCTCGGCAATCACCGCCTTCACGCCCAGCAGCAAGGTGCCCTTGGCCGCCCAGTCGCGCGAGGAGCCGGTGCCGTATTCCTTGCCGGCCAGCACCACCAGCGGCGTGTGCTCGGCCTTGTACTTCATCGCCGCGTCGTAGATCGCCAGCTGCTCGCCGCTGGGCACGTGCAGGGTGTAGCCGCCTTCGACGCCGTCCAGCATCAGGTTCCTGATGCGGATGTTGGCGAAGGTGCCGCGCACCATCACGTCGTCGTTGCCGCGGCGCGAGCCGTAGGAGTTGAAGTCCTTCGGTTCCACGCCCTTGCCGATCAGGAAGCGGCCCGCCGGGCTGTCCTTCTTGATCGAGCCGGCCGGCGAGATGTGGTCGGTGGTGATGGAGTCGCCGAACAGGCCGAGCACGCGGGCGCCGTGGATGTCCTCCACCTTGCCGACTTCGCGGGTCATGCCGTCGAAGTAGGGCGGGTTCTTGATGTAGGTGGAATCGCCCCACTGGTACACCGAGCCATCCGGCGAGGCGATGTGGTTCCAGCGGTCGTCGCCCTTGAACACGTCGGCGTAGTTCTTGGTGAACATGGCCGGGTTGATCGCACCGGCGATGGTGTCGGAGATCTCCTGGTTGCTCGGCCAGATGTCCTTCAAGTACACCGGCTTGCCGTCGCTGCCGGTGCCCAGCGGTTCCTTGCTCAGATCCACGTCGAGCGAACCGGCCAGCGCATACGCCACCACCAGCGGCGGCGAGGCGAGGTAGTTCATCTTCACTTCCGGGTGCACGCGGCCCTCGAAGTTGCGGTTGCCCGACAGCACCGACGCCACCGCCAGATCGCCCTCGGCGATGCCCTTGCTGATTTCCGCCGGCAGCGGGCCGGAGTTGCCGATGCAGGTGGTGCAGCCATAGCCGACCACGTAGAAGCCGACCTTCTCCAGCTCCTTCAGCAGGCCGGTCTGCTCGAGGTAATCGGTGACCACCTTCGAACCCGGCCCGAGCGAGGTCTTCACCCACGGCTGCGCCTTCAGGCCCTTGGCCGCGGCCTTCCTGGCCAGCAGGCCGGCGGCGAGCATCACGGCGGGGTTGGAGGTATTGGTGCAGGAGGTGATCGCGGCGATCACCACCGCGCCGTCGGACAGGCGGAAATTCTCGCCGTCCTTCTCCACCAGCACGCCGCTTTCGGAAACCGCATTGGCGGGATTGCCGATCGCGGAGGAGCCGCCTTCATTGATGAAGTTCGAGGTGTCGCCGTTGCGCGGACGGCGGTTGGCCGTGAGCGGGCCGAGCGCGTCGCGGAAGCTCTTTTCGACGTCCTGCAGCAGCACGCGGTCCTGCGGACGCTTGGGGCCGGCCAGCGAGGGGCGCACGTCGCCCAGGTCCAGTTCCAGCGTGGTGGTGAACTGCGCGTGCGGCGTGTTCTCGTCGTGCCACAGGCCCTGCGCCTGCGCGTAGGACTTGACCAGCTCGATCTGCTCTTCGCTGCGGCCGGACAGGCGCAGGTAGTTCAGCGCTTCCTGGTCGATCGGGAAAATGCCGCAGGTGGCGCCGTATTCCGGCGCCATGTTGCCGATGGTGGCGCGGTCGGCCAGCGCCAGATCCTTCAGGCCGGGGCCGAAGAACTCCACGAACTTGCCCACCACGCCGAGCTTGCGCAGCATCTGGGTGACGGTGAGCACCAGGTCGGTGGCGGTCACGCCTTCGGCAAGCTTGCCGGTGAGCTTGAAGCCCACCACCTGCGGAATCAGCATCGACGACGGCTGGCCCAGCATGGCCGCCTCGGCCTCGATGCCGCCCACGCCCCAGCCCAGCACGCCCACGCCGTTGATCATGGTGGTGTGCGAGTCGGTGCCGAACACGGTGTCCGGATATGCCCAGGACTGGCCGTCCTTCTCGCCGGTGAACACCACGCGGCCGAGGTATTCCAGATTCACCTGGTGCACGATGCCGGTGCGCGGCGGCACCACCTTGAAGTTGTCGAACGCCTTCTGGCCCCAGCGCAGGAAGGCGTAGCGCTCCTGGTTGCGCTGGAATTCGATCGCCACGTTCTGTTCCAGCGCGGATTCCGAACCGTACACGTCGACCTGCACCGAGTGGTCGATCACCAGTTCCGCCGGCGCCAGCGGATTGATCTGCCTGGCGTCGCCGCCGAGCTTCACCACCGCGTCGCGCATCGCCGCCAGGTCGACCACGCAGGGCACGCCGGTGAAGTCCTGCAGCACCACGCGCGCGGGCATGAAGGCGATCTCGGTATCCGGCTCGGCCTTCGGGTTCCAGCGCGCGACCGCTTCGATTTCCTTGGCGGTGACGTTGACGCCGTCCTCGTGGCGCAACAGGTTCTCCAGCAGGATCTTCATCGAGTAGGGCAGGTGCTTGATGTCGAAGCGCTGGCCGAGCTTGGCGAGGCTGGCGATCTGGTACGAGCTGCCGTTGACCTTGAGGGTGTCGCGGGTGGCGAATGAATCCAGCATGGGTTGAACTCCTGTTGCTTGGGGTCGCGGCGCTGAGGTGGCGTCGCTGGGGGATCCTAGGGCAGCCGGCGTGAGCATCGGGCGCAAACAAGCCCTTCCGTTCTGCCGATTCCGGGGAGTTTGAGGCAAACGGCGCTACGCGCAAGTTACCGGGCGGGCGATTTGCCGTTGCCGTCATTGCAAGATATCGAACGCAGGCGGAAACAACGTCTTGCGTTGCGGCAGATGGCCTGCGGCTGGCAAAATGAGCGGCTGAAACGACCTCCGGAAGCGGCTTGGGGACTGGCTTTGCGGCCTCCTGCCAACTCGGGTGACGTTCCGCTTCCCGCCACGCCAACGGACGAGAACCACATGCTCAACGCCTATCGCCAACACGTCGCCGAGCGCGCCGCCCTCGGGATCCCCGCGCTGCCGCTGACGGCCCAGCAGACCGCCGACCTGATCGAGCTGCTGAAGAACCCGCCCGCCGGCGAGGAGGCCTTCCTGGTCGACCTGATCAGCAACCGCGTGCCGGCCGGCGTGGACGACGCGGCCAAGGTCAAGGCCTCGTACCTGGCCGCCGTGGCGTTCGGCAAGGAAGCCTGCCCGCTGCTCAGCCGCGAGAAGGCCACCGAACTGCTCGGCACCATGCTGGGCGGCTACAACATCCATCCGCTGATCGAACTGCTGGACGACGCGCAGGTGGGCGGCATCGCCGCCGATGCGCTGAAGAAGACCTTGCTGATGTTCGACTCCTTCCACGACGTGAAGGAAAAGGCCGACAAGGGCAATGCCAACGCCAAGAGCGTGCTGCAGAGCTGGGCCGACGCCGAATGGTTCACCAGCCGTCCGGAAGTGCCGCCGAGCCTGACCATCACCGTGTTCAAGGTGCCGGGCGAGACCAACACCGACGACCTGTCGCCGGCCCCCGACGCCACCACCCGCCCGGACATCCCGCTGCACGCGCTGGCCATGCTGAAGAACAAGCGCGAAGGCGCGCCGTTCCAGCCGGAAGAAGACGGCAAGCGCGGCCCGATCCAGCAGATCCAGGACCTGGCCAGGCAGGGCCACCTGGTGGCCTACGTGGGCGACGTGGTCGGCACCGGCTCCAGCCGCAAGTCCGCCACCAACTCGGTGCTGTGGTGGACCGGCGAGGACATCCCCTTCATCCCGAACAAGCGCTTCGGCGGCGTGTGCCTGGGCAGCAAGATCGCCCCGATCTTCTACAACACCATGGAAGACGCCGGCGCGCTGCCGATCGAGCTCGACGTGTCGAAGATGGACATGGGCGACGTGGTCGAGCTGCGCCCGTACGAGGGCAAGGCGCTGAAGAACGGCGAGGTGATCGCCGAGTTCCAGGTGAAGTCCGACGTGCTGTTCGACGAAGTGCGCGCCGGCGGCCGCATTCCGCTGATCATCGGCCGCGGCCTCACCGCCAAGGCGCGCGAGGCGCTGGGCCTGGCCCCGTCCACGCTGTTCCGCCTGCCGCAGAACCCGGCCGACACCGGCAAGGGCTACACCCTGGCGCAGAAGATGGTCGGCCGCGCCTGCGGCCTGGCCGAAGGCGAGGGCGTGCGCCCGGGCACCTATTGCGAGCCGAAGATGACCTCGGTCGGTTCGCAGGACACCACCGGCCCGATGACCCGCGACGAGCTGAAGGACCTGGCCTGCCTGGGCTTCTCGGCCGACCTGGTGATGCAGTCGTTCTGCCACACCGCGGCGTATCCGAAGCCGGTCGACGTGAAGACCCACCACGAGCTGCCCGCCTTCATCTCCACCCGCGGCGGCATCAGCCTGCGTCCGGGCGACGGCGTCATCCACTCCTGGCTCAACCGCATGCTGCTGCCCGACACCGTCGGCACGGGCGGCGACAGCCACACGCGCTTCCCGATCGGCATCTCCTTCCCGGCCGGCTCCGGCCTGGTGGCCTTCGCCGCCGCCACCGGCGTGATGCCGCTGGACATGCCCGAGTCGGTGCTGGTGCGCTTCAAGGGCGAGCTGCAGCCGGGCGTTACGCTGCGCGACCTGGTCAATGCGATTCCGCTGTATGCCATCAAGCAGGGCCTGCTCACCGTGGCCAAGCAGGGCAAGCAGAACATCTTCTCCGGCCGCATCCTGGAGATCGAAGGCCTGCCGAACCTCAAGGTGGAGCAGGCGTTCGAGCTGTCCGACGCCTCGGCCGAGCGCTCCGCCGCCGGCTGCACGGTGCGCCTGGACAAGGCGCCGATCATCGAATACCTCAACAGCAACATCACCCTGCTGAAGTACATGATCGCCCAGGGCTACCAGGACGCCCGCTCGCTGTCCCGCCGCATCAAGAAGATGGAAGAGTGGCTGGCCAACCCGCAGCTGCTGGAGCCGGATGCGGACGCCGAGTACGCCGCGGTGATCGAGATCGACCTGGCCGACGTGCACGAGCCGATCGTGGCCTGCCCGAACGACCCGGACGACGTGAAGTCGCTGTCCGACGTGGCCGGCGCGAAGATCGACGAGGTGTTCATCGGTTCCTGCATGACGAATATCGGTCATTTCCGGGCAGCGTCGAAGCTGCTGGAAGGCAAGCGCGATATCCCGACCCGCCTGTGGGTGGCTCCGCCGACCAAGATGGACCAGCAGCAGCTCACCGAGGAAGGCCACTACGGCGTGCTCGGCACTGCCGGCGCGCGCATGGAAATGCCGGGCTGCTCGCTGTGCATGGGCAACCAGGCGCAGGTGCGCGAAGGCGCCACGGTGATGTCCACCAGCACGCGCAACTTCCCTAACCGCCTGGGCAAGAACACCAACGTGTACCTCGGCTCGGCGGAACTGGCGGCGATCTGCTCGCGCCTGGGCCGCATCCCGACCAAGGAGGAGTACATGGCGGACATCGGCGTGATCAATGCGAATGGCGAGAAGATCTATCGCTATATGAACTTCGATCAGATTGCCGATTTCAAGCAGGTAGCGGATACCGTCGACGCTTAATCGTGGAATCCTTCTCCCATCGGGAGAAGGTGGCGGCAGCCGGATGAGGGTTCGGCCGGAGCGGCGCACATCACTCTTGCGCTCCGGCCGTACCCTCACCCCAACCCCTCTCCCGATGGGAGAGGGGCTTTCAAGAGCCCGGCCCCGTGCCGGGCTTCGTCGTTTATGCTTTGCGCCGCCTCGATGCGGGGCTTCGGCGGCGAGGCGCGGGCAGCAGGATGATTTCCACTCATTTATCGGCCGTCTCGCTGCGCGACCTGATCCTGGTCCAGGCGGTGCGCTGGCACGGCAGCTTCAACAGCGCCGCGCGCGCCATGCACATCAGCCCCTCGGGCCTGTCGCACCAGGTGCAGAAAGTGGAGCAGGCACTGGGCACGCCGCTGTTCGAGCGCGGCGGCCGCCGGGTGGTGCCCACCGCCGGCGGGCAGCGCCTGCTGGAACAGATCGATGCGGTGCTGCTGGCGGCCGACCATCTGCAGCAGGCCGCGCGCGCCGGCGAGACCGCCTTCGGCGGCGAACTGCGCCTGGGCGTGCTGGCCACCTTGGGGCCGTACCTGCTGCCGCATCTGATCGCGCCGTTTCCGCAGCATTTCCCGGGCGCCCGGCTCAGCCTGTCGGAAGGCAAGCCGCGCGGCCTGCTGCGCCGCCTGCAGGAAGGCGAGCTCGATGCCGTGCTGGCGCAGCCGTCGCCCCCGGTGAGCGGCATCGCCATGCGTCCGCTGTTCTTCGAACCCTGGGAAGTGATGCTGCGCGCCGACCATCCGCTGGCCGGCCGCCGCACCCTGACGCTGGAGCAGCTCGACGCCGCCGACGCCACCCTGATGGCGGAAAGCCGCGCCGACGACGTGCTCGGCGGCGGCCACGTACAAGATGTAAGCCTGGAAAGCCTGGCCGCCCTGGTCGGCCTGCGCGGCGGTTACGCCCTGGTGCCGGCGCTGGCGCACGAGCGGCTGGCCTCGATGCCGGAAGTGGCGCTGGCCAAGTTCAAGGGGCAGGCGCCGGGGCGCGAGATCGCGCTGTACTGGCGCGAGGCCTCGCCGTGGGAGGCGGACCTGCAGGCGTTTGCCGAGCTGCTGCGCAAGCTGGCGAAGCAGCGGCCGGGACTGAAGGTGATGGGTTGAGGGCGATGGGCTGAAGGCGGGCGACGCCGCCTGAGCGGCGTCAGCCGTTGTCCAGCGTCACCCCGGTCAACAAGCCCCGCGCCAGCATGCTGCACTGGCGCCGGTAGAACAGCAGCTGCCACTGGCGCCCGCCGATCTGTCGCCACAGCACCGCCGAACGCACCGCCGCCAGCAGGCTGGCGCGCACCTTCTCCACCACCTTGGGCTGCTGCAGCTGCTGCGGATTGCCGGTGACCATCACGCGCGGCTTCAGCGTGGACAGGGTGGACGCGTACAGCTCGGCCAGGCGCTTGACCACCTGCGGCGAGTCCTGGCCGAAGTGCTCGACCTGGCGCTGCGCGGCGACGATGCCTTTCTGCAGGTCGTCCAGCAGCTGGCGGTTGCGCGACAGGCTGCGCTCCAGCCGCATCACGGTGACCGCCATGCGGGTGACGCCCATGTCGCGGCCGGTGTCGTCCAGCTGGGCGATCAGCTGGCGCAGGCCCAGGCGCACGCCGCCGACATGGCCGTAGACGCCGACCACCGATGGCGCATCGATGCGGAACACGCTGCCGACGCTGCTCTCGAACGCGCTCTCGTCGCAGCGCCCGTCGTTGGCCAGCTGCTGGGTGAGCGCGGCGGCCTGGAACAGGCCGGCCAGCGCGAGCACGCGCTCTTCGGTCATGGCATAGGTTTCAAACACGTTGTGCGGACTCTTCGGGGACAGGGGCGGCGTTCCAGCCGCCGTAGGGAGCGTCGGTGCGGGCGATCACGGCGCCGCCCAGGCAAACCTCGCCATCGTAGAAAACTACGGACTGGCCGGGTGTGACGGCGCGCTGGGCTTCGTCGAAGCGCACTTCCACGCCGGCGGCGTCGACGCGCACGGTGCAGGCCTGGTCGTGCTGGCGGTAGCGCGTCTTGGCGGTACAGCGGAATTCGGCGGCGGGCGCCGCGCCGGCCACCCAGGTGGGAGCGTCGGCATGCAGGCGCTGCGAGTGCAGCCAGTGGTTCTCGCCGCCCTGGGCCACGTACAGCACGTTGGCGCGCACGTCCTTGCCCACCACGTACCAGGCGTCGCCGCTGGCGCCCTGGCGGCCGCCGATGCCCAGGCCGTTGCGCTGGCCCAGCGTGTAGTACATGACGCCCTGGTGCTCGCCCACGCGCGCGCCGTCGGGCGTGCGCATCTCGCCGGGGCGGGCGGGGATGTACTGGCCCAGGAATTCGCGGAAATCGCGCTCGCCGATAAAGCAGATGCCGGTGGAATCCTTCTTGGCGTGCGTCGGCAGGGCCGCGTCCAGGGCCATGCGGCGCACCGCGGATTTCTCGATCTCGCCGACCGGGAACAGCGTGGCGGCGAGCTGCCGCTGGCCCAGCGCGTGCAGGAAATAGGTCTGGTCCTTGCCAGCATCCACCGCGCGCAGCAGGCGGTGCTGCCCGTCGCGTTCGTCCACGCGGGCGTAGTGGCCGGTGGCGATCTTGTCCGCGCCGAGCGCGCGCGCTTCGTCGAGAAAGGTCTTGAACTTGATCTCGCGGTTGCACAGCACGTCGGGGTTCGGCGTGCGGCCGGCGCGGTATTCGGCGAGGAAATGCTCGAACACGCCGTCCCAGTATTCGGCGGCGAAATTGCGCGCATGGAAAGGAATGCCCAGGCGGCCGCAGACCGCGACGGCGTCCTTGCGGTCGGCGTCGGCGGTGCAGGGGCCGGCGCGGTCGTCTTCTTCCCAGTTCTGCATGAACAGGCCTTCGACCTCGTGGCCGGCCTGTTGCAGCAGCAGGGCGGCGACCGAGGAGTCCACGCCGCCGGAGATGCCCAGCATCACTTTCACGGATAGCGGTCCTCGGGCAGCAGGCTGCTCAACGCGGACAGCGGAACCCGCTGGCCGGCCAGCCAGGCGTCGATGCTCCGCAGCACCAGCGGGCTGCGCAGGCGGTCGCCCAGGCCGGCCACTTCGGCGCGGGTCAGCCACAGGGCGCGGCGGATGCCGGTATCCAGCCGGCGGTCCGGGTCGTGCCCGACGGGGCTGGCGGCGAAGCTGAAACGCAGCACGCTGTGGCCGTGCTCGGTGCTGCGCCACTGGTGCACGCCGACCAGCGCGTCGAGCTCGACGGTCCAGCCGGTTTCCTCCAGCGTCTCGCGCACGGCGGCGCTGGCCAGGCTTTCGCCATCGTCCAGATGGCCAGCCGGCTGGTTGTAGACGAGCCGGCCATTGACCTCTTCTTCCACCATCAGGTAGCGGCCGCCGTCGGCCACCACGCAGGCGACGGTGACGCGCGGACACCACACGGCAGCAGGGGCGGGAGCGGAATCGTTCATGGGCAGGGGATATAGCGCTTAAAGCCGGCACTGGAAAAGATGACATTGTGCCATCACCTGAAAGTGCTATCCCGGAACGCGGAAACCATCGCGTGGGCCGGGCGGTATACTGGCCACAAGATCGAGACAGCGGAACTCATGGCGCACGAACCCGAACACGAGCAAGGCACAGGGCATGGCCTGGCGTTGGAAACCGCCCGTCCGGAGGTGGCACGCCCGCCGCTGTTCCAGGTGGTCCTGCTCAACGACGATTTCACCCCCATGGATTTCGTGGTGGAGGTGCTGCGCAGCTTCTTCGGCCTGGACCAGGAGCGCGCGGTGCAGGTGATGCTTCACGTGCACACCCGCGGCAAGGGCGTGTGCGGGGTCTTCACGAGGGAGGTGGCCGAAACCAAGGTGACCCAGGTGAACGAATATTCACGTGCCCATCAGCATCCTTTGCTATGCACTATGGAAAAGCTGTGAGCGCCCCCATTTCGTGGTCATCGCGGCGTTAGCCGCCCTGCCATCCAAGCGGAGAAGGTCCGGATGTTCAGCAAGGATCTCGAAGTCACCATCGGCCAGTGCTACAAGCAGGCCCGCGAGCAGCGCCACGAATTCATGACGGTGGAGCACCTGCTGCTCGCGCTCACCGAAAACCAGTCCGCCCTCGGCGCCCTGCGCGCCTGCGGGGTCGACCTGCCACGGCTCACCCACGAGCTGGAAAAGATCATCGCCGAGACCGTGCCGGTACTGCCGCACGGCGACGAGCGCGACACCCAGCCCACCCTGGGTTTCCAGCGCGTGCTGCAGCGGGCCGTGTACCACGTGCAGTCCTCCGGCCGTAAGGAGGTCACCGGCGCCAACGTGCTGGTGGCGATCTTCGGCGAGAAGGACTCCCACGCGGTGTACTTCTTGCACCAGCAGGAAATCACCCGCCTGGACGTGGTCAATTACATCTCGCACGGCATCGCCAAGATCGGCGACGAACCGTCCACCGGCATGCCCGGCACCGACCGCGAAGGCGAGGAGGGCGGCGATCCCAAGGGCAATCCCTTGAGCGAGTACGCCGCCAACCTCAACGAGCTGGCGCTGGAAGGCAAGATCGACCCGCTGATCGGCCGCCAGGACGAGATCGAGCGCACCATCCAGGTGCTGTGCCGCCGCCGCAAGAACAACCCGCTCTACGTGGGCGAGGCCGGCGTGGGCAAGACCGCCCTGGCCGAAGGCCTGGCCAAGCGCATCGTCGACGGCGACGTGCCCGAGGTGCTGGAAAACGCCACCATCTGGTCGCTGGACCTGGGCGCCCTGGTAGCCGGCACCAAGTACCGCGGCGACTTCGAGAAGCGCCTGAAAGCGGTGATCACCCAGCTGAAGAAGCAGCCGGGCTCGATCCTCTTCATCGACGAGATCCATACCATCATCGGCGCCGGTTCCGCCTCGGGCGGCACCATGGACGCGTCCAACCTGATCAAGCCGATGCTGGCCTCCGGCGAGCTGCGCTGCATCGGTTCCACCACGTTCCAGGAATTCCGCGGCATCTTCGAGAAGGACCGCGCGCTGGCCCGCCGCTTCCAGAAGATCGACGTGGTCGAGCCCACCGTGGCCGACAGCATCGAGATCCTGAAAGGCCTGCGCTCGCGCTTCGAAGAGCACCACAACGTGGTCTATACCAACGAGTCGCTGAAGGCGGCGGTGGACCTGTCGGTGAAGCACATTCCCGACCGCCTGCTGCCGGACAAGGCGATCGACGTGATCGACGAAGCCGGCGCCCGCCAGCGCCTGCTGCCGGTCGACCAGCGCACCGGCAAGATCGACGTGCCGGAAGTGGAATACATCGTGGCCAAGATGGCGCGCATCCCGGCCAAGCAGGTCTCGGCCTCGGACCGCGACGTGCTGCGCAACCTGGAACGCAACCTCAAGATGGTGGTGTTCGGCCAGGATGCGGCGATCGAGGCGCTGGCCTCGTCGATCAAGATGGCGCGTTCCGGCCTGGCCGATCCGTCCAAGCCGATCGGCTCCTTCCTGCTCGCCGGCCCCACCGGCGTGGGCAAGACCGAGGTCACCCGCCAGTTGGCGATGCAGCTGGGCATCGAGATGATCCGCTTCGACATGTCCGAGTACATGGAAGCGCACTCCGTCTCGCGCCTGGTCGGCGCACCTCCGGGCTATGTCGGCTTCGACCAGGGCGGCCTGCTGACCGAGGCGGTGACCAAGCATCCGCACGCGGTGCTGCTGCTGGACGAGATCGAGAAGGCGCATCCGGATGTGTACAACATCCTGCTGCAGGTGATGGACCGCGGCGTGCTGACCGACACCAACGGCCGCGAGGCGAACTTCAAGAACGTGATCCTGGTGATGACCACCAATGCCGGCGCGCAGCAGGCGGCCCGCCGCGGCATCGGCTTCGTCAAGCAGAGCCACACCACCGACTCGATGGAAGTGATCCGCCGCACCTTCACGCCGGAGTTCCGCAACCGCCTGGACGCGGTGATCCAGTTCAACGCGCTGGACTTCGAGCACATCCTGCGCGTGGTGGACAAGTTCCTGATCGAACTGGAGACCCAGCTGGGCGAGAAGCACGTGTCGCTGGACGTGGACGCCGACGCCCGCCGCTGGCTGGCCGAGCACGGCTTCGATCCGCAGATGGGCGCGCGCCCGATGGCCCGCGTGATCCAGGAGAAGGTGAAGCGTCCGCTGGCCGACGAGCTGCTGTTCGGCAAGCTGTCCGAGGGCGGCAAGGTGCGCCTGAGCGTGGCCGACGGCGAGCTGAAGGTGGACACCGAGGAAGCGGAGAAACTGCCGGCGGTGGTTTCCTGAGCCGCCGCGGTTTCGCAGGCAGAAAGAAAAGGCCGCGCTCAGCGCGGCCTTTTCGTTTGCGGAACCCGGCCCGCTGGTGGGGCCGATCCGGATGCCCGCCCGTCCGGGCAGGCGGCCGGCATCACTTCATGCGATAGGTGATACGACCCTTGGTCAGGTCGTACGGAGTCATCTCCACCTTCACCTTGTCGCCGGTGAGGATACGGATGTAGTGCTTGCGCATGCGACCGGAAATGTGGGCGGTGATCACGTGCCCATTCTCCAGCTGCACGCGGAACATGGTGTTCGGCAGGGTCTCCATGACCGTGCCTTCCATTTCGATGACGTCGTCTTTGGCCATGCGTTCCGGTCGGTAAGAGGGCGGCCGTCGCGGCCGCGTAAGCGGGCGATTATGCCATGGAATAGCGGATGGTTAAAGAATCATCAGCCGAAGTGCTCGTCCAGCTTGCGGCGGATCTCCTGTTCCACCATCCCCTTGAGCGGGGCCAGCATCATGCCCAGCTCGGCCCGGACCTGGATGGCGTCGGTTCCCACCTCGATCGAGCCGTTGACCCCCGGCCGCTGGAAGCTGAGCGTGTCGCCCTGCCAGCTGCCCTCCATGCCGAACTTCTCGCGCATGCGCGCCGCCACCTGCTCGACCACGGCGCGGGCCTCGGGCACGGAAAGCTGGTGTGGGCGGCGGATGTCGATCTTGGGCATGGTCGGTTCCTGCGGAGAAACCACGCATATTAGCGGCGATAGCCACGCATGGCAGCGATCGCCACGCATTCAGCGCAGGCCGCATGGAGCGGACGCATGTATCTGCTAGAGTCCCGCCGGTCTCTAGACTGGTTCACAGATGCGCATCGAGTTTCCTCATTCGGCCCGCGAAGATTTTCGTTGGGAGCAGCCGCTGCTGAGGATCGGCAGCGCGCCCGACAACGATCTGGTGCTGGCCGAGCGCCAGGCCGGCAGCCACCACCTGCGCATCCAGCTGGATCGCCGCGGCTGGGTGCTGCAGGTGCTGCCGCAGGGGAACCGCATCTACGTCAATGCCCGGCCCGTACGCGAACGGGCGCTGCTGCGCGCCGGCGACATCCTGAGCGTCGGCGATTGCCGCATGCTGCTGTGCGCCGACGAGCTGCCCGAGGCCCGCGCCCCGCTCGAAAGCGTGTCCGATGCGGCCCGCTGCGCGGTGGCGCTGCGGGCGATGGGCGGCCCGCTGTCGGGCCGGGTGATCGCGGTCGACGGCGCGCTGGAATTCGGCCCGCTCGGCCGCTATCCGCTGGAACTGCCGCAGGGCGAGACGGCCTCGTTCCGCCTGGCCTGGAAGGACGGGCAGGTGTGGCTGGAATCGCTGCAGGGTTCCGAACGCTATCCGCTGCGCGTCAACGGCGCGCCGGTGCAGCGGGTGGCGCTGCATCCGGGCGACCAGATCGGCCTGGCCATGCACCGCTTCGTGGTCGATGCCCCGGGCCTGGAACGCGAGCCGGAACTGCCGCCGCCTCCGCCGGAACCCGAGCACCTGCCCGAGGAAGACGCCGGCCCGCGCGGCGAGGTGTGGTGGCTGATCGTCACCGCCGCCGTGCTGGCGCTGGGCATCGCCCTGATCTTGCTCGTCCGTTTCTAAAGCAACGGTTTTCTACGGTTGACGCTGGGTTGTTGCGGCGCGGCATAATGCGGCGCTTATTCCCTTCATAAAGGCGTCGCTCGTGAGCAGGGTCTGGAATTTCAGCGCGGGGCCGGCCGCGATTCCCACCGCGGTACTGGAACGCGCGCAGCGCGAACTGCTCGACTGGAACGGCAGCGGCGCCTCGGTGATGGAACTGTCCCACCGCGGCAAGCGCTTTATCGGCCTGGCCGAACAGGCCGAAGCGGACCTGCGCGAACTGCTGCGCATCCCGGCCGACTACGCCGTGCTGTTCCTGCAGGGCGGCGCCACCCAGCATTTCGCGCAGATTCCGCTGAACCTGGCGGGCGAGGGCGACAGCGCCGACTACATCGTCAACGGCCACTGGGGCGAGAAGGCGGCCAGCGAAGCGGCGCCGTACGTGCGGGTGAACGTCGCCGCCAGCAGCAAGGACGAGCATTACCTGCGCCTGCCGCCGCGCGGCAGCTGGCAGCTCGATCCGCGCGCGGCGTACGTGCACTACACGCCGAACGAGACCATCCACGGCGTCGAGTACCACGACGTGCCGGACGTGGGCGAGGTCCCGCTGGTCGCCGACATGTCGTCCAACATCCTGTCGGAACCGCTCGACGTCAGCCGCTTCGGCCTGATCTACGCCGGCGCGCAGAAGAATATCGGCCCCTCCGGCCTGGTGGTGATGATCGTGCGCCGCGACCTGCTGCAGCGCGCCTCGCGGCCGATGGCGAAGATCTTCCGCTACGCCGATCACGCCGCCAACGATTCCATGCTCAACACGCCCAATACCTGGGGCTGGTACCTGGCCGGGCTCACCTTCCAGTGGCTGAAGGAGCAGGGTGGCCTGGATGCGATTGCGCGCCGCAACCACGACAAGGCCGCGCTGCTGTACCAGGCCATCGACGGTTCCGGCGGCTACTACCGCAACCCGGTGGAACCGGCCGCGCGTTCGCGCATGAACGTGCCTTTCACCCTGCACGACAGCGCGCTGGACGCGGACTTCCTCAAGGAATCCGAAGCCGCCGGCCTGCTCGCGCTGAAGGGCCACAAGGCGCTGGGCGGCATGCGCGCCTCGCTGTACAACGCGGTGCCGCTGGAGGCGGTGCAGGTGCTGGTGCAGTTCATGCGCGACTTCGCCGCGCGGCATGGTTGACCGGCGTGCCTGATCGCTTTTACCGCCGCCGATCAGGCACTATGCGTTTCCCCGTTTGGACATCTTTACCCCCGAACCTCAGCTCATGACCGAATCAAAAGTCTCGCTCGAACAGGTGCGCGAACGCATCGACAGCATCGACCGCCAGATCCAGGAGCTCATCGCCGAGCGCGCGACCTGGGCCCAGGAAGTGGCGCGCGTCAAGGGCGAAGGGCTGTCGGCGATCGACTATTACCGGCCCGAGCGCGAGGCCCACGTGCTGCGCATGGTGGTGGACCGCAACCGCGGGCCGCTGTCCGACACGGAAATGGTGCGCCTGTTCCGCGAGATCATGTCCTCCTGCCTGGCGCAGGAAGACCCGCTCAAGGTCGGCTTCCTCGGCCCCGAAGGCACCTTCAGCGAGCAGGCCGTGCGCAAGCACTTCGGCCATGCCGCCTATGGCCTGCCGCTGGGCAGCATCGAGGAAGTATTCCAGGAGGTCGCCGCCGGCCATGCCGATTTCGGCGTGGTGCCGGTGGAGAACTCCGGCCAGGGCATGATCCAGATCACCCTGGACATGTTCCTTACTTCCGCGGCCACCATCTGCGGCGAGATCGAGCTGCGCGTGCACCAGTGCCTGCATTCGCAGAGCGGCAGAATGGAAGACATCAAGCGCGTCTATGCGCACGCGCAGTCGCTGCAGCAGTGCAAGACCTGGCTGCGCATCAACCTGCCGGGCGTGGAATGCATCGCGGTCAGCAGCAATGCCGAAGCCGCGCGCATGGCGCGGCATGCGGACGACGCGGGCGCGATCGCCGGCGAAACGGCCGGCCGCGTGTACGGCCTGAAGACGCTGGCCACCGGCATCGAGGACCGCGCCGACAACACCACGCGCTTCCTGGTCATCGGCCGCTCGCTGTTCCCGCCCTCGGGCAACGACCGCACCTCGCTGCTGATCACCGTGAACGACAAGCCCGGCGCGCTGTACGACGTGCTCAGCCCGTTCGCCAAGCACGACGTCAGCCTCAACCGCATCGAGTCGCGCCCGGCGCACACCGGCAAGTGGCAGTACGCGTTCTTCATCGACGTGTCCGGCCATGTGCAGGACGCGCCGATCCAGGCCGCGATGCAGGAGATGGACGGCGCCGCCGCGCAGGTGCGCGTGCTCGGTTCCTACCCGGTGGCCTTGCCCTGATCCCAGACCGCGGCGGCCGCCGGCCGCCGCCCGGAGAAGCTTCGTGACCCGACTCGACTGGTTGAGCCAGCCCGCCCGCGCGCTGCACGGCAGCGTGCGCGTGCCGGGCGACAAGTCCGTTTCGCATCGTTCGATGATGTTGTCCGCATTGGCCGAAGGCCGCTCGCATATCCGCGGCTTCCTCGAAGGCGAGGACACCCGCGCCACCGCGGCGGTGCTGCAGAAGCTCGGCGTGCGCATCGAAACGCCCAGCGCCGGCGAGCGCGTGGTCGACGGCGTCGGCCTGCACGGCCTGCGCGGCACCGCCGAAGCGCTGGACTGCGGCAACGCCGGCACCGGCATGCGCCTGCTGGCCGGCCTGCTGGCGGGGCAGGCCTTCGACAGCACCTTGATCGGCGACGAGTCGCTGTCCAGGCGCCCGATGCGCCGCGTCACCGAGCCGCTCGCCGCGATGGGCGCGCGCATCGATACGCAGGACGGCCTGCCGCCGCTGCGCGTGCACGGCGGCCAGCCGCTCAAGGGCATCCGCTACACGCTGCCGGTGGCGAGCGCGCAGGTGAAGTCCGCGCTGCTGCTGGCCGGCCTGTATGCGCAGGGCGAGACGGAAGTGATCGAGCCGCATCCCACGCGCGACTACACCGAGCGCATGCTCGCCGCCTTCGGCTGGCCGATTGAATTCGAACCCGGCCGCGCGCGCCTCAGCGGCGGCCATCGCCTGCGCGCCACCGACGTGGACGTGCCGGCGGATTTCTCCTCCGCCGCGTTCTTCCTGGTCGCGGGCAGCATCGTGCCCGGCGCCGAACTGCGCCTGCCGGCGGTGGGCCTCAACCCGCGCCGCACCGGCCTGCTGCAGGCGCTGCGCCTGATGGGCGCGGACATCACGGTCGAGCACGAACGCGAGAGCGGCGGCGAGCCGGTGGGCGATCTGATCGTGCGCCACGCGCAGTTGCATGGCGTGGAGCTGCCGGAGGCGCTGGTGCCGGACATGATCGACGAATTCCCCGCGCTGTTCATTGCCGCGACGGCGGCCAAGGGGCGCACCGTGGTGCGCGGCGCGGCCGAGCTGCGCGTGAAGGAATCGGACCGCATCGCCACCATGGCCGCCGGCATGAAGGCCATCGGCGCGAATATCGAGGAGACGCCGGACGGCGCCATCATCGACGGCGGCGCGCTGCGCGGCGGCGAAGTGGACAGCCACGGCGATCACCGCATCGCGATGAGCTTCGCCGTTGCCGGCCTGGTGGCGCAGGGGCCGATCCGCATCGCGGATTGCGCGAATGTGGCCACGTCGTTCCCGGGCTTCATGGAGCTGGCGAACGGCTGCGGTTTCGAACTGCGCACCGACGGCTGACGTAGGTTGGGGTGAGCCGCAGGCGAACCCCAACAGCGCGGCAACGTTGGGGTTCGCCTGCGGCTCACCCCAACCTGCGCGGTCGAGGCTCGTGTCAACCTTGCCCAGCGGTTAGGCTTGGCGCCTCCACACGAGGTCGCCATGTCCGCACACGTCCCGCCCTTCATCGTCGCCATCCCCGCCCGCTACGGCTCCACCCGCCTGCCGGCCAAGCCGCTGCGCGCCTTGGGCGGCGTGCCGATGGTGGTGCGCGTGGCCCAGCGTGCGCTGCAGGCCGGCGCGGCCCGGGTGGTGGTGGCGGTGGACGACCGGCGCGTCGCCGATGCGCTGGCCGGGCAGCAGGGCATCGATATCTGCATGACCCGCGCCGACCACGCTTCCGGCAGCGATCGCCTGGCCGAATGCGCCGCGCATTACGGCTGGGCGGACGACGCCATCGTGGTGAACCTGCAGGGCGACGAACCGTTCGCTCCCGCGGCCGGCATCCGCGAGGTGGCGCGTGCGCTGGCCGAGGACGATGCGCCGATGGCCACGCTGGCCACGCCCATCCTCGATGCGCACGAACTGTTCGATCCGAACGTGGTGAAGCTGGTGCGCACCGTGTCCGGCCGCGCGCTGTACTTCAGCCGCGCACCGCTGCCCTGGGCACGCGATGCCTTCGCCGCCAGCCGCGAGCAGCTGCCGGCGGATACGCCGTTCCTGCGCCATATCGGCATCTACGCGTACCGCGCCGGCTTCCTGCAGCGCTACACCACGCTGCAGCGCACGCCGCTGGAGCAGGCCGAATCGCTGGAGCAGCTGCGCGTGCTGGAACATGGCCACGCCATCGCCGTGCGCCTGACGCCGGAGCCGTTCCCGCCGGGAATCGATACCGAAGCCGACGTGCTGCGCGCGGAGCAATGGCTGGCGGCGCAGGGATGAGCGCGCCGCGCGTCCTGTTCGTGTGCCTGGGCAATATCTGCCGCTCGCCGCTGGTGGAAGGCGTGGCGCGCCAGCGCTGCGCCGAGGCGGGGCTTGCCGTGGAGGTGGCCTCCTGCGGCACCGGCCATTGGCATGTGGGCGAGGGCGCCGACCTGCGCATGGTGCATGCGGCCGCGGCGGCGGGCTTCGATCTTTCGCCGCACCGCGCGCGGCAGCTGCGGGCCGCGGACCTGGACGCATACGACCTGGTCTTCGCCATGGACAGCGACAATCTGCGCGGCATCCAGCGCTTCGTCACACCTCGCTCACGCGCCGAAACCGGCCTGTTCCTGCCCTGGACCGGCGCCGCGCCGCCGCAGGATTTCCCCGACCCGTACTACGGCGGCCCCGAAGGCTTCACCGCCTGCGTGGCGCTGGCCGAACGCGGCGTGGCCGGACTGATCGAGCGCCTGCGCCGGCGCTGATCCGCGCCATTGCAATGGCGACGCCGGCCTCCATAAGAGAGGGGCGAATCCCGTTAGAATTCACCCTATGCAGCCCACTCCGCCGCAGGCCTTCGACGGCAAGGCCTTCGTCCGCACCCTGACCACCTCGCCCGGCGTCTATCGTTATTTCGATGCCGAGGGCGAGCTGCTCTACGTCGGCAAGGCGGGCAATCTCAAGAAGCGCGTCGGCAGCTATTTCCTCAAGCCGCGGATGGAGCCGCGCATCGCCTCGATGGTGTCGCAGATCGAGAGCGCCGAGATCACCATCACGCGCACCGAGGGCGAGGCGCTGCTGCTGGAATCGCAGCTGATCAAGTCGCTGAAGCCGCGCTACAACATCCTGCTGCGCGACGACAAAAGCTATCCGTACATTTATCTGTCCAGCAAAGAGGAGTATCCGCGGCTGGCCTTCCACCGCGGCGCCAAGAACCTGCCGGGCCGCTATTTCGGCCCGTATCCGAGCGCGTTCGCGGTGCGCGAAAGCCTCAACCTGATGCAGAAGCTGTTCAAGGTGCGCCAGTGCGAGGACAGCTATTTCCGCAACCGCTCGCGGCCCTGCCTGCAGCACCAGATCGGGCGCTGCACGGCGCCGTGCGTGCAGCTGATCGCGGTCGACGACTACCGCAGCGACGTGCGCCATGCCGAGATGTTCCTGGAAGGTCGCAGCAGCGCGGTGATCGACGAGCTGGTGGGTTCGATGGAGCAGGCCAGCAAGTCGCTGGAATTCGAGCGCGCCGCCTCGATGCGCGACCAGGTGGCCGCGCTGCGCGGCCTGCAGGCGCAGCACCACGTGCATGGCGCCAGCGCCGACATGGACGTGATCGCCTGCCGCATCGAAGCCGGCATGGCCTGCGTCAGCGTGCTGTTCTTCCGCAACGGCATCAGCCTGGGCACGCGCGATTTCTTCCCGCGCCTGCCGCTGGATGCCGAGCCGGGCGACGTGATGGCCCAGTTCATCGCGCAGTACTACCTGGACCGCCCGGTGCCGCGCGAGCTGATCCTGTGCCAGCCGATTCCGGACCAGGAAATCCTGGCCGAGGTGCTGACCCAGCAATCCGGCCGCACGGTGGAACTGAAAGCCAGCGTGCGCGGCGAACGCGCGCGCTTCCTGCAGATGGCCGAGCGCAATGCGCAGGCCTCGCTCACCGCGCGCCTGGCCAGCCGGCAGACGCTGGGCGCGCGCTTCGACGACCTGCAGCGGCTGCTGGAGCTGGATGCATCGCCGCGTCGCATCGAATGCTTCGACATCAGCCACACCATGGGCGAGGCGACGGTGGCTTCGTGCGTGGTGTTCGGTCCGGAAGGGCCGGAGAAATCGCACTACCGCCGCTTCAATATCGCCGGCATCACGCCGGGCGACGACTACGCCGCCATGCACCAGGCACTGACGCGCCGCTTCCGCAAGGTGGCGGAAGGCGAGGGCGCCAGCCCCGACATCCTGCTGATCGACGGCGGCGGCGGGCAGGTGGCGCAGGCGCTGGATGTGCTGAAGGAACTGGGCGTGAGCGGCATCCGCGTGGTCGGCGTGGCGAAAGGGCCGGGCCGCCGCGCGGGCGAGGAGACCTTGATCCTCGCCGACAGCGGCCGCGAGCTGCATCCCGGCCCGGCGTCGCCGGCGCTGCATCTGGTGGCGGCCGTGCGCGACGAGGCGCACCGCTTCGCCATCAGCGGCCATCGCAAGCGGCGCGAGAAGGCGCGCGAGCGCAGTGTGCTGGAAGACGTGCCGGGCATCGGCGCACGCCGCCGCGCCGCGCTGCTCAAGGCCTTCGGCGGACTCGCCGGCGTAGAAGCGGCGGGCGTGGAGGAACTCACACGGATCAAGGGCATCGACCGTGGCCTGGCGGAGCGCATCTATGCGGCCCTGCATGGCTGAACCTTCGTTACTGTGGGCACGACGCGCGCATGCGACACTGCGCGGATGAGAGCTAAGGAACCTATGCGCATCAATCTGCCGACCTGGCTCACCCTGTTCCGCGTGGCACTGCTGCCGGTGATGGTGCTGGTGTTCTACTGGCAGTTCCCGGGCCACAACATCACCGCCGCGGTGGTGTTCCTGCTCGCGGCGATCACCGACTGGCTGGACGGCTACCTGGCGCGCCGGCTCAATCTGACATCCGCGTTCGGCGCTTTCCTGGATCCGGTGGCCGACAAGCTGATGGTGGCGGTGACGCTGTTCCTGCTGGTGGAATCGCATCGCGGCGGCTGGGCCGGCGTGCTGATGGCGGTGACGGCGGCGATTATCGTCGGGCGCGAGATCAGCGTGTCCGCGCTGCGCGAGTGGATGGCCGAGATCGGCATGCGCGCGGCGGTGAAGGTGGCCTTCGTCGGCAAGCTCAAGACCGTGATGCAGATGATCGCGCTGGTGGTGCTGATCGTGCAGCACGAGAAGAGCGCCGAGGCGCTGCGCCTGTATCACATCGGCGAGGCGCTGCTGGTGATCGCGGGCGTGCTGACCATCTGGTCCGGCCTGTACTACCTGCGCGCCGCATGGCCGATGCTGCGCGGCGAACCGCCGCGCAACGAGCCGGCGAACGAGGAAAACGGCACCGTGTGACAGAGGCTTGACGACCGCGCTTTAGCCATTACAATGCGCGACTCCGATGCGGGAATAGCTCAGTTGGTAGAGCACGACCTTGCCAAGGTCGGGGTCGCGAGTTCGAGTCTCGTTTCCCGCTCCAGTTTCGATGAAAGCCCCGGTAAATCCGGGGCTTTCTCGTTTCCGGGGTCCACGCGCCGGCGGGCTCGGAAGGGGATGAAAGCGGTAAGCGCGGGCAAATTAATCCGTCGCCGCCTCTTCACAAATCCCGATCTTCTGCTATGATTTCTGACTCTGATGCGGGAATAGCTCAGTTGGTAGAGCACGACCTTGCCAAGGTCGGGGTCGCGAGTTCGAGTCTCGTTTCCCGCTCCAGTCTTCAGCAAAACCTCGGACCGCCGGGGTTTTGTTTTTTAAGGCACAGCGTGATCTTTCCGGTTACGATGCGCCGGCAATGGCCAGGTGGCAGAGTGGTCATGCAGCGGCCTGCAAAGCCGTGTACGCCGGTTCGATTCCGACCCTGGCCTCCATTGCGAAGATTCAAAAAGCCCGCCATGCGCGGGCTTTTTGTTGCCCGCATGAGCGGGATCCGCGCAGCAGAGGACGCGGAGTGCCAGCCACGCACGCATGCTAGGATGCGCCGCGATATCGCAGGCGGCGCGCACCGCACGTGCATCATGTCGCTCGGCCCGGATGGCGAAACTGGTATACGCAAGGGACTTAAAATCCCTCAGCCGAAAGGCTATGCGGGTTCGACCCCCGCTCCGGGCACCATGTCTTCCTCTTGTTCCCTGGCTGACGCTACGGCGTCCGTTTCGTGCGCGTTCGTTTCGCGTGCGGCGGGTGCTTCCGTTTGCGCGACGGCCGCGCTGAGGGGCGGATGCCTTCGTCCATCCATCTGCGGGTGAGGTTTTCCTGACATCGCACCGACCACTGATGTAGGACGACACCGCAGACACGGCCCAGCGAAAACCGCCAGCCAGGCCGGAATCACTCCTAAAACCATGCGGCCTTCGGGAGCTGCGCTGTCAGCGGGCACCTGCTTGAGGCGCTAGGGATTTCCTGGCGCCAACGCACGTCCGGAGCCTCTGGAAAGCGCGAAAATCATCACGGGGAGATAACACTCGCCAGCTTATGACGACACACCGTAGGTCATGACTGACAGACCCGGTCAGGGCGATCGAAGATACTTGCGCAAGTCCAGGCGGCAACGCTCCGGGAAAGGGAGGCGAGAAAAAGTTTTTATGTTGGTGGACGCCACTTACAGGGGGGTGCTTGCATCGTCTGCGCATGCCGCCTACTTTCAGGAACTTGACCCACGGAGGGCGGGGACGTGATCAATCTGGTTCTTATCGACGATCACGAGCTCGTCCGCACCGGCTTTCGGATGATCCTGCAGCAGCAGCCGGACGTGCATATCTGCGGCGAGGCGGGCACGGCGGAAGAGGGACTGAAGCTGATCCGCGCGCATGAGCCGGAAATCGCGCTGGTCGACGTGCACATGCCCGGCATGAGCGGCATCGAGCTCACCGAGCGCGTCGCCCGCGCCAAGATGCCGACGCAGATCATCATCATCACCGTGGTGGACGACGCGCGCTTTCCCAAGCGCCTGCTCGAAGCCGGCGCCACCGGCTACCTCACCAAGGGCTGCACCGCCGACGAACTGCTGTGCGCGGTGCGCCAGGTCGCCGGCGGCCGCCGCTACCTGGCGCCGGCGGTGGCGCAGCAGCTGGCGCTGGCGACGCTGGACGGCGAGGCCTCGCCGTTCGACGCGCTGTCCAGCCGCGAGCTGGAAGTCGCCATGATGCTGGTGCGCGGCAAGGCGCTCACCACCATCGGCGAGCAGCTCAACCTGAGCCCCAAGACGGTGTCCACCTACAAGCAGCGCCTGATGGAGAAGCTGCAGGTGGATCACATCGTGAGCCTCGCGCACCTGATGACCATCCACGGGCTGCTGGATACGCATAACAACCAGATCGGCGGCGGTTGAGCGCGGCGTAGCGAACCGTGGCTTGCGGTCGATTCGCGGCATAAAAAAAGCCGGGCGATAAGCCCGGCTTTTTCGTTGCGCGATGCGCCGGATCAGCCGTTGGAAGCGTGGCTGTCCTTCTTCTCTTCCGAAGCAGCGTCGTCCTGCGCGGCGGCTTCGTCCGTGCTTGCGTGGGTCGCCGGCGGCGCCACGTGGCCCAGCAGATCGCCCTGTGCGGGCAACTGCGTGACCGGTGCGGGCACCACGGTGACTTCCGACGGCAGCTCCGCCTGAGCGGGTTCGTCGGCGATCGCTTCGTGTTTCGTCTCGACGGCTTCCGGCGCCTGGACTTCCGGCTCGGCCTTGACCGTCTCGACGACGACAACCGCGGGTTCGATGACCATCGGTTCCACGGCAGCCGGTTCGACCGGGAGCACCGGCTCGACATGGACCACCACCGGGGCCGCTTCAACCGCGGGCGCTTCGGCGACCGGAGCGGCAGCGACGGGCTCGGCTGCCACGGCCTCGGCGGCGGTGAACAGCGGAGCGGACTCCAGCGTCGTCACCGTCGCGGCGGCGCGGCTCTCGCTTTCCGCCACGGTGGCCGGCGGCGCCGATACGTCGGCGGCGACCGGCGCGTCTTCCACCGGCGCGTGCGCCACCACCGGCTCGGCCGGCAGTGCGGCCACGGCTTCCGGCTCGTCCGCCTTCGCGGGCACCGGCGGCAGGGCGGGCAGGTTGAACGAAGCTGGTGCCGGGGCGGGCGTTTCGACCACCGGGACCTCGAGTTCGGCGCGAGCCGCCGGAGCATGGGCCGACTCGATGCCTTCGACGGCGATCACGGCGGCGGCCGCGGTCGCGGCGACAGCCGCTGCGGCGGGACGCGCTTCGGCCTTGGCCGGCTGCCCGGCGCCATCTTCCTCGCGGTCTTCGTCGTCCAGATCGAACTCGTTGTCCTGCTGCGCGTCGGGCGAGCCGGCCTGGGCGGCGTCTTCGTGACGGCGGCGGCGGCGGCCGCCGCGGCGGCCACGGCGGCGGCGCGGCTGGCCGCCTTCGGCTTCGGCGGCGGCCGGATCCAGCGCGTCGGGTGCGACGGCATCGGTCACCGGCTTGGCGGCGAGCGCGGCGTCCTGCGCGGCTTCATCGGCGGGCGCCGGGGCCGGGCGCTGCGGCTGCGGTTGCGGGGCCGGCTGCTGCGGAGCGATCGGCTGGACGGCGGCGGCGGCCGGAGCAGCGTGCTGCGGCTGCGCGGCCGGACGCGGCTGGCGCGGTTCCTGCGCCTGCGCGGCCTGCGGCTGGGCGGGCTTGGCCTGTTCCTGGCGCGGCTGCTGCGGGTTCTGCTTGCGCTCGCCGGCCTGGGCCTCGGCGGCCTTCGGCTGCTGCTGGCGCTGCTGCTGTTCCGGCTTGGCCTGGCCCTGCTGCTGGCGCGGCTGCTGCTCGTTGCCGCGCTGGCGATTGCCCTTGCCCTGCTGTTGCTGCTGCTGGGCCTGGCCCTGCTTGGGCTGCTGGTCGCGGCGCTGCTGGGGTTGCTGCTGCTGGCGGTTCTGCGGCTGCTGTCCGCGGCCGCGCTCGTCACGGCGCTGGTTGCGGCCGCCGGTGTTGGACGGGGTGCTTTCGCGCCTGGCTTCCGGCGCGGGCGCCGGGGCCGGGGCGGCACGGAACCAGCCCAGGAAGCGGGAGATCATGCCGCCGCTCGGCGTCGGCGCGGCGGCCGGACGCGGAGCCTGGCGGGCCGGCGGCGCGGCGACCGGAGCCGGCGCGGTTTCCTCGCGCACGGGGGCGGGCGAGGCGGGCACGATGCCGCTGACGGCCGGCTGCTCGCCGCTGCCCAGGGCCTGGCCCATCTTCGGGATCGGCGCGGCTTCCACCACGGTCCGGCGCTCGTAGCTGGGCTTGCTGTGCTCGCCCATCTCCGCTTCGCGGATGCGCTGGATCTGGATGTGCGGGGTCTCGAGCTGGTCGTCGGCCACGATCACCACGTGGACCTTGTTGCGCAGCTCGATCTCGACCACGCCGGCACGCTTCTCGTTGAGCATGAAGTTGGCCACCGCCGGCGGGGCCTGCACCAGCACCTGGCCGGTGTTGTCCTTCATGGCGTGCTCTTCGATCAGGCGCAGGGTCGACAGCGCCAGCGATTCCACGCTGCGGATGTGGCCATGGCCCTCGCAGCGCGGGCACACGATCTGGGTGGCTTCACCCAGGCTCGGGCGCAGGCGCTGGCGCGACATTTCCAGCAGGCCGAAGCGCGAGATGCGGCCGACCTGCACGCGGGCGCGGTCCAGCTTCAGGGCGTCCTTCAGGCGCTCTTCCACTTCGCGCTGGTGCTTGGGGCTGTCCATGTCGATGAAATCGATCACGATCAGGCCGCCGGCATCGCGGATGCGCAACTGGCGGGCGATTTCCACCGCCGCCTCGCAGTTGGTGTTGAACGCGGTTTCCTCGATGTCGCTGCCCTTGGTGGCCTTCGAGGAGTTGATGTCGATGGCCGTCAGCGCTTCGGTCTGGTCGATCACGATCGAGCCGCCGGAGGGCAGGCGGACCTGGCGGTCGAACGCGCTCTCGATCTGGGTCTCGATCTGGTAGCGCGAGAACAGCGGGGTGTCGTCCCGGTACAGCTTGAGCTTGCGCAGGGCATTGGGCATGACCTGCTGCATGAACTCGCGCGCGTCGTTGAACAGCGATTCCTCGTCGATGAGGATCTCGCCGATGTCATTGCGCAGGTAGTCGCGCAGGGCGCGGATGAACAGCTTCGATTCCTGGTAGATCAGGAACGGCGCCTTCTGCGCGCTGGCGGCGGCCGAGATGGCCTTCCACAGCTGCAGCAGGTAGTCCAGGTCCCACTGGAGCTCTTCGGCGTCGCGGCCCATGCCGGCCGTGCGCACGATCAGGCCGACGTCGTCCGGCACCGTCAGGTGCTCGAGGGCTTCCTTCAGGGCCTGCCGGTCCTCGCCCTCGATCCGGCGCGAGACGCCGCCGGCCTTCGGGTTGTTCGGCATCAGCACCATGTAGCGGCCGGCCAGGCTGATATAGGTGGTGAGGGCGGCACCCTTGTTGCCGCGCTCCTCCTTCTCGACCTGGACGACCACTTCGTGGCCTTCCTTGATCAGATCGCGAATATTCGCCTTGTTCGGATCCAGGCCGGGGGTGAAATATTCCCGGGCGATTTCTTTCAGCGGCAGGAAGCCATGGCGCTCGGCACCGTATTCGACGAAGCAGGCTTCCAGGGAGGGTTCGACGCGAGTGATGCGGCCCTTGTAGATGTTGGCCTTTTTCTGTTCGCGGGAGGGGATTTCGATGTCGAGGTCGTACAGAGTCTGGCCATCGACGATGGCCACGCGCAACTCTTCACGCTGAGTCGCGTTGATCAACATACGTTTCATTGTAGTTTTCCTTGGCTTGCCGCGCGTCGCGTGCCGCGGTGGCGCCTTCTGGGCGGCCTGCCGGGGATCGCGCCGCAGCGGGGAAGCGGCATAAAGACGGCGCCGTTACCGGCTCCGGGGTATTCGTGGCATCACGCCAGCCGCGCCGATTCGTTAAGAAATCTCTCTTAACAATCGGACAAACGGCAACCCGAACCGTTACGATGAAAGGGAGCAGCGACCGGCTGCCGGGTGAGCGGCCGGCGCTATCCTCGCCGGCGTCACGGGCGGGCGTCCCGGCCCGGACCGGTTTCGGCGGGCTAGGACGTAGCGCCGGCCGAGTATCCTATTTAGTCAGGTTTTTTTCAATGCAGACGGCAACTTCCCACGACGCACCTCACGGAGTGCGTCAAGTCGAGATCGGCCCGGAAAGGGACGGCCAGCGGATCGACAACGCCTTGATGACCATCCTCAAGGGCGTGCCGAAAAGCATGATCTACCGTCTGCTGCGCACCGGACAGGTGCGCGTGAACGGCAAGCGCGCCAAGCCGGAAACCCGTCTCGCCGCCGGCGATATGCTGCGTATTCCGCCGGTGCGCATGGCCCCGGAGAAGACTGGCGAGCAGCCGCCTTCGGCCGCGCTGATGGAAGCTGTCGCGGAGGCTGTCATCTTCGAGGACAAGCACTTCCTGGTGATCGACAAGCCCGCCGGCATCGCCAGCCATGGCGGCAGCGGGGTCAGTCACGGGGCGATCGAGCTGCTGCGCGCGGCCCGGCCGAACGAGCATCTGGAGCTGGTCCACCGCCTGGACCGCGACACCAGCGGCGTGCTCGTGTTCGCCCGCACCCGCGCCGGCCTGACCGGGCTGCAGGCGCTGATCCGCGCCAATACGGTGACCAAGCAATACCTCTGCCTGATGGTCGGGCATCCGAACAAAGCCAAGTTCGACGTCAACGCGCCGCTGCAGAAATCGGTGCTCCAGGGCGGCGAACGGATGGTAAGAGTGTCCGATAACGGCAAGCCCTCGCTTACTTTTTTCCGCGAGATGGAGCAGTACCGCGGCGCCCGCCTGATGCAGGCCACCCTGGGCACCGGCCGTACCCACCAGATCCGCGTGCACGCCGCCCACGTCGGCCACCCGCTGGCCGGCGACGCCAAGTACGGCGACAAGGAAGCGAACAAGCTGTACCGCGAGATGGGCCTGCAGCGGCTGTTCCTGCATGCCGCGCATATGAGCTTCGAGCTCGATGGGCGCGCCTACGGCTTCTCGGCGCCCTTGCCAGAAGACTTGAAGAACTTCCTCGATGTGCTTGCCGTGAAAGGCAAAAATCCCGAGGGCTACCGCCCTAGAGGAAAAAACGCGCACTGACTTCCAGCGAGCGCAGCAGCCCGCCGGTCAGCCCGCTTTCCACCAGCAGCGCGCAGCCGGCGTGAGCCAGGGCGACCGGCAGCAGGCGGCGGGAGCGCAGGAAGCACCACGCCCACCCAAGCTCGGCCAGGAAGCACAGCTGCATCAGCGCTCCGTTCGGGGAGTGCAGCAGGGCGAACAGGGTGGCGGTGCCCAGGATCGGCAGCGCCGTTCCCCCCGGCCAGTGCTCCAGCCGGCGCAGCACCACCGCCAGCATCAGCCACTGCTGCAGGCCGGCCCAGGCGACATATAAGAAAGCGTGGCGCCATTCCGGCGCGGCGTAGCCATGGCCGAACATGGCCACCACGATCGCGGCCACCGGAAGCAGCGCCAGCGGCGCCAGCCAGTCCTTCGGCTTGCCGCCGATCCAGCGCCAAGCCGCCGGGCGCCGCCGCGTCTCCTTCCACCCGGCCCAGGCCAGCGCACCGATAAAAGCCGCCACCGCCGGCGGCGATGCGCGCAGCCCCCATTGCAGGCCGGCGACCAGCCAGAGCGGGCCGGCCGCCACGGCCAGCGCGTCCCAGGCGGGATGGGTATCGCGCCGCGCCGTATACAGCAGCACCAGCAGGTAGGCCGCGCAGATCGACCAGGCCAGCCAGGCGGGAGCGGCTTCATGCGCGGTAGCGACAGGGGTGGACCCGGCGGAAACGATGAGGGCGGCCGGCCACCGATCGCGCAGCCGGTCGCGCAGCCCGAGCCAGTTTTCGACCGAGCCTTCGCGCGGCAGCCAGACCAGCGGCACGGCCGGCATGGTGGGGGCCACGGTCAGCTGTTCGCGCAGATCGATTTCCCGTCCCGCCGAAAGGTCGACTGTGGGAGCGGAGCCGGGCAACGGGACCGGCCGCTCCGCCACCAGCGCCGCGTCGCGCAGTTCGAGCGTCCCACCGGCCGGCAGTTGCGCGCGCAGGCGGAACAGATACGCCACGGTGGCCGGCATCGCGCAGGGGGACGCGTCCCCATGCCGCCAGTCGAGCTTGCGCAGATCGAAGACCTGGGTGGCCGTGTCGCCGACAGGAATCCCGCCAGCGTCGGCCATGCACGAAGGCTCCCGCGCGTGCGGCTGGACGATGAGATAAAGCGATCCGGCCTTGCTGCCGCGGAGGTCCAGATGCAGCAACGGCCAGTGCGCCAGATCCATCGGCTGCAGCACCGGCAGGCCCAGTTCGAAAGGCTGCCCGTCACGGCTGGTCACTTTCAGACCGGTCCCATCCGCAGCCACCGAAGCATTCCCGAACGCCCGCCCGGCCACCAGATCGCGCGGCTGCCGCAGGCGCCATCGCCACAGCGGCTCGCCCGCCTGCAGCACATGCAGTTCGCGCTCCGCCTCATGGCGCAGATGGCTTTCCACCATCCAGCCCGCCAGCGCGCGCAGCCCCAGCAGCAACAAGGCCGCCGCCAGCACGAAGCTGGCGACGCGAACCGCAGCAGGCAGGCGCGCGCCCAAGCTCAGCGCGCCAGCAAGGCCTCGACGCGCGCGGCGCAGATAAAGTCGTTGAGCGAAAGCCCGCCCACGTCATGCGTCGACCACAGCACCTGGCAGTGCCCATAGCCGGCTTCGAGATCCGGATGGTGGTCTTCCTGGTTGGCCATGAAGCCGACCGCATTGATAAAGCCCAGGGTGTGGTGGAAATCGGCGAACTTGAAGTCCTTCACGATCGCCTTGCCTGCGGCGGCCAGCGTCCAGCCCGGCAGTTTCGCCAGCATGGCCTCGATCTGCGCGCCATCCAGCGCGTGCTCCTTGCCCTTGCGCGGGGTGCAGTGCTGGCTGGCGAGGTCGGCGTAGCTCATGGTCGGGACTCCGGAAGATTCAAAACGCGAAGCGTCGAAGTTGCGTGGCGAAAAGTCAAAACCATGCAGCCGGCGCAAAAGAGGACTAAAATGGTGCTGTTTCCGGCGCGGCTCCCCAGCCTGCGCCAGGCCGTTTCCCCGGAGCAGGCATGATCGACATTTCCGAACGCGCGCAGCGGCATTTCCTGCGTCTTCTTTCGCAGCAGGGCATCGAAGGCCTCAGCATCCGCCTGCGCGTCACCGCGCCGGGCACGCCCGCCGCCAATTGCGAGTTGGAGTTCTGCGAGCCGGACGAGCTCACCGGCAAGGAATGGACCATCGAATGCGAGGGCTTCCTGTTCCAGGTCGAGGGCGACAGCGCGCCCTGGCTTGACGGCGCCAGCATCGACTACGAATCCAACGCCACCGGCGGCCAGCTCAATATCCGCGCGCCGCGCATCAAGGGCGACATGCCGGGCATGGAAGCGGGCCTGGTGGAGCGCGTGCGCTACGTGCTCGACGCCGAGGTCAATCCGCGCATCGCCGCGCACGGCGGCCGCATCAGCCTGCTGGAGGTGAGTGCGCAAGGCGTGGTAGTGCTGCAGTTCGGCGGCGGCTGCCACGGCTGCGGCATGGTCGACGTGACGCTCAAGCAAGGCGTGGAGAAGACGCTGCGCGAACGCGTGCCGGAGATCACCGAAGTGCGCGATGCCACCGATCACGCGGGCGGCAGCAATCCGTACTACAGCAAGCGGGAAGGGCACTCGGCCATGGGCTGATCAGGAAGAACGGTTGAGCTTATGGCGATCCTTCGCTCGCTGCTCCGCCCGCCCCCTCACCCCGACCCTCTCCGCGGAGGGGAGAGGGGGCAAAAGAAAAAGGCCCGCGCGAGCGGGCCTTTTCATGCGGCAAGCTCAGGGCTTACTTATCGCCCTGGATATGCCCTTCGAGCGTGCTGAGCTTGCTCGGCTGCGCGGAGAAATAGGCCGCCACGTCCTCGATGTCCTGCTCGGACAGCGTGGCGACGAAGCCCTTCATGATCGCGTTGTTGCGCGCGCCGCTCTTGTACTCGTGCAGGGCGCGCTGGATGTACAGGTTGTACTGGCCGGCCAGGCGCGGGTACTGCGGGTCGACGGAATTGCCGTCGGCGCCGTGGCAGGCGAAGCAGGCAGCGGCCTTCTGCTTGCCGGCGTCGGTGTTGCCGGCGGCCGGGGCCTGGAGGGAAGCGAACGCCAGGACGGCGCCGAACGAAAGCAGGGTGAGCGCACGATTCATCGGAATCCCTTGGGCTACTTACTTGGCGAGGCTGGACAGGTAGGCGGCGATGTCCTCGATGTCCTTGTCGGACAGGCTCTGCGCCTGGGCACCCATGGTCGGATGGCTGCGGTCGCCCGCCTTGTAGCCGTGCAGGGCGTTGACGATGTACTGCGCGTTCTGCCCGGCGATCTTCGGCACGGGGTAGCGCGGATAGGCGTTTTCGTAACCCTCGACGCCGTGGCAGCCATTGCAGGTGTAGATCAGTTTGCGGCCGGCGGCCTTGTCGCCTTCGGCATGCGCGCTGCCAGTGACGAGTAGAGCGGCAGCGACGGTCAGGCCGAGCAATTGCAGTCGAGTCATCATCATTCCCACGATTCCGACGGGTACATGGCGTTAAGTCTCGGAAGTATAGTCGGTGGGTCCGAGCAGGGACAACAACGCCGATGGGCCATCCGGCGGCTTGCCCAGCCACTCGAAGAACCAGACACTTGATAGATAAGGACACGGCATGGTGGGGATTGCGTCGTACGGCCGCCCGGCGGCTTTCCGGTGGATGCTGGGCCTGGCGGCCCTGCTGCTGACGGGGGCCGCGGTGGCGAAAGAATCGCCAGCCAGCTATCGCATCGTGGGCTACGTGGCCGATGCCGACCCGCTGCCGGCCATCGACCCGGCCAAGGTCGACGTCCTCAACTACGCCTTCGGCACGCTCGACGAACAAGGCCACATCGTGCTGCGCAGCCCGCACGCCACGGCCTCGCTGGCGAGCCTGGTGGCCTTGCGCCAGCGCAACCCGCGGTTGCGCATCGTGCTGTCGGTGGGCGGCTGGAGCGCGGGGCATTTCTCCGAGGCCGCGCTCACCGAAGCCTCGCGCAAGCGCTTTGCCGACGACGCCGCGAAGCTGATCGGGCAGCACGACCTCGACGGCCTGGACGTCGACTGGGAATATCCCACGCTCCCCGGCGGCAACATCAGCCACCGCCCCGAGGACCGCCGCAACTTCAGCCTGATGCTGGAAGCCGTGCGCGCGCGCCTGGACGCGCTCGGCAAGCAGCACCAGGGCCGGCATTACCTGCTGACCATCGCCTCGGCCGACAACGAATTCGTCGCCGGCATCGAGCTGGCGCGCGTGGCGCGTTCGCTGGACTGGTTCAACATGATGGCCTACGACTTCCACAACAGCCTCACGCCCGCCACCGGCCACCACGCCGGCCTGCATCCGTCGGCGCTCGATCCATCCGGCGACCGCGCCGCGGACAAGGCGGTGCAGCAGTATCTCGACGCGGGCGTGCCGGCTTCGAAGCTGGTGCTGGGCGTGCCGTTCTACGGCCGCGCGTTTACGGACGTGGCGCCGGAACACAACGGCCTGCAGCAGAAGTACGGCAAGTTCTTCGGCGCGCCCTCGTGGCGCGAACTGACAGCGGACTACATCGGCAAGAACGGCTACGTGCGCTACTGGGACGAGCAGGCCGAGGTGCCGTATCTGTGGAATGCGAAGACGCACACGTTTGTGAGCTACGAAGACCCGCAGTCGCTGCGCATCAAGACCGGTTTCATCAAGTCGCGGCACCTGGGCGGCGCGATGTACTGGGAGCAGAGCCTGGACAAGGACAGCGAACTGCTCGACGTGCTGGTCAAGGGCCTGCACCAGCCCTGAGCGCAAGCCTCAGAACAGGCTTTTGAAGATATGGATGCCGGCGGTGTACTCGCCGGCAATCGTGCCCACGCACACCAGCAGGAAGTTGAGCAGGGTGCGCGCCACGCGGTTCTTCCACCAGCCGGTCCAGTGGCCGATGTCGTCGCGCAGGGTTTCGAAGTCGGCCACGCGCGGCTTGCGCACCCAGGCTTCGGCCATCGCGCTGATCGCGCCGGAAGGTACGCCGGGGCGGAACGGCTTGATCGGTCCGGCCACGGCCGCGGCCAGCACACTCAGCGGATGGCCGCCGGCGATGATCGCGCCCAGCGCGGAGAAGCCCGCGGTGTACATCACCCAGTCGCGCAGCGCCTGCGCGCCCAGCGCGCTGTTGCGGTGGAAGGCGATGCCGATCGCCACGAACACCAGCAGCACCAGGCCGATGGCGATCCATTTCGGCCAGCTCGATTTCACCGGCAGCCTGGCCAGCTCGGCCGCCTGCGCGGCCGCATCGCCCTGCTGCGTGCGCAGCAGTTCGCTCAGGCCCTTCAAGTGGCCGGCGCCGATCACCACCAGCACGCGCCGCGGCTCGCCGCCGTAGCCGGCCAGGCCGGCTTCTTCGCGCAGGCGCGCCGCCATGTAGGCGTCGCGCTCGGCGATCAGGCTGCGGTAGAGCGGCTCGGATTGATTGGCGAATTCGCTGAAGGCGCTTTCCAGCATGTCGCCTTCCTTGAGCTTCTCGATTTCCTTTTCCTCGATCGCCTCGCGTTCGAACACGCTGGCGAGCAGGCCGCCCATCAGGCCGAAGCGCTGCCAGAAACCGACGCTGCGCCAGGCGCGCTTGAGCGTGGTGCCGACCTCGCGGTCGACCAGCCATACCGGCACGCCGCGCTGTTCGGCGCCGTCCATCGCGGCTTTCATTTCGGCGCCGGGTTCGATGCCGAACTGGTCGGCCAGGCGCTTCTGGAAGGTGGACAGCACCAGGCTGGCGGCGACCATGCCGGCCTTGCCCTGGCGGATCACCTGGAACAGATCCATCTTCTTGAGCGCATCCGGATCGCGCATGCCCTGCGCGCGGCTCGGGCACAGTTCCACCGCCACCGCGTCGAAGCGCTCGCGCGCCAGCAGCTCGCGCACCGCTTCCACGCTGGCGCGCGACACATGCGCCGTGCCCAGCACCACGTATTCGACGCCGTCGCGCAGCACGCGCTCGATCGGCTGGCCTTCGAGGGCGGCGGGCAGGGCGGTGTCGGTGGCGTCCAGGCTCATGCGTCGGTTCGGTGCGTAAGGGAAATCACTGCATGGGGTCGGCGGCCGGAAGGCGCAAGCCATCCGGCCGGAGGTCACGCTTCAGTCGCGGAAGCGCTTCAGCAGGTCGCCGTAGGCGTCGATGCGGCGGTCGCGCAGGAACGGCCAGATCCGGCGCACGTGCTCGCTGCGCGCCATGTCGATCTCGACCACCAGCAGCTGGCGCCCGTCGGTGCCGGCCTGGCCGAGGAATTCGCCCTGCGGCCCGGCCACGAAGCTGGCGCCCCAGAACTGGATGCCGGCGCCCACGCCCGACGGATCCGGCTCGTAGCCGGTGCGGTTGCAGGCCAGCAGCGGCAGGCCGTTGGCTACCGCGTGGCCGCGCTGCACCGTGACCCAGGCTTCGCGCTGGCGGTCTTTCTCGGCCTGCTCGTCGTTCGGGTCCCAGCCGATCGCGGTGGGATAGAGCAGCAGCTCCGCGCCGGCCAGCGCCATCAGGCGCGCGGCTTCCGGATACCACTGGTCCCAGCACACCAGCACGCCGAGGCGGCCGACCGCGGTGTCGATCGGATCGAAGCCCAGGTCGCCCGGCGTGAAGTAGAACTTCTCATAGAACGCCGGATCGTCCGGGATGTGCATCTTGCGGTACTTGCCGGCGATCTTCGCCGAGCGGTCGAACACCACCGCGGTGTTGTGGTACAGCCCGGTGGCGCGCTTCTCGAACAGCGAAGCCACCACCACCAGCTTCAATTCCCCGGCCAGCTTGCCGATGCGCTCGGTGCTGTGGCCGGGGATGCTCTCGGCCAGGTCGAACTCGCCCACGGACTCGTGCTGGCAGAAATACGGGCCGTTGTGCAGCTCCTGCAGCAGCACCAGTTCGGCGCCGGCCGCGGCGGCTTCGCGCAGGCCGGCTTCGATGGCGTCGAGATTGGCGTCGCGGCTGCCGCGGTGGGTTTCCTGCAGCAGCGCGACCTTGAGGGTCTTGCGGGTCATGGGGAGTCCTGCTCGCTGGGGGCGAAAGGGCAATTGTACGTAGTAAGTAGGTTCGGGTGAGCCGCAGGCGAACCCCAACAGGCCCGCCACCGTGTCGTAACGTTGGGGTTCGCTTTGCTCACCCCAACCTACGCCGGCCGATGCTTAAGAGGATTCAGCCGTAGATGCCCGCCGGCAATTGCATGGTGATGCAGTGCAGGCTGCCGTTCTGCCAGATCAGCGGGCGGCAGGGCACCTGCACCACCTCGCGTCCCGGATGGGCCTGGCCGATGATCCGCGCCGCTTCGTCGTCGGCCGGGTCGCCATAGGCGGGCACCAGCACGCCGCCGTTGACGATCAGATAGTTGGCGTACGAGGCCGCGAGGCGGCGCCCTTCGTCCAGGATCGGCTCGGCCCAGGGCAGCGGGTGCAGCGCGTACGGCTTGCCGTCCACCGTGCACAGCGCGGCCAGTTCGCCGGCCATGCGCGCCAGTTCGTCGTGGTGCGCGTCGCCCAGGTCGTCGCAGGCCTGGAACACGATGCCGCCGTCCGGCGAGAAGCGCGCCAGCGTGTCGATATGCGCGTCGGTGTCGTCGCCTTCCAGATAACCGTAGTCCAGCCACAGGATGCGGCCGGCGTGCAGGCCGTCGCGCAGGATCGCGGTCATCTCCTCGCGCGACTGCTCCGGATGGCGCTGCACCAGGCAGCGCCAGGTGGTGAGCACGGTGCCGGCGCCATCGCTCTCGATGCCGCCGCCTTCCAGCGCCCAGTCGATGCGCTTGTGCGCGGCGCGGCCGAAGACGCCGGCCTGCACCAGGCCGGCGACCAGCGCGTCGTCCTGCTCGGCGCCGAACTTGCCGCCCCAGCCGGTGAAGCGGAAATCGGTGAGCTGGAAGGCGCCCTGGTCGTCCTTGAGGGTGATCGGGCCGGAATCGCGCAGCCAGGTGTCGTCGTAGGGCAGTTCGACGAAGCGGATGCGGGCGAGATCCACGCCGGCATCGCGCAGCTTCGCTTCGGCATGCGCGCGCAGTCCGGCGTCGGCGACCACCACGATCAGCGGCTCGAAGCGGGTGACCGCCGCGGCCAGCGCCACATAGGTGGTTTCCACCTCGGCCAGGCGCTCGGCCCAGTCGGTATCGGCATGCGGCCAGGCGATCAGGACGGCCGACTGGGGCTCCCATTCCGCCGGCAGGCGCAAGGTGGCATGGCTCATGTGAGGGGACTCGCGTTGCAAGGGGAAACGCGAATTGTAGGGGGCGGGAATCGGGAATAGGGAATCGGGAATAGCAAAAAGAGCCGCGGCAAGCGCCGCAGCTCTTCGATTCCCTATTCCCTATTCCCGCCCGGAAGGCGATGCCCTCAGTTCACCGTATCGGGATTCTTATTGTTGCCGGCCGGGGTATTCAGCACCGCATGGATCACATGGCTGTGCTCGAAATACACGATGAAGTTGGAGTAATCCCAACGATTGATCACCGGATGCTTGGCCGTATCGCCGCCGCGCGGCGAGAGCTTGCGCTTGGGCGCGCCGAACTTCTGTTCGACCTGCTCCATGCTCATGCCGCGGGCCGGAAGGTTCATGCCCTGTTCCTGCTTGACGCGATTGATCAGCAGGTTGTCGGCCCGGGCCAGCTGCGGCGCGGCGGCGCCGGCGGCGAGCAATACGAGCATGGGCAGGCTGATGCCGAACTTGGTCATGGTCCCCTCTCCACGTTGACGGGGGCAGCCGGGCTGCGCCTCCGCACGTCATATGTCTGTCGATTGCCCCCGAGCGGCAGCGGCGCGAGGCCGCTGCGCAGTGCGGCGTCGTTGTAGCAGAAACCGCGGCGGGGAAGCTACGAGCACCGCTCGCGACTGCGATGGGGTGGGCATTCCGGCCATGGGGCAGGGCGCCGCGTCCGCTATCATGGGCGGCTGAGGGCGGCTGCACGCCCTGTCCATGGGTTGTGGTTCCGATGATCGCCTTCCGTCATTTCGCCCTGCGCCGCGGCGCCCGGCTGCTGCTTTCCGACATCGACCTGGTCATCCAGAGCGGCTGGCGGCTGGGCGTGGTCGGCCGCAACGGCTGCGGCAAGTCCAGCCTGTTCGCCGCCCTGCAGGGCCAGGTGGAAGCCGACGCCGGCGAGCTCGATCTGCCCGCGCGCCTGCGCCTGGCCTCGGTGGCGCAGGAGACCCCGGCCCTGCCGGACCCGGCGATCGAATACGTGATGGGCGGCGACGAGGAACTGGCCATCGCCCTGCGCGACGAACTCGATGCCCAGGCCCGCGGCGACACCGAAGCCATGGCCAAGGCGCACCACCGCATCGAGGAACTGCACGGCTACGACGCCCGCGCCCGCGCCGGCCGCCTGCTGCACGGCCTGGGCTTCGCGCCGGAAACGCACGAGCGCGCGGTGCGCGAGTTCTCCGGCGGCTGGCGCGTGCGCCTGAATCTGGCGCGCGCGCTGATGGCGCCGTCCGAACTGCTGCTGCTCGACGAGCCCACCAACCATCTGGACCTGGACGCCGTGCTGTGGCTGGAAGAATGGCTGCGCCGCTACCAGGGCACCTTGCTGGTGATCTCGCACGACCGCGAATTCCTCGACGGCGTGATCACCCACACCCTGCATCTGAACGAAGGCCGCGCCAAGCTCTACACCGGCAACTACAGCGCCTTCGAGCGCCAGCGCGCCGAACACCTGCGCCTGCAGCAGATCGCGCACGAGCGCGAGCAGGCCGAGCGCGCCCACCTGCAGTCCTTTATCGACCGCTTCAAGGCCAAGGCCAGCAAGGCCAAGCAGGCGCAGTCGCGCATGAAGCGGCTGGAGAAGATGGCCGGCACCGAGGCCGTACGCGCCGAGCGCTCGTTCCGCTTCCAGTTCGCCGTGCCCGAGCGCCTGCCCGATTCGATGCTGCAGCTGGAAGAGGTCACCGCCGGCTATCCGGACGACGGCGGCGGCGCGCCCGCGGCGATCCTGCACGACGTGCGCTTCCGCCTGGAAGCCGGCGACCGCGTCGGCCTGCTCGGCCCCAACGGCGCGGGCAAGTCGACCCTGGTCAAGACCCTGGTCGGCGAACTGGCCCCGCTGGCCGGCGAGCGCAAGACGCACAAGGACCTGAAGATCGGCTACTTCGCCCAGCACACGGTGGAGAGCCTGCACGAGGGTTCCAGCCCGCTGCAGCATCTGCAGGACAAAGCCCCCGGCGTCGGCACGCAGGTGCTGCGCGACTTCCTCGGCGGCTGGAATTTCGCCGGCGACCGCGCCTTCGAATCGGTGGACGGTTTCTCCGGCGGCGAACGCGCGCGCCTGGCGCTGGCGCTGATCGCATGGGACAAGCCCAACCTGCTGCTGCTCGACGAGCCCACCAACCATCTGGACCTGGACATGCGCGAGGCGCTGGCCGACGCGCTGGCCGATTTCGACGGCGCCCTGGTGCTGGTCTCGCACGACCGCCATCTGCTGGGCATGGTCTGCGACAGCTTCTGGCGCGTCGCCGACGGCCAGGTCGAAGGCTTCGACGGCGACCTCGACGACTACGCCCGCTGGCTGCGTGCCCGCGGCTCCTCGCCGAAGAAGAACGCGCCGGCCAACAGCACGTCGGCCAACAGCACGTCGGCCGTCTCCGCCGCCGACCGCCGCCGCGCGGCCGCCGCGCAGCGCGAGAACGAAAAGGCCACGCGGCAGAAGGTCAAGAAGATCGAGACGCGCATGGCCGCGATCGACGAGGAGCTGGGCAAGCTGGAAGCCAAGCTCGCCGATCCGGAGGTCTACAACGGCTCCACCGCCGAGATGATGAAGCTCGGCCAGCGCCAGGCCGAACTGCGCCGCGAGAAGGAAACGCTCGAGGCCGAGTGGTTAGAGCTGTACGAGCTGCTGGAGGCCTGAGGCGATGGCGGAGGCGGCGCGACCGCTGGAACTGTGGCTGCCCGACCTGCCGCGCTTCGAGCCGGACCATCCGCTGCGCGCCTGGCTGGCGCGCGCCGACCGCATCGAGGACGGCCCGCGCGGCTTTCTCGGCGGGCTGGCCGCGTATTTCGACTGTGCCGACGGTTTCGCGCCGGCGGCGCTGACACGTGAGCTGCTGGCCGGCGATGCCGGCGAAGCCACCTGGCTCAGCGCCGACCCGGCCTGGATCCAGCCCGATCTCAACGGCGCGCGCCTGCTGGCCTGCGGGCAGATGCAGCTGGGCCTCGAAGAAGCCCGCACGCTGGCCGATGCGCTGCAGCCGGTGTTCGCCGATGCCGGCATGGTGCTGGAAGTCGGCACGCCGGACCGCTGGCACGTGCGCGTGCCGCCGGGCATCGCCTTGCCTTCGTTCGCCTCGCCGGACGAGGCGCTGGGCGAGAACCTCGTGCAGCATCTGCCGGAGGGCGCCGAAGGGCGCCGCTGGCGCGTGATCCTCACCGAGGCGCAGGTGCTGCTGCATCAGCATCCCTTGAATGCGCAGCGGCGCGAGCGCGGACTGCCGCCGGTGAACAGCCTGTGGTTGTGGGGCGGCGGCCATCTGCCGACCAAGGTGCGCAGCGAACTGAAAGCCTGCGTGAGCGACGACGTGCTGCTCGGCGCGCTGGCTGCGCGCGCCGGCGTCGATGTCGTGCCGCGTGCGCCCGAAGCCATCGCCAAGGCCGGCACCGGCTGGCTGATCGATCTGCAGGACCTGCAGGCGGGCGAGATCGGCGGCGCCTGGTGGCCGGTGCTGCAGCGTCTTGCCGCGGCTCCGCTGCAACTGTCCTTCGCCAGCGGCGAACGCTGGCTGCAGCGTCCCTGGCATCGCCTGCGCTTCTGGCGCGGTGGCCGCCGATGAGTCCGCGCCTGAGCCTGCGCCGCCGCGCGCCGAAAGGCGTGCCGCAAGGCTGGAGCGATGCCGTGCATCCGGTGCTGCGCCAGATCTATGCGGCGCGCGGCGTGCTCAGTCCCGCCGATGCCGATCACCGGCTCGCCTGCATGCTGGCGCCGCACCAGCTCGGCGGCCTGGAACGCGCGGTGGAACTGTTGGCCGAGGCGATCGGCGGCGACTGGCGCATCCTGATCGCCGGCGACTACGACTGCGACGGCGCCACCGGCACGGCCGTGGCCGTGCGCGGCCTGCGCATGCTCGGCGCGCGCCACGTCGATTACGCGGTGCCGAACCGCTTTATCCACGGCTATGGCCTGAGTCCCGCCCTGGTCGAATCGCTGCAGCCGCAGCCGCAGCTCATCATCACCGTGGACAACGGCGTCGCCAGCCTGAGCGGCGTGGCCGCGGCGCAGGCGCTGGGCATCCGCGTGATCGTCACCGACCACCATCTGCCCGGCGAGCAATTGCCGGCGGCCGATGCGATGGTCAATCCGAACCTGGCCGGCGATGCGTTTCCGAGCAAGGCGCTGGCCGGCGTCGGCGTGATGTTCTATCTGCTGCTGGCCCTGCGCGCGGCGCTGCGCGGGCAGGGCGCGTTCGCCGCGGGCAAGGAGCCCGACCTTTCCACGCTGCTGGACCTGGTGGCGCTGGGCACGGTCGCCGACCTGGTGCCGCTGGACTACAACAACCGCGTGCTGGTCGAGGCGGGCCTGAAGCGCATCCGCGCGGGGCGCGCCTGCGCGGGCATCGCGGCGCTGGTGGAGTCGGGCAAGCGCAGCGTCGCCACGCTGTGCGCCAGCGACCTGGGTTTCTCGGTGGGGCCGCGGCTCAATGCCGCCGGCCGCCTGGAAGACATGCGCCTGGGCGTGGAATGCCTGTTGACCGACGACTTCGGCGTGGCGCGCCGCTACGCCGAGCAGCTGAGCGCGATCAACCAGGAGCGCCGCGAACTGCAGGCGACCATGGTGGCCGAAGCCGAGGTGATGGTGGCGCGCGCCGCCGATATCGATGCGGTCGGCGTGGCCCTGTTCGAACCCTCGTGGCATGCCGGCGTGGTGGGGCTGGTGGCGTCTAAGCTGAAGGAGCGGCTGCATCGCCCGGTGATCGCGTTCGCTCCGGCGAGCGAGGACAACACCGGCGAGCTGCGCGGCTCCGGCCGCTCGATCGCCGGTTTTCATATCCGCGATGCGCTGGCCGTGATCGACGCGCGCCAGCCCGGCCTGATCGAACGCTTCGGCGGCCACGCCATGGCCGCAGGCCTGAGCCTTAAAGCGAGCGACTTCGCCCGTTTCGCCGCGGCGTTCGATGCGATCGCGCGCGAATGGCTGGACGAAGCCTGCCTGGAACACGTGCTCTATACCGACGGCGAACTGCCGCCCGGCGCCGCCACCCTGGAGCTGGCGCGACAGCTGCGCTACGGCGGCCCCTGGGGCCAGGCGTTTCCGGAGCCGGTGTTCGACAACGAATTCGCCTGCGCCAGCTGGCGCGTGATGGGCGAAACCCATCTGCGCCTGAGCCTGAGCGATCCGCGCGATGGCGCCGTGCTGGATGCGGTGATGTTCGGCGCCTATACCGGCCAGCCGCCGCCGGCGCGGCTGCGCGCCGCCTACGAGCTGACCATCAACGACTGGCAGGGCCGCGAAAGCCCGCGCCTGCTGCTGCGGCATATCGAGCCGTTGTGATTTGCCGCGGTGATTTGTTGGGCGCTTCTTCACGGCGCCTAGCTGCCGGCGCAACGAGCGCCGCGCTTGGATAGGGTCAGTCTCAACCATTGAGGAGCTGGCGCCATGATCGTGCAGATGACCGGACTGCCGCCCGGCGTGATCGGTTTCACCGCGCACAACCAGGTCACCGCGGCGGACTACGAACGGGTGGTGATTCCCGATATCGAGGCGGCCTTCGCGCTCAACCGCAAGCTGCGGGTGATCTTCCACATCGACCAGGACTTCACCGGCTTCGACGCCGCCGCGATGTGGGACGACGCCAAGCTGGGCTGCCGCCATTTCAGCGGCTGGGAACGCGCGGCCCTGGTCACCGACGTGGGCTGGATGCGCAACCTGGCCAAGGCGCTGGGGTTTCTGTCGCCGGGAGAGTTTCGCTTGTATGAGACGGCGCAGCTGGAAGAAGCGCGGAACTGGGTGAGCACGTAGCACGTAGGTTGGGGTGAGCCATAGGCGAACCCCAACGGACCTCGCAGGCTGCCGCACCGTTGGGGTTCGCTGCGCTCACCCCAACCTGCGCCGGCCGCGAGGAAGGTAAAAAAGCTCTTGCGCGGCGCAGCAAAGCTGTGCTTTAGTCGGCCTCATGTCCTGTGCCTTCGCCACCCAGCGCTCCGCCTTTGCCGCCTACGCGGCCGGCCTGCGCGCATCCGCGAACGCGCTGAATAACAACGCCAATAACAATCCCCGCATCGACGGGTGGGCCGGCGTGTAGACACGAAAAAAAGTCTCGAATCACGCAAAAGGGCCCGCCGACAAGCGGGCCCTTTCTTTTTCCCCGTACGCAGTTTTGCGCGTCATCCAACCTCAGGAGCGTCAAACCATGTGTTCCATCTTCGGCATGTTCGACCTGCAACCCGGCGACGACCTGGCCGCCCTGCGCCGGCAGGCGCTGGAACTCTCGCAGCGCCAGCGCCATCGCGGGCCGGACTGGAGCGGCGTGTTCGTCGACGCCGGGGTGATCCTGGTGCACGAGCGCCTGGCCATCGTCGACCCGGCCAGCGGCTCGCAGCCATTGCGCTCGCGCGACGAGAGCCTGGCCCTGGCGGTGAACGGCGAGATCTACAACCACCGCGAGCTGCGCGCCGCCAGCGGCTACGACTTCACCACGGGCTCGGACTGCGAAGTCATCAACGCGCTGTACCGCGAACTGGGGCCGGAGGAGTTCCTGGCGCGCGGCCTCAGGCAGCTCAACGGCATCTTCGCCTTCGCGCTGTGGGATGCGGCCACGCAGCGCTACCTGATCGCCCGCGATCCGATCGGCGTCTGCCCGCTGTACTGGGGCCACGACGCGGAAGGGCGCTTGTGCGTGGCCTCGGAAATGAAAGCCCTGGTCGGCATCTGCGCGGACGTCTCCGCCTTCCCGCCGGGCCATGTCTACGACAGCGCCACCGGCGAAGTGACGCGCTACTACCGCAGGAACTGGCGTTCCTATGAAGTCACCCATGGCCAGCAGCTGGAACCGTCCGAACTGCGCGGCGCCTTCGAACAGGCCGTGCACCGCCAGCTGATGACCGACGTGCCCTACGGCGTGCTGCTCTCCGGCGGCCTGGATTCCTCGCTGGTGGCCGCCTGCGCCGCACGCTTCGCGCGCGAACGCATCGAAGATGACGACCGCAGCGAAGCCTGGTGGCCGCGCCTGCATTCCTTCGCCATCGGCCTGGAAGGCTCGCCGGACCTGGCCGCCGCCCAGGTGGCCGCCGATGCGCTCGGCACCGTGCACCACGGCTTCGTCTACACCTTCTGGGAAGGGCTGGACGCGCTGCCGGAAGTGATCCGCCATATCGAGACCTACGACGTCACCACCATCCGCGCCTCCACCCCGATGTACCTGCTGGCGCGGCGCATCAAGGCGATGGGGGTGAAGATGGTGCTGTCGGGCGAGGGTTCGGACGAGATCTTCGGCGGTTATCTGTACTTCCATAAGGCGCCGTCGCCGGAAGCCTTCCACGAGGAAACCGTGCGCAAGCTCGACGCCCTGCACAGCTTCGACTGCCTGCGCGCCAACAAGGCGATGATGGCCTGGGGCGTGGAGGCGCGCGTGCCGTTCCTGGACCTGGAATTCCTCGACGTGGCGATGGGCCTGGACGCCAGGTACAAGATGGCCGGCCACGGCCGCATCGAGAAGGCCGTGCTGCGCGAGGCCTTCCAGGGCGCGCTGCCGGATTCGATCCTGTGGCGGCAGAAGGAGCAGTTCAGCGACGGCGTCGGCTACGGCTGGATCGACGGGCTGAAGGCGCATGCGGAACAAGTGGTCAGCGACCGCGAATTCGCCGCCGCCTCCACGCGCTTCCCGCACAACCCGCCGGCCACCAAGGAGGCCTACCTGTACCGGCGCATCTTCGAGCAGCACTTCCCCGGCGAGGCCTGCGCGGCCACCGTGCCGGGCGGCAAGTCGATCGCCTGTTCCTCGCCGGCCGCGCTGGCCTGGGATCCGGCCTTCGCCGCCGCGGCCGACCCGTCGGGGCGCGCGGTGCGCGGGGTGCATCAGCAGGCACTGTAGGTTGGGGTGATAACCCCAACGGACCTTCCATGCTGACCGGACGTCCGTTGGGGTTCGCCTGCGGCTCACCCCAACCTACCGTGGGCGAGGTGCGCCTGCTATCCTGTTCGGCCATTTTCCAAGCCATTCCATCCATGATCGAGACCAATCCGATCCTTGCGCAGATCGCGGACCTCAAGGGCCGCGTCGAGTCGCTTAGGGGGTATCTTTGACTACGCCACCAAGCGTGAGCGTCTGGAAGAAGTAAGCCGCGAACTGGAAAGTCCCAACGTCTGGGACGATCCGCCGCGCGCGCAGGAGCTGGGCCGCGAACGCGCCCGCCTGGAAACCATCGTCAGCGGCATCGACACGCTCACGGCCGGCCTCGCCGACGCCGGCGACCTGCTGGAGATGGCCGTCGCCGACGACGACGAATCCACCGTGCTGTCCATCGTCAGCGACCTCGGCAAGCTCGACGCCCAGGTGAGCAAGCTGGAATTCCAGCGCATGTTCTCCGGCAAGATGGACTCGGCCAATGCCTTCGTGGACATCCAGGCCGGCGCCGGCGGCACCGAGGCGCAGGACTGGGCGGAGATCCTGCTGCGCATGTACCTGCGCTGGGCCGAATCGCGCGGCTGGAAGGCCGAGCTGCTGGAAGTCAGCGGCGGCGACGTGGCCGGCATCAAGTCCGCCACCTTCCGCGTGGAAGGCGACTACGCCTACGGCTGGCTGAAGACCGAGATCGGCGTGCACCGCCTGGTGCGCAAGAGCCCGTTCGACTCCGACAACCGCCGCCACACCAGCTTCACCTCGGTGTTCGTGTCGCCGGAAGTCGACGACGACATCGATATCGAGATCAACCCGGCTGACCTGCGCACCGACGTGTACCGCTCGTCCGGTGCCGGCGGCCAGCACGTGAACAAGACCGAGTCGGCCGTGCGCATCACCCACATGCCCTCGGGCGTGGTGGTGGCCTGCCAGACCGAGCGCAGCCAGCATGCCAACCGCGACCGCGCGATGAAGATGCTGAAAGCCAAGCTGTACGAGCTGGAACTGCAGAAGCGCAATGCCGAGAAGGACGCGCTGGAAGCGACCAAGTCCGATATCGGCTGGGGCAGCCAGATCCGCAACTACGTGCTGGACCAGAGCCGCATCAAGGACCTGCGCACGGGCATCGAACGCTCCGATACGCAGAAGGTGCTGGACGGCGACCTCGACGAATTCGTCGAAGGCAGCCTGAAGGCCGGCCTGGACGCGGGCGCCAAGCGCATCGACGCCTGAGCGCTCCGCCACCGATTCCACCTGACCGCCGACGAGGTGACCGCATGAGCAGCAGCAAGATCTCCCGGATCCTGATCGCCTGTGCGGCACTGGCGGCAGGCATCGGCATGGCGAGCGCGCAGGAGAGCACGGGGCAGGGCATCAAGCAGGACGCCAAGGCAGCCGGTCACGCGGTCGGCGACGCCGGCCGCGACGTCGGCCACGCCACCCGCGACACCGCCGTCAAGGTCGGGCACGGCGCCCGCGACGCTGGGGTCAAGGTCGGGCATGGCGCGCGCGATGCGGGCGTCGAGGTGGGCCATGGCGCGCGCGATGCCGGACTGAAGGTCGGCCATGGCGCGCGCGATGCCGGACTGAAGGTCGGCCATGGCGCCAAGGACGTGGGCCTCAAGATCGGCCACGGCGCGCGCGACGGCTGGAACGCCACCAAGCATGCGGTGAAGCACGCGGTGGGCAAGGAAGACTGAATGCGCAGCGCACCGCTCGTGCCTGCGAGCCGCACTCCCAGGGAAGAGACCCACGCATGAGAAGCGCCTCGATCGCTCTGTTCGCCGTGAGCCTGCTGGCCGCCGCCACGCTGCATGCGGAAAGCCGCCTGCTGCGCGGCACGGTGGGCAAGTATCCGATCGTGATGCAGCTGGACGAGTCCGACGGCACCGTCTCCGGCACCTACTTCTACGAGAAGTTCAAGCAGGACATCCCGCTGCGCGGCGAACCCGCCAGGCAGGGCTACAAGCTCAGCTCGGCCGCCTACGACACCGACGAAGCCAAGTCGGACCACTTCGTGCTCACCAAGGCCGGCGACGGCTTCAAAGGCAGTTTCAGCGCCGGCAAGGGCGCCAGCCTGCCGGTCGAACTGCACGACGTAGCCGCCGGCTCCGTGCATGAGCCGCGGCCGGATCTGAAGTTCGAGCGTGCGCTGTCGGACTACGAAAAGCTGCGCCTGGCCGATATCCGCTTCGTGCCGGGCAAGAAGGAAACCGTCGGCGGCAAGTACCAGATCCAGTGGTTCTCCGAGCCGCTGTCCAAGCTCGCCATGTTCCATGTGGTCGGCGGTTATCCCGAGGCGGCGATGGCGGCGATCAACCGCACCATCGACACCGGTTTCTACGGCGGCCTGCAGGGGTATTTCGGCTGCGCGAACGGCGAGGGCGGCTCCGGCCAGGAGTCGGCGGAGGTGTCCAGCCACTACCTCACCGAGCGTTTCGTCAGCTACGCCGTCTCCAGCAGCTGGAGCTGCTACGGCGCGGCGCATCCGGATTTCGGCATCAGCGGCACCACCATCGACGCCGCCACCGGCAAGGAGCTGGCGCTGGAAGACGTCTACTGGCTGGGCAGCGGCAGCAAGCCGGCCGAGCGCTCCGACGCGTGGTACCAGTACCGCGAGAAGGTGTACGCGCCGGCCGTGGTGAAGCTGTTCCAGAAGCTCTATCCCGACGCCATGAAGAGCGACGGCGACGACGGCTGCGACTACACCGATCCCGGCGTGTGGGATTTCGGTCCCTGGTATCTCACCGACAAGGGCTTGTACGTCGGCGCCTATTTCGCCCGTGTGGCGCGCAATTGCGACAACCCGGACTGGTCGGTCATCCCGTACAGCGTCCTCAAGAAGAACAATCCCGCACTCTTCGGCCATTAGCCAACATCCCGGCCATCGCCACTTCGACGGCCGACACCACGGAATCACCATGAGCGAAACGACAGACAATCTGCCCATCGACGAGAACAAGCCAGACGTAAATAAGCTTGTTGCTGAGCGTCGCGAGAAACTCCGCGCGCTGCGCGGGCAGGGCGTCGCGTTCCCCAACGATTTCAAGATCGACGCCTTCGCCGGCGACCTGCAGGCCGAATACGCCGACAAGGACGTGCACACCGCCGAGGCGATCGACGCGCTCGCGCGCCGCGTGAAGATGGCCGGCCGCATCGTGCTCAAGCGCGTGCAGGGCAAGGTCAGCTTCGTGCAGGTGCAGGACATGTCCGGCCGCATCCAGTTCTTCATCCACCAGGGCACGGTGGGCGAAGCCACCTACGACGCGTTCAAGGGCTGGGATGCGGGCGACATCGTCGGCGCCGAAGGCCTGCTGATGCGCACCAAGACCGGCGAGCTGTCGGTCAAGGTCGACACCCTGCGCCTGCTGACCAAGAGCCTGCGTCCGCTGCCGGACAAGTTCCACGGCCTGGCCGACGTGGAGCAGCGCTACCGCCAGCGCTACGTCGACCTGATCGTCACCGAGGAATCGCGCCGCGCCTTCGTGCTGCGCTCGCGCATCATCGGCTACATCCGCAAGTGGCTTGAGGCGGAACCCTACCGCTTCATGGAAGTGGAAACGCCGATGATGCAGATCATCCCCGGCGGCGCCACGGCCAAGCCCTTCATCACCCACCACAACGCGCTGGACCTGGACCTGTACCTGCGCGTGGCGCCGGAGCTGTATCTGAAGCGCCTGGTGGTGGGCGGCTTCGACCGCGTGTACGAGATCAACCGCAACTTCCGCAACGAGGGCGTGTCGACCCGGCACAACCCCGAATTCACCATGCTCGAGCTCTACCAGGCCTACGCCACCTACACCGAGATCATGGACCTGACCGAAGGCGTGATCCGCGATACCGCCGCCAACGTCATCGGCAGCACGCAGATCCACTGGGACGGTGCCGACATCGACCTGGGCCCGGCCTTCCGCCGCTGGTCGATGGAGGACGCGGTGCTGGAGCACAACCCGGAGATCCGCCGCGACGAGCTGCGCGACCGCGAAGCGATGGCCGCGCACGCCAGGCGCCTGGGCTGCAACGTCAAGCCGGGCTACGGCTGGGGCAAGCTGCTGCTGGAGATTTTCGAGAAGACCGTCGAGCACACGCTGATCCAGCCCACCTTCATCACCCAGCACCCGGTCGAGGTCTCGCCGCTGGCGCGCGAGAGCGACACCGACAAGGGCATCACTGACCGCTTCGAGCTGTTCATCAACGGCCGCGAGCTGGCCAATGGCTTCTCCGAGCTCAACGATCCGGAAGACCAGGAAGCCCGCTTCCGCGCCCAGGTGGCGGCCAAGGACGCCGGCGACGACGAAGCCATGCACTTCGACGCCGACTACATCCGCGCGCTGGAGGTAGGCCTGCCGCCCACCGGCGGCCTGGGCATCGGTATCGACCGCCTGGTGATGCTGCTGACCGGCGCGGTGTCGATCCGCGACGTGCTGCTGTTCCCCTATATGCGTCCGGAGGCCTGAGCCATGTGGTACGCCATCGTCGGTACCGACGTTCCCGATTCGCTGGAGAAGCGCCTCGGCGCGCGTCCGGCCCATGTCGCCCGCCTGCAGCAGCTGCAGGCGGAGGGACGCATGCTGCTGGCCGGCCCGTTCCCGGCCATCGATGCGGAAGACCCGGGCAGCGCCGGCTTCACCGGAAGCCTGATCGTGGCCGAGTTCGCCTCGCTGCCCGAAGCGCAGGCCTGGGCCGATGCCGACCCGTACGTGGCGGCCGGGGTCTATGCTGCCGTCTCGGTCAAACCCTTCCGCAAGGTGCTGCCCTGACATGACCGCCTCGATGGCCGCCCGGATCCGCGAACGCCTGCAGGCCGCGCTGGCGCCGGTGGAGCTGGACGTGGCCGATGAAGGCCACAAGCACGCCGGCCACGCCAACGAGGGCAAGGGCCACTTCCACGTGCGCATCGTCAGCCCGGTGTTCGCCGGCCAGCCGCCGCTGAAGCGCCACCGCATGATCTATGCGGCCCTGGAAGGGCTGATGGACAACGGCATCCACGCGCTTTCCATCGACGCGCGTCCGCCGGATACCTGAAAGCCTTTGAGCGGCCAGGACATAGGCCTTATCCTGCGTCCTCAAGTCTTCCCGCTGGAATCCTTCTCCCTCCGGGAGAAGGTGCCGGCAGGCGGATGAGGGTACGGGCGGAGTGGGGCGCCTCGCTTCGCCTGTACCCTCACCCCAACCCCTCTCCCGACGGGAGAGAGGCTTCGAGTCGAATCGCAAGCCCCTCTCCAGCTGCCGCGGAATCCGCATGCGCCTGACCACGATCAAACTCGCCGGCTTCAAGTCCTTCGTCGACCCGACCACCCTGCACCTGCCGACCAATATGACCGGCGTGGTGGGTCCGAACGGCTGCGGCAAGTCCAACATCATCGACGCCATCCGCTGGGTGATGGGCGAAAGCGCCGCCAGCCGCCTGCGCGGCGACTCGCTCACCGACGTGATCTTCTCCGGCTCCAACTCGCGCAAGCCGGTGGGCCAGGCCACCGTCGAACTCATCTTCGACAACAGCGACGGCACCATCCAGGGCGAATACGGCCAGTACGCCGAGATCTCGGTGAAGCGCCAGGTCACCCGCGACGGCCAGTCCGCCTACTTCCTCAACGGCGCGCGCTGCCGCCGCCGCGACATCACCGACCTGTTCCTGGGCACGGGCCTCGGGCCCCGCAGCTACTCGATCATCGAGCAGGGCATGATCAGCCAGATCGTCGAGGCCGCGCCGGAAGAACTGCGCGTGCACCTGGAGGAAGCCGCCGGCATCTCCAAGTACAAGGAGCGCCGCAAGGAGACCGAGAGCCGCATCAAGTCCACCCGCGAAAACCTCGACCGCGTGAAGGACGTGCGCGACGAAGTGGACAAGCAGCTCGAACACCTCAACCGCCAGGCCCGCGCCGCCGAGCGCTGGAAGGCGCTGAAGGAAGAACAGACGCGCAAGGAAGCCGAGCTGCGCGCGCTGGAATACCGCGGACTCAAGAGCCAGCACGACGGCGAAGGCGCCGGGCTTTCCGCCGCCGAGATCGAGATCGAGAAGCGCGTGGCCGCGCAGCGCCACGTCGAGGCGCAGCTGGAAAGCGTGCGCGAGCGCCATACCGCCGCCAACGAGCACCTGGGCCAGGTGCAGGGCGAGGTATACAAGGTGGGCGCAGAGATCGCCCGCGTCGAGCAGCAGGTGCGCTTCAACCGCGAGACCGCCGAGCGCCTGGGGCGCGCCCAGGCCGAGGCCGAGCGCGAGCACGAGGAACTGGCCGCGCATATCGCCGCCGACCGCGAACAGACCGAAAGCCTGCGCCTGGCGCTGGCCGAGGGCGAGCCGAAGCTCGAAGCCCTGCAGCAGCTGCAGGACGACACCGCCGACGCGCAGCGCGACACCGAAACCAAGCTGTCCGACTGGCAGCAGCGCTGGGACGCCTACACCCGCACCGCCGGCGAGTCCGCCCGCGCCGCGGAAGTGGAGCGCACCAAGCTGGCCTATCTGGACCGCCAGTCGATCGACCTGGCCAAGCGCCGCGAGGCGCTGGAGAGCGAACAGAAGGCCACCGACATCGAGGCGCTGGACGCTTCCTTCGAACAATTGCAGGGCGAGCACGAAACCCAGCGCGAACGCCTGGAAACCCTGGGCGGCCTGCTCGACCAGCACAAGCTCGGCTACGAGCAGGTGCTGGACGAGGAGCGCCAGGTGCAGTCCGCGCTCAACGAGGCGCGCCAGCAGCTGCAGTCCGCGCGCGGGCGCCAGTCCTCGCTCGAAGCGCTGCAGCACGCCGCGCTGGGCCAGGAGGAAAGCGCCGCCAGCGGCTGGCTGGCGCGGCTGGGCCTGGACAAATCGCGCCGCCTGGGCGAGTCGCTGCAGGTGGAAGCGGGCTGGGAGACGGCGGTGGAAACCGCGCTGGCCGGGTTCCTCGACAGCGTGCTGGTCGACGGCGCGCACGACTACGCCAAGGACTTCGGCGAGCTGAAGGACGCGGATCTCGCCCTGCTGGATGCCGCCGAGGGCGGCGCCAACACCGCCGGGACGCTGGCGGCGCACGTGCGCGGCCCGTCCGCGGCGGTGGCGATCCTCAGCCACGTGCTCACCGCCGAGAACCTCGACGAAGCGCACCAGCGCGTGGCCGGCCTTTCCGCGCTGGCGCCGTACCAGTCGGTGATGACGCGCACCGGCGAGTGGCTCGGCCCGGGCTGGGCGCGCGTGCGCCGCGCGCAGGGCAACCAGGTCGGCGTGCTGGCGCGCGAGCGCGAGATGCGCCTGCTGGCCGAGCAGATCGCCACGCTGGAAGCGCGCATCGAAGAAGCCACCGGCGAACTCGACGACCTGCGCACGCGCAAGTTCGAAGCCGAGCGCGCGCGCGACGACGCGCAGCGCGAGCTGTACAACGCCCATCGCCGCCAGTCCGAACTGGCCGGCCAGCTGCAGAGCCACCGCGGCAAGATGGAAACCGCCCGCGCCCGCGCCGAAAAGGTCAGCGGCGAACTGGGCGAGATCATCGGCCAGCTGGACGAACTGCAGGCGCAGATCCGCGACGCGCGCGCGCGCCTGGACGAATCGGTCAACCACATGGGCGACCTGGAAGACCAGCGCCGCGAGCTGGAAAACGAGCGCCGCGCGCTGCTGGAAGCGCGCGAGGAAGCGCGCATGAATGCGCGCGAGGCCGCCGACCAGGCGCATGCGCTGGCGCTGTCGATGGAATCCAAGCGCTCCGCGCTGGCCTCGCTCGACCAGGCCCTGGCGCGCATGGACACGCAGATCCGCCAGATCGCCTCGCGCCGCGGCGAGATCGCCGAACAGCTGGCCGCCGGCTCCGACCCCATCGCGGAACTGGAAGCGGAGCGCCAGGCCTATCTGGACCAGCGCCTGCTGGTCGACAAGCAGCTGGTGGAGGCGCGCCGCGCGGTGGAAGACTGCGACGCGGAATTCCGCCGCCTGGAGCAGGAGCGCCAGCGCATCGAGCAGGGCCTCAACAGCCTGCGCGAAAGCCTGTCGCAGAAGCGCCTCGCCGCGCAGGCGCTGGAACTGCGCGCCCAGCAATTGGCCGAAGCGATCGCCGCCTCCGGCCTGGAGCTGGAACCGCTGCTGGCGGAGCTGGCCGAAGACGCCGACGCCTCGCAATGGCGCGGCGCGCTCACCGACATCGGCCAGAAGATCCAGCGCCTGGAGCCGGTCAACCTGGCCGCGATCCAGGAGCACGCCGAACAGAGCGAGCGCAAGAATTACCTGGACAACCAGCTGGCGGATCTGACCTCCGCCATGGAAACGCTGGAAGGCGCGATCAAGAAGATCGACCGCGAAACCCGCCAGCGCTTCAAGGAAACCTTCGACCGCGTCAACGCCGGCGTGCAGGAGCTGTTCCCGCGCCTGTTCGGCGGCGGCCACGCGTATCTGGAATTGACCGGCGACGATCTGCTCGATACCGGCGTGGCCATCATGGCCCGTCCGCCGGGCAAGCGCGTCTCCAACATCTCGCTGCTGTCAGGCGGCGAGAAGGCGCTGACCGCCGTATCGCTGGTGTTCTCCATCTTCGGCCTCAACCCCGCGCCGTTCTGCCTGCTGGACGAGGTGGACGCGCCGCTGGACGAGGCCAACGTGGGCCGCTTCTCCAACATGGTGAAGGAGATGAGCGAGAAGGTGCAGTTCATTTTCGTCAGCCACAACAAGGCCACCATGGAGGCCGCGTCGCAGCTGTGCGGCGTGACCATGCGCGAACCCGGCGTGTCGCGCCTGGTGCAGGTGGACCTGGCCGAAGCGGCCAAACTTGCCGGCGCAGCCTGAGGAATCCGACATGACCATGCAACCCGTGCTCGCCCTGGCCTGGAACCCCGCGGTAGGCGTCCCGCTGCTGATCGTGGGTGCGATCGTGCTGGCCCTGATCTGGCTGTTCGGCCAGCCGAAGAAGGAACAGGGCCGCCGCCGCGCGCCCGCCGCGCAGGGCGGCGAGGAGCGGCGCGAGCCGACCTTCGGCGACGACGTGGACGTGGCCGACGAAGCGCCCGGCTTCAGCGCGCGCGACGACTTCCGCCTCGACCCGCTCGACGAGCCCAAGCCGAAGCAGGGCGAGCTGGACATGGGCCTGCGCGAGGAATTGGAGAAGCTCGGCGCCACGCTGTCCAGCGAACGCGTCGCGCCCGCGCCGGTGAGCGCCAAGCCGATGGGCGCGGCGGCCTCGATCATCGAGGCGCTGCGTGCGCCGCCGGAGCAGTTCCTGGCCGCGCAGGGGCATGTCGACGAGCCGGTGAAGCCCGCGGCCGTCGAGTCCGCGCCGTTGGAAACCAGGCCTGTGGAAACCAGGCCCTCGGAAGCCAGGCCGCGCGCGCAGGCACCGGTGCCGCCGCCTGCCGCGCCGGCGCCCGCGCCAGCGGCGCCGCGCGTGCCGCCGCGTTCGGAGCTGGGCAAGCGCCCGGCGCAGTTGCCGGTGGAGCGCATCGTCACCTTGTTCGTGGTGGCGCGCGAAGGCGCGGTGTTCCTCGGGCCCGACCTGATCGTGGCGGCCGAGAAGGCCGGCCTCGAATTCGGCGACATGGGCATCTATCACCGCCTGCTCGACGGCAAGCGCGAACACGGTCCGATCTTCAGCGTGGCCAACATGCTGAAGCCTGGCAACTTCGACCTGAGCCGCCTCGACGCGCTGCGCTCGCCGGGCCTGAGCTTCTTCATGACCCTGCCGGCGCCGATCCCCGCGCTCGACGCCTGGGACGCCATGCTGCCCACGGCGCAGCGGCTGGCCGAGCTGCTGGACGGGCAGGTGCTGGACGAAGAGCGCAACGCGCTGGGCCGCCAGCGCATCGCCCACATCCGCGACGAACTGCGCGGCTGGGACCGCGACCACGAAGGCAAGGAAATCATTTTCGGGCGCTGAGCCCTGGCCGATGCCGCGGGACACCGGGCCCGCTCCCAGGTGGCGACGCCACCGCGGAGCGGGCCTTTTCGTATCCGCGGCTGTGCTGCGCCGCCGCCGGCACACGCATCGCCGGCCGCGCCGCCGCCCCTGCAAATCAGCTCCGGCGGACAGCGACGGGCGGTCTTTCGCCGGGAAAACGGCGCTCCCGCATGACGCGGTCGCAAAAAACACCATGCCGTAAGACACATTTATGCGTTTGCGTCTTGGCGGCATCGCTCACATGCCATACATTCCACCTGCCGAAAGGCACAGGTTTCAACCAAACCCATCAAAACTACGGGGAATGTATGGCCAAGAAAGCCGCCAAGAAGACCACCGCCAAGGCCGCCGCCAAGCCGGCTGCGCTGAAGCCGATCAAGGACGCTCTGAGCAAGTCCGGCCTGGTCGCCCACCTCGCCGAAACCACCGGTGTGGTGGCCAAGGACGTGCGCGCTGTTCTGGGTGCGCTCGAAGGTGCGGTCGCCGGTTCGGTGCACAAGAAGGGCCACGGCTCGTTCACGCTGCCGGGTCTTCTGAAGATCACCGCGGTCAATGTGCCGGCCAAGCCGAAGCGCAAGGGCATCAACCCCTTCACCAAGGAAGAGCAGTGGTTCGCCGCCAAGCCGGCCACGGTGAAGGTGAAGATCCGTCCGCTCAAGAAGCTGAAGGACGCCGCGGTCGGCTAAGCCGTCTGCTGGTGAAAGACGCGGCAGCGCGAGCTGCCGCGTTTTTTTATGCCTGTGCTCCGGGTCCGGGGGAAGCTGCGCTGGCGGGTAGTGATCGCATGGCGTCTTGGAGCTTGCCGCCGCGAAATGCCCGAGCTGCTGTTGCGTAGCGCGGCAAGGTTTGGACGTCCATACGCCGGCGCCACCGGCGCGCTGCTATAAAGCCCGCCGCAGCGGATCACGGCAGAGACGCAGATGCAGGCCACTTCTTCCTCGTCGGGCGGGCAGGGTGCATGGCGGGTCGCCGTGCTGGAGGACGATTGCCGCCTGCGCGAGGACGTGCTCGTACCGGGGCTGCTGAGCTTCGGTTTCGAAGCCGTCGGCATCGGCCGCGCGGCGGAACTCTATCGACGCATGCTCGCTGAACGCTTCGACCTGGCGGTGCTGGACCTGGGCCTGCCCGATGAAGACGGCCTCTCGGTGGCGCGGCACCTGCGCCGCTGTTCGCAGATCGGCATCGTGGTGCTCACCGGCCGCACGGCCGAACACGATGAGATCCGCGCGCTTACCGCGGGCGCCGACATCTACCTGCGCAAGCCGGCCGGCATGGCGCTGCTGGCGGCGAGTCTGCATAGCGTGGGCCGGCGCCTGCCGGGTGCGCCGCGACCGGCTTCGCCGGCACCGGCCATCCAAGCGGCGGCTCATGCCGCTCCCGCCGGATGGCGCCTGTCGACCGACGACTGGAATCTCGTGGCTCCCACGGGCGAGTCCATCCCGCTGTCCGCTTCCGAGCGCTGCGTTCTGCGCCCGCTGTTCGCCGCCGGCGGCGGGGCGGTGGCGCGGGAGGTGCTGATCGGCGCCTGGCATGGCGAGGACGCCGAGTTCGACCCGCATCGCCTGGAAATGCTCATTTACCGCCTGCGCCGGAAGGCGAGGGCGCTGGGCATGCCGGTGCTGCCGCTGATCACGGTGCGCGGTGGCGGCTATGCCTTCGTCGGGCGCGGCGGGTCGGCGTAGGAGCGGGCCTAAAAGCGCGGTGTCCCATGCAGCCCGCGTGAGTTTCTCTCCTGTTGCGGCGGGTCGTGTTCTGCCGCTCGGATGTGCGTGGCGGCGGGCTTTGCGTGCAGCACTGCGTGAGCAAGAAGCCGTGGCACGCCAGTGCCAGGTGATGTCCGGTTGGGAAGCGTGAGTGATCGCCCGCCCGATCTGCGGAAAGCTGACTCCATCGGCGCGACGCCAACGCCTGCGTCGCCACTTCCCCGCCGTTATGGAGCACCGCATGAAAAGGATGCACAGCAAGGCCCTGCACGATGCCTGGCCGCTTGCCGGTTCGATCTACGGCAAGAGCGACGGCGACCACGCCGCGCGCTTCCGCTTCGGTGCCTCGTGTGCGGCAGCGGAAGGCCTGCTGGCGGAGCACCTGCGGCGAATCCAGTGGAACGCATGGCCTGAGCTTCGGCCGATGAGTGCAGGGCACGCCCCGTAACAGGAGCGCGCCACCCCGTTGGTGGCCCGGCCGCGCGCATGCCGCGCGGCGACCGGGAGCCGCAGGTCTTCGCGCGGCCGTGGCCACCTCTCCGAACCTTGTCCGGCTCCTTTCCCGAGGTATTCGCATGAAACGACATCTCATCGGCTTTCCGATCGTGACCCTCATCGCCGCGATGGCGGCATCGGTTCCCCAGCTCCATGCGCATGGGTTTCATGCCGGCATGGATGCGTCCCGCCAGGCCAGCGCGTCCGATCGCTTCATCGTCACCTACCGGCAAGGCAGCAGCGAAGTCCGCGACCAGGGCGCCGCCCTGCAGAACGTGAGCGCGGCGGTGAGCAGAAGCGGATTGGACAAGGCCGTGTTCAAGGACCTGGGCTTGGGCATTCGGCGCTTGTACGCCAGCTACGTGCGCAAACTTGCCGCGGGCGGCGACCTGATCGGCGTATCGCATTCGCTGGACGACGTGCAGGCACGCAAGCTGATGCGCGCGATCGCGGCGGATCCCGCCGTGCTGCATGTCGAGCGCGACATTCGTCTGCATGCGCTGGACGGTTCGCGGCTTGCGGCTGAAGTATCGCCGCGTGGAATGTCTTCCCATCATGTTTTCCCCATGGCCCGGTGGAACTACGGCGATCCGCGCGGCGGCGCCAACGTCGAGAAGGCCTGGGAGCTTGCCGACGGCAAGGACGTCGTCGTCGCCGTGCTCGACACAGGCATCACGCAGCACCCCGGACTCGATCTTTCACTGGCCGATGCCGGTTACGACTTCACCAGGGATCCCTTGACCTCCGGCCGCGACGAGTATGGCCGCGCCGCGGGAGGCTGGGATCCGGGCGACTGGAGCAACACGCCCGAATACGAGGACTGCTTCGATGAGCCGGGTGGGGAAGCCAGCACTTGGCAGGGCACGCGGGCGGCCGGCATCGTGGCAGGGCTGGCTGGCGGCCCCACGGGAAACCTGGGCATCGCCTATCGGGCGAAAGTGTTGCCGGTCCGCGTGGCAGGGCATTGCGGTGCGGGTTATCTATCGGACATCACCGATGCCATCGTGTGGGCCGCGGGAGGGCGCGTCCGCGGCGTGCCGGACAACAAGCATCCGGCGCAGGTCATCACCCTGGGCGTCGGCGACCGCTTCGAGGACGGCTGCACGGAAACCTTCAGCCTGAAAAGCGCCATTGCGGAAGCCCGTCTCCGCGGCGCGGTCGTGATCGCTCCCGCCGGCGATTTCGGCGGCGATGTGGACCTGGCGGTTCCAGCGAGCTGTCCGGGTGTCATTGCCGTTGCCGCCAATGGCATCAGGGGTGGGCGCGCCGGCAACTCCAGCTTCGGTTCGGGCGTCGCGCTGGCTGCCCCGGGCGGTGGCGAGGCGGCGGATGGCAGTGCCAAGGATCTGATCTGGTCCTTGTCGAACGAAGGAGCGACGGTGCCGGCCGATCCGGGCTATGGCGGATCCAGCGGTACGGCATTGGCTGCCGCCCATGTGGCAGGTGCCGCTGCGCTGGTGATCGGTGCCGTGAAGCAGGCCGGCCTGCCCGCGCTGGACGCGGAGCAGGTGGGCAAAGTGCTGGTCGATACGGCCCGGGCTTTCCCTGTCGCACCGGATCGGCCGATCGGCGCCGGCATTCTGGATGCGTATGCGGCGGTGATGAAAGCCTTGGGCAGCGCGGCCCCGGCCGAGTCCGTCATCCCGCTGGAACGCGGCGTGCTCCGTTCGGAACCATCCATCGCCCAGGACCAGAGCCTGCTCTACGCCATCACGGTTCCTGCCGGTGCACGCCATCTCCATCTGCGTACGCTGGGCGGGAAGGGGGACGCAACGCTTTATCTGAAATCCGGGCTCGCACCAGCCGTCGATGGCGCGAACGCAGATGCCACCTCGGACCACGCGGGCAATAACGAAGCGATCGCGATAAGCCGGCCGCAGCCGGGCACCTGGTATCTGCGCGTCCGCGCGAAGCAGGCGGCCAGCCATCTGTCGGTACAGGGCAGCTACGCACTTTGAGTATTGCGCCGCGTGCCAGCGGGCCCTGGCTCCCGCCGGGGCTCGTCCGGCCAGGTTTTCGATCTGGATGTCTATATGGCCGAACGTATGAGCTTATGCGCATCGATCATTTCGTTGCCCGCCGAAAACCCGGCAACCTGCCCGTGTCCATCCGGACCAACGGCGCCCTAGCACGCCACTGACGCTCTCTGAATGCTTGGCATGGGACAAAGCCATCAGGGTGGAGCGCGCAGGCGCCCACGCCATCCCCATCCGCCATTGGAGTCCGACCTTGAAACGCCTTGGCCCGACCTTGCTGCTCGCCATCGCCGGCTTTGCTTTCGGCGCCACCGTCCAGGCGCAGGACGTGCGCCTGCTCAACGTCTCCTTCGACCCCACCCGCGAGCTCTACAAGGACGCCGACACCGCCTTCGCCGCCTCCTGGAAGCGCCAGACCGGCAAGGATCTGCGCATCACCACCTCCAACGGCGGCTCCGGCAAGCAGTCGCGCGCGGTGCAGGACGGCCTGGAAGCGGACGTGGTCACCCTGGCCCTGGCCTGGGACATCGACGTGCTGGCCGACCGCGGCCTGCTGGCCAAGGACTGGCAGTCGCGCCTGCCCGAGCACAGCACGCCCTACACCTCGACCGTGGTGTTCCTGGTGCGCAAGGGCAATCCCAAGGGCATCCGCGACTGGCCCGACCTGGTCCGCGACGGCGTGCAGGTGATCACGCCCAATCCCAAGACCTCCGGCGGTGCCCGCTGGAACTTCCTGGCCGCCTGGGGCTGGGCGCAGCGGCAGCCCGGCGGCAATGCGGACAGGGCGCGCGCCTACGTGGCCCAGCTCTACAAGCACGTGCCGGTGCTGGACACCGGCGCGCGCGGCGCCACCAACACCTTCGTCCAGCGCGGCATCGGCGACGTGCTGATCGCCTGGGAGAGCGAGGCGCTGCAGGCCCGGCAGGAGCTGGGCGCGGACAAGTTCGACGTGGTCGTGCCCTCGCTGACCATCCTGGCCGAACCTCCGGTGGCCGTGGTCGACAAGGTGGTCGACAAGCACGGCACCCGCGCGGTGGCCGAGGCCTATCTCAAGTTCCTGTACTCGCCGGAGGGCCAGGCCCTGGTGGCCAGGCATTACTACCGCCCGCGCGATGCGGCCGCGGCGGCGAAGTACAGCTCGACCTTTCCGCCGGTGAAGACCTTCACCCTGGCCGAGCAGTTCGGCGACTGGCGCAAGGCGCAGGCCACGTATTTCGCCGACGGCGGCATCTACGACCAGCTCAGCGAAGCGGGGCACTGAGGCCATGAGCCGCCGCGCCTTGCCCGGATTCGGCCTCAGCCTGGGCGTCACCCTGGCCTGGCTGGGCGGGATCGTGCTGCTGCCGCTGACGGCGCTGGCCTGGAAGGCGGCCAGCCTGGGGCCGTCCTTGTGGTGGCAGCACCTGGGCACGCGCCGGGTGTTGCTGGCCCTGCAATTGAGTTTCGGCGGGGCGCTGGCGGCGGCCGCGATCGACCTGCTGCTGGGCCTGCTGCTGGCCTGGGTGCTGGTGCGCTACCGCTTCCCGCTGCGCCGCGTATGCGATGCCCTGATCGACCTGCCTTTCGCGCTGCCCACCGCCGTGGCCGGCATCGCGCTTACCGCGCTGTACGCACCCAATGGCTGGATCGGGCACCTGCTGCAGCCGCTGGGCGTGCAGGTGGCCTATACGCGGCTGGGCGTGCTGCTGGCGATGGTCTTCGTCGGTTTGCCGTTCGTGGTGCGCACCCTGCAGCCGGTCATCGAAAGCCTGGAACGCGAAGTGGAAGAAGCCGCGCTTACCCTCGGCGCCTCGCCCTGGCAGAGCTTCCGCCGCGTGCTGCTGCCGCTGCTTGCGCCCACCTTGCTCACCGGCTTTGCGCTGGCGCTGGCGCGGGCGGTGGGCGAATACGGTTCGGTCATCTACATCTCCGGCAACCTGCCCATGCGCACGGAAATCGTGCCGCTGCTGATCGTGCAGAAGATCGATGCCGGCGACGACACCGCACCGGCCGCGCTGCTGGGCGCGGTGATGCTCGCCGTGTCCTTGCTGGTGCTGCTGGCGGTGAACGGCCTGCAGCGCTGGAGCCGGCGCTGGAGCGTGGTGTCCTGATGGCTGCCGTCGCCGCCCATGCCGTGCATCATCCCGCCAGCCGTTCGCGCAGCGGACGCTGGCGGCACGCCACGCTGATCGTGCTCGCCTTGCTGTGCGTCGGCGGCCTGCTGGTGCTGCCGCTGCTGGCGGTATTCGCCGAGGCCTTCGCCAAGGGCTGGGCGGTGTTCGCCGCTGCCGTGACAGACCCCGATGCGCTGGCCGCGGTGCGCCTGACGCTGACCGTCGCCGCCATCGCGGTGCCGGCGAATACCGTGTTCGGCCTGGCCGCCGCATGGTTGCTGACGCACCACCAGTTCCGCGGCAAGGGGCTGCTGGAGGCCCTGATCGACCTGCCGTTCTCGGTGTCGCCGGTGGTCGCCGGCCTGGTCTGCGTGCTGGTCTACGGCGTGCACGGCTGGTATGGCGGCTGGCTGGAGGCTCACGGCCTGCGCGTGATCTTCGCCTGGCCCGGCCTGGTGCTGGCCACGGTGTTCGTGGCGTTCCCGTTCGTCGCGCGCGAGCTGATCCCGTTGATGCAGGCGCAGGGCAGCGACGAGGAACTGGCGGCCCGTACGCTCGGCGCCGGTGGCTGGCAGATCTTTTTCCGCGTCACCTTGCCCAGAATCCGCTGGGCCCTGCTGTACGGCGTGCTGCTGTGCACCGCGCGCAGCATGGGCGAGTTCGGCGCCGTATCGGTGGTGTCGGGACATCTCCCCGGCCTCACCAATACGCTGCCGCTGCAGGTGGACCAGGTCTACAACGGCGGCAGCGACAGCGCGATCGCTTCGTCCTTCGCGCTGGCTTCGCTGCTGGCCTGCCTGGGACTGGTCACGCTGCTGGCCAAGTGGCTGATGGAATCGCGCCATGGCGGCGAACTGGCGCACTCCCCCCGACGTTCCGAGTCTTCCGCATGAGTCTTTCGATCCGCCAGCTCACCCGCCGCTACGGCGCCTTCGCCGCGCTGGACGATTTCTCGCTCGACATCGCCGAGGGTGAATTCGTTGCGCTGCTGGGGCCGTCCGGTTCCGGCAAGAGCAGCCTGCTGCGCATCCTCGCCGGCCTGGACGATCCGGACCGCGGCGACGTGCTGCGCGATGGCACCGACCTGCTCGCGCTGCCGGCCCAGCGCCGCGATATCGGTCTCGTGTTCCAGCATTACGCACTGTTCCCGCACATGACCGTGGCGGACAACATCGCCTTCGGCCTGCGCGTGCGGCCGCGTGCGCGCAGGCCCTCGCGCCGCGACATCGCCGCGCGCGTGGACGACCTGCTGCGCCGCGTGCAGCTGGAGGAACTGGGCCGCCGCTATCCGGCCCAGCTTTCCGGCGGCCAGCGCCAGCGCGTCGCCCTGGCGCGTGCCCTCGCGGTGGAGCCGTCGCTGCTCCTGCTCGACGAACCCTTCGGTGCGCTCGACGCCCAGGTACGCGGCACGCTGCGCCTGTGGCTGCGCGAGCTGCAGCGTTCGCTCGGCCTCACCACGGTGCTGGTCACGCACGATCAGGACGAGGCGCTGGAACTGGCCGACCGGGTGGTGGTGATGAATCGCGGACGCATCGAACAGGTCGGCACGCCAGGCGAGATCTATCGCGAGCCGGCCACACCGTTCGTGCACGGCTTCGTCGGCCGCGCCAACCGGCTTCGCGGCCACGTCGAGCGCGACCGCCTGCATCTGGGCGGACACGTATTCCAGGGCGAGTTGCCGGCCGAGCTCGCCGGCCGCGAAGTCGAAGCCTGGCTGCGGCCGGAACATCTGGCGCTCGCCTCCCGCGGCCTGGCCGGATGGAGCGGCCGGCTGCAGCACCTGGACCTGGCTGGCCCGGTGGCCCGTGCCCGGCTGGCGATGCATGGCGAAGGCCTGGTGCTGGAGGCCGAATGGAACGCCGCCGAGGTAGCGGCGCACGCCCTTGCCGTTGGGGACGTGGTGACGGTCCAGCCGCGTGAATTCACCCTGTTCACCGACGCTGCCGCCGGCGCCCGCCGCCACCGCTTCGTGCCGGCGCCCGCAGGCCCGCACACCGATTCGCACCCGATCGACTTCGCCGCCTGGCTGCACCGCAAGGCCTGAGCGGACTGGCACGCTTCCCCGCGAAGCTGCGGCAGGGTGCCGCATAGGGTCGGTTTTGGCCGCATGTCCACCATCGCGGCGGGTGGGCGTTGCCCACCGTGAGGCGCGGCGTCCGTGTTTCCTGAGATTTCTGGGTGAATTCACCAGGAAACGCTGGAAATTTGGCGGCCAGTCTTTCAAGGGGCTTGCATCCGCCCAGGCGGATAGACGTCTTTTCATGACGAATAGGACTGGACTGGAATTATTCCTATGACCAATGGTCTAGCCGTCCGCCATGGCACGCTTCTTTCTTACGTCATCCGCAAGACAGATAACCGATGCACACTGACGTTGACCGCTGGCGCGTGGCAAAATAAGCGTCCGGACGCGGTGGGTTTTACGCAGTAGATACTTCTTAGGGCTCGATCTCTCGCCCAGCTCACGCCACCAATCGAGCGTGAAGCGCATCACACATTTCAAGACTTGCTTCTTTGTTACCGGTCCGACGACGTAACCCGCGGGCTTTTTCGTTCGATCATTGCAGCTTGATGCCCTTGCCGCCGGAGAGCAGGACGCCGGGGAGGCGAGCGGCGCAGGGGTGGCGATCAACGATTGAGCACAGGCGGCCGACGCAAACGGTCGGAGGACGATGGCGACGACGGGGAGGGAGGCTATGCAGGAGGAATCGATCCGGTTCGTATGGTGGCGCCACCTGCTGGTGGCCGTCGGCTATGCCGCCGCGTACGTCTTGCTGCGCAGTGTTTCGGTATCCAACTGGAACCTGCCCGCCAGCCTGCGCCTTGCCGCGCTGCTGCTGGTGCCCATGCGTTACTGGCCCGCGCTGGTGCTCGGCGAGGCGATGCCCGTCGCTTACCAGGCCTGGCTCAGCCACGGCATGTTCGGCTGGGCCTGGGCGAGCTTCGCCGCCTTCCCGCCGATGGCGCTGTGCGCGCCTTTCATGGCCTGGTTCCGCCGCCGCACCATGGTCGTGCAGGCGGATGGGCGCGTCGATATTCCTGCCGTGCTGACCGCGGCTCTGGCCTGCGCCGTGCTCACGGCTGCCGGCAATGTCGCCGCGCTGGCCTCGGTGCACATGCCCGCGGGGCAGCCCGCGCCGGCGATCACTGCGCGCATCGTGTTCGGTTACTTCCTGGGCAATTACCTCGGCGCGCTGACCCTGGCCCCGCTGGCGCTCGCCGTGCGCGGCTGGCTGGCCGGTACGCGTCCGGCTGTGGCCTGGGCATCGCTGCGCCGCAGCGGTCTGCTGCGCGACGGCGCGATGAGCCTGCTGCTGCCGCTCACGGCACTGGCCGGCATCGGCTACGCCAGCGAGAACGCGGATGCCATGCAGGTCTGCCGCATCGCGATGTTCGTGCCGGTGGCCTGGCTCACCCTGCGCCATGGCTGGCGCGGTGCGGCTTTCGGCGGCGCCGCGGCCAGCTGCGCGGTGGCGCTCACCTCCACCATCGTGCGCGATCCTTCGGTGATCCAGGCGCAGGCGATCATCGCCTTCGCCATCTCCACCTTGCTGATGCTCGGCACGCGCCTGGCGCAGACCGCCAGCGGCGAAGCCAGTGTGCAGCGCGAGCGCGTCGACCGCGAATACGGCCTGCTGCTCGCGCAGCAGGGCCTGTACCAGGAAGAGCTGCGCATGAAGCATGCGGCCGAGGCGCTGGAGCAGGTGCGCCAGTCCATGCGCGACATGCAGAACCGCCTGCTCGACCATTTGCGCGACCGCATCCCCGCCAACGAAGAGCGTGCCTATACGCGGCAGGCCGCCTTGGCCCAGCACGAGATGCATCGCCTCACCAATGCGCTGTATCCGCGCGTGTGGCGCGAGCAGGGCGAGACCTCGACGGTGCAGCTGCGCGACGGACCGGTGGCGATGGCCGCGGCCGCGATCGGCGCTACCTACGAATGCGAATTGGTGGGCCAGGATCTCGAGCATCTGGCCTCCGACGTGCACATGACGCTGTACCGCCTGGCCGGCGAATCGCTGGTGTACGCGCTGAGTCGCCAGGCCACGCGCCATGTGGACCTGGTGATCCGCGGCGGCCACAGCCAGGGCATGCGCTGGGTGGTGATGCGCATGGATTGCCATCGCGCGTCGGCCACCGATGGCGGGATGCGCCTGGCGCAGGACCAGTGGAAGAAGGCGATGTCGCTGCTGGGCACCAGCGGGCAGGGGATCGAGACGATCCGCGAGCGTGCGCAGATTTATGGTGGCGATGCGCATGTGCGGGAGAATCCGCTGGGGTTGCGGGTGACGGTGTTGTTGCACGATGCCTTGCGGGGGCGGGTGGATGGGGCGCGGGTGTCCGCACCCTGAGGGTTAGGGCCTGCGGCGGCTTTTTTTCGCCTTGCGAGTGCTGAGTATGTGTCCCTCTCCTCTTCGTGGAGAGGGGCGGGGGGGCTGAGTTCACCGCACCCTCCAATCCTCGTCATTCCGGCGTAGGCCGGACGAGCGCGTAGCGCGAAGAACGCCCGCAGGGCGGCCCCGAAGGGGTGAGCGAAGCGAATCATCCAGTGACGGTATCGCGCGGTTGTCGCGTTGACGTTGGTGAGTCTCGCCTACGGCGAGTGTTTCGTGCCGCTGCCGCGGCCCGACTTACTTTCTCTTGCGTGCCCAAGAGAAAGTAAGCAAAGAGAAGGGCACCCTGCTTGGCGCCCTCAGCAGCGCAGCTGCTGAGGGTCCGTGAGGGCTGGCCGGGCTTTTTGACAGGGCATCCATGCCCTGATCAAAAAGGCGGGGACATCGTGTCCCCGCCCCCTGCGGGGCCTTTTCGTCCAGCCCTCACCGCCGGCGCCAAGGGGCCCGGTAGATCAAGATCAAGATCAAGATCAACTGCGAAAGCACACTGAGCATCGGGCTTCGCCCTCGCTCGGGTTGTGTGCGTTGTGATTGCATTCCTGCACAAAAACATGGGCGCGGGTGTTTTCACCCGCGCCCATAACATTGCTTCAAAACAATTAGCTCAGTTCACGCGCGAACTGCACTCCACCGGATCGCTGCAAGTCGAATCCACCGCCTGCATCGTCATCACGCTGTTCGCCTGCGGGGTCACCTGCACCTTGACGTCGTTGTCCTGGTAGACGATCTCGCCCTGCGTGTTCGCGGGAGCGGGCTGCGGGTCTTGGGGTGTGGCGACGCGGGAGGCGTCGGTGCCGATGGGCAGGACCAGGAAGCTGCCGCCCTGGGCGGCGAAGGCGGCGCGCACATTGCCGTTGAGGTCGTTGATCTGTACGTAGCGAATGCCGTTGCGTTCGAATACATAGACGTGCCAGCGCGGACTCGAACTCACGTCTTGTGCATTCGGCCAGGATTGGCCCAGGCCATTCTGATTGGCTGCGATGGCAGGTGCGCTGACCGCCATTCCCGCCAGCAGCGCGATAGCTGCGAGCGCCTTGAAACCGAAAGTCGGCAGATGCCGCATATGCGTCCCCTCCATTTGCAAACTGTGAATTTTAGAAAGATGCCGTAATAAAGCATCTGATTTCAACCAGCACCACGGCGTGGCACTGTGCTGTGGTTTGCGCTTCCGGGCGGGAAGCTACAAGTGGCAAAATGTGAACTGCGTCAAAAGATTGATCAAAACTTCGCCAAGTTCACGTGAATCCGAGGGCCTGTCGCCATTGAGCTTTGTGAAAAGCGGGAATTAATACTTGGTTCGTTTCGTAACGATTATTCCCATTTCACCTCATAATCATCGATATTTCACCCAGAGAAAATGTACCCCGAAATCCACTCGAATATCCCAGCAATCAAGGCGGCGCGAGAACACGCCCCGCCATTAGAGATAAACGCATTAATCCCCATTCCCCCTTCCTGAAAATCAGCGCTTCATCCGCTTGGCCAAGGCCATCGCATCGAATGGCGCACGCACTTTCTGGTCATTGTCGAAATACACATACACATCGCGCGCGGCGCGCTTCGGCGGTTTGCTGTCGGGCGATGCAAGCCTTGCATCGCGCGGCTGCGCGCCACGCATCCATGCCTGCAGCCGCGCGCTCCATGCGCGCAGCGCCGCAGGCGAATAACCGCTGGCGTAAAGCTTCTTGTCGCCATGCAGGCGCAGATACATGAAGCCGGCGGTGACGTCTTCCAGCAGGGGCCAGCGCTTCGCCGTATCGGCTACCACCAGCGCCACGCCATGCCGGCGCAATTGCGCGATAAAGGCCGGGTCGCGGAAGCTCTCGTGCCTGACTTCCATCGCATGGCGCAGGCGCCGCCGCCGATCCGTCTCCCAGGCGGTTTTCGATGCCGGCAGATCCGCATGGCGCCGCGCCAAGGCGGCGGCGCTTTCGGTGTCCTTCGGCAATTGCGCGAGAAACGCTTCCAGCACGCCCTCGTCATAACGCAGGCTCGGCGGCAGCTGCCACAGGATCGGTCCCAGCTTCTCGCGCAGGCACAGCACCCCGGAGGCGAAGAAATTCGCCAGGCCCTGTTCGGCGTTGCGCAGGCGCCGCATATGCGTCACATAGCGCGGCGCCTTCACCGCGAAGACGAAGCCGCGCGGCGTGTCGTCACGCCAGCGCGCATAGCTGGACGGACGCTGCAGGCTGTAGAACGAGCCATTGATCTCGATGCTGGCGAGCTGGCGCGAAGCGTAGGCAAGCTCCTCGCGCTGCGGCAGGTCGTCCGGATAGAACACGCCACGCCATGGCGCATAGCGCCAGCCCGAGATGCCGATGCGCGCCTTGGCCATGCGCGGGCCTCGCTAGCGCACGCCGGTGTCGCGCTTGGCCGCCTTGTCGGTGGCTTTCTCGCCTTCACGGATCTTGCGGTCGCGGTCCTTCTGGCCTTTACGGTCCTGGCGGGCCACGGCGTTGACGTTGCGGTCGCCGCTGCCGTGCGGGCGGTTGGCGGGTGGTTTGGGCATGTGAGGTACCTCGCTTCAATCTTCGGCGCCGAACAGGCCGGCCAGCACCTGGCGCGCCGTCTGGCGCACCACGCCGGCGCGGTCGGTATCGCCGCCGGCCAGGGCGCTCAGGTAGTGGCGGGCCTGCTCCCAGTTCACGTGCGGCGGCAGCGGCGGCACGTCCGGATCGGTCTCGGCCTGGATCACCACCGGGCCGTCCGCCGCGAAGGCGGCGCGCCACGCCTCGGCGATCTGCTCGGGGCGATCCACGCACAGGCCGCGAAATCCCAGCAGCTCGCCGTAGCGCGCATAAGGGAACGGTTCGACGTCCTGCGCCGCGTCGAATTTCGGATCGCCGGCCAGCGCGCGCTGTTCCCAGGTCACCTGGTTCAGATCGCGGTTGGACACCACCAGCACCACGAAACGCGGATCGCTCCAGCGCTTGCAGTACTGCTTGACGGTGACCAGTTCGGCATTGCCGTTCATCTGCATCGCGCCGTCGCCGACGATGGCCAGCACCGGCCGGTCCGGCCAGGCCATCTTCGCGGCGATCGCATAAGGCACGCCGCCGCCCATGGTGGCCAGGCCGCCGGAGAGGGAGGCGAGCATGCCATCGCGCAGCTTCACGTCGCGCGCGAACCAGCCGGTGTGCGAACCGCAATCGCCGCAGACGATGACGTTGTCGGGCAAGTGCGCGGACAACTCCCAGAACACGCGTTGCGGGTTGATCGGCGTAGCCGGCGCCATGGCGCGGTCTTCCAGCAGGCGCCACCATTTGCGCACGTTCAATTCGATGCGCTCGCGCCAGTCCGGATTGCGCTTCTCGCGCAGCAATGGCAGCAGGCGGCGGATCGTCGCGGCCGCATCGCCTACCAGGTTCACTTCCGCCGGGTAGCGCAGCGACATGTTGCGCGGCGCGATATCGATCTGCACCGCGCGCGCCTGGCCGTCCGGCGGCAGGAATTCCGAATACGGGAACGTGGTGCCGATCATCAGCAGCGTGTCGCAACCGTTCATCAGCGCCCAGCTCGGCTTGCTGCCGAGCAGGCCGATCGGGCCGGTCACGTAAGGCAGATCGTCCGGCAACACGGTCTTGCCCAGCAATGCCTTGGCCACGCCGGCATCGAGCCGTTCGGCCAGCTCGCGCACTTCCGCCGACGCGTCAAGTGCGCCCGCGCCGACCAGGATGGCGACGCGCTGGCCTGCATTGATCACCGAGGCGGCGCGCTCCATTTCCATGGCCGTCGGTTGCGGATGGGGCAGGGCAAGGCCGACGCCGGAATACACGTTGCCATGCTTGCGCGGCGGACTGGGCACGGCAGGCAGCAGTTGCAGATCGTGCGGCACCACCACCACCGCAACGGCACGTTCGGCCTGCGCGATGCAGATCGCGCGGTCCAGCACGTGGCGCACCTGCGCTGGCGTGGTGACGGTTTCCACGTAGTTGGCGACGTCCTTGAACAGCGATTGCAGATCCACTTCCTGCTGGTAGTCGCTGCCCAGCGCCGAGCGTGCCTGCTGGCCGACGATGGCCAGCACCGGCATATGGTCCAGCCGCGCGTCGTAAAGGCCATTGAGCAGATGGATGGCGCCCGGCCCTGACGTGGCCAGGCATACGCCGATCTGTCCGGTGAACTTCGCGTGCCCGCAGGCCATGAACGCCGCCATTTCCTCGTGGCGCACACGCACGTAGTCGAAGCGGTCCGCGGCGCGGCCCATCGCGCCCATCAAGCCGTTGATGCCGTCGCCCGGATAACCGAACACGCGCTTGATGCCCCAGTCGCTGAGGCGTTCGAGAATGAAATCGCCGACGGTATGCATGCTGCCGCAGTATGGGCACGCACGGTTCAAGTCCGCGGCACGCGCCCGTGAACGGGCTGTTGCACGCGAAGCATGCGCTGGCGAGCAGCCGCATTCATCGCACGTTCTTTGCCATACGCAATGTCGTCGCGCTCTTCACGGTCGACCAACATGATGTCGACTTCGTTCTGACTAGATTTCCAGCGCACCTCGACATCAGGAGTCCACGCATGAACGAACGGAACCGGCGCTCGAACGTCCGCGTCGCAGCCAAGCTCTCGGCCGCCGTGCTGCTCGCCTGCGGCAGCGGCGCCGCCGCTGCGCAGCAATCGCCCGCGCTGGATAACGTCAGCGTGTGGCTGGGCGGCTTCTATGCCAACACGGATACCAGAATCAGCGCGAACGACCGCAATAACCTGGTCCGCGGCCATATCAATCTGGAAGACGACCTCGGTTTTCCCGATCACAAGCTCAGCCCGCGCGCACGCGTCGACGTGCTGCTCGGCGAGCACCAGGGCTTCTCGTTCGATTACTACACGATCAATCGCGAGGAGACGCGCTATATCGCCCGCGCCATCGATTATCGCGGCGTGACGTATGGCGCTTCGGCCAAGGTCAGCGGCAAATTGAATTTCGATTTCGGCAGCGCCGCATATCACTGGTGGTTCGGCAGCGGCAATGGCGTATTCGGCCTCGGTGTCGGCGCCGCGTACTACGGCGTCAGTACGCGGCTGAGCGGCGAGGCAACCGTGCTCGGGCAGACGGCGCAGGCCACCGCCAAGAGCGACGACAACGCCTGGGCGCCGATGCTGCAGCTGGGCTGGCGCTATGCGATCAACGACCAGTTCCGCCTGTATGTGGATGCCTCGGGCGTGAAGAAGAACGGCGGCAAGCTGGGTGGCCATATCTACAACGGGGCGGTCGGGCTGGAATGGTTTCCCTGGAAGAACGTCGGCGTGGGCGCGGAGTACGGCTACACCAAGATCAAGATCAAGCAGCGCCACAATGCGTATGACGACCAGCTGGATATGAAGGTCAATGGGCCTTCGCTGTTCCTGCGGCTGCGTTTCTGAAACGCTACCTTCGCGCGTAGGTTGGGGTGAGCCAGAGGCGAACCCCAACGCATTGCATCGTGGTCGCATTGTTGGGGTTCGCCTTTGGCTCACCCCAACCTACGCCGTGCGGCGCTGTGTTCTTTCAGCGCCGCCGATGGCCGGCCCGCTTTGCCGCCTTCTTCGCCGGGGCTTTCTGCTTCGACCTCGCCGCCGCCTTCTTGGCTGGCGCTTTCTTCGCCGCCGGCGTCCGCTTGTTATCCGACAAGCTCTTCTGCAGCAGCGACATGAAGTCCACCACATTGGTCGCCGTTTCCTCGGCCGGCTCTTCCTCCCGTTCCACCGGCGTGACCACGCCCTTGGACTTCATCCGCTTCTCGATGGTCTTCTTCAGCCGGTCGCGGTATTCGTCCTTGTAATCGTCGGCTTTCCACTTCGTACTCATCGCCTCGATCAGCTGCTCGGCCATGTCCATCTCGCGCGCAGAGATGCGGTAATGCGAGGGTGCCTGGTCCGGAATGCTGTACTCGCTGGCGTCGACGATCTCCTGCGGATAGCGCAGCAGCATCAGGTACAGCGCCTTGTCGCGCGGCACCACCTCGCACAGGTATTCGCGCGAGCGGATCACCACCCGCGCGATGCCCACCCGGCCGGTGCGCGCCAGGATCTCGCGCAGCAGTACATAGCCTTTCTCGGCTTTTTTCGCCGGCACCAGCACGTAGGGCTTCTCGACATACTCCGGCCCCACGGCATCGGCCTCGACGAACGCCTCGATCTCCACCATCTCCTTGCTTTCCGAGCGGGCGGCCTGCACGTCCTCCGGCTCCAGCACCACATAGCTGCCTTTCTTGTATTCGAAGGCGCGCACGATGTCTTTCCACGGCACTTCCTCGCCGGTCTCGGTATTGACGCGCTCATAGCGGATCGGCGCGTTGTTGCGTCCGTCCAGCATGCGGAAATGCAGGTCCACGTTGCGCTCCGCGGGCATCAGCGACATCGGGATATTCAACAGGCCGAACGAAAGCGAGCCGTTCCAGATCGGACGAGGCATGGCGGGGCCACCCGGATAGCGGAAGGGGGATCGCAGCAAAGCGTGGCACGGGTAAAGCGGGCGTGACCGCTGCGTGTCCGCTGTACCGATGCCGGCTATCAACCTTATGGTCACAGCCGCAGCACTAGGCTGGCCCCACTGCCGGCGCGGCGCCGGCGCCGGCCGGTCCCGCCATGAAACTTCAGGAATATCGACGCAAGCGCAACTTCCGGCACACCGCCGAGCCGCCGCCCACGGCGCGCGCCAAGGCCGGCGGCAGCATCTTCGTGGTGCAGAAGCACGCGGCGCGGCGGCTGCACTACGACTTCCGCCTGGAGATCGACGGCGTGCTGAAGAGCTGGGCGGTGCCGAAGGAACCCAGCTTCGATCCTTCGGTAAAGCGCCTGGCGGTGGAGGTGGAAGACCATCCGCTGGCCTACGCGGATTTCGAAGGCGATATTCCCGAAGGCAACTACGGTGCCGGCCACGTGGATTGCTACGACCGCGGCGTGTGGTCCGCCGAGGGCGATGTCGACCAGCAGCTGCGCAAGGGGCATTTGCATTTCACCTTGCATGGGCAGCGGCTGAAAGGCAGCTGGCATCTGGTGCGCGGGCACCGCAAGGAGCGGCAACCGTCGTGGTTCCTGATCAAGGCGCACGACCGCTATGCGGTCGAGGACGGCGAGGCAGCCGGGCCGGCGGCGAGCAAGAGCGCGAAGAAAGGCATGGCGAAGAAGACAGCGAAAGCGGTACCCGCCGCGGCGAAGCATGCCAAGGCCAGCCGCCAGCGCACCGCCCGGCGCGCCTCGCTCGCCACGCTGGCCAAGCAGGCCGCCGCGCTGCCGGGTGCGCGCAAGGCCGCCATCCAGGCCGAATACTTCGCGCCGGAACTGTGCCGCCTGGTCGAACAGCCGCCCCGCGGCGACCAGTGGCTGCACGAAGTGAAATGGGACGGCTACCGCCTGCTCGCCGCCATCGCCGACGGCGAAGTCACCTTGTGGTCGCGCAACCGCATCGCCTGGACCGGCCGCGTGCCGGCCATCGTGCATGCGCTGGAGCTGCTGGGCCTGGACAGCGCGCGCCTGGACGGCGAGCTGATCGCCATCCGCCATGGGCACAGCGACTTCGGCACGCTGCAGCAGGTGCTGTCCGGCGAATCGCGCGCGCCGCTGATGTACGCGATCTTCGACCTGATCCATCTGCAGGGCCACGACCTCAGCCGCGTGCCGCTGCACGAGCGCAAGCAGCTGCTGCAGCGCCTGCTGGCCGCCGCGCCCGATACGCAGCACCAGCTGCTGTTCAGCGCCCACCACACCGGGGGCGGCGAGGGCATGTTGCAGCTGGCCGAAAAATGGAAGGTCGAAGGCATCGTCTCCAAGCTGGCCGACTCGCCGTACCGCGGCGGCCGCGGCGACGACTGGCGCAAGTCCAAGCTGATGCAAAGCGACGAGTTCGCGGTAGTCGGCTACACCCCGGGCAAGGGGACGCGCGAGGGTTTCGGTTCGCTGCTGCTGGGCCGGCCCAATGCCAAGGGCGGCTGGGATTTCGCCGGCCGCGTGGGCACCGGTTTTGGCGCGGAGCAGCTGCGGCAGATAGCCGCGCAACTGCGTCGGCACATACGCAAATCGCCGCCGGTGGAACAGGACACCATCGATCCCCTGCTGCGCCAGGCCACGTGGGTGGCGCCCGCCGTGGTGGTGGAGGTGTATTTTCGCGGCTACGGCAACCACGGCCTGTTGCGCCAGCCCAGCCTCAAGACGGTGCGCCTGGACAAGGACATCGGCGACCTGGGCCAGGGCGAGGGCGAGCGCGAGCGCGCATCCGCCGCATCGGCCAGGCCATCGAAACGCAGGCGCGGCGCCTCGTCCGCGCAGGAGCCAGCCATGGTGACCATCACCCATCCCGAGCGCGTGATCTATGCCGACCTGGGCATCACCAAGCAGGACGTCGCCGATTACTACCAGTCCGTGATGCCGGTGTTTCTGCCGGGCGTGGCCGGCCGGCCGGTCTCGGTGCTGCGCTGCCCCGAAGGCACCGCGGGCGACTGCTTCTTCCAGAAGCACATGATGAAAGGCCTGCACCACGTGCGCGGCGCGAAGCTGAAAGAACAGCGCGGCGACAGCGCGATCTATCTATGCCCCGACGACGCGGAGGCGGTGATGGAGCTGGTGCAGTTCGGCGTCCTCGAATTCCATCCCTGGGGTGCGCTGGCCAGCGATCCGGAGCACGCCGACGTGATGGTGTTCGACCTCGACCCCGCGCCCGACGTGAAGTGGCCGCGCGTGGTGGCGGCCGCCCGCCTGGTGCGCAAGCTGCTGGGGCAGGTGGGCCTGGCGTCTTTCCTGCGCACCACCGGCGGCAAGGGCCTGCACGTGGTGGTGCCGTTGCGCCCGGCCTGCGCGTGGGCGCAGGTCAAGGGCTTCGCGCATGCGTTCGCCGATGCCCTGGCGCGCGCCTGGCCGGACGAATTCATCGCCCAGGCCAGCAAGAGCCGCCGCGAAGGGCTGATCTTCGTCGACTACCTGCGCAATGCCCGCGGCTCGACCAGCATCGCCTCGTACTCGCTGCGCGCGCGCAAGGGCGCGCCGGTGGCGATGCCGCTGCGCTGGGACGAGCTGGGGAAATTGAAAGGCGGCGATGCGTTCGATATCCGCACGGCCGTGCAGCGGCTGAAGCGGCAGCGCAAGGATCCGTGGGAGGGCTTCGGCGAGATCGAGCAGGGCATCGAGGATATCGATGCAAGCCTGCTGTCGATGTAACCGATCTCGCGGTCCGCCGTAGGTTGGGGTGAGCGCAGCGAACCCCAACGCGGTGTTCCCGGTGCCGGGCACGTTGGGGTTCGCCTTTGGCTCACCCCAACCCACGCCATGCGTAGCGGGTGCCGTGCTTACGAATGCAGCATGTGCTTCATCCGGCTCATCTGATCGTGTCCGCTGCGCACCGAGATATTCGCGTCGGCGATGATGGCCTTCGTATCCTGCGTCACCTCGCCATCCTCCAGCGCGTGCTCGAACTTGTGCTTGATGTGGTCCTCGCCGCGTTCGACCTCGTCGATCACCGCCGCGTCGCTCTTGCTCAGGCTGTTGCGCAGATTGGTGAATACCCGATGCGCCGAGGCCAGTACGGTGCCGCTGTCCTCCGGCTTGCCGCCGAGGAAGGCCACGCGTTGCTGCAGCTTGCCCACCACCTGTTCGCGCTCGGCCGCGCGGTCGCGGAACAGGCTGGCCAACTGCGAGCTCTTGGCGTCCTTGGACGCTTCGGCGTAGCCGTCGGCGCTGTCGAGCGTGGTGGCGATGAGGTCGTTGAGAACCTTGACGTCGTGCTGGTTGGTGGCAGTCATGGATAGTCTCCGCTAAGGGGGGATGAATGTCCGGTGGCGGACGGCGCCGCATGGCACGGTTGCTGCTGCGTTCAAGCTGCCACCGAAGACAGGAGAAACGTCATGTCGTTGTCGATGATCCTCTTGATCGTGCTCGTTCTGTTGCTGATCGGTGCCGTGCCGGCCTGGCCCTACAGCCGTGCCTGGGGTTACGGGCCCAGCGGCGGACTCGGCGTACTGCTGATCATCGTGATCGTGCTGCTCCTGATGGGCGTGCTGTGAACCCTCACGCCTCGCCGATGCGGCGGCAGTGCCGCCGCATCGGGTATCGCAACATCCATGCCAGCGTTCGCCAGCGCGTCGTTGGCGCCAGGGCGGCGCGCGGCCGCGCGGATGGCTGCGCGCTGCTGGTAGTAAGTGCAAGCGAAGGAAGAAATTACACGCCGGCTCTCGCGCCGGCCGGGCCGGCGGACACGGCGTGGCGACGCGCTGTCGACCATGCGTTCACCGGCGGGAACAGGGAGGCTCGTCATGGCCTGGTGCCGCACCTAGGGCTTGTGTGCCAGCTCGTCGTCGGTCGACGCGTAGCGGGCGAGCTTGTTGTAGATGGTCTTGAGGCTGATGCCCAGCACGTCGGCGGTGCGCGCCTTGTCGTAGTTGAAGTACTCCAGCGTGCCGAGCAGCGCGCGCTTTTCCATTTCCTCCAGCGACATGCCCACGTGCATGTCGAAGCGGGTGCGGTCGCGCAGCGGCGCGTCCATCGCCTGCAGCGACGCGGGTATGTCGATCGAATCTTCCGCCAGCACGAAGGCGCGCTGGATCACGTGGCGGAGTTCGCGCACATTGCCGGGCCAATGGTGCGCCAGCAGCCGCGTCATGGCGTCGGCGGAAAACTGCTTGTTGGTGCCATAGCGCTCGTTGAGCCGCTCCAGCAGGTGCGCCGCGACATAGGGAATGTCGTCCGGATGCTCGCGCAGCGCCGGCATGCGGATGGGAAAGTCCATCAGCCGGTAGTACAGGTCCTGGCGCAGCAGGCCCTGGTCGACCGCCCCCGCCGGCACGCGGTTGCAGGCCGCCACCACGCGCACGTCCACCGGCTGGCTCTTGTTCGAGCCGACGCGGGTGACGCGCCGTTCCTCCAGCACGCGCAGCAGATGCGTCTGCAGCGCCAGCGGCATCTCGGTGAATTCGTCCAGGAACAAGGTGCCGCCCTCGGCCTGTTCGAAATAGCCGGCATGGTCGCGCACCGCTCCGGTAAAGCTGCCGCGCTCGTGGCCGAACATCTCGCTGGGCAGCAGCTCCGGCGCCACCGCGCCGCAGTTCACCGCCACGAAGCGGCCCTTGCGCCCGCTCAGTTCATGCACGGCGCGCGCGGCCAGTTCCTTGCCGGTGCCGCTCTCGCCGTGGATCAGTACGGTTATGTCCATCGGTGCCACACGCTCGATCTTCTCGAACACCGCGCGCATCGCGCGGCTATGCCCGATCAGCGCGCCGCAGTGCGTCTGCTGGCCTTCGCCAGCCTGGCGCAGGGCGGCGCTGGCACGCGCGCGATCCAGCAGTTCCTCGAGCTTGTCGCCGCGGATCGGCTTGACCAGGTAGTCCGCCGCGGGCAGCCGCACCGTGCGGATCGCCGTGTCCACCGTGGGGAAGCCGGTAAGCACGATGGCCTGGCCATGGCGCGACAGTGCGATGCGTTCGAGCAGGTCCAGGCCATTGCCGTCGGGCAGGGAGACATCGATCAAAGCCAGGTCGTAGGTATGCGCCGTGGCCGCATCGCTCGCCGCGGCGAAACTGGCGGCGGAGATCACCTTGCAACCCTTGAGTTTCGCGTGGGCCGTCGTCGCCTGCAGGCATCCGGGATCGTCGTCGACCAGCAAGATCATGGGTGCAATGGATGTCATGGAGTTCTCAAGCGGGCGTGAGCCGGCGAGGCGCGCCGCCGTGCGGCCGGGCGTCGCCGGAATGCCGCGGAAACCGGGGCGTTCCGCGGAAGAGGTGTGTCGTGCGCTATCGATGGTGCATGGGCTCGGGTGCACACCTCGTCTAAATCGCGTGGACGGGCCGACACAGCATCCGTGATCCGATGGCACACCGTTTGCTGCGCAGGAAGCGGTGCGTTTGCCGCGCGCGCAGGAGAGGCGATGTCCGAATTACCCGTAGTGATGCTGGTACCCGATGCGCGCGGCGAGGTGGAACGCGCGGCGCAACGCCTGCGCGAGGCCGGCTTGCGCAACCCCATGGTGCACCTGCGCAGCCTCGACGATCTCGCGCCATGGCGCAGGCAGCATCCGTGGGAGATCGCCTTCCTGATCGTCCCCACCGAGGCCTGCAGCGAATACCTGGCCGGCGATGCGGCGCGTCCGTTGCCGGCCTATCCGGTCTTCGCGCTGCACAGCATCGGCGGCCGGCTGATGGCTTCAGTGTGGTCGTCGCCGGGTGCGGGCGCCGCCTCGCCGGTGCCGTTCGACGCGCGCGGCGTGGTGCGCTCCCTGCACAAGCTGGGCCTGCGCTGGCTGGTGATCTGAGCGTCAGAACGGCGGCGTGTCCTCGCTCTCCACCTTCAGCCGGTTCTCCACTTCGTGCACGCCGCGTGCGCTTTCGGCGATCGCTTCCGCATCGCGCCGTGTCTGGCGCGAGGGCACCATGCCGGCCAGCAGCACGCGGCCATCGCGCACGCTGACGTCGATCTCGCTGGCGTCCACGTCGGCATCGCCGGCGAGGCGTTCGCAGATGGTGTGGAGGATGTCTTCGTCGTCCGGCTGCGCGCGGCGCGGCCCCTGTTCGCCTGCATGGCCGGCCGGATCGCCGGGTTCGTCGCGCGGATCGCGCTGCGATGGTTTCATGGCGTTCTCCCGATGGCCTGTGCCGCATCGGCACGCATACGCCATGCCAATGCCGGCGTGCCCGCCGCGTTCACGTGGCGGCGCGCCCGATTGCATGCCTGTTTCACGCGTGCCGCTTCATCCTGCGGCCGCCTGCGGAGGAACCTCGCCATGAACGATCGTGACCGCAAAGACACGCGCCACCCGATGGACTCGCCCGAGACGGCGCCGGAAACCGAAGCCGAACGCGCGGCGCGCAAGCGCAAGGAAAGCGAGAACCAGGACCACTCCCTGGAGGAGACCTTCCCGGCCAGCGATCCGGTGTCGCCGTTCGTGCCGGCGAAGGCGCCGAAGGACGACGACTAGCTGGCGTGCGCCGGCGTTGCGTTCCTTCGTCATGCCGGACTGCCCGGGCGTCGCATCCCTTAAGTCATGCAGGCCTGCGCCGGCATGACGGGAGATGCCGGCCAAGCGCCTGGCTTCAATCGACTCCGGCCAGCGTGTAGATCTTGCTGAGCAAGGCGCCCATATCGAACGGCTTGGTCAGCATGTCCATGCCTTCCCGCAGCGGCGGCCCCTGCTGCAGCACCCACGAATCCGCATAGCCGGTAGTGAACAGCACGCGCAGGCCCTGCCGGTGCGGCGGTGCCTTGTCGATCATCATGCGGCCGTTGATGCCGGGCAGGCCGATGTCGGCGATGGCCAGGTCCAGCGGCTGCGGTGAACGCAGGATCTCCAGCCCGCGGTAGCCGTTGTCCGCCTCGATCACCGCGAAGCCCATCTCGCGCAGGCGCAGCGCCACCGGTTCGCGCACGGCCGGTTCGTCCTCCACCAGCAGGATGGTCGGCTGGCCTTCGAGCTTGCGCGGCCGCGGCGGCTCCGGCACGGCGACGCTCTCGGTGGCCTGGCCGGTGGGCAGGTAAAGCGTCACCGTGGTGCCGCGGCCCGGTTCGCTGCGTATGCGCACGCTGCCGCCGGACTGCACCGCGAAGCCGTACACCATCGACAGCCCAAGGCCGGTGCCATGGTCCTTGGGCTTGGTGGTGAAGAACGGATCCATCGCGCGCTTGAGCGTGGCCTCGTCCATGCCGCAGCCGTTGTCGCTGATCGCGATGGCCACGTAGCGGCCGCGGGCCAGATGCGGCACCTGCGGCGGGCTGCCGGCGTTGTCGAGCTGGCCGATGGTGATGGCGAGCAGGCCGCCGTCGCGCATGGCGTCGCGCGCATTGATCGCCAGGTTGAGCAGGGAGCTTTCGAAATGATGCGGGTCGCACAGCACCAGGCAGGGTTCGCGCGGGAAATCCAGGCGCAGCGTGATCGACTCGCCGATGGTCTGGCGCAGCAGCTGTTCCATGCCCAGGATCGATTCGCGCACGTCCACCGAGCGCGTCACCAGCGGCTGGCGCCGCGCGAACGCCAGCAGGCGGTGGGTGAGGGTGGCGGCGCGGTCGGCGGCGCTGTGCGCGTTGTCGATAAAGCGCACGGTGTCCGGCAGCACGCCCTGGCCCGCGCGCAGCCTGGCCACTTCCAGCGAGCCGATGATCCCCTGTAGCAGATTGTTGAAGTCGTGCGCGATGCCGCTGGTCAGCTGGCCCAGCGCCTCGATCTTCTGCGCCTGGAACAGCTGTGCGCGCGCCTCTTCCAGATGCCGCTCGCTGTCGCGGCGCTCGCTCACGTCGCGGATCACCAGGGCGAAGCCGAGCAGCCGGTTGGACTGGTCGTGCACCGCGTCGACGATCACGCAGGCCTCGAAGCGGCTGCCGTCGCTGCGCATCTGCAGGCATTCGGCGGCGGCCTTGCCTTCGGCGCGTGCTTCGTCCAGCAGCCGCCGCGGCAGGCCGGTTTCGACGTCCTCCGGCGCGAAGAACGTGGCGTAGTGGCGGCCGACCACGTCCTCGGCCTGGAAACCGTTGACCCGCCGCACGCCGTGGTTCCATTCGGTGACCAGGCCTTCCACGTTGAGCATGCAGATCGCGCAGTCCGACACGCTGTTGACGAACAGGCGGAAGCGCCGCTCGCTCTCGCGCAGTTTTTCCTCGGCCATGCGCCGGTCGGTCATGTCGCGCAGCATCTTGGCGTAGCCGATCAGTTCGCCGTGCTCGTCGCGGATCGCGTCCAGCGCCACGTAGGCCCAGAAGCGATGGCCGTTCTTGCGCACGCGCCAGGCTTCCTCCGCATGGCGGCCGACGCGCGCGGCAATGGCCAGCGCATATTCCTCGCGGTGGGCGCGGCGTTCGGCGGCCGGGTAGAACATGGCGGCGGACTGGCCGATCACCTCGTCCGGCCGGTAGCCCAGGATGCGTTCAGCGCCCTTGTTCCAGCTGACGATGCGGCCGTGCGCGTCCAGCATGTAGATCGCGTAGTCGACGATCGAATGCACGAGCAGTTCGTAGGAAAGCGGGGTGGCGGTCGGCACGGGAAGCTCCGTGGACTGGCCAGGTTCGGAATGGCCCGCCGGTGCCAGTCCAAGCTCGCCGGAGGCCGGTTCGCCGCCGGCGCCGTGGCCCGTGGGCGGCCTTGTCGCATCGCGTTGCCGGCGGTCCGTCCCGGTCACGAGGCCTGCGCGTGCCAATGCGAAGCGTCACCGGCGGCGCGGCCGCAGGCCTCGTCGATCGCCGACAGCAGCTGGCGGCGCCCGTAGGGCTTGGGCAGGAAGGTGGCATGCGGATGCGACCAGCCGCTGAACGGGTCCATGTCGCCGGACACCACCACCATCGCCGCGCGCGAGCCTTGCGCGCGCAGCTTGTCCACCAGGGCGGTACCGCTCATGCCATTGCCCAGGTTCACGTCGGTGAACACGATGTCGATGTCGTCGCGCGACAGCGCCACGCGAAAGCCTTCTTCCGCATTGCGCGCATGCAGTACCTGGTAGCCCGAGGAAATCAGCAGGACGCTGGTGACTTCCAGGATTTCGGGCTCGTCTTCGATAACCAGGATGGTGGACATGGCGGGTATCGCATGCAGCGGATGGGGCTTGGGGACTGTAGCGGCACGCGCAGTCATGGCGGCGTGACGGCAGCGTGCATAGCTTGCCGGGCCGCGCAGCGCCGCGCGGCCTGATCCATGCAAAGAACGCAGCCGGCCGGCAATATTTTCAGTGCGCGTCAGCTCAGCACCGCCGGCGTATCGAATGGCAATTGCCGTGCGCCGATCTCCGCCAGCCGCGGCGCCGCCCGCGCCAGCGCCTCGCCGCTGCCGTCGAGTACCAGCAGGATGCGGCCCTGCGCGATCTCGTCCTCGAACTTGCGCCGCACCGGATCGGGCACCGACGAGCCGGCCAGCGCGCTGGCCCAGGCGCCCATGCTGGCGCCGATCAGGGTCATCGCGCCGACGCCCGCGAGAGTGAGGCCGATCGGAGCGATGCTCACCGCCACCACGCCGGCCAGCAGGCCCGCCGCGCCGCCGCCGACCACGCCGCGCACGGCGGCGGGGTAGAAGTCGTTGTCGACCACCTTGCGCTGGTCGGGAATCGCTTCGAGCTCGATATCGTCGCGCGCGATTAGCGAGATGTCGTCGAAAGCGATGCCGGACTCGCGTGCGATCTTCATGCCGCGCTTGACCATATCCATGCCGTCGGTACTGAAGACGTGTCTGGTTTTCATATCGGCCTCGTCTGTCTGCGTGGGGAAAGCGGTGCCGCGCGTTCACGTGCCTTGCGCGCCGCGGCGGGAACACTGCGGGCATGGCGGACGGGCCGGATCCCGTTCCCTTGCTCACCAGCGCCGGAGGAACCCGTGTCCATGGCTGAGAGCTCCCCGCATTCCCGCGATGCAAGACGCGTGCTCGTCTACGCGCCGATGGGCCAGGCGCCCGGCGGACACGAGCTGGCCACCCACCTGTGGGTCGCCGAACGGCTGGCCGGCCTGCTCGGCATGAGCTACGGCGGCATCGGCCGCGATACCGAACGCCGGCCGCAGGGTGAGCGCTACGTGGTGCCCTACCGCACCTTGAATGCGCGCGAGGCGCGGCGTTTCGGCATCGCCGGTCCGGCCGACCTGTTCGGCGGCGTGGTGAACGAGGATTTCGTCGGCACCAAGCTGATCACGCATGGCCTGGTGCATCCCGGCAGCGTCGCGCCGCCGGGATGGTCGGAACGCTTCGCCGAGCGCATCGCCGACGTGGTGCTGCCGGGCTATTCGGTGTTCACCGCCAGCGACCTGCGCATCGCCGCGGCGCAGCTGCTGCGCGATGGCAGCGTGCGCATCAAGTCGCCATGGGACATGGGCGGCCTGGGCCAGCGCGTGGTGTCCACGGCCGCGGAGCTGGAGCCGCTGATCGAAGCGGCCGGGCCGGGTCCGTGGCTGGACGGCGGCTACGTGGTGGAACGCAATCTGCAGGACGTGGCCACCGTGAGCGTGGGGCAGGTGGTGCTGGAAGGCATCCGCGCCAGCTATGTCGGCCGCCAGCGGCTCACCCGCAACCACGACGGCCTGTGGGTCTATGGCGGCACCGACCTGCTGTGCGTGCCGGGCGGCCTCGAAGCGCTGCGCCAGCTGCCGCTCACCGGCGACCAGCGCCTGGCGGTGGAGCAGGCGCGCTGCTATCACGACGAGGCGCTGCAGTGTTTTCCGGCCATCTACGCCTCGCGCGCCAACTACGACGTGGCGCAGGGCCGCGATGCCGCCGGCCGCTGGTACTCGGGCGTGCTGGAGCAGTCCTGGCGCATCGGCGGCGCCAGCGCGGCCGAGGTGGAGGCGGTGGGCGCGCTGCAGGCCTATCCCTCGCGCCGCACGGTCTGGGCCGCCACCCGCGAGAGCTACGACCCGCGCGAGCCGGTGCCGCCGGACGCCAAGATCGTCTACCACGGCGACGACGCGCAGGCCGGCTTCCTGATCAAGTACGTGAGGACCAAGCGCAGTGCCGGTACGTGACGACGTCATCCATATCAGCATGCGCGGCCGCGAACTGGCCGGCACGCTGATCTCGCCCGCGCCGCGCATGCCGGCGGTGCTGATGGTGCACGGCTGGGGCGGCAGCCAGCGCCAGTACCGCGCCAATGCGCACAAGGTGGCGGCGCTGGGCTGCGTCTGCCTGACCTTCGACCTCACCGGCCACGTCGCCACCGCCAGCCAGCGCGATACGGTGTCGCGCGAGGAAAACCTGCACGACATGCTGGCCGCGTACGACTTCCTCGCCGCGCATCCGCTGGTCGAGCACGATTGCATCGCGGTGGTGGGCAGCAGCTATGGCGGCTATCTCGCGGCGCTGCTCACCGAGCGCCGCCCGGTGCGCTGGCTGGGCCTGCGCGCGCCGGCCATCTACCGCGACGAGGACTGGGGCGTGCCCAAGCGCCTGCTCGCGCGCGTGCAGAAGCTGGCCGACTACCGGCGCGAACCGCTCGCCGCGGAGGACAACCGCGCCCTGCGTGCATGCTCGCGTTTCACCGGCGACGTGCTGATCGTGGAATCCGAGCATGACGAGATCGTGCCGTCGCCGGTGCTGGCCAGTTACCGCAAGGCCTGCGCACAAACGCATTCGCTCACCTACCGCGTGATCCGCGGCGCCGACCACAGCCTGGGCGACGAGGCCTCGCGCGAAGCCTACAGCTCGATCCTGGTGCACTGGCTGGAAGAAATGCTGCTGGGCGCGCGCGGACAGGTGCGCGCCGCTTCGCCGAACGTGCGCGGCGGCGACAAGCAGGAAACGCCGCTGCGCCGCGCGAAACAGGGCCACGGCTAAACGCTCACGCCATCACCAAGTCGATTTGACAGCGGATTCATAGCGGCGAACCGACCATCGAACGCGCAAGCATCCCTTCCCACCGCTTCCGCGCGAGGACTCCTCACGATGGCCACCCGCACCCGCTCCAAGGCGACCACCGCCGCCAATCGCCAGCGCGCCGTCCAGCGCGGCATCGACGAAAAAGACCAGGCCAAGGCCGGCGCCGCGAACAAGCCGGCCAAACCCAAGCAGGCCGGTGCGCGCAAGCAGCCGGAAATCCCCTTGCCGGAACAGCACCAGGCGAAGCCGGGCAAGGAACACCAGCTGCGGCCGCGCCCTCGCTTCGAGGCACCCGATTACAAGGGCAGCGACAAGCTCAAGGGGATGGCCGCCCTGATCACGGGCGGCGACTCGGGCATCGGCCGCGCCGTCGCCGTGCTGTTCGCGCGCGAGGGCGCCGACGTCGGCATTGTCTATCTCGAATCCAGCGACGACGCGGAGGAAACCCGCCGCCATGTGGAGGAAGAGGGCGGCCGCTGCCTGCTGATCCAGGGCGACGTGGTCGATCCGGATTTCTGCCGGCAGGCGGTGGACGAAACCGTGGAGGCATTCGGCCGCCTCGACGTGCTGGTCAACAACGCCGCTTTCCAGGAACACGCCGACAGCCTGCAGGACATCACCGAAGAACATATGGATCTGACCTTCCGCACCAATCTGTACGGTTATTTCCATATGGCGCGCGCGGCGCTGCCGCATATGAAAGCCGGTGCCAGCATCATCAATACCGGCTCGGAAACCGGCCTGTTCGGCAATCCCAGGCTGCTCGACTACTCCGCCACCAAGGGTGCGATCCACGCGTTCACCCGCTCGCTGTCGGCCAACCTGGCGAAGCAGGGCATCCGCGTGAATGCGGTGGCGCCGGGGCCGGTGTGGACGCCGCTCAATCCGGCGGACCAGCCGGCGAAAAGCGTGGCGAAGTTCGGTTCGTCCAATCCCATGGGCCGCCCCGCGCAACCGGAGGAAGTGGCCCCCGCCTATGTGTTTCTCGCGGCGCCAAGCTGCGCCAGCTATATCTCCGGCGCGATCCTGCCGGTGATGGGAGGCCCCACCGGCTGAGCGGGAGGAGGGCAGGCAGCGCATGAGCATCACCGACCTCACCATGCCCTGGTACATGTTCGTGATCCGGGGCGCCGTCGCCTATATCGGCCTGCTGGCGCTGCTGCGGCTGGCCGGCAAGCGTACGTTCGGCGAGCTGTCGGCATTCGACATCGTGGTGCTGATCCTGGTGGGCGGCACTTTGCGCACGGCGATCGTGGGCGACGACAACTCCTTGCTGGGTGCGTTCATCGGCGTGGCCACCATCCTGGCGCTGGACCGCATCATCGCTTTCTTCGCCGCGCGCATGTCCGCGCTCAACCGGCTGGTGGAAGGCGAACCCGCCGTGCTGGCGCGCTATGGCCTGGTCGACCGCGAGGCGCTGCGGCGCAACAACGTGCCGATGGCGATGTTCGAGCGCGCCATGCGCGCGCAGGGCGTGCGCAGCGTCGGCGACGTGGTGGAGGCGCGGCTGGAGCCGAACGGCAAGATCACCATCGTGCATCGATGAAGACCGCGCCGACAGCGCCGGCGCGCGGACATCCCAGCCGCCGCGTCATCCTGGCGGCGCTGCTGGGCAACGGCGCCATCGCCGCCACCAAGGCCGTGGCCGCGTTCGTCACCGGCAGCTCGGCGATGTGGAGCGAGGCGGTGCATTCGGTGGTGGACACCGGCAACCAGTTCCTGCTGCTGCACGGCATGCGCCGCGCGGCGCGGCCGGCGACGCCGCGGCATCCGTTCGGGCACGGACTGGAGCTGTATTTCTGGGCCTTCATGGTGGCGATCCTGATTTTCGGCCTGGGTGCCGGCGTGTCGATCTACCAGGGCATCGACAAGATCCGCCAGCCGCATCCCATGCAGCACGTGTGGGCCAATTACGCCGTACTGCTGGCCGCGGCCGTGTTCGAGGGCAGCGTTTGGCTGCTGGCCTTGCGCACCTTCCGCCGGCAGACGCGCCGCGCGCCGCTGCTGAGCGCGGTGCGCGCCAGCAAGGATCCCACGGTGTTCACCGTGCTGTTCGAGGACACCGCCGCGCTGCTGGGCATCCTGGTGGCGCTGGCCGGCGTCACCGCTTCGACGGTGCTGCATCAGCCCCTGTACGACGGGCTGGCCTCGGTGGTGATCGGCTTGATCCTGGCGGCGACCGCTCTGCTGCTGGCGAACGAGTGCCGCAGCCTGCTGGTGGGGGAGGCGGTGCGCCCCGAGGTGGCGGACGATGTGCGGCGGCTGGTGCTGGCGCAGGCGGAGGTGAGCGGGGTCAACGAGTTGCTGACGATGCATTTCGCGCCGCGGGAGGTGTTGCTGAATATCAGTGTTTCGTTTGTGCCGTCGTTGTCGGCGGGGGTGATTCAGGATGCGGTGAACCGCATGGAGAGGGAGATCAAGAGGATGCATCCGGAGATCCGGAGGGTGTTTATTGAGGCCCAGTCTGGGCCTCGGAAGGGGGGAGGTTAGCTCGTCATCCCGGCGTAGGCCGGGATCCAGTTTCTGTGTCGCCTGGTTTTTGCGTTACCGCGGACTGGCCGCTTATGCAGCGGGCATTCCGGACGCCTGCCGGCGCCCGGGTCACTTTCTCTTTGCTGGGGCGGTTTCAACCGATCGATGCAACAACTTCCCGCAGCTTCTCGACCGGAGTCAAGAAGCCCAGCGTCTTGCGTGG
>NZ_JAAOYS010000009.1:0-249225 GCF_011759495.1 Dyella sp. SG562
AATGAACGGCCACGCAAGACGCTGGGCTTCTTGACTCCGGTCGAGAAGCTGCGGGAAGTTGTTGCATCGATCGGTTGAAACCGCCCCAGCAAAGAAAAAGTGACTCGGGCGCCGGCAGGCGTCCGAAATGCCCGCTGCATAAGCGGCCAGTTCGCGTCACCGCGAAAACCAAACGATACCGTTACTGGATGATTCGCTTCGCTCACCCCTTCGGGGCCGCCCTACGGGCGTTCTTCGCGCTACGCGCTCGTCCGGCCTACGCCGGGATGACGAGCACGTCGCAATGAAGAGCACTACCCGTGCTTACGGAAGTACAACCACGCCGCGACAGCCAAAATCACCGCCGGCAACAAATTAGCCAACATCGGCGGCACGCCATACACAGTGCCGAAATTCACCATAGCCTTCTGCAAGAAATACCACCCGATCGCCAGCAGAATGCCAATAAACATCCGCTTACCCAAGCCACCCGAGCGCAACGTCCCAAACGCAAACGGCATCGCACACAACACCAGCACCAGCACATTCAGCGGATACAACGCCCGCGTCCAGAACGCCACCGCATACACACCAGGATTCTGGTTATTCGCCTCCAGATAGCGAATATTCCGCCGCAAATCGCGCATAGGCAGATACTGCGGCTGAATCACCGACTGCTCCAGCACCTGCGGATTCAAACTCGAATCCCACTGCTCCCTAGGGCTCACCTTGCTGTGCGTACCCGCATCATCCAGCGTAGTACTGCGCACGTCGCTCATGATCCAGTGGCGGCCGTCGTGCTCGGCGGTCTTGGCCCAATCGAAGCGGGTGAGCTGGCCGTCCTTGCTCAGCGTGAACACGCGCACGTCGGCCAGCTGCACCGTGCTGCGCTCCTCGTGCTGCTTGGCCATGGCGGCCTTGGCATTGATCACGCGGTCGCCGTCGCGCGCCCACAGGCCCATATTGCCGGCCATGCCGATATTGCTGGACTTCATGCGCAGCTGCATCGCCTGCGCCTGGCGGTCGCCCCACGGCGCGGCGGTCTCGCCCAGGATCACCACGCCCAGGATCATCGCCGCCACCACGCCCACGGCCGATACGCCGATGCGCAGCTTGGACATGCCCGCCGCGCGCAGCGCGGTCAGCTCGCCGCTGGCGGCCAGGCCGCCCAGGCCGAGCAGGCCGCCGATCAGCGCGGAGTGGCCGAACATCTCGTACATGCGGCGCGGGAAGGTGACCAGGATGTACACCACCGCGTTCGTCAGCGTGTAGCCGTTCTTGCCCACCGACGCGAGCTGGCGCAGGAACTGCAGCACCGCGTCCAGGCCGGTGAGCAGCAGCCACACGGTAAGCAGCGAGCCGAGCACCGTGGTGCCGATCAGCCAGTCCACGCGCTTGAGCCGGAGCGACACGGCCATCACGCTTTAGCCTTGCGCGGTGCGCGCGCCACGTACTGGCTGCGGAACATCCACGCGGCGCCGGCCAGGATCAGCAGGCTCACCAGCCACAGCGGCCCGGCGTTGTGCCAATGGCCCTTGATGATCTGGCCGCGGCACAGGGCCAGCAGGTTGAAGTAGAGGAAGAACGCGGCCACCGCCAGCATCATGCGGCCGTAGCGCGGTTCGCGCGGGCTCTGCTTGGACATCGGCAGCGACATCATCATCAGCACTACCGCCATCAGCGGCACCGTGATGCGCCAGGCGAACTCGGCGCGGCCGTCGGCGCTGGTGACGCGCGACAGCGCGATGGTGTCCAGCGTATGCGCGGGGTCTTCGTCGCTGTCGTCGTTCTGCACGCTGGACAGCGCGGCGTCGTTGCGCGCGTAGCTCATCTTGCGCCAGTTGTCGGCGCCCAGCGGGATCTCGTACTGCCAGCCGTCGTGCAGCGACAGATAGCGGCCGTCGCCGCTGGTGTCCTGATAGAGCTGGCCGCTGCGGCCGGTGACCACTTTCAGCACCGCCGGGCCGTTGTCCTTGCCGGGGCGCTCGGTGACCATCAGGGTGTTGCCCAGCACGCTGCCGTCGCGGCTCAGGCTGTCGACGAAGATGATGCCGCCCTTGCCCGGCAACTGGGTGAAGCGGCCGGCGTCGAGGCCGGCGGCGATCACCGAGCGGTTGGCGTTGGCCACCAGCGCATCCGAGGTGCGCGCGGCCCACGGCCCCAGCCACATCGACACGATGCCCGACAGCAGCGCCAGCCCCAGCGCCAGGATGCCCACCGGACGCAGCAGGCCCATCGGCCCCATGCCGGAAGACGCCAGCACGTGCATCTCGCTTTCGCGGTACATGCGGCCCAGCGCCCAGAACACGCCGAGGAAGCCGGCCAGCGGCAACAGATTGGACAGGCCGTCGAGCATGTTCAGGCCCAGCACCTGGAACATCACGCTGGCCGGAAAGCTGCCGTTCGCCACCTGCTGCAGCACGCGCGCGAATGCCGAGCCGGCCATGATGACCAGCAGCACGATAGCCACGGCGGCGACCGTCTGGGCCAGTTCCCGCAGGAAGTATCGGTCGAGGATGCTCAGCATGAGGTAAAGTTAAAGGCTCCGTGCCGCGCCCGCTCGGGTCCGGCAAACCCCAAGTCTAGCCTGTCCGCCGCTCCGGCAGGACCTCCGCAGGATCTTATCGATGACGCTCCAGTTCAGCCTCGGCCCCGTCGCTCCCGAAACCGTCGACACCCCCTGCCTGGTGGTGGGCGTGTACGAGAACGGCGTGTTCAGCAGCGCGGCCGCCCGCGTGGACACCGCCGCCCAGGGCGCGCTCAAGCGCCAGGTGGAGAGCGGGGACATCAGCGGCAAGGCCGGCAGCACCAACCTGCTGTTCGCGCCGGAAGGCGTGGTGGCCAGGCGCGTGCTGGTGGTGGGCCTGGGCGGCCAGAAGTCGTTCGACGGCGCGCGTTTCCAGAAGGTGTGCATCGAAGCGGCCCGCGCGCTGGGCCGGCTGCCGATCGAGGCGGCGGTGTCCTGCCTGACCGAAGTGGACGTCCCCGGCCGCGACGCCGCCTGGCGCGTGCGCATCGCCGCGCTGGCCGCCGACCACGCCGCCTACCGCTACACCGCCACCTTCAAGCCGCGCGAGAAGAGCGCGCAGCCGGAACTGGGCGCGCTGGCCTTTGCCGGCGGCGACGAGGGCAAGGCCGGCCTGGAGCAGGCCGCGGCCATCGCCGAGGGCGTGCGCTTCGCCCGCGAGCTGGCCAACCTGCCGCCGAACATCTGCAACCCCGCCTATATCGCCGCCCAGGCGCAGGCCTTCGCCGAAGGCCAGGACAAGGTGGCATGCCGCGTGCTCGACCACGTGGAAATGGAAAACCTCGGCTTCGGCTCGCTGCTCGCGGTGGGCCGCGGCTCGGCCAACAAGCCCAAACTGGTGGTGCTGGAGTACAAGGGCGGCGCCGAGGGCGACAAGCCCTACGCCTTCGTCGGCAAGGGCATCACCTTCGACACCGGCGGCATCAGCCTCAAGCCCGGCGCCGGCATGGAAGAAATGAAATACGACATGGGCGGCGCGGCCGGCGTGCTCGGCGCCTTCGTCGCCACGGTGAAGATGGGCCTGCCGGTGAACCTGGCCTGCGTGGTGCCGGCGGTGGAGAACATGCCCGACGGCGACGCCTACCGCCCCAGCGACGTGCTCACCAGCCTGTCGGGCCTGACCATCGAAGTGCTCAACACCGACGCCGAGGGCCGCCTGATCCTGTGCGACGCGCTCACCTACACGGCGCAGACCTTCCAGCCCAAGGTGCTGATCGACGCGGCCACGCTCACCGGCGCCTGCGTGGTGGCGCTGGGCAAGCACGCCAGCGGCCTGATGAGCAAGCACGACGACCTGGCCGCCGAACTGCTCGCCGCCGGCGAAGCCTCGCTGGACCGCGCCTGGCGCCTGCCGCTGTGGGACGACTACCAGGTGCAGCTGGATTCCGGCTTCGCCGACGTGGCCAATATCGGCGGCAAGAACGCCGGCGCGATCACCGCCGGCTGCTTCCTGGCGCGCTTCACCGAAGGCCAGCGCTGGGCCCACCTGGACATCGCCGGCACCGCCTGGGACGAAGGCCGCAAGGGCATGGCCACCGGCCGCCCGGTGCCGCTGCTGGCGCAGTGGCTGCTCGACCGCGTGGCGGAATAAGCGCGCAGCCCATGCCCCGCGCCGACTTCTACCTCATCGACAAGCCGCGCTTCCGCGAACAGCCGCTGCTGCTGGTGTGCGAGCTGTCCAAGCGCGCCTATGCGGCGCAGCAGCCGACGCTGATCCTCGCGCGCGATTTCGAGCAGGCCGAGGCGATCGACCAGCTGCTGTGGGATTTCGACGAGGACACCTGGATCCCGCACCAGATCGCCGGCGACGAAGAGGACGACAGCACCGCCGTGCTGATCGTGCCGCCGGGCGTGGAAACGCCCGACCGCCCGATGCTGATCAACCTGCGCGAAACCTGCCCCGCGGGGCGCTTCGAGCGCGTGCTGGAAGTGGTGGCGGCGGAGCCTGCGGAGCGCGAGGGTTCGCGCACGCGCTGGGGGGAATACAAGCGGCTGGGCATCGAGGTCGCCAAGCACGACATGTAGGTTGGGGTGAGCCGCAGGCGAACCCCAACGCTGCGTTGCACATCCTGAAGTAGCGATGTTGGGGTTCGCCTGCGGCTCACCCCAACCTACGTCGCGGGCTCGGCCACCACAGTCGCCGCCAGCGCTTCCGCCAGCTGCTCGCCGGTCAGCGGCTTGCGCAGGAAACCGTCCATCCCCGCGGCTCGCGCGCGCTCTTCCTCATCGCCGCCGGAACGCGCGGTGATGGCGATGATCGGCAGATGCGTGCCGCTGTTTTCGCGCTGGCGGATCAGGCGCGCGATCTGGAAACCATCCACGCCCGGCAGGTCCAGATCCAGCAGCATCACGTCGGTGTCGTTCTGCGCCAGCTCGGTCATCGCCGCCAGGCCATTGCCCACGTAGCGCACCAGATGGCCCTGCCGTTCGAGCAGGCCGCGCACCACCGCCGCGATGATGGTGTCGTCTTCCACCAGCAGCACGCGCAAGCCGGCGGCACCGGAGGCGCGCGCCGGAGCCGCGCTGGGCGCGGCTTCTTCCTGCACCACCTCCAGCGGCAGGTGCACGTGGAAGCTGCTGCCGTGCGCCACCTTCGATTCCAGTTCGATATGGCCACCCATCAGCGCCACCAGCTCGCGGCAAATGGCCAACCCCAGTCCGCTGCCGGCGCGCCGCTGCGGCCCGTTGGCCTGCTCGAAACGCTGGAACAGCCGCGCCTGGCTGGCTTCCGGAATGCCGGGGCCGGTGTCGATCACGCTGAAGCGCAACTCGCTGCCTTCGCGCCGCGCGCGCAGGATCACGCTGCCGCGCTCGGTGAACTTCAGCGCGTTGTTGGCCAGGTTGAGCAGGATCTGCTGCACGCGCAGCGCATCGCCCATCACCCGCGCCGGCAGGTCGTCGGCGATCTCCAGCTTGAAGGCCAGGCCCTTGGCGCGCGCCTGGCCCTGTTCGAGCGAGGCGATGTCGCGCAGCAGCGCGCGCGGATCGAATGGCGCCAGGTCCAGCGACAGCTTGCCGGCTTCGATGCGCGCCAGGTCCAGCGCGTCGTTGAGCAGCTTCAGCAGCATCTTGCCGGAGCGCTGGATCGCTTCCGCGTACTCCTGCTGCTGCGCGCCCAGGCCACTGTTCAACAGCAATTCGGCCATGCCCATCACGCCGGTCATCGGCGTGCGGATCTCGTGGCTGAGCGTGGCCAGGAACTGCGTCTTCGCCGCGCTGGCCTGCTCGGCCAGGCGGCTGCGCTGTTCGGCCAGCTGCATCTGGTGGCGCTGCGCCAGGCGGCGGCGCCATACCAGCAGCGCCATCCAGGCGAACATGGCGACCGCCAGCACATACATGCACCACGCCCACCAGCGCTCCCACGGCGGCGCCTGCACATGGACCTGCAGCGGCGCGGACACCAGGCCCCATACGCCGTCGGCGCCCGCGCCCATCACGGTGAGCGTGTAGTCGCCCGGCGGCAGGCTGGCGAATTCGCGTTCGCCGCGCGTGCCGGTGTCCACCCACTCGGTGTCCAGGCCTTCCAGATGGAAGCGATAGCGGTTCACCGCGGGGTCGATATACGAGAACACGCGCGCTTCGATATTCAGGCCGCGCGCATGCCAGTCCAGTTCCAGCGGACCGCCGCCCAGCACCGTAGGCTGCAGGCCGTTGCGGCCGCGCACGCTCACGCCGGTGATCGCCACCTGCGGCTTCGGCGCGTCGGCTTCGTCCTGGTCGGGATTGAACGCCACCACGCCGCCCATGGTCGGCGCGTAGATATAGCCGTCCGCCATGGCGGCGTAGCCGCGCACGAATTCGCCGTTGCTCAGGCCGTCCTGCAGGCCGAAGGTGCGGAAGCTGCCGGTGTCCGGATCGAAGCGGCGCATGCCGTCGCGGCCGAGCATCCAGACGCGGCCGCGCTTGTCCAGCGCCAGGTCCGCCACGTTTACCGAGGGCCAGCCCTGGCGAGCATCGACGCGGCGCTCCAGCACGAAGTGCTCGCCTTCCAGGCGATAGCGCTCCAGGCCGTCCGGGCGCGCCATCCACATGCGCTTGCCGTCGGGCGTGAAGATGAAAGCGTCGACCTTGCGGTCGTTGCGCACGCCCGGCACCGGTTCGAAATGATCGTAGCTGTGGTCCAGCCGCCACAGGCCGCCATCGCTGGCATACCAGAACACGCCGCCGACCAGGGTGAGCTGCGCGCCCCAGCGCGTTTTTTCCTCGGCCGGAAGGAAACTCACCGGCGTCACCTCCAGCGTGTCCTGGTCCACGCGGAACAGGCCTTCGGCGAAGGTGCGCGCATAGAGCTTGCCGTCGGGGCCGACTTCCACTTCCAGCGGATGCACCATGCCGCGCCCGGCGGTGGGCACCTTGTCGAGCTTGCCGCGCGCGTAGCGATACAGGCTGCCCTGGGTGGCGACCCACAGGCGGTCGTGGTCGTCCTCGGTCATGCCGATCACGTCGCCGCGCATCTCGGTGATGACGTGCTCGGCCTTGCCGGTGACCGGATCGAGCTTGTCGACGCGGCCGCCGCGCTCGCCCACCCACACGCGCCCGTCGTGGCCGCGCGCCATCGCGGTGGCCACGCCGTCGCGCAGGCTGTCGGCGTCTTCCGGAATGTGGGTGAAGCGGCTGATGCCGCTCCAGCCCGGCGCGAGATAACCCACGCCGCCGTCGAACAGCGCCACCCACAGGCCGCCTTCGCGGTCCTGCTTGATCGCCCACACCCACGTGCCGGGCAGGTTGCCGTACAGCAGCGGCTGGTCCAGCACTTTCTTCACCGGACCGCCGCGGCGCATCTGCAGATACAGGCCGCGCTGCGTGCCGATCCACAGGCGCCCGGCGCGGTCGCGCACGCTGCTGAGCACGTTGAAGTCGGCAATGTCCTTGCAGAACTTGCGCGCGATGCCGTCGGTGCCCACCACCAGCAGGCCGTGCGCGGCGGCGATGCGCACTTCGTCGCCGTCGCCTTCGATGCGCCACACCGAGATGGTTTCCTTCGGGTCTTCCTGCGGCACCTGGCTGATGCGGCCGTCCGGCTCGCGCACGTAGACGCCTTCGTCGGTGCCGATCCAGATGCGGCCCTTGGGGTCCAGATACAGCGCGCCCACCGCGCCGAAACCGCTGGGGTCGTTGCTCGGCGGCGGCGCGGCGATGTGGTCGAAGCCGCTGCCGTCCGGACGCATGCGGTCCAGGCCGTGCTGCGTGCCGATCCACAGCGCGCCGTCGGGGCCGACGATGGCGTCCCACACTTTGTCGCTGGCGATGCTCTCGGGCACGGCCGGGTCGTGCGCCCAGTGCTGGAAGGTCTGCGTGGCCGGATCGAAACGGTTGAGGCCCGCTTCCAGTCCCGCCGCCCACAGCTGGCCCTTGCCGTCGAACAGCAAGGTGGCGATGCCGTTGTCGTGCAGCGAGCGCGGATCGTCCGCCACGTGGCGATACACCTTGAACGCCACGCCGTCGTAGCGCGCCACGCCGCCCTTGGTGCCGAACCACATGGCGCCGTCCGGCGCCTGCGCCACCGCATACACGCTGCTGCTGGGCAGGCCGTTGAAGGTGCCGTAGCGGCGGAACTGCGGCGTGGGCAGCACGCCGGCCATGCCGGCGGACGCCGTGGGCGCGGGCATGGGGGCATGCCCCTCCGCGGCCTTGTCGGCGACGGACGCCGACGGTGCGAGCAGCGCTAGGCCCAGCAGCAGTGAAGACAACATGAATTTCCCCCTAAGCAGGGGGATCATGCCAAATCGGACAGGCGGGTACGAGACCAGAAGTGTGAAGATGCCTTCACTCCACAACCCGAGCGCCATGGCGCTTGCGAGGCCCCGCATAGAATGCCCGTCATGCCCCGCCGCTCACGCCTGCTGATCGCCGCGCTCGCCCTGGCCGCCCTGGCCTGGCTGCTGTTCGCCGCGGCCGAACGCGCGCTGGCCCTGGCCCAGCGTTTCCTGCAATTGCCGGCCTGGCTGCAATGGACCCTGGGCAGCGCGCTCGCCCTGTTCGCGCTGGCCGGCCTGGCGGTGCTGTGGTGGATCCTGCGCCCGCGCCGCGCGCGGCGCGCGGTGGCTGCGCCGGACCGCGGCACGCTGGAGCGCCGCATCGATCAACTGCAGACGCGCGGCGCCGACACCGGCACGCTCGCCGCGGAGCTGGGCGAACTGGACCGCCGCCGCGGCGAGGCGCGCGTCTACGTGGCCTTGTTCGGCGAGATCTCCACCGGCAAGTCCACCCTGATCCGCGCGCTCGCGCCGCAGGCCGCCACCGCCAGCGACGTACGCGGCGGCACCACGCGCCAGGTGCTGCACGTCGACAGCGGCTTGCCGGATGGACGTCCGCTCACCCTGGCCGACGTGCCCGGCAGCCGCGAAGCCGGCGGCGAGGCGCGCGAAACGCTGGCGCGCGAGGAAGCCTTGCGCGCGCACGTGGTGGTGTATGTCTGCGCCGGCGACCTCACCCGCACGCAGGCGCAGGAAGTGCGCTGGCTCGCCGAATTCGGCAAGCCGCTGCTGGTGGTGCTCAACAAGGCCGACCAGTGGAGCGAGACGGAACTCGCGCAACTGCTGGAACGCCTGCGCCGCCAGACCGCCGGCGATGCGGCCGGCGTGGTCGCGGTGAGCGCCGGCGGCAGCGAGCGTTTCCAGCGCGCCTTGCCCGATGGCGGCGTCGAACAGGTGGAACGCCAGCGCAAGCCCGCCATCGATGCGTTGTGGAAGGCATTGGCGCGGCTGTCATCGCCCGGCGCCGAAGGACTGGAAGCGCAGCGCGAACGCGCGGTGCTCGCCGGATTGCACGAACGCGTCGGCACGCTGGAAACGCAGACCCGCGCGGCGGAAGCGGAACGCATCGTGCGCCGCTACGCGCAGCGTGCGGTGATCGGCGCCATGGCCGCGATCGCGCCCGGCAGCGACCTGGTGATCCAGGGCGCGCTCGCCACCGCGCTGACCCGCGAGCTGGCGAAGCTCTACGGCGTGCCGGTGAGCGACGTGCAGATCGACGACTTCCTGCGCCAGGCCCGCCTGACCCTGCGCACCGGCAGCTCGCTGGTGCTGGCCATCGCCGGCAATGCGCTGAAGGCTTTTCCGGGACTCGGCACCTTGGGCGGCGGCGTGCTGCATGCATTCGCCTATGCGCTGATCTTCGACAGCCTGGGCCGCGCACTCGCCGCCTCGCTGGCCGAACGCGAATCGCTGGACCAGGAAGACGCGGCGGACAAGCTCAAGGCTTTGCTGGCGGATGGCAGCGGTGCACGCATGAAGGAACTGGCGACGTTGACACTCGATGCCTGGAAGGAAAAAGCCTCCCAATAACCCTCAACGCGCCCCCTCTCCCCTGCGGGGAGAGGGCTGGGGTGAGGGGGACCTACGGAGCGATGAGGCGAAGGCGTCCTCAAGAGCGAGCTTCGTCGACTTTCCACCGCGAGCACCCGCCCCTCATCTGGCTGCCGCCATCTTCTCCCCGACGGGGAGAAGATCCACTAGATGGGTTAAACCAAGACCCGAGCTCCACGCACCTACCACAGCGCCCAAAGAAACAATCCGTTCTACCCACACCCGCTGGCGCCCCCTCCCACCTTCGGCCAGACTTCCCCGCCATGCCCTTCGCCCGCGCCACCGCCCTCGCCCTGATCCTGGCCGCCTGCGCCAGCGGCGCATACGCCGCATCTGCGAACTACCGCTACGACACCGTCCACAGCCAGATCGTTTTCAGCATCGACCACAACGGCTACTCCCGCCCGTTCGGACGGCTGCACATCGCCAAGGGCTGGCTGCGCTTCGATCCCGACGACTGGAGCCGCTCGGCCACCGAGCTGGATATCGACCTGGCCTCGCTGGACCTGGGCGATGCGGACTGGAACAAAGCCGTGCTCGGCGGGTCGTATCTCGACAGCGCGGGCGCCCGCTATGCCCACTTCGTCTCCACCTCGGTGGAGCGCAAGGATGGCGACAACGGCGTGCTGCGCGGCAAGCTCACCTTGCGCGGCGTGACGCGCGACGTGGAACTGCCGTTCAGCGCCAACCGCGTGGGCAAGACCATCTACGGACTGCATACCGTGGCCGGCTTCTCCGCGCGCACCACGCTGGACCGCAACGACTTCGGCATCACCGCCAGCCCCCATTCGATCGGCCGCAACGTCACCGTGTGGCTGGAACTTGAAGCCATTCTCGACGACTCGGTCGACAACACTCAGAAGGAAACCCCATGAGCCTGCGCAGCAACGACCGCCAGTGGGGCTCGGTCGCCAAGTTCTTCCACTGGACCGTGGCCCTGCTGATCATCGGCAACGGCATCTTCGGCCTGTGCATGGACCTGGCGCACGGGCCGATGCAGAAGATCAACTGGCTGGCCCTGCACAAGTCGATCGGGCTGACGGTGCTGGCGCTGTTCGTGCTGCGCGTGCTGTGGCGCATCAGCGAACGGCGGCCGCGCGAAGACCTCGCCCCGCGCTGGCAGCAGCTGGCCGCGCATACGGTGCATGCGCTGCTCTATGTGCTGATCGTGGCGCTGCCGCTCAGCGGCTGGTGGTTCAACTCCATCGCCGGCAAGCCGCTGCAGTATTTCAAGATGTTCAACCTGCCTGCGCTGGCGCAGGCCAACCAGGACATGAGCGGCTTTGCCGGCGACGTGCACGAATACCTGTTCTGGTTCCTGGTGCTGGTGCTGGCGGCGCATGTCGCCGGTGCGCTGAAGCATCATCTGGTGAACCGCGACAACACCCTGCTGCGCATGCTTCCCTTCCGCCGCCTGCGCGGCGATACCTCTCAAGGAGACCGCTGATGAAACGCCATGCCTTTGCCTCGCTGCTGCTTGCCCTGGCCCTGCCCGGCCTGGCCGGCGCCGCCGACTACGCCGTGCAGCCCGCCGGCAGCAAGCTGGGTTTTACCAGCAGCTTCCAGGGCGCCTCGTTCGACGGCAGCTTCGGCAAGTTCACCGCGGCGATCAGCTATGACGCCGCCAAGCTCGCCACCTCGAAGTTCGACGTGGAAGTGGACCTCGCCAGCGTCAAGACCGGCGACAAGGACCGCGACGGCGCCCTGCCCGGCTCCGACTTCTTCAACGTCGCCAAGTTTCCCAAGGCGCACTTCGTCACCACCGGCTTCCGCCAGAACGGCGCGCAGGTGATCGCCGACGGCAACCTCACCCTGCGCGGCGTAACCAAGCCGGTCAGCCTCAACGTCACGTTCAAGCCGGCCGGCGCCGGCGCCACGCTGGACGTGAGCGGCACGGTCAAGCGCCTGGACTTCGGCGTGGGCGGCGGCGAATACGCCGACACCTCGGTGATCGGCGCCGACGTCAAGGTCAACGCGCACCTCGTGCTCACCGCCAAGTAATGAGCGGCGACACGCTGTGGCAGCGTCTGCGCGGCTGGCTGGTAAAGCCGGACGCGCAGGACGCCGCCACGGCACCCGCCGCGGCGCCCGTGGCGGAGCGCGCGCAGGCGCGCATGGCCGACAGCCTGCGCCGCCTGCTGGACGATCCGGGCATTCCGCCGGCCATCCGCGCGGAACTGGCCAGCGATTTCGGCCGCATCGAAAACATGCTCGAACGGCTGCAGCGCGGCGAACTGCATGTAGCCGTGTTCGGCCGCGTCTCCGCCGGCAAGTCGGCGCTGGGCAATGCGCTGCTGGGCCGCGAGGCGTTCACCGTCGGCGTGCTGCACGGCACGACCACCCAGGCCGAGCAGGCCGCGCTCGACGAAGCGCGCGAAGCGGGCCTGGTGCTGATCGATACGCCCGGCATCAACGAACTCGATGGCGAGGCGCGCGAGCGCCTGGCTTTCGAAGTGGCCGAAGTCAGTGACCTGGTGATCTTCGTCGCCGACGGCGACCTCACCCGCGACGAACTCGACGCGCTGAAGACCCTGGCCGCCACCCAGCGCCCCCTGCTGCTGGCGCTCAACAAGGCCGACCGCTACGCACCCGCCGAACGCGATGCCCTGCTCGCGCAACTGCGCGAACGCGCGCATGGCCTGGTGCGCGACGACGACGTGGTCTCCGCCGCCGCGCGCCCCACGCCGCAGCGGCGCATGGAAACCGACGAGCACGGCCGCGAACATCTGCGCGAACTGCCGGCGCCGCCCGACGTGGCCGCCCTGCGCGAACGCCTGCTCGCCATCGCCCGGCGCGAAGGCAAGACGCTGTCCGCGCTCAACGCCGGCCTGTATGCGAGCCGGCTTACCGACCAGGTAAGCGAACGCATCGCCGAAAGCCGGCGCCGGCTGGCGGATAAATTGATCCGCAACTATTGCCTGGCCAAGGGCGTGGCGGTGGCGCTCAATCCCATCCCCGTCGCCGACCTGCTCGCCGCGGCCGGCATGGATGCGGCGATGGTGCTGCAGCTGTCGCGCGTGTATGGCCTGCCGCTGACGCGGGCCGAATCCGGCAAGCTGGTGGCGGTGATCTCCGCCCAGCTCGCCGCGCTGATGGGCGCGGTATGGGGCATGCAGCTGGTGGCTTCGGCGCTGAAGGGCGTGAGCGCGGGGCTGTCGGTGCTGGTGACCGCGGCCGCGCAGGGCGCGCTGGCCTGGTATGCCACGGTGCTGATCGGGCGCGCCGCGGAGCGCTATCTTGTGGCGGGCAAGTCCTGGGGCGAGCTGGGGGCAAAGCGGGCGGTGGCCGACATCGTGGCGGGGCTGGATCGCGATTCGATCCTGCGCGAGGCGCGCGAAGAGATACTGCGCCGGCTCAAGTCGCGCTGAGTTTCACCGCCAGGAAGGCGCGCACCGCCGCCGCATCGAACGGCCAGTCCAGCTCCCGCCCGTCGCGCACGTCGCGCAGCACCGGCACGCGGGTGCCGTAGCGGTCTTCCAGCGCCTGCGCGTCGTCCACCCACACGCTGTCGAAATCCGGCGCGCGCGCCTCGGCCATCACGGCCAGGGCCTGGTCGCACAGATGGCAGTAGTCGCGCTGGTAGAGGATCAGGTCGGCCATGGCGGCAACAGACGCTTGCGTACGGACTGCGGGGCAGCGGGGGGATGCGTAGAATAGCCGGTTCCCCGTCCAGCCCAGCACAAAGCCATGGCCGTCAGCGTATTCGACCTCTTCAAGATCGGCATCGGGCCGTCCTCCTCGCATACGGTCGGCCCCATGCGCGCCGCTGCGCGCTTCGCCGAGCGCTGGCTGGACGAAAAAGGCGTGCTGGGCCGGGTGGCGCGCCTGCGCGCGGAGCTGTTCGGCTCGCTGGCCATGACCGGCCGCGGCCACGGCACCGACAAGGCGGTGCTGCTGGGCTTCGAAGGCGCGCATCCGGACACCGTCGACCCGGACCGCATTCCCGAAACGCTGGAACGCATCCGCCACAGCAAGCGCCTGCGCGTGCTGGGCCGGCACGAGATCGAATTCGACGAGAAGCGCGACCTGGTCTTCAACAAGCGCCAGAAGCTGCCGTTCCACACCAACGGCATGCGCTTCACCGCCTACGACGCCGAAGGCCACGAGCTGGGCACGCGCGACTACTACTCGGTGGGCGGCGGCTTCGTCGTCAACCAGGACGAGGCGGCCGAAGACCGCATCGTCGCCGACACCACCGCCCTGCCTTATCCGTTCTCCACCGGCGACCAGCTGCTGGCGCTGTGCGAGCAGCACGGCATGAGCATCGCCCAGCTGATGATGGAAAACGAAAAGGTGTGGCGCAGCGAGGAAGCAACCCGCGCCGGCCTGCTCACCATCTGGAAGGCCATGCAGGACTGCGTCGCCCGCGGCCTGCGCTCGCCCGGCACCCTGCCCGGCGGCCTGAAGGTGACGCGCCGCGCGCCGGCCATGGCGCAGGAACTGCGCAACCAGCCGGAAGCCGCACTGAAGGACCCGCTCACCATTCTCGACTGGGTCAACCTGTACGCGCTGGCGGTGAACGAAGAGAACGCCGCGGGCGGCCGCGTGGTCACCGCGCCGACCAACGGCGCGGCCGGCATCGTGCCGGCGGTGCTGCACTACTACCACCGCTTCTGCCCCAAATCGAACGACGACGGCGTGATCGAATTCCTGCTCACCGCCGCCGCGGTCGGCATTCTGTACAAGGAGAACGCTTCGATCTCCGGCGCCGAAGTCGGCTGCCAGGGCGAAGTGGGCGTGGCCTGCTCGATGGCCGCCGGCGGCCTCACCGCCGCGCTGGGCGGCAATGTGCTGCAGGTGGAGAACGCCGCCGAGATCGGCATGGAACACAACCTGGGCCTGACCTGCGACCCGATCGGCGGCCTGGTGCAGATTCCCTGCATCGAGCGCAATGCGATGGGTTCGGTGAAGGCGATCAACGCCAGCCGCATGGCGCTGAAGAGCGACGGCAAGCATCGCGTGTCGCTGGACAAGGTGATCGCCACCATGCGCGACACCGGCCGCGACATGAAGGACAAGTACAAGGAAACCTCGCGGGGCGGCCTCGCGGTGAACGTGATCGAGTGCTGATGCGGCACAGCCGTAGCGCGGCTGTCACCTAGGGAAACTCCTTATTGCGGCTCCATGACGGGCCGGCGCTGAATGCGCCGGTCTTTTCATTTCCTATGGAGCGTGCGCCATGTTCCCCGTCGACGCAGGATCTTCCGTCCGCTACACGCCCCCGGCCACGCCGCCTCCGCCCCCGCCGCACATCGTCAAGCCGCAGGAGACGGTTGCGGTCGTCGCAAAAACTTACCAGGTGACGCCGGAAGAACTTGCGCGCACCAACCACATCACGGTCGACACCCAGCTCACGCCCGGCCAGCAGCTGCAGTTGCCGCCCAATGCGGTGCAGCCCGCGCAGACCGATGCCACGCCCGGCGCCCCCGCCACGCCGGCTGCCAAGACCGACGCCGCCATCGCCGCCTACCAGCAGGCGGTGAAGGACCGCACCGAGGCCACCAGCAACATGCCGCAGAACGGCGCGCTGCGGCAGGAGATCCGCCAGGGCGCGGACGATGCGGTGAACAAGGCCAAGACCGCGATGGACCAGGCCATCCACGACGAGATCGCCGGCGAAGTCGCCCAGCGCAACCAGGGCGTGCCGGGCCAGTTCCGCACGCCTACCGACCAGCTGGTGGCGAATGCGGGCGACGCCATCCTCGCGCGCCACCAGGGCGATGCCGGCGCCACGCCGCTGATCAAGGACGCGGTGCACACCTACCAGGTGCAGGCCAAGGCCGACGCGCTGATCCCCGGCTACTACGGCAACTGGAGCGCCGCGGACAAGCTCAAGGGCATCAACCTGCAAGGCCAGCCCAAGGAAGTGGTGGATGCGGTGCTGGCCGATCCGCGCGTCAAGCAATGGGTGGCCGATGCCGCGCACGATGCCAGCGGCAAGTCCGCCGCCGATTGCGCCAAGTATCTAGCCGAGCTCACCCGCGCATCGCCGGAGCTGGGCCGCGAAGTCACTACGCATTGGTGGAACGCCCAGGACACGCAGTCGTGGATGTCGAGCAACAGCGAAGTGCTGAGCGCGATGTCCGACCCGGATATCTACCGCGACCTCAGCGTGGTGTACCGCAACCTCGGCGGCAGCGATGCCGGCCAGGCGGCGCAGAGCGACTTTGCCGGCGATGTGGCGAAGTATCTGGAACGCAACTCCATGCTCGCCAACAACAACGACGTGACCAAGGCCATCTCCGACGGAGGCGATCCCGCGCTGGCGCTGGCCGTGGCGAGCAACCTGCAGGCGGATGGCAAGAACACGCTGGCCATGCAGATGGTGAGCTCGGTGAAGCTGGGTATGGGCAACCTGCAGCAGGTGACGCTGAAGCAGGACATGCAGGCGTATGCCAAGCAGACCGAGGAACTCAACAACCTGATCAAGGACCTCGGCCCCGGCCTCACCGACGACCAGAAGCAGCAAGCCATCCAGAAATACATCGACGGCAAGGGCAAGGACTGGCAGGACCAGCTGAAGGCGAACAAGGACAAGCTCGTCACCGACGTCCGCGCGCTGGATCTGGACATCACCTCGCTCACCAGCGTGCCCGACAACCTGAAGAGCTACGGCCTCACCAAGGAAGGCGCCGCCAAGCTGCTGGACGACGACACCACCAGGCAGTCGATCGAATTCGCCGCCACGCAGGACCCCAGCGTGTTCGACGGCGAGGAAGGCGGCGAAGCCGCGAAGCTGCTGATCGAGCTGGGCCACAAGGACAAGGACTTCACCGCCGCGGTCGGCAAGGCCTATGTGGTCAGCCACCTGATGCCTTCGCTGGGCGAGATGAACCCGTCCGACGACGCCAGCATCGCCAAGGTGAAGCAGGCGCTGGAATCGTTCCGCGGCCTTGGCGCGCAGATGCTGGGCATTCCGCAGGGCGAAGTGGACAAGGGCATCGACAAGCTGGAGGAAGTGGTCAACTCGCTGCGCACCGAAACGCTGGAGGACGCCAAGCAGGGCAAAGCGGTCAACGAGTTCGCCTCGGTGCAGAAGGAATTGCAGGAACTGAAGGAACTGCCCTTCAGCGACGCCAAGGCCGGCATGCTGTTCCGCACGATGGCGCTGGGCATCACCGGCGCGGCCTTTATCAGCCAGACCGGCAAGACCATCGAAGACCCCAGCGTGCAGAACGTGATCGGCTCGCTGGCCTTCGGCCTGGACCTGGCGCCGGCCAAGAACGCTTTGACCGGCACCATCCAGGCACTGGACAAGAACAACGTGCTCGAACAATGGGGCCATGCGGCGCCGGAGATCACCGAGAAATTCATCGGCGTGCTCAACGTGGCCTACTTCGCTGCAGGCGCGGTGAAGGGCGTGGCCGACCACGACTATCCCACCGCGATCTTCTCCGGCGTGGGCGCGGGCGGCGCGGCCCTGGCCGCGTTCGGCGGCGAGGAAATGCTCGGTGGCTTTGCCGGGCCGATCGGCATCGCGGTGGCGACCATCGCGGTGGTGGCGCTGCATTTCATCGAGCAGCACCACAAGGACCAGGAATACAAGGAAGCGCAGGACAAGTTCCTGGAAGGCGCCGGCATCGAGAACAAGGACGAGCGCGAGGCGCTGATCGGCGCAGGTCCCGACCAGCTCAATGCGATGCGTGCCCGTGGCATTACGCCGGAAAATATCCAGGAAATCGCCGAGACGGATCCGCGACTGCTGCATATCGCGTATGGCACGGACGGGCAGGGACGTCCTTACTGAGCGGAATCTTTTTTCCGCGCATTTGCTGCAAGCCGCGACGCGCAAGGCGCGTCGCGGCGCAAGAACCTGAGTCTAGGGAAACTACGTATTGCCGCTCGATGACAGCGGGTCTAAATGCCAGTGCCAGTCCCCACGGCAACACGGCAAGGAGTCCGCCATGACAGTCATCGCTGCGAACGATTCCGGCAACTACGCACAGCCCCAGCTGCCCCCGCCACCGATTCATACCGTCACCGGCAACGAGACGGTCGCGCAGGTTGCGCAGCAGTACGGTGTTGCGCCGGAAGAGCTGGCGCGCGGCAACAACATCAGCGTCGACACTGCGCTGCCGCCTGGGCAGGTGCTGACGCTTCCGCCGCATGCGGCGACGAATGCCACGCAAGCGGCGCCGGCAACGCAGACACCGGCGCAGAAGACGGATGCGGCGATTGCCGCTTACCAGGCCGCGCTCAAGCAGCGCGACGACGATATGCGCAGTGCGCCACGCAACGCCGGCCTGCGCGCCGACCTGGACAGCACCGAGCAGGATCGGATCGATGCGGCGAAGAAGACCATGAATCAGGCCATCGCCGATGAAGTGGCCGGCGAGGTGGCGTTCCGCAACCAGGGCACACCGATCGCATTCCGCACGCCGACCGATCAGCTGATCGACAACGCCGGCAACGCGATCGTGGCGCGGCATCCTGGCGATGCGTCACTCGCCGCGACGATCCAGGGCGCCGTGGACACGTACAAGTTCCAGAGCCAGGTGAACGGACTGATCCCGGAGTACTTCGACGGCACCAGCGCGGCCGACAAGCTCAAGGGCATCATGCTCAATGGACAGCCGCCGGAAGTGGTCGCTGCCGTCGCGGCGGATCCGCGCGTGCAGGCCTGGGCCAAGGAAGCGGCCGTCCAGGTCGATCAGGCCTATGCCAACGGCAGGAACGGCTCGGGTTCGCTCGATGCCGCCCACGCCCTGCTCGCGAGCATGCAGGGCCTGCCGCCGCCGCTTGCCGCGGCGGTAGTGCGCCAGAGCCTGCCGGCGATCCAGAAGATGGGGCAGGTTTCGATGAACGGACCCGGCCAGCAGACCTTCGGCAGCATGCAGCGTGTGATCAGTGCGCTGGGCGAAGGACCGGATGCGCAGGATCTGGCCAACCAGGTCGCCGGCGCCTATCTGCACCAGGCCGAAGACTGGAGCCAGCAGACGCTCAATTCCGTCACGGTGGCAATGAACGGCGGCGTTCGCCCCACGCTCGCCATGGCCCTGGCCAATGCGCTGCAGAACGACGGCAGGGCCGAGCAGGCGCAGGACATCATCGCCGCCGCCACGATCGGCCAGCAAAGCTATCTCGCGAACGCCCAGGACAGTCCGCTCAAGGCCTACAACGATGCGCATGGCGCCAAGCTGGAAAAGGACGAGCACCTGGCGGAACTGCTCAATCACGCCGGGCCGTTGAACGACCAGCAGAAGCTGGCGTTTATCAAGGCTTATCGCGCCGACCCCGACAACGCGAAGGTGTACCAGGCCGAGACTGATGCCGGGCATGACCTCGCCTCGTACATGAATGCGCATCAGGATGACCTGATCGCCGCCGCCGGGCACAGTCCGGACAATGCCAAGCAGCTTTACCAGTGCATGCAGGATCTGAATCAGTCCGGCCAGGGCAAGACCTCATTGGCCTTCGTGGTGGCCATCGACAAGGATCCCGCGGCAACGAAAGCCTTCAACGGCTTCTCCGATTACCAGACCGACTTCATCGACAAAGCCATCGCCGCGGCACAAGGCCAGTTGCTGGTGGAAGGCCATGGCGACGCCAAGGGCGCGGCCACGCAGTTGCTTGCCCTGGCCGCGCCGCTGTTCCAGGCCAACGACGGCTGGTCGCAGATCACTACCAACTACACGCGCATGGCCGAAGGCAAGGAAGATGCCTTTACCGCGAAGGCGCTTGGCGAGGAGTTCAAGGAGCTTGGTCCGGGCGGCAAAGGGTTGGCGATGGCTTCGATCATGGTCAACGCCATCAATGGCTCCCTCGGCGACAATGCCAGCGGAGTGATCAACTCCTATGCCACCGCCCTCGGCACCACCGCCGGACTCGCAAGCGGCGCCCTGCAATCGCTGGTGGAAGCCGAGAAGGCCGGCACCAAGACCGCGAGCCTGGCCGAGTTCAGCGCACGCCTGGTGCCCGGCCTGTCGCTGATCGCCGCAAGCAGCGCATGCAAGTCGGATTTCGACAGCATGCAAAGCAACCCCGTCTACGCCGGCGCCGTCGTCGGCGATCTGTTTTCGGTGATCGGCAGCACGCTGGAAGTGGGCGGGGTCGAAGTGCCCGGCGCCTTTATCAATGGCATCGGCTCCCTGGTCGCGGCACCCTTCCAGTTCGCCGGCGGCCTGATCGACGACATCACGGATGCCAATCAGGTGCACGCGGACGTCAAGAAATACCTGAGCGCGGACGGCGTGAACCTGAAACCGGGCGACATCGACATGCTGGCCAGCAGCGACCCCGGCCAGGTCAAGCAATGGCTGGGCACCGGCATCTCGCCCGACGAACTGCAGGACCTGGCGCGGATCGTTCCGAACATCCTGCAGAGCAACCATTCCGGTGGTCCCGCCATCGGCTGGCTGCAGGACGCCGGTCTCAGCGGCCAGGATGTCTACGACATGCTCAAGGCCGCCGATGCGCAGGCACCGTGCGTGGGCGCGGCCGAGGTGATGCGGGTACTTTCCAATCCGAATGCGTTCAACATCGGCGGTGCGCGCAACAAGGCGACCCTGGCCGATGACCTGCGCGCCACCGCGCAGCAGGAACGGAGCGACACCATGGGCGATCCGGCGGAGAATCTGCGGACCGCGACCGCGCTGCAGGTTGCCTCCGACTGGCTGGAGCTCCACATCACCGCGTAAGGCACAAGGCAGCACCGCCTGGAGAAGCGCGCCCATGGATGGGCGCGCCTGCTTCCCAAGCGCCCTCCATACGCCCCTGAAGGTGCCGCAAACCCCTTGCCCTCCCGGCAAATGTTGCGCCGCGCCATGCACTTGCCGCACCCGCAGAATCTTCCGAAGTTCCGTCCCGCCGGGCTGACAGCCGCGCTAGGGGCTGTCATCATCCGGCCCTTGTGCCGTCCGCGGGGGCGGCCTTCGAGATCCAGATCCTGCGGGAGTTTGCATGTCCTCTTCCAGCTCCATCCGGCGCGACGTCGGTCCTTTTGCGCTCATGCTTACCGGCCTGGGCTCCATCATCGGCTCCGGCTGGCTGTTCGGCGCGTGGCGCGCGGCGGGCCTGGCGGGCCCCGGCGCCATCTGGGCATGGGTGCTCGGCGCGGCCATCATCATGACGATCGCGCTGACCTACGCGGAACTGGGCGCGATGTTCCCCGAGTCCGGCGGCATGGTGCGCTACAGCCACTACTCGCACGGTTCGCTGGTCGGCTTTATCGGCGCATGGGCCAACTGGATCGCCATCGTGTCGGTGATCCCGGTCGAGGCCGAAGCCTCGGTGCAGTACATGGCCTCGTGGCCGTGGAAATGGGCGCAAGACCTGTACATGCACATGCCCGACGGCACCGGCGAGCTCAGCAACGCGGGCATCGCCATCTCCGCCGTGCTGGTGATCGTGTACTTCCTGCTCAACTTCTGGAGCGTGAAGCTGTTCGCCCGCTCCAACACGGCCATCACCGTGTTCAAGCTGGTCGTGCCGGCCGCCACCGGCCTGGCGCTGATCGCCAGCGGCTTCCACAGCGAGAACTTCTCGGTGGGCGTGCACGGCGACGCGCATGCGATCGACTTCGCCGCGGTGCTCACCGCCGTGGCCACCGCGGGCATCGTATTCAGCTTCAACGGCTTCCAGAGCCCGGTAAACCTCGCCGGCGAAGCGCACAACCCGGGCAAGAGCATTCCGTTCGCGGTGATCGGCTCGATCGTGCTGGCCACTATCGTGTATGTGATCCTGCAGCTGGCCTATCTCGGCGCGGTGCCGCCGGAGATGCTGGCGAAGTCCGGCTGGCACGGCATCGATTTCCGCTCGCCGTTCGCGGAGCTGGCGATCATCGTCAACCTGCACTGGCTGGCGATGCTGCTCTACGTCGACGCCTTCATCAGCCCCAGCGGCACCGGCATCACCTACACCGCCACCACGGCGCGCATGATCTACGGCATGGAGCGCAACGGCACGCTGCCGAAGCTGCTGGGCCGCATCCATCCGAAGTGGGGCATCCCGCGCCCGGCGATGTGGTTCAACCTGGCGGTGTCCTATCTGTTCCTGTTCAAGTTCCGCGGCTGGGGCACGCTGGCAGCCGTGATCTCGGTGGCGACGATCATTTCCTACCTCACCGGCCCGGTCAGCGCGATGACCCTGCGCCGCACCGCCCCCAACCTGCACCGCCCGCTGCGCATCGCCGGCCTGCCGGTGCTCGCCGGCATCGCCTTCATCATGGCGACGGAACTGCTGTACTGGGCCAAGTGGCCGCTGACCGGCGAAATCATCCTGCTGATGGTCGTGGCCCTGCCGGTGTACTTCTACTACCAGCTCAAGGCCGGCTGGCACGACTTCGGCCGCCAGCTCAAGGGCGCATGGTGGCTGATCTTCTACCTGCCCACCCTGGCCCTGGTGTCCTGGGCCGGCAGCACCACGTTCGGCGGCAAGGGCTACCTCAGCTACGGCATGGACCTGGCGGTGGTCGCCGTGGTCGGCCTGGTGTTCTACCTGTGGGGTGTGAAGTCCGGCTGGCGCACGCCGTCGGTGGAAGCGGCCGAGATCGAGGCGCAGGCGCATCCGGGGGCGCCGGTGGTGCCGCCGGATGAGTTCGAGTCGGAGCGCATCGCGAAGCATTGAGCTTTGCGGACGTCCAGATAAAAACGCGCGGTGAAAGCCGCGCGTTTTTTTATGCTCAGGTCCCGGCGACGCAAGCCGGCGTAGGTTGGGGTGAGCCAACGGCGAACCCCAACATCAACCTACGTCGAGGTCAGGCCAGCGCCAGCACATCACCCAACAACGCCTGCGCCGTCACCTCCGGCCCCGCGCCCGGCCCCTGGATCACCAGCGGCTGCGAGTGGTAGCGCGTGGTGGTGAGGGCGAACTGGTTGTCCGTGCCGTACAGCCGCGCCGCTGGGTGCGTCGCCGGCACTTCGACCAGGCCGACGCGCGCCTTGCCGCGCTGGTTGAGCCGCGCCAGGAAACGCAGCACGCCGCCGCGCGCCTTCGCCTCGGCATGGCGGCGCGCCAGCGGTTCGTCGAGTTCTTCCAGGCGGGCGAGGAAGGTATCGGTGTCCACGTTGCGCAACGCCTCGGGCACCAGGCTTTCGACGTCCACTTCGTCGGGGCCCAGCGCAAAGCCCGCATTGCGCGCGATGATCAGCAGCTTGCGCGCCACGTCTTCGCCGGAAAGGTCGGAACGCGGGTCGGGTTCGGTATAGCCCAGCTTGCGCGCCTCGCGTAGCAGCGCGGAGAACGGCTGGCTGCCGTCGTACTGGTTGAACAGGTAGGACAGCGAACCGGAGAACACGCCTTCCAGCGTGAGCAGCGCATCGCCGCAGCGGCGCAGGCGGCGCAGGGTGGACAGCACCGGCAGGCCGGCGCCCACCGTGGCGGAGTCGCCGTAGCGGCCGCCTTCGGTTATCGCTGCCTGCAGCGCGCGCCAGCCGGGCAGCTCGCCGCCGGCCAGCGCCTTGTTGGCGGTGACCACGTGATAGCCGCGCGCCAGCCAGTCGGCGTGGCGTGCGGCAAGGCTGGCGTTGGCGGTGGCGTCGATGATGACTTTCACCGCCGCGCCGCTGCCGTCCAGCGCGCGCAGCAGGGCTGCGTCGTCGCGCGGCTCGCCATGGCTCTTGAGCTTCTCGCGCAGGGCGCGGTCGGCCAGTTGATGGGGATCGGTCTGCTGGCGGCGCGAGTTCGCCGCGGCCACCAGGCGCAGCGAAGCGGCGGCCGGGGTATTGAGCAGCTTGAGCAGCGCGCCGCCGACCACGCCGGTGCCGAGCAGCACGATGGCCGTGCCGCTGGCGGCCGCGGCGGGCTTGGACGTCCGGACGTCCGCTTCCGCCAGCACCGCGCTCATGCGGTCACCCGGCGTTTGTTGGCCAGCGAGGCGAACGCACGGCCCAGGGCGGCGTCGATATCGCGCACCAGGTCGTCGCCGTCTTCGATGCCCACCGAGATGCGCAGCAGGCTGTCGGCGATGCCGGCGGTGCGGCGCGCTTCCGGCGCCATCGAGGCATGGGTCATGGAGGCCGGGTGCGCGATCAGGCTTTCCACGCCACCCAGCGATTCAGCCAGCGAGAAATACCGCAGCTCGTTGACGAAGGCTTCGATCTGCGCCACCTCGCCTTCCAGCTCGAAGCTCAGCATGGCGCCGAAGCCGGCCTGCTGGCGCGCGGCCAGGGCGTGGCCGGAGTGGCTTTCCAGGCCCGGGTAGTAGACCTTGCGCACGGCGGCATGGCCGTCGAGCAGGTCGGCGATGCGCTGCGCGTTTTCCTGGTGCTGGCGCAGGCGCACGCTCAGCGTGCGCAGGCCGCGCAGGGTGAGGAAGCTGTCGAACGGCGCACCGGTCAGGCCATTGCAGTTGCCCCACCACTTCAGCTGGTCGGCCACCGCCTGGTCGCGCGCGATCACCGCGCCGCCCACCACGTCGCTGTGGCCGTTGATGTACTTGGTGGTGGAATGCACCACCACGTCCGCGCCCAGCACCAGCGGCTGCTGCAGCGCGGGCGAGAGGAAGGTGTTGTCCACCACCACCAGCGCACCGGCGGCATGCGCGGCCTGTGCCACGTGGCGGATGTCGGTGATGCGCAGCAGCGGGTTGGACGGCGTCTCCACCCACACCAGCGAAGGCTTGCCGGCCAGGCCGGCGGCCAGCGCCACGCTGTCGGTGAGGTCGACGAAGTCGAGCGTGAAGCGGCCCTTCTTGGCCCAGGCGTCGAGCAGGCGCCAGGTGCCGCCGTAGCAGTCGTGCGCGGCCAGCACGCGGCCGCCCGCCGGCACCAGTTCCAGCGCCAGCGCCACCGCCGCCATGCCGCTGGCCGTCACCACCGCGCCCGCGCCCTGTTCCAGTTCGGCCAGCGCATTGCCGAGCAGGTCGCGCGTGGGGTTGCCGCTGCGCGAGTAGTCGTAGGCGCGCTTGCCGCCCAGGCCTTCGAAGGCGTAGTTGGTCGACAGGTGCAGCGGCGGCACCACCGCGCCGTGCTGGGTGTCCGACTCGATGCCGGCGCGCACCGCGCAGGTGCTGGTGCTACAGGGGGCGGTGGTGTCGCTCATGGTGATCTCCGTTTCTTGTTGCTGGTGCGCAAGGGCGTGGGGACGAATGGGTTCAGGCCAGCGCTTCGCGCAGCAGCGGCGCGAGGCGATGGGTTTCCTTGAGGAAGGCGTCGTGGCCGTACGGCGACTCGAGCACCTCGAGCGTGGCCGGGCCATGCAGGCGGCGCTGCAGTTCGCACAGGTCCGACAGCGGCACCAGGCGATCGGACGGAAAACCGATCAGCGTGGCGGGCGCGGCGATGCGCTCCGGCGTCACGTCGTGCAGGTCGATCGATTCGGACAGGGCGAGGAAGCGCTCCACGTCGAAACGCTCGACGAAGCGGCGGCCCTGGTGCACCAGGTAGTCCTCGACCGGGAAATGGAAGCGCCCCTCGCGGAATTCCGGCGCGGCGGTGAAACGGCGCGAGAATTCCTCGCTGCCGCGGTAGGTGGTCATGGCCAGCTGGCGCGCCAGCGACAGCGCCTGCTCCGGCTGCCCGGTCTCCAGGCCCAGCCGCACGATGCCGCGCTGCACGGCGCGCTGCGCGGTGGCCAGCGGATGCGGGCGGTGCGCGCCGGCCAGCAGCACCAGGCGGTCCAGCGCATAGGGGTGGCGCGCGGCGAAGGCCAGGCCGGCCATGGCGCCGTAGGAAGAACCGATGAAGGCATGCACGCGCACGATGCCCAGCGCCTCGACCAGGGCGGCCAGGGCGTCGGCCTGGTCTTCGCTGGAGACGGCGGTGGCGCCGTCGAGTTCGGCCGGGGTCAGCCAGTCGATGCACAGCACGCGGTAGCGGTCGAGGTCGATCGGGCGGCCGGCGCCGACGGCTTCCTGCCACCAGCCGGGGGCGGCTTCGTCGTCCAGCGCCACCACGTCGCGGTTGGCGGAGATGCCGCCCTGCACGATCACGGTGGGCGCGTCCGGCGCGCCGCACCACAGGTAGCGCACGTCGACTTCGCAGGGACGGCTGCCGTACTTGGGCGAGAGACGGATGCGGCGGGAGCTGCGCTGCGTCGTGAGGTCCGCGCGGACAACGCCCGCCTGGGTACAGGGGGCAGTGGCGCTGGTGACGGGCTGGGGCTGGCTGGACATCTCGCTCTCCGGTTCGGGCATCGCCCTGCGGATCGGAGAGAGGTCGCCACGCCGCCGGCATGAGTGCCGGCACGAAGCTCGCCCATCTCTCGGCGGCGCCTGATTGCGCCTCCGCAGGAGTTGGCACCGTGGCGGGAAATCCCGCAGGTTGCCCCGGCTTCAAAGGGCCTGTCCCTCAGCCGGTCTCGATGAGTGATGCGGACTGTATCGGCGCCCGCTCGGCCGTGTCAATAGTTTGGCCGTCTAAACGTCTACACGCCCAATCGGTTCAAGATTATTCGCACAAACCCGCCAGGCCGCGCCAGACAAGGCGCCAGCAGCCCTGCGGCACGCCAGCTGCCGGCCATGTGCCGCGCCTGCGTCGGCGCTATGCTTGGCCGCTTTCCCACTCCCCGGGATGTCCATGACCGCCCCCGAACACCAGGCCGCGTCCGCCCCGGCCCTGCGCGAGCTGCTCCAGCGCGACGGCTTTGCCTTCGCCACCCACCTGGCAATGGAGCGCCTGCTGGAAGACGGCTCCCGGCAGGCGATGGCGGACTGGGCCGCATTCGCCGACAGCTGGAACGCGCTGGGCCCGGACGATTACCTGGCCGCCAAGGGCCGCCACCGGCGCCGCCGCCATGCGGTGTTCGCGGCCGGCGCGGCGGGGCCGTTCGAGCTGCGCCCGCGGCAGCCGCACTACCAGAGCCTGGACTACAACAATCTGCAGGGCGGCATCGAACGCTGGTTCGAGCCGGTACTCCCGGCCATTGCCGAAGGCCCCAGCCTGCAGCGCATCCTGGCCTTCGCCCGCGATTTCTTCGGCGCGCTGGCGCCGCAGGTGGCGCAGTGGCAGGTGGAGGTGCACCAGTTCCGCATCGAGGCCCGCGCCGGGCTGGCCGGCGAGCCCACGCCCGAGGGCGTGCACCGCGACGGGGTGGATTACGTGCTGGTGCTGCTGGTGGACCGCGAGAACATCGAAAGCGGCACCACTACCATCCACACCGCCGACGGCAGCCTGCTGGGCAGCTTCACCCTCACCCACCCGCTGGATGCGGCGCTGGTGGACGATGCGCGGGTGTTCCACGGGGTGACGCCGGTGATGCCGCGCGACCCCGGCCGGGCCGCGCACCGCGACGTGCTGGTGGTGACCTTCCGCAAGGCGTAGGTTGGGGTTCGCCGATGGCTCACCCCAACCTACAATGGATGTTCAACCAAGGAGCCGCCGTGTCCATTGCCGCCCAAATCGTCATCGCCCTGGTCGCCGTGCTGCACGTATGGTTCCTGGTGCTGGAAATGTTCCTGTGGGACAAGCCCGCCGGCCGCAAGGCCTTCGGCACCACCGCGGAATTCGCCGCGCAATCGAAGGTGCTCGCCGCCAACCAGGGCCTGTACAACGGCTTTCTCAGCGCCGGCCTGCTGTGGTCGCTGTGGCTGGGCACGGACGGCCTCGCCGTGGCGCGCTTCTTCCTGGGCTGCGTACTGGTGGCCGGGCTTTACGGCGGCTTTACCGCCTCGCGCCGCATCCTGCTGTTCCAGGCCGTGCCGGCGGCGCTGGGCCTGATCCTGCTGTGGATCTGAGCGCCATGACCGCGACCCCGCGCGAAGCTGTCGGCGCCCCCTACGACCCCGCCCTGATGCTGCGCGCCCGCGAGCGCAGCTGGGCCGTGCTGCAGGGCATCCGCGAGCGCATGCGCCCGGGCATCAGCGAGGAAGAAGCCCGGACCGAGGCCGCCGAGGTGTTCCGCGCCCATGGGCTGGAGCGGCTGTGGCACCCGGTGGTGATCCGCATCGGCGCCAACACCCTCAAGACCTTCCGCGAAGCCTCCGACCCGGCGCTGCGGCTGGGCGCGGACGACATCTATTTCATCGACCTGGGCCTGGTCTTCGACGGCCACGAGGGCGACGTCGGCGACACTTTCACCACCGGCGCCGATCCGGCCAGGCAGGCCTGCGCCGAGGCCGCCCGCACCCTGTTCGACGAAGTGGCCGCGGCCTGGCGCACCCGGGGCCTGAGCGGCGAGGCGCTGTACGCCTTCGCCGCCGAGCGGGCCGAAGCGATGGGCTGGCGCCTCAACCACGCCATCAAGGGCCACCGCGTGGGCGATTTCCCCCACGCCATCCACAAGGCCGGCGACCTGGGCACGCTGGAGCAGGCCCCGTCCGGCGGCCTGTGGATCCTGGAGATCCAGATCGCCCACCCCAGCGAGCCCTACGGCGCCTTCTACGAGGACCTGCTGGTCGAGTAGGCTGGGCCGTCCGAATCTCGGGAGCCAGTGCGATGGCGGTCGAGTTCCCGCCCCTGGACGGGGGCTGCACCTGCGGCGAAGTCCGCTACCGCCTCGGCAGCGGCCCGCTGATCGTGCACTGCTGCCACTGCCGCTGGTGCCAGCGCGAAAGCGGCGCCGCCTTCGCCCTCAACGCCATGATCGAAACCGACCGCCTGCGCCTGCTGCGCGGCCGCCCGCTCGTCGAAACCATCCCCAGCTTCAGCGGCAAGGGCCAGCAGGTCGCCCGCTGCCCGGACTGCATGGTCGCCCTGTGGAGCCACTACGCCGGCGGCGGCGCCACCTTCGCCTACGTGCGGGTCGGCACCCTGGACGACCCGGACCGCCTGCCGCCGGACATCCACGTCTTCACCGCCAGCAAGCAGCCGTGGGTGGTGATTCCGGAGGGCGCGCGAGCGGTGCCGGAGTTCTACCGGCGCAGCGAGGTGTGGACGGCGGAGAGCCTGGAGCGGCGGCGGGTGGCGCTGGAAGGATCGGCAGCTCCTGAATAGCCCCTCGGGTTGCACTGGCTGAAGTGACACTTTAGTATCACTTTCATGCGCACCGAACTTGTCACCACGCTCAAGCGCCAAGCCACCGAGCTGCTCGGCGAGCTGGAGCGCGACCGCGAACCCATTCTGATCACCCAGCACGGCGTGCCCAGCGCCTACCTGATCGACGTTGCCTCCTTCGAGAAACTTCAGCAGCGCATGACCCTGCTGGAAGGCATTGCCAGAGGCGAGCGCGCTCACGAGGAAGGTCGAAGCCTGTCCCAGGCACAGGCCAAGGCGCGCATGGCGAGATGGCTGAAGTAACGCCTCACGCCATCCGCTGGACCGAGCCTGCGCTGGCCGAACTGGACGAAATCGCCGACTACATCGCCCTGGACGACCCGCAGGCCGCCCAGGCGCTGGTGCAGCGAATCTTCGATCACGTAGACCAGCTGGCCGAACATCCGAACAGCGGTTCGAAGCCGCCCGAACTGAAAGGCTGGCGCTATCGCCAGATCATCGAGCCGCCCTGCCGGGTGTTCTACCGGGTCGACGAGGGCGAGGTGGTCATTCTTTACGTGATGCGCAGCGAACGCCTGCTCAAGGCGGCTTACCTCGAAGGCCGCTAGGCTCCAGAGAGCGGTAGAAGCACTGGTATCATTAGTGGTTTCGCATCTCCAGCCGCCCCGCCATGTACACCCACCTCGACGAAACCCTCCGCCGCCGCACCTTCGCCATCGTCAGCCACCCTGACGCCGGCAAGACCACGCTCACGGAAAAGCTGCTGCTGTTCGGCGGCGCCATCCAGATGGCCGGCTCGGTGAAGGGGCGCAAGGCTGCGCGCCATGCCACCTCGGACTGGATGGCGCTGGAAAAGGAGCGCGGCATCTCGGTCACCTCGTCGGTGATGCAGTTCCCGTACGAAGGCAAGATCGTCAATCTGCTCGATACCCCCGGCCACGCGGACTTCTCGGAAGACACCTACCGCGTGCTCACCGCGGTGGACTCCGCGCTGATGGTGATCGACTGCGCCAAGGGCGTGGAGGAACGCACCATCAAGCTGATGGAGGTGTGCCGCCTGCGCGACACGCCGATCATGACCTTCATCAACAAGCTCGATCGCGAAGGCCGCTCGCCGATCGAGCTGCTGGACGAAGTGGAATCGGTGCTCGGCATCGCCTGCGCGCCGCTGACCTGGCCGATCGGCATGGGCAAGCGCCTGAAGGGCGTCTATCACATGCTGCTGGACGAAGTGCATGTGTTCGAGCCGGGCAAGAACTTCACGCGGCAGGATTCGACCATCTTCAAGGGCCTCGACGCGCCCGGCCTCGAAGCCGCCATCGGCGCCGAGGCGATGAAGGAACTGCGCGACGAACTGGAACTGGTGCAGGGCGCCTCGCATCCGTTCGACCTGCAGCAGTACCTGGCCGGCAAGCTCACGCCGGTGTTCTTCGGCTCGGCGGTGAACAACTTCGGCGTGCAGCTGCTGCTGGACTTCTTCGTCGAGCACGCGCCCTCGCCCAAGCCGCGCGCCACGCTCAGCCGCGAGATCGAGCCGACCGAGGAAAAACTCACCGGCTTCGTGTTCAAGATCCAGGCCAACATGGACCCGGCGCACCGCGACCGCGTGGCCTTCATGCGCGTGTGCTCGGGCACCTATACCGCCGGCATGAAGATGATCCAGACCCGCACCGGCAAGGAAGTGCGCATCGCCAACGCGCTCACCTTCATGGCCAGCGACCGCGAGATCGTCGAAAGCGCCTTCCCCGGCGACGTGATCGGCCTGCACAACCACGGCACCATCAGCATCGGCGACACCTTCAGCGAAGGCGAGCCGGTGTCGTTCACCGGCATCCCCAACTTCGCGCCGGAATTGTTCCGCCGCGCGCGCCTGCGCGATCCGCTCAAGATGAAGGCGTTGCAGAAGGGCCTGGCGCAGCTCTCGGAAGAAGGCGCCACGCAGTTCTTCCGCCCGCTGATGAGCAACGACCTGGTGCTGGGCGCGGTGGGCGTGCTGCAGTTCGACGTGGTGGCGTACCGCCTGAAGGACGAATACGGCGTCGACGCCGCGTTCGAGCCGGTGGGCGTAGCCACGGCGCGGTGGGTGCACTGCGGCGATGAAAAGAAGCTGGAGGAATTCCGCGAGAAGAACGCCATGAACCTGGCGGTGGACGCGGCCGGCGAGCTGGTCTACCTGGCGCCGTCGCGGGTCAACCTGCAGCTGGCGCAGGAGCGCTGGCCGCAGGTACGCTTCTCGGCCACGCGCGAGCACGCCGCCTCCGTCGACGTCTGATATTTCAAAGAACGTTCTTCAAGGAACCTTCTTCAAGGAACGCATGGACGCTAACTCCCAACTGGCCTTCGTCCCCCCCGCCCACGCCACCGTCTGGCAACGCCGGCTGGTGTTCTCGCCGCTGGGGCGCATCGTCAACTTCGTAGTGACGATGATCGCCGCGGGCTTCGTGGTCGGCTCGGTGTTCCATGTGCTGGGCTGGAGTGCCAAGGACGCCGATCCGCTGCTGCGCGCCGTGGCCGAGATGATCGGGCGCCTGCTGCCGGCCCTGGTCGCCTACCTGATCCTGGTGCGCGGCGTGGAAAGCCGTTCCGTCGCCGAGCTGTCGCTGCGCCGCCTGCCCGCGCAGGGCGGCCTGGGCCTGGCCATCGGCATCGGCCTGATGAGCCTCACCGTGGCCGTGCTGTGGCTGCTGGGCAGCTACCACGTGCTGCACACCAACCCCGCCGCCGACTGGGCGCCGGCCGTGCTGGTGGTGGGCGTCGGGGCCGGGCTGGGCGAGGAGATCCTGTTCCGCGGCGTGCTGTTCCGCATCGTCGAGGAAGGGCTGGGCACCTGGTGGTCGCTGGCCATTTCGGCGCTGTTCTTCGGCGCCGTGCATCTGAACAATCCCGGCGCCACGCTATGGAGCTCGCTCTCGATCGCGATCGAGGCCGGCATCCTGCTGGGCCTGCTCTATCACGTCACCCGCTCGCTGTGGATCTGCGCGGGCATGCACCTGGCCTGGAACGTGCTGCAGGGCACCGTGTTCGGCATCGCCGTATCCGGCCTGCCGCCGGATGGCTTCCTGGTGGCGAAGATGACCGGCCCAGGCTGGCTCAGCGGCGGCGACTTCGGCGCCGAGGCCTCGGTGGTGGCCCTGCTGGTGTGCACCTCGCTCAGCGGCGTGCTGCTGGCGATGGCGCTGCGCCGCGGCTCGATCGTGCCGCCGGCATGGCAGCGGCGCATTCCCCCGACCGCATCGGCCACACCGACCACACCGGGCTGACGCCCGCTGCGCTACCCTGCGCCGAACGCCTGGCAGAAGGCTGTGCGCCGGGCCATCGATACAGGGAACCCGCATGGCCACCACCGTCCCCCGCCAGTATTCCTGGCTCGCGCACCAGCCGATCCAGCGCAAGATCCTCCTGGCCATCGGCAGCCTGATCGCGCTGTTCGTGATCTGCGGCTCGGTCACCCTGCTCTCGCTGAACCGGCAGGACGACAGCTGGCAATGGTCGCGCCACACCTTCGAAGTGCGCGCCGCGCTGAACGACATCATCGAAGGCCTGCAGAACAGCCAGGCCGCGGTGCGCGGCTACCTGCTCACGCAGAACCGCAAGGAACTGGATAGCTTCAAGGCGGGCAATCGCCACTCGCAGGACGGCATCGACGCGGTGCGCCGGCTCACCGCCGACAACCCCTTGCAGCAGACCCGGCTGGACCGCGTGCAGACGCTGACCCGGCAATGGCAGCAGGAAGCGCAGCAGCATGGCATCGAGGCGATCGACGCGGTCAAGGGCGCCGATGCCACCCAGCTCGCGCTGGAGCGCGCGCGTGTCCAGTCCAGCTACATGGACCACCGCACGGTGACAAGCGCCGACCTGATCGACCTGATCGACCAGATGGACACCACCGAAGCTACCCTGCTCGGCGAGCGCGAAGTCACGCAGGGCCGCGACGAGGTGTTCGTGCGCGCGGTGACCTGGGGCGCCATGCTGCTGGCCCTGCTGTTCGGCCTGGTGGTGGTGCGCTTCACCTTCCGCCTGATCACGCGGCCGCTGCGCCGCATGACCGACCTGATGAGCCGGCTGGCCCAGCACGACCACACGGTGGAGATCCGCCAGACCGAACGCCGCGACGAGATCGGCGAGATCGCCCGCGCGCTGCAGGTGTTCAAGCAGATGGCGATCGAGACGGCGGCGCAGACCTGGGTCAAGGGCAACGTGTCGGAGATCGCCGGCGAGCTGCAGAAGGTGGACGACCAGCGCGAGTTCGGCAACCGCCTCACCGGCACCCTGGTGCCGCTGCTGCAGGCCGGCGTGGGCGTGTTCTACGCCTTCGACGAGGAACGCAACCAGCTCGAGCTGCAGGGCAGCTACGGCTACCGCGAGCGGCGCCACCTCAGCACCAGCTACGCGCCGGGCGAGGGCCTGGTCGGCCAGTGCGCGCTGGAGCGCCAGGCAATCGTGCTGCAGGACGTGCCGGACGACTACGTGCGCATCCATTCCGGTACCGGCGAAGCGGCGCCGCGCAGCATCGCCGTGCTGCCGCTGCTGTCGCGCGACAAGCTGCTGGGCGTGCTGGAACTGGCCAGCTTCCAGCACCTCAGCGGCCCGCAGCAGAGCCTGCTCGACGAACTGCTGCCGATCGCCGCGCTGTCGCTGGAAAACCTCGGCCGCGCCCTGCGCACCAAGGACCTGCTCAACCGCACGCGCGAACAGGCCGACGAGCTGCGCGCCTCCGAGGAAACGCTGCGCAACCAGCAGCACGAACTGCAGGCCAGCAACGAAGAGCTCAACCTCAAGACGCGCGAACTGCAGGAGCAGTCGCAGCGGCTGCTGGCCTCCGAGGAAGAGCTGCGCGTACAGACCGAGGAGCTGCAGGCCAGCAACGAGGAACTGCGCCAGAAGACCGAGACGCTCAACCAGCAGAAGCACCTGCTCGAGGTGCTGCAGCACGAAACCCAGGAAAAAGCCGACGAGCTGGCCCGCGCCAGCCAGTACAAGTCGGAGTTCCTCGCCAACATGTCGCACGAGCTGCGCACGCCGCTGAACAGCCTGCTGATCCTGTCGCGCAGCCTGGCCGAGAACCGCGAGGGCAATCTCGACGGCGAGCAGGTGGAGTCGGCGCGCATCATCCACGACTCCGGCAGCAACCTGCTGCGCCTGATCAACGACATCCTGGATCTGTCCAAGGTCGAAGCCGGCAAGATGGAACTGGTGCTGGCCGACCTGCCGCTGGCCGACCTGGAGCGCACGCTCAAGCGCACCTTCGCGCACGTGGCGCAGGAAAAAGGCCTGGAATTCCGCGTGGAGATCGAGCCCGGCGTACCGGCCAGCATCCACACCGATGCCGCCAAGCTCGAACAGGTGGCCAACAACCTGGTGGGCAACGCCTTCAAGTTCACCCACCAGGGCGGCGTGACCGTGCGCATCGCGCGCCCGCCGTCCGGACTGGCCCTGCCGGAGGCGCTGCAAGGCAAGCCCGCGATCGCCATCGCCGTGCACGACACCGGCATCGGCATTCCGCGCGCCAAGGCCGAGCGCGTGTTCAACGCCTTCGAGCAGGTCGACGCCAGCACCAGCCGCCAGTACGGCGGCACCGGCCTGGGCCTGGCCATCTCGCGCCGGCTGGTGGAGCTGCTGGGCGGCAGCGTGGTGCTGGACAGCGAGGAAGGCCGCGGCAGCACCTTCACCATGCTGCTGCCCGAAAGCGTCGACGGCAGCGCCGCGCCCGCGCCGGCACCGGGCGCGCCGATGGAAGCCAGGCCGGCGCCGGTCAGCAGCGCGCTGCTGCCGGAAACCATCGAGGACGACCGCGACTCGCTGGCCGCGGGCGATACCGCCATCCTCATCGTGGAGGACGACCCGGTGTTCGCGCGCATCCTCGCCGACATGGTCCGCCGCAAGGGCTACCGCGCGCTGGCCGCCGCCGACGGCGAGTCCGGCCTGCAGCTGGCGCAGCGCTTCCGCCCCACCGGCATCCTGCTCGACGTGATGCTGCCGGGCATGGACGGCTGGACGGTGATCGCGCGGCTGAAAGAGAACGCGGTTACCCGGCATATCCCCGTGCATTTCATTTCCGCGGTGGACGACGCCAGCCGCGGACGCGAGCTGGGTGCGGTGGGCTTCCTCACCAAGCCGGTCAGCCGCGAATCGATCGACGGCGCGTTCGAGCGCCTGCTGCACTTCGCCGAGGGCCAGGCGCGGCGCCTGCTGATCGTGGACGACGATGCCGACTCGCGCTCGGCCATGCGCACCCTGCTGCGCGGCGACGACGTCACCATCGACGAGGCCGGCAGCGCGGAGGAAGCGCTGCAGCGCCTGGGCGAAGGCAGCTACGACTGCATCGTGCTCGACCTGGGCCTGCCCGGCATGGACGGCATGGAGCTGCTCGAGCGCCTGGGCACCGGCGGCAGCACGCCACCGGTGGTGATCTACTCCGGCCGCGACCTGAGCCGCGAGGAAAGCCTGAAGCTGCGCCAGTACACCGACAGCATCGTGATCAAGGGCGCGCGCTCGCCGGAGCGCCTGATGGACGAGGTCAGCCTGTTCCTGCACAGCATCCGCGGCGGCCACGCGCGCGCGGCCGCGCCGGCCGCCGCCCCCGCGCCGGCCGTCAACGGCATGCCCAGCGAGCTGGGCGGGCGCAAGGTGCTGCTGGTGGACGACGACATGCGCAACCTGTTCGCGCTGTCCAAGGTGCTGCGCGGCTGGGGCATGCAGGTGAACATGGCGCAGGACGGCCAGAAGGCGCTGAAGGCGCTGGACGAGCAGAGCGGCGTCGAAGTGGTGCTGATGGACATCATGATGCCGGTGATGGATGGCTACGACACCATCCGCGAGATCCGCGCGCAGCCGCGCTTCGCCAAGCTGCCGATCATCGCGCTCACCGCCAAGGCCATGCGCGGCGACCGCGAGAAATGCCTGGAAGCCGGCGCCAACGATTACCTCTCCAAGCCGATCGACATCGACAAGCTGTCGTCGATGCTGCGCGTGTGGCTGCACCGATGAAGGAGCGCGGCGCCGGCAGGACGGACGGCGAACTCGAGGACATCGAGGTCGAGCTGTTCGTGCGCGCGCTGCAGGCGCGCCACGGCTACGACTTCAGCCAGTACGCGCCGGCCTCGCTCAAGCGCCGCGTGCAGCAGCTGGTGATCGCCCACCACACCGGTACCATCAGCGCGCTCACCGGCCGCCTGCTGCACGAACCGGCGTTCCTGGCGCAGGTGCTGGAAGGCCTGTCGGTGCCGGTGTCGGAAATGTTCCGCGACCCGGAAGTGTTCAGCGCGCTGCGCCAGCAGGTGTTGCCGGTGCTGGCGTCGTATCCGCAGATCAATATCTGGCAGGCCGGCTGCGCGCACGGGCAGGAGGTCTATTCGCTGGCCATCCTGCTGGAAGAAGCCGGGCTGTACGAGCGCACCCAGATCTACGCCACCGACTTCAACGAAGCCGCGCTGCGCCACGCGCAGGAAGGCATCTATCCGGCGCGCGAGGCGCAGCTGTGGTCGCGCAACTACCTGGCGGCCGGCGGCAGCCATACGCTCGCCGACTACTACAGCGCGCGCTACGAACTGCTGAAGCTGGACAGCCGCCTGCGCCGCAACGTGATCTTCGCCAACCACAACCTGGTCACCGACGAAGTGTTCTGCGAAGCGCACCTGGTGCTGTGCCGCAACGTGCTGATCTATTTCTCCGACCCGCTGCAGGACCGCACCCTGGGCCTGTTCCGCGACAGCCTGGTGCGCGGCGGCTTCCTTTGCCTGGGCACGCGCGAAAGCCTGGATTTCGCGCCTTCCGCCGCGGATTTCACCGCCGTCGACGCGGGCCTGCGCATCTACCGGCTCGGCGCCAAGGCGCCGCAGGCGGCCTGACGTGGCGGCGCCGGAAGCCATCGCGATCGGATGCTCGGCCGGCGGCCTCACCGCGCTGGAGCGGCTGCTGGCGCAACTGGATCCACGCCTGCCGCAGACCCTGCTGGTGTGCTGCCATACCGGCTCGGCCACGGTCGAGCTGATGTGCGAGCTGCTGGCGCGGCACACCCGCCTGGCGGTGACCGAGGCGCGCGAGCGCGAACTGCCGGCGCCCGGCACGGTGCACGTGGCGCCCAGCGGCTATCACCTGCTGCTGGAGCACGACCGCCGCTTTGCGCTCAGCGTGGACCCGCGCGTGAGCTACGCGCGCCCCTCGATCGACGTACTATTCGATTCCGCCGCCGAGGCGTACCGCGAACGCCTGGTCGGCGTGGTGCTCACCGGCGCCAACAGCGACGGCGCCGAAGGACTGGCGGCGATCCGCGCGCAGGGAGGCATCGCCATCGTGCAGGAGCCCGGCGACGCGGAAGTACCGACCATGCCGCAGGCCGCGCTGGAGCGCGCCGGCGCCGACCATTGCCTGCCCCTGGCGCAGATCCCGCCGCTGCTCAACCGGCTCTGTCTCGCATGAATATCGCCCGCCCCAAGATCCTCGTCGTCGACGACACCCATGCCAACCTGGTGGCGATGCGCGTGCTGCTGGCCGATTGCGGCGCCGAGCTGCTGGAAGCCAGCAGCGGCAACCAGGCGCTGGCGATGTGCCTGGACCATGAGTTCGCGCTGATCCTGCTGGACGTGAACATGCCGGACATGGACGGCTTCGAGGTGGCCTCGCTGCTGGGCGAATCCGGCCAGCTGCAGGAGACCCCGATCATTTTCGTCACCGCGGCCTATGCGGACGACCTCCATCGGCTCAAGGGCTACCGCTTCGGCGCGGTGGACTACATCGCCAAGCCGGTGAACGACGCCATCCTGCAGTCGAAGGTGCGCGTGTTCCTGGAGCTGTACGAAGCGCGCGCGCAGTTGCGCGCCACGCTGGACGAGCTGTCGGAGCGCAACCGCCAGCTCGGCATCGAGATGGCCGAGCGCGAGCGGGTGGAAGCGCAGATCCGCCACCAGGCCACCCACGACATGCTCACCGGCCTGCCCAACCGCGTGCTGTTCCACGACCGCCTGCGCACCGCCATGCAACGCGCGCCGCGCCACGGCATGGCGTTCGCGCTGGTGCTGCTGGACATCGACGGCTTCAAGGGCATCAACGACGACCACGGGCATCCGGCCGGCGATGCGCTGTTGCGCGCGATCGCCGCGCGCCTGCACGCGGCGCTGCGCGCGAACGACACCGTCGCGCGCCTGGGCGGCGACGAATTCGCGCTGATCCTGGAAGACGTCTCCGATGCCGCGGCACTGCTGCACCGCTGCCAGGAACTGGGCGGCGAACTGGCCGCGCCCTACCCGCTGGACGGCAGCCGCGGTCCGTTCGTGGCGCAGGTGAGCGCCAGCCAGGGCATCGCGCTGTGGAGCGGCGACGCGCGCAGCGACGAGGACCTGATCCAGGCCGCCGACCGCGCGCTGTACAAGGCCAAGGAAGACGGCAAGAACCGCTGCGTCATGGCCCCCTGAAGAACGGCGCCGCAGGTTGGGGTGAGCGCAGCGAACCCCAACAAGCCTCCCAGGCCATCGATACGTCCGATCTTCCGGTTACCACGCTCGACGGCGCGGTAACCGGGGTGGTCTGTTGGGGTTCGCTGCGCTCACCCCAACCTACGCTCAGGCCGCGTCGGCGAGCTTCTTGATCTCTTCCTTGGTCTTCGCCGCGCCCAGTTCCGACGGGTCGAAATCGTCGACCGAGATGAACTCGAACACGCCCTCGCGCACGCGCTTGAGCAGGGCCGCCTCGGCGCTGTCGATGATGCCGGCCTTCTCGGCCTCGGCCAGCTGGCCGAAGTAGTCGTGCGACTTGAACTGGCCGGCCTTCTGCGCCTTGAGGAACTTGCGCTCCACCGGCTCGGCGGCGATCACGTCCGGCAGCAGCTCGTTCATGCGGCCCACCGTGTTGTTCGCCGTCGGGGTGAGATACACCCACTCCAGCAGGCGGTCGCGCGCTTCGCCCGGCGCCGTGATGATGGCGGCGACGCGGCGGCCCAGGCGGTCCGACGGCGGCACTTCGCGGCGGCCAAACGGGAACACCAGCACGCGCAGCAGCCAGGAGACCGGGCGCACCGGGAAGTTGCGGATCGCGCCGTCCAGCGCCATCTGCGTACGCCACATGCACTCGTGGAAGGCCCAGGCCAGCAGCGGACGGTCCGCTTCCGGACGGCCGGTGTCCTCGTAGCGCTTGAGCATGGCGCTGGCGATGTACAGATAGCTCAGCACGTCGCCCAGGCGCGCCGACAGTTTCTCCTTGAACTTCAGCTTGCCGCCGAGCACGCCCATGAAGGTGTCCGCGCACAGCGCCAGCGCGGCCGAATAGCGGTCGAGCTTGCGGTAGTAGCGGCGCGTGTAGGCGTCGCCCGCGGCCTCGCCGATGCGCGAACCGGTGAAGCCCAGGGTGAAGGCGCGCACCGCATTGGAAATGCCGAAGCCGATATGGCTGAACAGCAGGCGGTCGAAAGTCTTCAGGCGGTCGCCGTAATCGGCGATCGACAGCGCCTGCATTTCCTTCAGCACGTACGGATGGCAGCGGATCGCGCCCTGGCCGAAGATCATCAGGCTGCGCGTCATGATGTTCGCGCCTTCCACCGTGATGGCGATCGGCACGCCCTGCCAGGCGCGGCCGGCGTAGTTCTTCGGGCCCAGCTGCACGGCCTTGCCGCCGTGCACGTCCATGGCGTCGCCGGCGATGATGCGGCCCCACTCGGTGGCGTGGTACTTGGCGATGGCCGACGGCACGGCCGGCTTCTCGCCGCGGTCCACCGCGGCAGCCGTGGCGCGCGACAGCGCAGCGGTGGCATAGGTCAGGCCGCCGATGCGCGCGAGCGCTTCTTCCACGCCTTCGAAACGCGCGATGGAGAGACCGAACTGCTTGCGCATGCGCGCATAGGCTCCGGTGGCGGCCACGGCGGAACGCACGCCGCCGGTGGCATTGGACGGCAGCGAAATGGCGCGGCCTACCGACAGGCATTCCACCAGCATGCGCCAGCCGTGGCCGGCCATGCTCGGCCCGCCGATCAGCACCGACATCGGCACGAAGATGTCCTTGCCGTGCACCGGGCCGTTCTGGAACGGAATGTTGAGCGGGAAGTGGCGGCGGCCGATTTCCAGGCCCGCGGTGGAGCGCGGAATCAGCGCCAGGGTGATGCCCAGGTCTTCCTTGTCGCCCAGCAGCTTCTCCGGGTCGTACATGCGGAAGGCCAGGCCGACCACGGTGGCGATCGGCGCCAGCGTGATGTAGCGCTTGTCGAAGGTGAGGCGGATGCCGAGCGTCTCGACGCCGTCCACCGTCTGCTTGCAGACGATGCCGAAGTCGGTGATCGAGGTGGCGTCGGAGCCGGCATACGGGCCGGTAAGCGCGAAGCAGGGAATCTCCTCGCCCACCGCCAGGCGCGGCAGGTAGTAGTTCTTCTGCTCGTCGCTGCCGTAGTGCAGCAGCAGCTCGGCCGGGCCGAGCGAATTGGGCACGGCGACGGTGGAGGCCACGGTGGCCGACATGGTCGCCAGCTTCTGCAGCACCGCCGAATGCGCCAGCGCGGAGAAGCCCAGGCCGCCGTACTGCTTCGGGATGATCATGCCGAAGAACTTGTGCTTCTTGATGAAGGCCCAGACGTCCGGCGGCAGGTCGGCCAGCTCGTGGGTGATCTGCCAGTCGTTGAGCATGCCGCACAGCTGTTCCACCGGGCCGTCCATATAGGCCTGTTCCTCGGTGCTCAGCTCCGGCTTGGGCTGCTTCATCAGCTCGTGCCAGTCCGGCTTGCCGGAGAACAGCTGGCCTTCGAAACCGACGGTGCCGGCTTCCAGCGCGGTCTGCTCGGTTTCCGACAGCTTCGGCGTGACCTTGGCGAACAGCTTCAGCAGCGGCGCGCTGATCTTCTTGCGGCGGAAGTCGATCATCAGCAGCGGCACGGCGACCACCAGCTCGAGGATCAGCAGCACGACCGTGGTGGCCGGCGCGCCGGCGATCAGGCCCACGACCAGGGTGGCGCCGACGGTGACGATCGCCCAGGTCCGCAGGCTGCTGCGATGGTAGGCACAGGCGCCGGTGGCGATGAGGGCCGCCAGCAGGGTGAGGATCACGGACATGAAAGCACCTCGTCGCGAATGGCGTTGTGGCGATGGACAGGCATGGGCATTACTCAGTCAGGAAAACCGCGTCCGTGCGGGCATTCAATGCGTTGCTCCACCGTCCAGAGTGCGCAGGAATCGTGCGATCTCACGGGTGAAAGCGTCGTTGGCGTCGCCCGCCACCATATGCGTGGCACGCGGCAGCTCCACGTGTTCGGCATGCGGGGCGAGGCGGAGGAATTCGTCGACGGTGTCGCGCGAGACCACGTCGCTGCGCCCGCCCGACAGCAGCAGCAGCGGCACGCGCACGTTGGCCGCGGCGCTCATCAGGCGCGGCTGGTAGCGCTCGGCCTCGCGCACCAGGTCGCCGCCGAGCAGGGCCGGGTCCCAATGCCAGCGCAGGCGGCCATCGGCGCCTTCGCGCAGCAGGGGGCGCAACTGGTCTTCGCTCTTGCGGCCGGCGCGGTGCGGCAGGTAGGCGGCGATCTGTTCGGCCGCTTCGGCGTAATCGGCGAAGCCGTCCGGATGCGCCTGCATGAAAGCGAGGATGCGTTCGACGCCGGCGGTTTCCCAGCGCGGGGTGATGTCCACCAGCACCAGGGCGCGGAACAGGCCGGGATCGATCTCGCCGGCCACCACCAGGCCGAGCAGGCCGCCCATCGAGGCGCCGACCAGCACCGGCGGTTCCGGCTGAGAACGAGCGAGCCCGACCAGGTCGGCCACGAACTGTTCCATGTGGTAGTCGCCGCCGGGCACGCGGCCGCTTTCGCCATGGCCGCGGCTGTCGAAAGTGACGCAGCGCAAGCCCTCGCCCGCCAGCGCGGCGGCGGTGGCCGTCCAGGCGTGGCGGGTCTGGCCGAAGCCATGGGCGAACAGCAGGGCGGGCCGGCCGTCGGGCTGGCGTACGTCCACCGCCAGGCGCACGCCATCGGCGGCGGCATAGGAGTGGGACGAAACGGCGGCTGGCGCGATGGTAACCATACGGACGAGTATGGATTGCCGTCCGAGCCGCCGTCAACCACGGCCGTTCGGATTGCAAAGCCTAGGACTGGGGCTACCATGCTCGAATGAATGCCAGCGCCAAACCCGAACGTACCCGTCTTTCCGCCGAAGATTGGGAAGATGCCGCCCTCAAGCTGATTGCCGACCAGGGTGTCGGCGCCCTCGCCGTCGAGGCCCTGGCCCGCCAGCTCGGGGTAACCAAGGGCAGCTTCTACTGGCACTTCCGCACCCGCGAAGCCCTGCTGCAAGCCGCGCTGGAACGCTGGGAGCAGTACGGCGAGCGCGAGGTGATCAGCCAGATCGAGGCCATGCCCGACCCGCGCGCCCGCCTGCCGGAACTGTTCCGCCGGGTCGCGCACGAAATCGCCCCGCACCGCGTCTACGCCGCCCTGCTCAAGGCGCTGGACCACCCGCAGGTGGTGCCGGTGATGGCCCGCGTGTCGCAACGGCGCATGGAATTCCTCACCACCATCTACCGCGAAGCCGGCCTGGCCCCGGCCGAGGCGCTGAACCGCGCGCGCCTCACCTACGCGGCCTACGTAGGCTTCCTGCAGCTCAACTTCACGCTGGGTCTACCGCGCATCAGCCATGAAGACTTCGATGCCTACGTCGAGCACATGATCAAGACGCTCACACCGGGCTGAAAGACCAGCCGCATCAGCGGCTTGGCGGCATTCCAGGGCCGCTTTGCTGCACCCCGCCTTGCAATGCCAGTACACGCAAACTACCGTTTCTGCTCTTTTTTGTTCTAAGACCAGAGTGAGGAACGCATGGCGAGCAAGCTGGCGGCGCTGCAGCGCTGGGTGGACGAGGTGGCGGCGCTGACCCGCCCCGCCCGCATCCATTGGTGCGATGGCTCTGACGCCGAATACCAGGCCCTGGTGCAGCAGATGCTGCAGACCGGCGACCTGGTCGAACTGAACCAGCAGACCCATCCAGGCTGCTACCTGCACCGGTCGAGCCCTTCCGACGTGGCCCGCGTCGAGCACCTCACCTTCGTCTGCACGAAGGAGCAGGAAGATGCCGGCCCGAACAACCACTGGATGGACCCGGCCGAGGCGAACGCCAAGATGGACGGCCTGTTCGCCGGCTGCATGGAAGGCCGCACCATGTACGTCATTCCGTACTGCATGGGCCCGATCGATTCGCCGCTGGCCCGCTGCGGCGTGGAAATCACCGACAGCCCCTACGTGGTGGCCAACATGCGCACCATGACGCGCATGGGCGCCGCGGCGCAGGCGCGCATCGAGCGCGAAGGCACGTTCGTGAAGGGGCTGCACTCCACCGGCGAGCTCGATCCGGAGCGCCGCTTCATCATGCATTTCCCCGAGGACCTGACCATCAAGTCCTACGGTTCCGGCTACGGCGGCAATGCGCTGCTGGGCAAGAAGTGCCATGCGCTGCGCATCGCCAGCTGGCAGGCCAGGTCCGAGGGCTGGCTGGCCGAGCACATGCTGATCGTGGGCATCGAGAACCCGCAGGGGCAGACGCACTACGTCGCCGCCGCGTTCCCGTCGGCCTGCGGCAAGACCAACCTGGCCATGCTGATCCCGCCGGAAGGCTATCGCCGCGACGGCTGGAAGGTGTGGACCGTGGGCGACGACATCTGCTGGATGCGCCCCGGCGCCGACGGCCGCCTGTACGCGATCAACCCGGAAGCCGGCTTCTTCGGCGTGGCGCCGGGCACCAGCGCGGGCAGCAATCCGAACGCGCTGGCCAGCATCGCGCGCGACACCATCTTCACCAACGTCGCCGTCACCGCCGACAACCAGCCCTGGTGGGAAGGCCTGCCGGGGGAGCCGGCATTGGACTGGCAAGGCCGCGCCTACAACCCGGCCAATGGCCCGGCCGCGCATCCGAATGCGCGCTTCACCGTCAGCGCGAAGCAGTGCCCGACCTGGTCGCCCAAGGCCGAGGACGCGCAGGGCGTGCCGATCAGCGCCATCGTGTTCGGCGGCCGCCGTCCTTCGCTGGTGCCGCTGGTGTTCGAGGCGCGCGACTGGGCGCACGGCGTGCTGGTCGGCGGCGCGATGGGTTCGGAAACCACCGCCGCGGCCACCGGCGCGGTGGGCGTGCTGCGCCGCGACTCGATGGCGATGAAGCCGTTCTGCGGCTACCACTACGGCGATTATTTCCAGCACTGGCTGTCGTTCGACCGGCCGGGCGCGCAGCTGCCGAAGATCTTCCACGTCAACTGGTTCCGCAAAGGCAGGGACGGCAAGTTCCTGTGGCCGGGCTTCGGCGACAACCTGCGCGTGCTGGAGTGGATGATCGCCCGCGTCGAAGGCAAGGCCGCCGGCGTCGACACGCCGATCGGCACCCTGCCGGCGCGCGGCGAACTGCGCACCGAAGGCCTGGCGCTGGATGGCGCCGCGCTGGACGAGCTGCTGCACGTCGATGAGGCCGGCTGGCAGGCCGAAGCCGCCGCCATCGGCGACTACCTGCGCGAATTCGGCCAGCGCATGCCGCAGCGCCTGCACGACGAACTCGAACGCGTGGCCGCCGCGCTCGCCGGCGCGCCGCGGGTTTCGGCGGTCGCCTCGTGACCGTCCGCGGCGGCCGTGGCGCAAGGCCCGGCCGCCGCTTCCCGCCGTCCATGACTGATGGCGGATGAGCGCCTTTCTCTAAACCCTGCAGCGCCACGGTGCATCCAAGCTGGCAAGATGATCAGCGCCTGCGCCGCCACCGGAACCTCCATGCCGCCTGCCCCCGTCGCAGCGCCCGACGACGACGTCGCCGACGTGCGCGCGGCCGCGGACGGCGACCGCGCGGCGTTCCAGCGGCTCTATCGCCGGCATGCCGACCGCGTCTACGGCGCCGTCTACCGCCTGGCCGGCTATGACCACGCACGCGCCGAGGATCTGACCCAGGACGCCTTCGTGCGCGCCTGGCAGAAACTGGCCGGCTTCCGCCACGAAAGCGCGTTCGGCACCTGGCTGTACCGCCTGGCGGTGAACGTGGCGCTGATGGACATCCGCTCGCGCGGCGCCGACCCGGTCAGCATGATGGACGAGGACAGCCTGCCCGACCGCGGCGAAACCCCGTTCTGTGCCGCCGAACGCGACGAACTGGAACGTGCGATCGGCAAACTGCCGCCACGCGCACGCGCCGTGCTGGTCCTGCACGATGTGGAAGGCTGGCGGCACGAGGAAATCAGCGCCGAGCTCGGCATGGCCGTCGGCTCGTCGAAAGCGCAGCTGCACCGCGCACGCGGACTGCTGCGAAAGGTACTTGGAGAAGCGTCATGAACGAATTCGAATGGCATCGCCAGATGCGCGCCCTGCGCGAACCGGTGTCCCCGCGGCGCGACCTGTGGGCCGACATCGAAGCGAAGCTCGATGCCGGCACGCCCACCGCCATCACCGCGGCGCCGCGCGCCCCACGCGGTCAGCGCTGGCTGCTCGCGGCAAGCTTCGCGGGCCTGTCGCTGCTGGCCGTCGCCCTCAATCACCAGTGGCGGGTGGAAACGCCCGCGACGCTCGAAGCGCAGGTGCCGGCGAACTGGAAACCCACCGACCCGCGCCTGGCCGGTGCGGCGGTGGAACTGTACGCCGCACGCGTCGAACTGCAGCAGGCCATGGAGCAGGCCCCGCATTCCCCCGCCCTGCAGCGTCTGCTGGACCGCACGGCCAAACGTCAATCGCAACTGCGTCAGATGGAACAACAGGCAGGCTGAGCCACCGGAGCACAATCATGAAAACCGCACGCTATCTCCCTGTCCTGCTGGCGCTGGCAATCGGCCAGGCTTATGCCGACACGCCGATCAACCTCAGCCACGACGCCAAGCCCAACGTGCAGCTGCAGATCAGCAACGTCAAAGGCTCGGTCACCGTCACCGCCTGGGACCGCAACCAGGTGCAGGTCACCGGCCGCCTCGGCGACGGCGCCAGGCCGCTGGAGCTCGAAGGCGACAACGGCAACCTGGAACTGAAGGTGGAATCCACCGGCAAGTCGCGCTGGTTCAACTTCAACAACGACACCTCGATGGGCAGCACCACGCTGGACGTGCGCGTGCCCAAGGCCGCCTCGCTGGAAGTGGAGGTGGTGAGCGCACCAGCCAGCATCGACGGCATCGACGGCGGCACCATCAAGATCAATTCGGTGAGCGGCAAGGTGCGCATCAATGCGCGCTCGCCCTCGGTGGAAGCCGAGAGCGTCAGCGGCAGCCTGGAACTGGCCGGCCATGCGGACAAGGTGGACCTGCAGACGGTGAGCGGCGACATCCTCGCCCCGTCGGTGGGCCGCGAGGCCGAACTGCAGACGGTGTCCGGACGCATCCGCGTGAATGGCGGACCGTGGAAGCGGCTCAATCTCAGCACCGTCTCCGGCGACGTGCAGGTGGGCGGCGGCATGCAGGCCGGCGGCGATATGAATGTCGACAGCATGAGCGGCGACGTGCAGGTGCAGGTGCCGGGCAATGTTTCCGCACGCATCCACGCCAACACGTTCAGCGGCGACCTGCGCAGCGACTTCGGTTCGCCGCGCAAGGTGGAACACGGCCCCGGCATGGAGCTGGACGCCAACGCCGGCAGCGGCGGCGCCAACATCAAGCTGGAAACCTTCAGCGGCGACCTGAAGATCCGCAGGCAGGATTGAAGGCGGGCGGTTGCCGCCGCCGTAAACGAAGAAGCCGTCGCTGCGAGGCGACGGCTTCTTGCCTTGTGGCGTTCAAGCTTCCGTGGAAGACGGCAGCTTAGAGATCCTGGTGGTACTGCACGTACGGCGTGCGCGACTGGTCCGGCTCCGGACCCACCGGCGTATTCACCGCATTGCCGGACGACCACACGTTCTGCGCGCCGATGCTCAGCTCGCCCTGCCAGGGCAGGCGCAGGGTGACGCCGAGGTCGATGCTGCTCCAGCGGCGGTCGCTGTTGTAGCCCGTACCCGGCAGCGCCGGCTGCATCACGCGGCCGACCACACCGCCGCTGAGCGGGCCGCGGTCGACGCCGAAGCTCAGCGCCTTCTGGTCCAGGGTGTTCACGCCCAGCAGGTTGCCCGGCAGCAGGCGGACGCGGCCCACGCTGGCGCCGAGGTCGATGCCGCTCTTGCTGTCCAGCGCGACGCGGCCGCGGGCATTGAGCTGCGCGCTGCTGTCGAACGCACTCAGGCCGTTGACCCCGGCCGGGGCGCCCGGCAGCAGGCGCGGCAGCACCGAGTTGTTCGGCGTGCTGTTGGCGCCCAGGCTGAGGCCCACGCTGTAGCGGCCGCTGCTGTAGGTGGCGCCGATCTCGCTGCCGATGACACGCGGCACGCGGTTGTTGATCCAGGTGTGCTCGCTGACGCCCACATGGGCCTGCAGGTTGGAACCCAGGCCATAAGTAAGGTCGGTGGAAACGGCGCGCGAGGCGTCGACCACGGTGAACTGCAGGGGGCCGTCGTTGCGCTGGGCAGCGCCGAAGCTGCTGCTGTCGGCCTTGAGCGCCAGCCAGCGGCCGTCGCTGCCACGCCACAGGGGCACGGCCGCATCCGGACCGAGCTGAACCACCTGGTCGGGCTTCTGGGTGAGCAGCCGGTTGGCCAGTTCATGCGTATCGCCGGCCAGCGACTGCCCTGCCGCGGCGAGCGGCATCAGCAGGAATGGCACGGACAACAACAGGCGGCGCATGGAATTGGACCGAATCAAGGCTCTACGTGGATGGAACCCACACCCTCCCCAGGGCTCGGGTGGGCGCAGCTTACCACAATTTAACTTTTGCAAGCGAGCTTTTTGCCCTGGTAATTGGGTGACCGGGACCGCAAAAAAACGTGGAGTCCGATCAGGGCGAAAAGCGTCCGCCCCCGCCCGTCCCGTCAGCGACAACGCTGAACAGAGACGATATAAAGGCGCATGTGAGCAACGCATGGACCGGTCCGCGCCGGATGAGTTCAGTACCCACCAGTTCCACCCCGATGTTTCCGTCTGCGGAGCCTCACTCCGCGGCGTTGCATGCGGCCGTGGAAGGCCTGTTCCGGGCCGGCGACGCGGCCGGGGTCACCGAGGTCTGCGGGGCCGTGCTGCGTGCGCTCGGAGTACGCGGCGCCCTGCTCTGGCGTGCGCTGGAATCGCCGGCCGACCCGCTTCTGCCGGGCCAGCTGGCGCTGGCCGAGGATCCCCAGTGCCAGCGCCTGCTGGTCCTGGCCGCGGAAGGGCCGGTGCCGGCCGCGGACACCGAGGAAATCGCCTGGCTGGGCCGCATGGCCGCCGCCCGCCTGCGCCAGCTGGCCGAGACCTCGCGCCTGTACGAGGCCATCTCCCGCCTGGCCATGGCCGAGCGCCTGCAGCGCGCGCTCTACGCCATCGCCGACCAGGCCAGCACCGAACACAACATGGCCGAGATGATGCACGCGCTGCACGGCATCCTCGGCAGCCTGATGTACGCGGAAAATTTCTACGTCGCCCTGTACGACCCGGCCACCGACAGCGTGCGCTTCCCGTACTACGTCGACACCATGGACAAGGACCCGCCCTTGCCCGACCAGAGCGTGCCGCTGCAGGACATGCGCCACAGCCTCACCTGGAACCTGCTGCAGGGCGGCCAGCCGATCATGGGTTCGGTGGAGGAGCTCTCGCGCCAGTTCGCCGGCCAGTTCGTGCTGCTCGGCCCGGTGTGCGAGGACTGGCTCGGCGTGCCGCTGCAGCGCGACGGCCGCGTAGTCGGCGGCATCGTGGTGCAGAGCTACCGCGAGGACACCCACTACACCGAGCACGACCGCGAACTGCTCAGCTACGTGGCCAAGCACGTGCAGACGGCACTGGAACGCCGCGAAGCCCACGCCGAACTGGAACGCCGCGTGGCCAGCCGTACCGCCGCGCTGCGCGAAGCCAACCGCGTGCTGCGCCAGCAGGTGCTGCAGCGCCAGCGCGGCGAACGCCTGCAGGCAGCGCTGTTCCGCATCGCGGAACTGGCCAACGCCTCGGAAAGCCTGGACAACTTCTATGCCGCCGTGCACCGGGTCATCGGCGGCCTGCTGTACGCGCGCAATTTCTATATCGCGCTGCTGGACGAAGAACCGAACCAGCTCACCTTCCCGTATTCGGTCGACGAATTCGACACCGTGCGCCTGCCGCGCTCGCACGGCCGCGGCCTCACCGAATACGTGCTGCGCCATGGCAAGCCGCTGCTGGCCTCGCCGGACGACATCGACCGCCTGGCCCGCCAGGGCGAGATCGGCCAGCACGGCTCGCGCTCGGTGTGCTGGCTTGGCGTGCCGTTGATCTGGGGCGAGCGCGCCATGGGCGTGCTGGCGGTGCAGAGCTATTCGCCCGAGCACACCTACGACGTGCGCGACCAGGAGCTGCTCACCTTCGTCAGCTACCACGTGGCCAATGCGCTGCAGCGCAAGCACACCACCGAATCGCTGAAGCAGGCCTACGCCAGCCTGGAACGCCGCGTCACCGAGCGCACCCGCGCGCTGGCCCTGGCCAACCGCGACCTGCGCGAACAGATCGCCGAGCGCGAGCGCGTGGAGCGCCGCCTCAAGTACGAAACCCTGCACGACTCGCTCACCGGCCTGCCCAACCGCACCCTGCTGCTGCAGCGGCTGGAACAGGCGCTGCAGCGCTATCACGGCAGTCCGCAGGACATGTTCGCGGTGCTGTTCATCGACCTGGACCGCTTCAAGGTCATCAACGATTCGGTCGGGCATCTGGTCGGCGACGACCTGCTGTTCCAGGTGGGCGGACGCATCCGCGCCTGCCTGAAGACCCGCGACGTGGTGGCGCGCCTGGGCGGCGACGAATTCGCCGTGCTGGCCGAAGGCATCACCGACTACCGCATGGCGCTGGTCATCGCCGAGCGCATCATCGCCGAGCTGCAGACACCGTTCCGCCTGGGCGCCAAGGAGATCTTCACCTCCGCCTCGATCGGCATCGCCCTGCCCGGCCCGCATTACCAGCGTCCGGAAGAACTGCTGCGCGATGCCGACGCCGCCATGTACCGCGCCAAGGACGAAGGCCGCCACCGCGCCGCGGTGTTCGACGACCGCCTGCGCCGCGAGGCGCTGTCCCTGCTGGAAATGGAAGGCGACCTGCGCCGCGCGCTGAGCCGCAACGAATTCGTGCCGTTCTACCAGCCCATCGTCTCGCTGGAAGACGGCCGCACCGTGGGTTACGAGGCGCTGCTGCGCTGGCGCCATCCGGACCGCGGCCTGCTCACGCCCAGCGACTTCCTCGCCGTGGCGGAGGAAAGCGGCTGCTCGGAAAGCATCGACTGGCAGATCTTCGAACAGGTCTGCGCCCAGGCCGAGGCGCTTACCGGCAGCGACGGCTTCGTCAGCATCAATGTGTCCGGCCGCCACTTCCGTTCGCCGGACCTGGACCGCCGCCTGCTCGACCTGCTGGCCGCGCATCGGGTGCCCACGCGCTGCCTGCGCATCGAAGTCACCGAGCGCGCGCTGCTGGAAAACGCCTCGCAGGTGAAGCGCATCCTGGACAACCTGCGCGCCCACGACGTCGGCATCGCGCTGGACGATTTCGGCACCGGCTACTCGTCGCTGAGCTACCTGCATCAGTACCCGATCAGCACGCTGAAGGTGGACCGCTCCTTCATCACCGAACTGCCGCGCGAAGGCGGTCACAGCCTGGCCGTGGTGCGCGCCATCCAGGTGCTGGCCGACTCATTGCAGATGCAGGTGATCGCCGAAGGCATCGAGCAGGAAGACCAGCGCGAGGCGCTGCTGCGCGTCGGCTGCCGCTACGGCCAGGGTTTCCTGTTCGCCACGCCGCATGCCGCGGACGTGTGGCTGCAGCGCGAATATCACTTCGCGCTGCCCTGAAGCACCACCAGCTTTACTGCGCCGTGCCCGGCGCGCTCACCGCGGAATGGCTGAGCAGGTGTTCGGCGTCAATGCGGTCGAAGGTATAGCGCTGCGCGCAGAACTCGCAGGTCACCTCGATCTCGCCCTCGCGCGCTTCCAGCGCGGCTTCCACTTCCTCGCGGCCCAGCGAGCGCAGCATCGATTCCACGCGCTCGCGCGTGCAGCTGCAGCCGAAGGCAAGCGGGCGCGGGTCGAACAGGCGCACGGATTCCTCGTGGAACAGCCGGTACAGCAGTTCCTCCGGCGCGGTGGCGAGCATTTCTTCCTTGCCCAGCGTGTCGACCAGGTGGCCGATGCGCGGCCAGGCGTCGTCGTCCTGCACGCCATCGCGGCCGCCTTCGCCGGGCAGGCGCTGCAGCATCAGGCCGACGGCGTGCTCGCCGTCGGCAGCCAGCAGGATGCGTGCCGGCAGCTGCTCGGACTGGGTGAAATAGCCTTCCAGCGCGCCGCCGAGCTGCGGATGGCGCAGGTCGACCAGGCCCTGGTAGCGCTGGCCGCGCTCGGCGTGGCCGATGGTGATGGCCATGACCGCCTCCGGCAGCTCCTCCAGCGCGAGCGGCGCCGGCAGCACGCCGTCCCAGCGCGCCAGGCCGCGCAGGCGGCCCTGGTCGGTGCATTCGGTGAACAGCAGGCGCAGCGCGCCGCTGCTCTTGAGCTCGATCGACAGATTGCCTTCCAGCTTGATGTTGCCGGTCAGCAGCGCGCTGGCCGCCAGCGATTCGCCCAGCAGGGAACGCAGCGCCGGCGGATAGTCCGCGCGCCCGGCCACTTCGCGCCAGGCGGCGCCCAGCCGCACCAGCACGCCGCGCACGCCGGCGCGCTCGAGCAGGAAGCGGTGCAGCACGTCTTCGACAAGAACGGTTTCCACGGATTCGAACCTCTAAGGACAAGCGCGCAGAGATGGGGGCGTCGCGCAGGCATGCAAGCCGGCAGGCCGGGAGGCGGCAGCGCAGCCCAGTGTATGCCAGCCGGGCCGGCGGGCCGGCTTGGCGCGGCCGGGCGGCCTCTTATACTGCCGCGTCCCTTATGACCGCGTTCCCATGCCGCCCAGCCGCTCCCTCATCGTCCGCCTGCTGCGCCCGGTCGCCATCCTGGCGCTTGCCTGGCTTGCCCTGAGCTGGTTCGCGGTGCTGGTGCTGCGCTTCGTGCCGCCGTGGACGTCGGCGGTGATGATGGAACGGCGCCTGAGCGCTCTGATCCACGGCGAGCCGGATTTCCACCTGCGCTACCGCTGGGTGCCATGGTCGGAAGTGTCGCCCTACGTGCCGATGGCTATGGTGGCCGGCGAGGACCAGAAATTCCCGTTCCACCACGGCTTCGACTTCGACTCCATCCAGAACGCCATGGACGCCGCCGAAGACGGCAAGCGCCTGCGCGGCGCCAGCACGATCAGCCAGCAGACCGCCAAGAACCTGTTCCTGTGGAACGGCCGCAGCTTCGTGCGCAAGGGGCTGGAGGCGTATTTCACCGTGCTGATCGAGGCGACCTGGCCCAAGCAGCGCATCCTCGAGGTGTACATGAACATCGCGGAGCTGGGCGACGGCGTCTACGGCGTGGGCGCGGCCAGCGATGCGTATTTCCATACGGCGCCCGCCCGGCTGGCGCCGGCCCAGGCCGCGCGCCTGGCCGCGGTGCTGCCCAGCCCGCGCCGCTTCAAGGTGGCGCAGCCCAGCCCCTACGTGCTGAGCCGTGCCGCCTGGATCCAGCAGCAGATGGGCCAGCTCGGCGGCCCGGGCTATCTGCGCGGCGACACGCCGGCGCAGGTGCGCCGCACGCGCTGAAAACATCGCCGCCGCACGGGCGGTCCGCTAGCATGCGCGGGTTTCCCGCATGGACCCGCGCATGCCGCAGCTGACCGTCATCGTGCCCGCCTATAACGAAGCGGCGGTGCTCGACACCTTCCACCAGCGCCTGGCGGGCGTGCTCGACCAGCTGCCGCTCGACTGCAACGTGCTGTACGTGGACGACGGCAGCGCGGACCGCACCTGGGACATCATCGAAGCGCTCACCCGGCGCGACCCGCGCGCCGCGGGCCTCAAGCTCTCGCGCAACTTCGGCAAGGAGGCGGCGATGACCGCCGGCCTGGACGAAGCCGACGCCGACGCGGTAGTGGTGATCGACGCCGACCTGCAGGACCCGCCCGAACTGATCCCCGCCCTGGTCGAACAGTGGCGCGCCGGCTACGACGTGGTCTACGCCACCCGCAGCGCCCGCGCTGGCGAAACCGGCTTGAAGCGGTTCACCTCGGCGGCGTTCTACCGCACCATGGAAAAGCTCTCCGACACCGCCGTGCCGCGCGACACCGGCGACTTCCGCCTGCTCTCGCGCCGCGCCCTGGACGCGCTGCGCCAGCTGCGCGAAAGGCAGCGCTTCATGAAAGGCCTGTTCGCCTGGATCGGCTACCGCCAGACGTCGGTGCGCTACGAACGCGACCCGCGCCACGCCGGCCAGACCAAATGGAACTACTGGCGCCTGACCCAGCTGGCGGTGGAAGGCATCACTTCGTTTTCCACCGCGCCGCTGCGCCTGGCCACCTGGATCGGCATCAGCGCCTCGCTGCTGGCTTTCGCCTACGGCGTATGGGTGCTGGCCAAGGCCTTGATCTGGGGCGACGCGGTGCGCGGCTATCCCACCTTGATGCTGGTGATCCTGTTCCTCGGCGGCATCCAGCTGCTGGCGCTGGGCGTGATCGGCGAATACCTGGGCCGCAGCTACGCGGAGAGCAAGCAGCGGCCGCTGTACTTCATCGAGGAACGGCGCCGCGGCGGACGCGGCTGAACGCCGGGCGGATTCACGTCCGCGCTACACCTCCAGCAGGCAGCGGCGCTAGACTGATGCGGCGATCGTCCACCTTCACTCCGGAGGCCAGGCATGCGTCAGGTCAAGCATCTGCTGGACAGCAAGGGGCACCAGGTCTTCAGCATCGCGGAAGACGCGACGGTGCTGGACGCCATCAAGCACATGGCCGAACGCCAGGTCGGCGCGTTGCTGGTGATGCGCGGCGAGCAGCTGGTCGGCATGGTTTCCGAGCGCGACTACGCGCGCAAGGTGATCCTGCAGGGCCGCTCTTCGGCGCAGACTTCGGTGGCCGAGATCATGAGCAGCCCCGCACTCACCGTCGGCCCCGACACGGAAGTCGAATACTGCATGCGCCTGTGCACCGACAGCCGCATCCGCCACCTGCCGGTGGTGCACGACAGCCGCGTGATGGGCGTGATCTCGATCGGCGATCTGGTCAAGGCCGTGATCGAGGAACAGGCCGAGCAGATCGACCACCTCGAGCAGTACATCGCGGGGCGCTGATGCCTTGATTGAGCCCCTCTCCCATCGGCGACCCGAAGGCAGTCCCTGTGGGAGAGAGGGTTTGGGGTGAGGGTTCGGGCGGAGCACAAGAGTGATGTGCACCGCTCCGGCCGTACCCTCATCCGGCTGCCGCCACCTTCTCTCCCACGGGGACTACCTTCGGGTCGCCGGAGGGAGAAGGATTCACCCTCGAAGGTTGTCAGGACTTTGCGGGCGCCTCCGGCGCAAGGTCGGGCGCGTGCCCCGCGCGGCGCGCGATCCACGCCGCCAGCGCCGAAATGCCGACGCCGACCGAAGCCATGCCCGACAGCGTCACGCCCAGCATGCCGAACAGGTTGACGCCGCTGGTGACCAGCACGTCGCCGAAGCGCCACACCGCGGTCTCCACGAAGTTCTTGCCCTTGTAGCGCGTCTCGCGCGGCACGCGGGTGTACAGCGCGTCCTGCGCCGGCTTGGTCATGCCGTAGGCGAAGGCGCGCGAGCCGACCATGGTCACCGCCAGCATCGGCACCGCATAGCCGAACAGCGCGATCTGGCCGGTGCCGACCAGGGCCAGCCCCAGCAGCAGCACCAGGTTCACCAGCGCCGGCACCACCAGGCCCCAGCCCGCGCCGTGGCGCATCATCAGCCAGCGCGTGACGGTCAGCTGCAGCACCGCGCCGATCACATTGGTGTAGAGGTCGATGTCGTTGTAGAAGGCGGTGCGCGCCACTTTGTCGGCGATGTGCGCCTTGGTGTAGTCGGCCATCAGCGCATAGGCGAGCGTGCCGATGCCGTCGCCCAGCAGCATCAAAATCGCCATGTAGCGCAGGAAAGGCCGCGACCACAGCTCCTTGATGCCGGCCCAGATCGAGCCGCCCAAGGGCTGGTCCGCGCCGGCTCCGCGCTGCTGGCTGCCGGAGAGCGACAGCAGCAAGGCCAGCGCCACCAGCAGGCTCGCCGCCGACACCACCAGCAGCGGCGCCACGCCGATCGCCGTCACCAGCAGCTTGGTGATGACAGGGCCGGCCACCGCGCCCGCCATGCCGCCCAGGGCGATCAGCGAGAACACCTTGCGCGCCCCGGCGCTGTCGAAGATGTCCGCCATGAAGCTCCAGAACAGCGACACCACGAACAGATTGAACACGCTGCCGAACACATAGAACGCCATGCCCAGCGAGCGTGCGCCGATGCGGTCCTGCGCCACGAAGGCGGGCACGAAGGCCAGCAGGCACAGCGCGAAGAAGCAGTAGCTCCAGCTCAGCAGCTGCTTGCGCGGAAAGCGCGCCACCAGGATGCCGAACAGCGGCGTGAGCAGCAGCATCACCAGCAGCACCGCGGCGTAGAACAGCGGCAGCGCCTGCGCGCCCACCGCGCCGCCGAGCTGGTCGCGCACCGGCCGGATGATGTAGTAGCCCGCCATCACGAAGAAGAACGCCACGGCGGACAGCACGGGGGCATGGGCCTGGCCGGTCGCGGTAGGACGAGGTGAGTTCACCGGGGACATCCTGCGTAGGTCGCGCGCAGACTAGCATGCGAGCATGACGCGCCAGCGGCGGCCACGGGGGAGACGGATGGGCAAGCGCATGGACTACGACTACGTGATCGTCGGCGGCGGCTCCGCCGGCTGCGTGCTGGCCAACCGGCTGAGCGCACACCCGGGCAAACGCGTATTGCTGCTGGAAGCCGGGCCGCGCGACCTGAATCCGCTGATCCACATGCCCGCCGGCATCGCCAAGCTGGTCGGCGACCATCGCGGCCTGGCGCGGATCTACGGCAGCCAGCGCATCAACTGGGGCTACCGCACCGAACCCGAAGCGCAGCTCGGCCACCGCCGCCTGTGGTGGCCGCGCGGCAAGACGCTGGGCGGTTCCAGTTCGATCAATGCCATGTGCTACATCCGCGGCGCCGCGGCCGACTACGACGCCTGGGCGCAGGCCACCGGCGATGCACGCTGGAGCTGGAACGCCGTGCTGCCGTGGTTCCTGCGCGGCGAGGACAACGCGCGCGGCGCCGGCCCCTGGCATGGCGCGGGCGGGCCGCTGGGCGTGGCCGACCTGCGCTTCCACAGCGAGCTGTCGGACGCCTTCATCGATGCCGGTGTCGCCGCGGGTTATTACCGCAACCCCGACTTCAACGGCGAACGGCAGGACGGCTTCGGCCTGTACCAGGTGACCCAGCGCGACGGCGCGCGCTGCTCGGCCGCGGTGGCGTATCTGCGGCCCGCCCTGCAGCGCGCCAATCTGGAAGTGCGCACCGGCGTGCTGGCGCAGCGGGTGCTGATCGAGCGGGGCCGTGCGGTGGGCGTGCAGATCGATGGACGGCGCATCGAGGCCGGCGAGGTGATCCTCGCCGCCGGCGCGATCAACACGCCGCAGTTGCTGATGCTGTCCGGTATCGGCCCGGCCGATCATCTGCGCGAACACGGCGTGGCGGCGGCACTGGACCAGCCCCACGTCGGCGCCCACCTGCAGGATCACCTCGACATCTGCAGCGTCACCGGCACCCACAGCCGCGCCACCTTCGACCATCTCAACGACCTGGCCGTGGCCTGGCGCTATGCGCGGCACCGCGACGGTATCGGTACCTCCAACGCCGCCGAAGCCGGCGGCTTCGTGCGCAGCCGGCACGCGCCGGACGAGCGCTGCGATATCCAGTTCCATTTCATCCCCGCGCAGCTGGACGACCACGGCGCACGCGCCCTGCCCGGCCGGGGCTACACCGTGCACGCGTGCTATCTGCATCCGCGCAGCCGCGGGCAGCTGCGCCTGCGTTCGGCGAATCCGGCGGCGCCCATCGCCATCCACGCCAACTACCTGGGCGATGCGGAAGGCCACGATCTGAAGATGATGATCGAGGCCGCGCGCCTGTCCCGCGAGATCTTCGCGCAGGCACCGTTCGACGCCTTCCGCGGCGCGCCGGTGCAACCGGCCACGGAACTGCGCACCGACGCGGAATACGAGGACTTCATCCGCCGCCGCGCCGAGACCATCTACCACCCCGTGGGCACCTGCCGCATGGGGCGCGAGCACGAGGCCGTGGTGGACAGCGAGCTGCGCGTGTGGGGCGTGCCGGGCCTGCGCGTGGTGGATGCCTCGGTAATGCCCACGCTGATCACCGGCAATACCAATGCACCCACCTTGATGCTGGCCGAGCGTGCCGCGGCGCTGATGCTGGAAGCGGACCTGTCGTCGAGGCCGGCTGCGCAGCCGTCCGCCGCGTGACTGGGGCCACGGCAGGCCGACGGCGGTCCGTTGTAGAGCGGCACGAAGTGCCCCACAATTGGAATGTCTAAAACCGGGAAGGATCCCGCCGATAACCTCAGGGAATCCAGGTACTCCCGTTTACGGCGCCAGCGGCGCCCATACGACGCCAGAGCAGCATGCAGTTTCGCCATCTCTTTCTGTTGATCGCCGGTGTGCTCGGCCTCGCCGGCGGTCCACGCCCCGCCGAAGCCGCGTCCGCGCCGGCTCAGGCCGGCTTATCTCAGGCCAGTCCATCTCAAGCCAGCTCGCCCCAGGCCACCTTGCCCCACGGTGCCTTGCCCCAGGTCGCGATTCCTTCGCAGGTGACGCCGCCGCCGACCCAGCCGCAGGTGTCCATGCAGAGCGCGAATCCCGCGCCGCAGCACCTGCCGGACGATCGGATCAAGGCCACCGTCGCCGCCTACCAGGACTGGCTGCAGAAGCTCGACGAACGCCACGCCGTCGCCGGCCTGGCCACCGCGATCGTGGTGGACAACAAAGTGGTGTACGAGCACACGCTGGGTTACGCCAACGCCAGCACGCAGGAGCCGATCACGCCGGAGACGGTGTTCCGCCTCGCCTCGCTGTCCAAGGCCTTCGCCACCGCGGTGGCCGGCGTGCTGGTGAACGACGGTCGCTTCAGCTGGGACACCAGGCTGGCCGACGTGCTGCCGTTCTTCAAGCTCAAGGACGCCGCGGCCGCCGAGAAGGCCACCGTGCGCGACATCCTCGGCCAGCGCCTGGGCCTGCCGCGCAACACCTACGACAACATGCTCGAAGGCGACGTGCCCTACGAGGAGCTGGTGCGCCGGCTCGACGAAGTGAAGATGACCTGCGGCGTCGGCCAGTGCTATGGCTATCAGAACGTGGCCTTCAGCATGATCGGCGACGTGATCTACGGCATGACCGGCGACTTCTTCTACCGCCAGGTCGACAAGCGCATCTTCTTCCCGCTCGGCATGAAGACCGCCAGCTACGGCCGCGAGGCGCTGGAGAACAGCGCGAGCTGGGCGCGCCCGCACCGCCCCGCCGGTGCCGGCACCTGGCGTCCGTTCGAGCCGAAGGAGGCCTACTACCGCGTGGCCCCCGCCGCCGGCGTCAACGCCAGCCTGCGCGACATGGAGCAGTGGCTGGTGGCGCAGATGGGCGGCCGTCCGGACGTCCTTCCGCCCAGGCTGCTGGAAACCCTGCACGCGCCGGAAGTGAGCACGCCGGTGGAGCTGCGCTCAACCCCGTGGCGCCGCGAGCGGCTGACCGAGGCCTCGTACGCGCTCGGCTGGCGCGTGTTCCAGTACGGCGGCGAGACGCTGATCTTCCATGCGGGCGCGGTCGAGGGTTACCGCACCATGATCGGTTTCTTTCCGAAGTACCGCACGGGCGTGGTGACGATGTGGAATTCCGCCAGCCCGATGCCGTCCGGCCTGATGCCGATGGTGTTCGACAGCATGCTGGGCCTGGAGCACGTGGACTGGGCCGGCGTGGAGAGCGATGCACCGGTGGTCGCGGCGGCCAAGTCGACCGGCAAGGGCAAGCTCAAGGCGCGCAAGAGCGGCGGCACCAAGGCCGCATCGAGCAAGCGCGGGCATCGGCGCTGAGCTGGTAGCCGCGGATCCGCAGAAGGCGCCCTGGTGGCGCCTTTTTTGTCGGCCGCGCACGCAACCCGCGCGCAAAAAAAGAGGCGCCGCAATGCGGCGCCTCCTTCGTCTGCCGGTCGCCCGGCCTTACAGCTTGAACTCGATGCGCTGGCGCTTGGTCGATGCCACCGGCGTGCCGTCCTGGGTCGCCGGCTGGTACTTCCAGCGGCTCACCGCGTCGATCGCCGCGCGGTCGAACACGTGGCGCGGCTGCGCGTCGACCACCTTCACGTCGCTGACGTCGCCGCCGGTCGTGATGGTGAACGACAGCTCCACCCAGCCTTCCTGGTTGGAACGCATCGCCGCGGTCGGATAGCGCGGCGCGGTGTTCTTCACCAGCACCGCGCCATGCGTCGCCGCATCGCTGGGTGCGGCGGCCGCCGGTGCCGCGACCTGCGGCTGGCGGGCGGCTTCGGCCTGCTGCTGCTGCGCCTGGCGCGCCTGCGCCACGCGCGCCTGCTCGGCGGCGGCGGCCTGCTGGGTCTTCAGTTCGGCCTGGCGGTCGGCTTCGGCCTTGTCCGCGGCGGCCTTCTGGGCGGCCAATTGCGCCTGCTTCTCCTTGTCGGCGGCCAGCTGCTGTTCGCGGTCGAGCAGCTTGCGCTGGGCGTCCAGCTTGGAGCGCAGGATGGTCAGCGTGTAGTTGGCCGGATCCGCCTTGGCCAGCAGGTCGATCTGGCGCTGCGCATCGTTGAAGTCGCGCTGGTTGATGGCCTGCTCGGCCGCGTTGGCGGCGAACGGGAAGGTTTCGCGCAGCGCGTCAGTGGCCACCTGGTTGCCGGGCTGCTTCTGCAGCACCTTCTGGTAGAACTCGAACGCATTGTTGCCGGCCGGCGCGAGCAGGCGCTGCTCGTTCATGGCGCGGCGCGCTTCGGCGAGCAGCTGATTGACGCTCATCGCCTCCACGTTCGCCGGCGGCGGCGCCGCTTCCGTACCGGCCGAGACCGGCGTGGACGGATGGCCGCCGTTGTCCGCCTGCATCAGGTCCTGATGCGGTTTGATGATGAGGAACCAGGCCGCTGCCGCCAACACGACGACGACCACCAGGACGGCTATGACAATGGGCTGGATAGCCCCGCGCGCGTGCGTGCGCGCATGACGTATGTATCGGGTATCCATGGTCTCTCGCTGAGTGTCATCAGATACCCGCGCTTTTTCCCCCTGTGTACCCAGGAGCGGCGGACCCCCCGGCCTGCCGCGGCGCGGATACGCGAAAGGTAACCGCAATGCAGCACTACGGCAAATCGCGCTTAATTTCACGGTGCTGGAAGGGGGAATGCGCTAGCAGCGGCCGGCCGGATGGCGACGGAAAACGGACGTCCGGACCCTGTGGGCGCGTGCGCCGGCCATTTCCATACCCCTGAAACGAAGCGTCCCGGCACGAAGGCCGGGACGAAAACTTTTTCGAAGTGCCCCTCCCTGCGCTGGGCACCGCAGGGAGAGAAAATCGAGGTAAAGCTTTTTTAGTCGTGCTTACTTCTTGGCAGCCTTGGGCTTGGCCGTCTTGGTGGCCTTGACCACCTTGGCAGCGGCAGCCTTCTTCACGGTGCGCTTCTTGGCAACCTTCTTGGCGGCCTTCTTGGCAACCTTCTTCACGGCGACCTTCTTGACGGACGCCTTCTTGGCAGCAGCCGGACGCTTGCGCGCGGCAGCCTTCTTCGCAGTCTTCTTGACGGCCTTCTTGGCGGCCGGCTTCTTCGCGACCGGACGCTTGGTAGCGGCCTTCTTCGCGGTGGTCTTCTTGGCAGCCTTCTTGGCGGCCGGTTTCTTCGCAGCTTTCTTGGCAGTGGCCATAGTTCGTCTCAGCTCCTCATCAGTTGGCAGTGGTTGCCCAGTAAAAGCATGTAGGAACGCCTCAACCAGCAGATCGCTGTTGGTGGCGTGCCTTAAATTGTTCACTTGACGACGGGTACGTTCGTCCGACAGCAGCCGCAAAACGTGGACCGGAATGGAGACGGTGATCTTGCGTACCGCTCCGGCTTTCTCGCCGTGTTCCACATACGGCTTGATGAACTTCGATGGTGCCATAACGCCTGTTCCCCGTTATCTGGTGCGAAAACTATTCCCGATTATTTCGGCTGTCAATTGATTTCAACCGGGAATTCAATCCGGCCGACCTGCCGCATCCACCCCGAAAGCCCCGTCCCACAAGGCTCCGCGGGTCCGGAATGGATTATCCGTTTGGACGTCCATACGGCCATACGAGAAAATCGGAAAAAATCAAAAACCGGCCTAAATCCCGCATAAAACGCGCTATTCCGCGCCACTCGCTCATAATCGCGTGAGCCAATCAAGCTGAACGCCTAACCCCTTGGCGAGCAAGGGCTTAGACCCCTCGCGGGGGTGTTTTCGGGTGGATGAACGAATTTCGACCGGAGGCCCCTCGGCGACCCTTCCGACCCGCCCGAGGGCCGCCATCCCCCCGCGACCGGCTCCGTCGAGCTCCTCGATCGAGCTCCCCGCGCGAGCCGCCTCACACAAACCGACGGCCGCTTGCGCGGCCGTCGTTCGATCCACTTTCGCGCATTCGCGATCAGTGGTCTTCGTTCTCCAGCTGCTCGGCATACGCGTCGGCGTCGAGCAGTTCGTTGAGCTCGGCGCGATCGCTCGGCTTCACCACGAACAGCCAGCCTTCGCCGTAGGCGTCTTCGTTGATGGTCTCGGGCGAGTCGGCCAGCGCCTCGTTGACCTCGACGATCTCGCCGGACACCGGCGTGTAGATGTCGGAAGCGGCCTTGACCGATTCCACCGTCGCCACGCCATGGCCGACCTGCACGCTGGCGCCGACTTCGGGCAGCTCCACGTACACCACATCGCCGAGCTGGCCCTGGGCATGGTCGGAGATGCCCACGCGGACGTTGCCGTTGTCTTCGGCGCGAGCCCACTCGTGGGACTTGAGGAATTTCAGATCGCCGGGAATCTCGCTCATGATCGGGTCCAGTCCTGGGTTGAAGGAGGTTGGGTGGTATGGGGGTCAGACGATGCGCGGCATTCTAAGCCGCTTCGCCGGAAGGGCAACACTCGGCCGCCGCTTCAGATGCCTTCGCAGGGCTTGCCGTCGCGCACGAACGGGTACTTCACCACGCGTACCGGCACCTCGCGGCCGCGGATGTCCACCCGCACCTCGCCAGGATCGCCGGCCGGAATGCGCGCGAACGCCACCGCCTTGTTGAGCGTCGGCGCGAAGCTGCCGGACAGGATCTCGCCCTCGCCGTTGGCGGTGAGCACCTTCTGGCCGTGGCGCAGCACGCCCTTCTCGTCCAGCACCAGGCCGACCATCACGCGCTTCACGCCGGCGGCCTTCTGCGCTTCCAGCGCCTTGCGGCCGATGAAGTCGCGGCCTTCGTCCAGTGCGATGGTCCAGCCGAGGTTGGCTTCCCACGGGCTGACGGTCTCGTCCATGTCCTGGCCGTAGAGGTTCATGCCGGCTTCCAGCCGCAGCGTGTCGCGCGCGCCGAGGCCCGCCGGCTTCACGCCGGCCGCCGCCAGTGCCTCCCACAGCGCGACGGCGTGCTCTTCCGGCACCAGGATCTCGAAGCCGTCCTCGCCGGTGTAGCCGGTGCGGGCGATGAACAGCGGCATGCCGTGCGGCCCCTGCGCCGCGGCGGCGACGAACTTGCCGAGCTTGCGGATGCGCTCGCGGTCCACCTCGTGCAGCAGGCCGATCGTCTTGTCGCGGGCGTTCGGACCCTGCACGGCGATCATGGAGAAGTCCGGCCGCTCCTTCACCTCGACGGCGAAAGCCTTGGCCTGCTGCTCGATCCAGGCCAGGTCCTTGGCGCGGGTGGCGGCGTTCACCACCAGGCGGAAGTGCGCGTCGTCGAAGAAATACACGATCAGGTCGTCGATCACCCCGCCCTGCTCGTCCAGCATGCAGGAGTACAGCGCCTTGCCCTGCACCTTCAGCTTGTCCACGTTGTTGGCCAGCAGGTGGCGCAGGAACTCCCGGGTGCGCGCGCCGTGCAGGTCGACCACGGTCATGTGCGAGACGTCGAACATGCCGGCGTCCTGGCGCACCGCGTGGTGCTCCTCGATCTGCGAGCCGTAGTTGATGGGCATGTCCCAGCCGCCGAAATCGACCATGCGCGCGCCGAGCGCGCGGTGGGTGGCATTGAGTACGGTCTTCTCGGTCATCGGAATGCGCCTGGGGAAAAGCCGCATTATCGCCGGGCGCCGCACCGCATTCCAAGCCGCGCCGATGCTGCGATGCGGCGGCAGGTACGCGGCCGCATGGACGTCCGCGACGATTTCGCCACCCTTCCGTACGCGGCTGCTTCACGGCGCCGCGCATACAAAACACGGCGCTGCCCTATAAGATCGTTCTTCATGAGTCCATCGACCGCGACAGGAAGCGCCGAACTCGATGCCAGCGCGCAACCGCCGCGGCTGCGCGTCGCCGGCGACTGGACCCTGGCCCACTACGCCGCACTCGAACGCCGCGTCGATGCCTTCGCCGCCCCGCTGCCGCAAGGCACGCAGATCGACCTCGCCGGCCTTTCGGCGCTGGATACCGCCGGCGCCTCGCTGCTGGTGCGCCTGCTCGGCACCGACCGCGTCGCCGAACTGGCGCAGGCCGACGGACTGCCGCCCGCGCGGCGCGCCCTGCTCGACACCGTAGGCAAGGCGCTCGACGCCTACCGCACGCCGCAGAAACCGCGCCGCCACCGCTCCGCCATCACCGAAGTGCTGGCGCGCATCGGCCGCGCCATGGACAGCGTGTGGCGCCAGCAGCTGCAGCTGCTGGGTTTCATCGGCATGACCCTGGAGTCGCTGGCGCGCGGCCTGCCGCATCCGCGCCGCTGGCGCGTCACCTCGCTGGTGGCGCACGTGGAGCAGACCGGGCTGGACGCGGTGCCGATCGTGGCCCTGCTCACCTTCATGGTCGGCGCGGTAGTGGCCTTCCTCGGTTCCACCGTGCTGGCCGACTTCGGCGCCACCATCTATACGGTGGACCTGATCGCGTTTTCCTTCCTGCGCGAATTCGGCGTGCTGCTCACCGCCATCCTGATGGCCGGCCGCACTGCCAGCGCCTTTACCGCGCAGATCGGCTCGATGAAGGCCAACGAGGAGATCGACGCGATCCGCGCGCTCGGGCTGGATCCAGTGGAACTGCTGGTGCTGCCGCGCGTGCTGGCCCTGCTGGTCTCGCTGCCGATGCTCACCTTCCTGGCCATGCTGTCGGGCCTGGCCGGCGGCGCGGTGGTATGCGCGCTCACCCTGGATATCTCGCCGACCATGTTCCTGACCCTGTTCAAGGCCGACATCGGCGTGCGCCATTTCCTGGTCGGCCTGTCCAAGGCGCCGGTCTTCGCCTTCCTGATCGCGGTGATCGGCTGCCTGGAAGGCTTCAAGGTCAGCGGCAGCGCGCAGTCGGTGGGCGAGCACACCACCTCCAGCGTGGTGCAGTCGATCTTCGTGGTGATCCTGCTGGACGCCGTGGCCGCGCTGTTCTTCATGGAGATGAACTGGTGAACGCCGTCGCGCAGCGGACCGCAGCGCAGGAAGACGTGATCCAGGTGCGCGACCTGGTCAACCGCTTCGGCGCGCAGGCCGTGCACGAGCACCTGGACCTGGACGTGCGCCGCGGCGAGATCCTCGGCGTGGTCGGCGGCTCGGGCACCGGCAAGTCGGTCTTGCTGCGCACCATCGTCGGCCTGCGCCGGCCCACCTCCGGACAGGTGCAGGTGTTCGGCCAGGACCTGCTGCGCTTGCCGCAGGAACAACGCTCGCGCATCGAGCGGCGCTTCGGCGTGCTGTTCCAGAACGGCGCGCTGTTCTCGTCGCAGAATGTGGTCGAGAACATCGCCATGCCGCTGATCGAGCACGCGGGCCTGAAGCGGCCGGATGCCGAGGCGCTGGGCGCGGTGAAGCTGGCCCTGGCCGGGCTGCCGCAGGGCACCGAACATAAATATCCGTCCGAGCTTTCCGGCGGCATGGTCAAGCGCGCGGCGCTGGCGCGTGCGCTGGCGCTGGATCCGGAGATCCTGTTCCTGGACGAACCCACGGCGGGCCTGGACCCGATCAGCGCGGCCGCGTTCGACCAGCTGATCCTGACCTTGCGCGACGCGCTCGGCCTCACCGTGTTCCTGGTCACCCACGACCTGGACACGCTCTACACCATCTGCGACCGCGTGGCCGTGCTGTCGCAGAAGAAGGTGCTGGTGTGCGACCGGCTGGAAGCAGTCGCGCAGAACCCCGACCCCTGGGTCCAGTCGTATTTCCATGGCCCGCGCGGCCGTGCCGCGCTCGATGCCGCGGAAAAGACGCAAGAGGTGAAGTGAGATGGAAACCCGCGCTCATCACGTATTGATCGGCCTGTTCACCGTGATCGTGGTGGCGGCCGCCCTGCTGTTCGGCCTGTGGCTGGCCAAGTCCAGCACCGACCGCCAGTTCGCCGAATACCAGATCGTATTCAACGAGGCGGTCAGCGGCCTCTCGCAGGGCAGCGCCGTGCAGTACAACGGCATCAAGGTCGGCGACGTCAACCAGCTCAAGCTCGACCCGAAGGACCCGCGCCGCGTGCTGGCGCGCATCCGCCTGGGCGCCGACACGCCGATCAAGCAGGACACCCGCGCCAAGCTCGCGCTCACCGGCGTCACCGGCATGGCGGTGATCCAGCTCAGCGGCGGTTCGCCCGGCAGCCCCGCGCTCACCGCGCCGGACGGCGGCCTGCCGGTGATCGTGGCCGACCCTTCGCCGCTCAGCAAACTGCTGTCCAATGGCGAGGACGTGATGACCAATATCAACGACGTGGTCTCGCGCGCCAGCCAGCTGATGTCCGACGAGAACGTGGCGCGCATCAGCCGCACGCTCGACCACCTGGACAAGGCCACCGGCGCGGTAGCCGACCAGCGCGACGATATCCGCGCCCTGCTCAGCCAGCTGGCCCTGGCCAGCAAGCAGGCCACCGCCACCCTGGAACAGACCGAGCAGCTGGCGCGCAGCGCCAACGGCCTGGTCGACCAGCAGGGCCGCGCCACGCTGGAAAGCGCGCGCAATGCGATGGCCTCGCTGGAGCGTTCCACCGCGGCGATCGACCGCCTGCTCAACGACAACCGCGCTTCGCTCGACGGCGGCATGCAAGGCCTGGGCGAACTGGGCCCGGCGGTACGCGAACTGCGCGACGCCGCCAATTCGCTGCGCGGCATCACCCGCAAGCTCGACGACAACCCGGCCGGCTTCCTGCTCGGCCGCGACCGCAGCAAGGAGTTCGTGCCATGACGCGTGCCCTGACGACCGCCGCCCGCCGCGCCCCGCTGCTGGCGGCCCTGCTCGCCATCGCCGCCTGCTCGGTGCTGCCGAAGGCCGAATCGCCGGATGTCTACCGGCTGCCCGCCGCGCCGCTGCCGCCGGCCCAGGCCGGCGCGGTGAACTGGTCGCTGCGGGTGGATACGCCGCAGGCCGAGCGCATGCTCGACAGCGCGCGCATCGCGGTACTGCCCGAAGGCGATGTGGTCAGCGTGTACAAGGGCGCGCGCTGGAGCGACCGCGTGCCCGTGCTGCTGCGCAATCGCCTGCTCGAAGGTTTCCGCAACGACGGCCGCATCGCCGCGCTGAGCAGCGACGACACCAACCTGCAGGCCGACTACGTGCTCAGCGCCGACCTCACCGCGTTCCAGTCGGAGTACCGCGGCAAGCAGCCGGTGGTGGTGCTGCGCTACGACGCGCGGCTGGTGCGCAACAGCGGGCTGAAGATCGTCGCGGCGCGCCGCTTCGAGGTCACCCAGCCGGTGAACGGCACCGGCGTGCCGCAGGTGGTGGCGGCGTTCGGCCAGGCCGGCGATGCGCTGGCGGCGCAGGTGGTGGGCTGGACGCTGGAACAGCGCGCGGCGGCACGCGACTGACCGCTCAGCGGCGCGCGTCGATCCAGCGGAAGGTAAGGTTGATGCGCGGGCCGACTGCCGCCGAAGTGCGCGGCAATGAGTGCTGGTAGTTCCGCTGCGTTTCGCCCGACATGCACAGCAGGCTGCCATGTGGCAGTTCCAGGCCGCGCACGTCGCGCGGGCTGGCATCTTTCGCGCGCGGACGCAGGCAGAAGCGCCGCTCCGCGCCCAGGCTCACCGAGGCGATCACCGGCCGCGGCCCCAGCTCCGGCTCGTCGTCGCTATGCCAACCCATCGCATCGCGCCCGTCGCGGTAGAGATTGGCCAGCACGCTGTTGAAGCGTGCGCCGCAGGCCTGCTGCACGCGCCAGCGCAGCGAGGCCAGTGCTTCGGTCCACGGGTGAGGCTCGAAGCGGGTGCGCGAATAAACATAGGTGGCGTCGGGGTCGCCGACCCAGCAGCTCAGGCGCGGCGAATCCACCTCGCGCCCGAACATGCGGATGCGGTGCACCTCCCAGGCGATCGAACCGCGCAGTTCCTCCAGCAAGCTGTCCGCTTCGTCCTGCGCCAGCCAGTGCGGAAGCAGGCACAGTTCCGCGCCCGGCAACGGGATCGGCTGCCATGGCTGCGCAAACAAGGTCATGCGAGCGGACGCGGCTCCACGGGGTAGACCGGCTCCGCATCGAGCGTCGCCGCGCACACCTCGGCCAGCTCCAGCAGGCGCAGATCCGAACCGCGCGCGCCGACCAGCTGCATGCCCACCGGCATGCCGTCCGGCAGCGTGCCCATCGGAATGCTCACCGCCGGACAGCCGGCGAGGCTGGCGAAGCTGGTCAGGTCGGCCTGCGAATCCGGCACCGCGCCGCCCAGCGGGAACGCGCCCTGCGGCGTGGTCGGCAGCACCAGCACGTCGACCTGGGCGAACAGGCGGCGCATCTTCAGCGTGGCCGCGTCCAGCACGCGGTCGGCCACGGCGTAATCGGCCGCGCTCTTGGTGGCGGCGTAGGAAAGCATGTGGCGGAAGCGTTCCGACGGCGGATGCGCGCGGTCTTCCAGGTCGGCGGCGAAGGTGCTGAGCATCTCCGCTTCCATCAGGAACAGGCCGGCGCGGCGGGTGCGGGCGAAGTCCCAGTCGGTGAAGTCCACCGCGCGGCGTTCGCCCAGTTCGCGCGGCAGGCGCGACAGCGCGTCTTCGAACACGTCGATCACCGCCGGCTCCACGCCCACCGCGGCGAGGTCCGGCAGCAGGCCGCAGCGCAGGTTGCCCGGCTCCCAGTCCGGCGGCGCGAAGGCCACGCGGCGGCGGCGCGAGCGCGCATCGTCGGCGTCGTAGCCGGCCAGCACCTGCAGCAGCACGGTCAGGTCGTTGGCGCTGCGCGCCAGCAGGCCCACCGCATCCAGGCGACGCGCCGCGGGCACCAGGCCGCGCGCGGAGATTTCGCCGTGGGTGGGCTTCAGCGCGTATACGCCGCAATAGCTGGCGGGGATGCGGATCGAGCCGAGGCTGTCCGAACCGATCGCCGCCACCGCCAGGCCCGAAGCCACCGCCGCGGCCGCGCCGCCGGAGGAGCCGCCGGCGGTATAGCCATGGCGATGCGGGTTGTGGGTGGGGCCGTAGTGCGGATTGTCGGTGGCCGCGCCCAGCGCGCCCTCGTCCATATTGGTCTTGCCCAGCAGCACCGCGCCGGAAGCGCGCAGCCGCGCCACCGCATGGGCGTCGCCTTCCGCCGCCTGCGCGCGGCCCGGCAGGCCGGCGCGGGTGGGCCAGCCGGCCACGTCGAAGTTGTCCTTGATCGCCACCGGCAGGCCGTCGAGCCGGCCCAGCACGCCGTCGCGGCGGCGATGCTGCGCGGCGCGCGCCTGTTCGCGCAGCAGGCCGGGGCTCAAGCCCACGAAGGCATTGAGCTGCGGGTTCAAGCGTTCGATCGCTTCCTGGTAGACCTCGGCCAGCCCCTCCGGCTGGACCCGCCCGGCGGCCAGCCAGTGCAGGAGTTGGCAAAGCGTGGCGCGACGCTGGTCACGGTCGGAGATCGGCGGCAACTGATTCATGAACTCTCCCTGGTGGCGGGATCGATTATCGATGGCGCGGGTTAAGCGTTTGCAAGCGGTGCTGCACCATGCGTTGCCGCACAGTGCACGAAACCGGACAATGGCGCGCTGAGATGGCCCCGGCCACCTCGCCACAGCCAGCACACCACCAGCCAGCCAGAACCTTCCGGAGCGACCGATGAGCGAACGCGAAATCATGGAATACGACGTCGTCGTCGTGGGCGCGGGCCCCGCCGGCCTGTCGTTCGCGATCCGGCTCAAGCAGCTCAAGCCCGACGTAAGCGTGTGCGTGATCGAGAAGGCCTCGACCATCGGCGCGCAGATCCTGTCCGGCGCCGTGATCGAACCGCAGCCGCTGGATGCGCTGCTGCCCGGCTGGCGCGACAACCCGCCGCCGATCTGCGTGCCGGCCGTGGAAGACGAGTTCTGGCTGCTCAGCAAGACCGGCCACCGCAGCCTGCCGATCCCGCCAGGCATGCACAACAAGGGCAACTTCATCGTCTCGCTGGGCGCCATGTGCGCCTGGCTGGCGCCGCAGGCCGAAGCGCTGGGCGTGGACGTGTTCCCAGGCTTTGCCGCCGCCGACAACATCTACGACGAACATGGCGCCGTCGCCGGCGTGCGCATCGGCGACATGGGCGTGGCGAAGGACGGCTCGCACAAGCCCGGCTATACCCAGGGCATCGACATCAAGGCCAAGGTCACCGTGCTGGCCGAAGGCGCGCGCGGCAGCCTCACCAAGCAGCTGATCAAGCGCTTCGAGCTGGACAAGGACAGCGACCCGCAGGGCTACTCCATCGGCATCAAGGAGCTGTGGCAACTGCCGCCCGGCCGCGTCACCCCCGGCAAGATCGTGCACAGCTTCGGCTGGCCGGCCGACAGCCACACCTACGGCGGCAGCTTCCTGTATCACCTGGACAAGGACCGCGTGGCGCTGGGCTACGTCAGCGGCCTGGACTACAGCGACCCGAACTACCAGCCGTGGGAAGCCTTCCAGCAGTGGAAGAACCACCCGTCGATGAAGCCGCTGCTGGAAGGCGGCAGCATCCTGTCGGCCGGCGCGCGCGCCATCGTCACCGGCGGCTGGCAGTCGCTGCCGAAGCTGGAGATGCCCGGCGCCCTGCTGATCGGCGACACCGCCGGCCTGCTCAACGTGCCGAAGATCAAGGGCACGCACCAGGCGATCCGCAGCGGCATGCTCGCCGCCGAACATCTCGCCGCCAGCGCATTGAACCCGGCCGGCTTCGACGCGAAGCTGCGCGGCTCGGACGTGATGGCGGAACTCAAGAAGGTCCGCAACATCAAGCCCGCCTTCAAGAAGGGCCTGTGGTTCGGCATGCTCAACGCCGCCTGGGAAACCGTCACCGGCGGCGCCTCGCCGTGGACGCTCAAGAACAAGTCCGACTGGTCGTCGCTGCACAAGCTCGGCCAGCAGGAAGAACCCAAGCGCGACTACGTGCAGCGCGAACTGCCGCCGCGCGACCGCCTGGCCGGCGTGTACTTCGCCGCCACCGAGCACGACGAAGACCAGCCCGTGCACCTGCGCGTGGCCGACACCTCGATCTGCGTGACCAGGTGCGCCGAGGAATACGGCAACCCCTGCCAGCGCTTCTGCCCCGCCAACGTCTACGAGATCGTGCAGGACGAAGCCGGCAAGCGGCTGCAGATCAACGCCGCCAACTGCGTGCACTGCAAGACCTGCGACATCAAGGACCCGTACCAGATCATCAACTGGGTCACTCCCGAGGGCGGTTCGGGCCCGAACTACCAGAACCTCTGAGCGGAACGAGGGTATCCAGCTGGCAGCCAAGTTCTACTGGCGGTTCAAGCGCCTCGGTTACCTGTTGCAGCGCGCGCGCGCCAGCCTGGCGCTGCGCGGCTGGCATGGGACGGCGCAACGCGTGCTGCAGGAATTCCGCCGGATTCCCGAAGAAGACGAAGCACTGTCGCTGCTGCCGCTGGACGAGCCGTTCGCGCCGTTCGCGGTACCGCGCGCCGAGGCGCCGCGCGTGTCCATCGTCATTCCCACCTACGGCAAGCTGCCCTACACGCTGGCCTGCCTGCGCTCGATCGTGCTGCATGCCAGCGCCACGCCGATCGAGATCATCGTGGTCGACGACGCCGCGCCCGACGGCAGCGCCGCGGTGCTGGCCGGCGTAACGGGCCTGCGCGTGCTGCGCAACGAACGCAACCTGGGCTTCATTGGCAGCTGCAACGCCGGTGCGCAGGCGGCGCGCGGCGAGTTCCTGCTGTTCCTCAATAACGACACGCAGGTCACCTCCGGCTGGATGGAGGCGCTGCTGCAATGCTTCGCCGAGCGCTCCGACTGCGGCATCGCCGGCAGCAAGCTGGTCTATCCCGACGGCCGCCTGCAGGAAGCGGGCGGGCTGGTGTTCGACGACGGCAGCTGCTGGAACCTGGGGCGCTTCGAAAGCCGCGATGCGCCGGCCTGGCAGTTCCGGCGCGAGGTGGACTACGTCTCCGGCGCGGCGCTGATGATCCGCCGCACGCTGTTCGAATACGTCGGCTGCTTCGATACCTTGCTTTCGCCGGCCTATTACGACGACACCGACCTGGCCTTCGCCGTGCGCGCCGCCGGCTGGCGCGTGTACTACGAGCCCGCCAGCATGGTGATCCATTGCGAGGGCATCAGCGCCGGCACGGATCTGAGCAGCGGCATGAAGCGCTTCCAGACCATCAACCAGGACAAGTTCGTCGCCAAGTGGCGCGGCGTGCTGGCCGGCCATCCGTCGCGGCAGACCGCGCTGGACCAGGCCGTGCACTGGCGCGCGCGCGGCCGCCTGCTGGTGGTGGACGGCACCACGCCCGATGCCTCGCGCGATTCGGGTTCGCTGCGCCTGATGGAGATGTTCGAGATCTTCCGCAGCCTCGGCTGGAGCGTCACCTTCTGTCCGGACGACACGCGCACCTCGCGCGCGGACATGCACCGGCTGGGGCGTTTCGGCGTGGAGATCCTGGCGTTATCCTCCGCCGAAGGCCTGCCGCGCTGGCTGGCCGAGCACGGCAAGGAACTGCGCGCGGTGATGCTGTGCCGCCACACCGTGGCCGGGCAGTACCTGCATATCGTGCGGCAGCATGCGCCGCAGGCGAAGCTGATCTTCGATACGGTCGACCTGCATTTCGTGCGCGAGCAGCGCGCGGCGGAACTGAGCGGGCAGGCCTCGATGCTGCGCCAGGCCAAATTGTCGCGGCAGAGCGAACTGACCCTGATCGCCGACAGCGACGTCACCTTCGTGGTCAGTCCCGACGAGCAGGCCCTGCTGCGCAGCCTGGCGCCGGCCGCGCGGGTGGAGCTGGTGTCCAATATCCACGTGATCCACGGCTGCACCAAACCGCATGCGGAGCGCCGCGGCCTGCTGTTCGTCGGCGGCCACGGGCATCCGCCGAATGTGGATGCGATGCGCTGGATCGCCGGCGCCATCCTGCCGGAGCTGCGCAAGGTCGATCCGGACGTCGTCGTGCACATCCTGGGCGACATTTCGGATGCGCTGCGCGCCGAGCTGGCGCAGGACGGCCTGCAGTTGCACGGCCGCGTGGCCGACCTCGATCCGTGGATGGAAACCTGCCTCGCCTCGCTGGCGCCGCTGCGTTTCGGCGCCGGAGTGAAGGGCAAGATCAACATGTCGATGAGCTACGGGCTGCCGGTGATCGCCACGCCGCTCGCGGTCGAGGGCATGCACCTGCACGACCGCGACAACGTGCTGCTGGCCGGCGAGGCCGAAGCCTTCGCCACGGCCTATCGCCAGCTGCGCGACGACCCGGCGCTGTGGTCGCGGCTTTCCGCCGCGGGCCTGGACAATATCCGCCACTACTTCTCGGTCGAAGCGGCCACGCGCACCTTGCAGCGCGTATTGAACTGAACGCGCCCAGCCGGGCCGCGCCGCCGGCCTCCTTCATACAAGTGTTTGAAAATGGTTAGAATGGAGGCTTCCGCCCTGGCGGGCGGCTCACCATGAAGGACCCGCAGATGAAGATTCTTGTCGGCTACAAGCGTGTGGTGGACTTCAACGTCCGCATCCAGGTCAAGCCCGATGGCACGGGCGTGATGACCGATGGCGTCAAGCTGTCGGCCAACCCGTTCGACGACATCGCCCTCGAAGAGGCCCTGCGCCTGCGCGAGAAAGGCATCGCCACCGAAGTGGTGGTGGTGGGCATCGGCCCGGCCGACCTGACCGCGCACCTGCGCAATGGCCTGGCGATGGGCGCCAACCGCGCCATCCACGTAGTCACCGCCGACGAAGTGCAGCCGCTCACCGCCGCGCGCACCCTGCTCAAGCTGGTCGAGAAGGAACAGCCCGAGCTGGTCATCCTGGGCAAGCAGGCGATCGACGACGACGCCAACCAGACCGGCCAGATGCTGGCCGCGCTGTGGGACCGCCCGCAGGCCACCTTCGCCAGCAAGGTGGAGATCGCCGACGGCAAGGCCACGGTTACCCGCGAAGTGGACGCGGGCCTTGAGACGATCGAAGCGCAGCTGCCGGCGGTGATCACCACCGACCTGCGCCTCAATGAGCCGCGCTTCATCAAGCTGCCGGACATCATGAAGGCCAAGTCCAAGCCGATCGACACCATCGAGTTCGGCTCGCTAGGCGTGGAAGCCCACGACCAGCTCAAGACCACGCAGTACGCCGCGCCGCCGAAGCGCAGCAAGGGTGTGATGGTCAAGGACGCCGCCGAACTGGTGGCGGCGCTCAAGCAGAAGGGCCTGCTCTAAGCAGGTTGCCGGGAGATCGATATGAGCAAGATTCTGGTTATCGCCGAACACCTCAACGGCAAGCTGAACCCCTCCACCGCCCGCGCCGTCAGCGCCGCCGCCGCCGTCAAGGGCGAAGCGATCGACGTGCTGGTGCTGGCCGACAACGTCGACGCCATCGCCGCCGAGGCCGCGCGCATCGAGGGCGTGAGCAAGGTGCTCACCATCGCGCGCGCCGAGAACGCGCATCCGCTGGCCGCCGTGCTGGCGCCGCAGGTGGCCAAGGCCGCCGCCGGCTACAGCCACGTATTCTTTCCCTCCACCACCTTCGGCAAGGACGTGGCGCCGCGCGCCGCTGCCCTGCTCGGCGTGGCGCAGGTGAGCGACGTGATGTCGGTGGAAAGCGCGCACACCTTCAAGCGCCCGATCTACGCGGGCAACGCCATCGTCACGGTGGAAGCGAACCCGGCGCACGCCGTGGTCGCCACTATCCGCACGGCTTCGTGGCCGGCTGCCGCCACGGGTGCGAACAGCGCGCCGGTGGAAGCCGTCAGCGTCGATGCCGCGCTGCCGACGCATACGCGCTTCGTCAATCTCCAGCAGGGCAAGAGCGACCGCCCCGACCTGCAGAGCGCCAGCAAGGTGGTCTCCGGCGGCCGCGGCGTCGGCTCGAAGGAAAACTTCGAGATCATCTTCAAGCTCGCCGACAAGATCGGCGCCGCCGTGGGCGCTTCGCGCGCCGCGGTGGATGCGGGCTACGTGCCGAACGAACTGCAGGTCGGCCAGACCGGCAAGATCATCGCGCCGGAGCTGTACCTCGCCTTCGGCATTTCCGGCGCGATCCAGCACCTGACCGGCATCAAGGACGCCGGCACCATCGTGGCGATCAACAAGGACGGCGAAGCGCCGATCTTCGAAATCGCCGACATCGGCCTGGTGGGCGATCTGTTCAAGCTGATTCCGGACATCGAACAGGCGCTCTGAGCGATCTTTTCAAGCTCGCGTTCGACCTCGAGGGGTGGCGAAGGCCACCCCTTTTTATTTTCCTTATCAGAAAGCCGCGTATTCCCGCGGCGCCGGTTGAACTCCACCAGGCCTTGTGGTGTTATCCCGAAATACCTTGCGAATCGCGCGATATTGGTGTCCTGCTGACCTTGACAAGTCATCAACACCATGCGGATGCGTCGCCGTCGCGTCATTTCATAGAAAGGCCCGGAATGGATTTCTTCAAAGCCAAGGCAAAACGCGAGCTTCCCTCGAACCCCGGCTATTGCCCGTGCTGCGGCAAGAACACGCGGTTCGTCGAGCATGGCCCGTGGCTGCGCGACGAATATCTTTGCGACAACTGCCGCTCCATTCCGCGCCAGCGGCATCTGATGCTGATCATGGGCGAGCTGTATCCGGAGTGGCGCTCGCTGAGCATTCATGAGTCCTCGCCGTCCAACAACCTGATCGCCAAGGCCTGCAAGGGCTACAGCTATTCGCAATATTTCCCCGACCAGCCGCACGGCAAGACCTTCCGCGGCGTGCGTTGCGAAGACATCGAACATCTCACTTTCCCGGACGGGACCTTCGATATCTTCATCACCCAGGACGTGCTGGAACACGTATTCGACCCGGCCCAGGCGCTGCGCGACATCCATCGCGTGCTGAAGCCCGGCGGCGCGCACATCTTCACCGCGCCCAAGCATGCCGGCCTGGCTACGTCGGTGCGCCGCGCCGAGCTGGACGCGCAGGGCCAGGTGAACCACCTGCTCGAAGCGCAGTACCACGGCAATCCGGTGGGCGACGGCAAGGCGCTGGTCACCTGGGACTACGGCAGCGATTTCGAAGTGCTGGCCTCGGACTGGGTGGGCGGCATCAGCGTGAACACCTTCCATACCCGCAACCGCGACATGGGCATCGACGCGGCCTTCAACGAGGTTTTCGTCATCCGCAAGCGCTGAACGGCGGCGCTTGCGCCCCTGCGGGATGCCGGGCTTCACGCTAGACTGGATCGTTGTGCAGGTTCCGGCACCGTCTTCGGCGAGCGTATGAGCATAGTCAAACAGGGGATCAGCTACGGCTTCATCGGGATCATCCAGATCGTCGTCGACTGGCTGACCTTCATCGGCCTCACCCAGCTCGGCGTCGTGACGGGACCGGCCAACGTCACCGGCCGCGTGGTCGGCGCCTCGCTCGGTTTCTGGCTGAATGGGCGCTTCACCTTCGCCGGTGACGAGGCCCGCCCCCTGCGCACCAAGCACGCCATGAAGTACCTCGTCACCTGGACGCTGACCACGCTGCTCAGCACCGGCGCGGTCATGCTGGCAACCCGGCTCCATGGACTGCACATGGCCTGGGCGGTCAAGCCCGTCGCCGACGTCGCGCTGGCCGGCGTCGGCTTCATCGCCTCGAAGTATTGGATCTACAAATGAACGAAGCGGCCTCGCCTTCCATCGCCATGCCGGTCATCGCGGTGGTCATTCCCAGCTACAAGGTCAAGGACTTCGTCCTCGACGTGGTAGCCTCGGTCCCCGCCCGCATCCAGCAGATCTACGTGGTGGACGACGCCTGCCCGGTCGGCTCGGGCAGGCATGTGCAGGAACACTGCACCGATCCGCGCGTCACCGTGGTCTTCCACGAGGTCAACCGCGGCGTCGGCGGCGCCGTCATGACCGGCTATCGGGCGGCCATCGAAGGCGGTGCCGACGTCATCGTCAAGATCGATGGCGATGGCCAGATGGACCCGGCCCTGATCGACGATTTCGTGGACCCCATCCTGCGCGGCGAAGCCGACTACACCAAGGGCAACCGCTTCTACGACCTGGAAAGCCTGGGCAACATGCCCAGGCTTCGCGTGTTCGGCAATGCGGTTCTTTCGCTGATGGCGAAGGTTTCCACCGGTTACTGGGACCTGTTCGATCCCACCAACGGCTATACGGCCATCCATGCCGACGTCGCGCGCCGGTTGCCGTTCAACCGCATCAGCGAGCGGTATTTCTTCGAGACGGACATCCTGTTCCGCCTCGGCACCTTCCGCGCCGCCGTGGTCGACGTGCCGATGGACGCGAAGTATGGCGATGAAGTCAGCAACCTGAAGATTTCGCGCATTTTCAGCGAGTTTCTGACCAAGCACATCCGCAATACGATCAAGCGGATCTTCTACAACTACTTCCTGCGCGACATGTCGGTGGCATCGCTGGAACTGGTGTTCGGCACGCTGATCCTGCTGTTCGGCCTGATTTTCGGGCTGGTGCACTGGATGCGCTCGGCCGCGGCGCACGTGGCCACCCCGGTAGGCACGATCATCATCGCCGCGCTGTCGATCCTGTGCGGGTTCCAGTTGCTGCTGGCGTTCCTGAACTACGACGTGTCCCACCTGCCGTCCCGCGCCATCCACCGGCGTTCGCCGATGCGCACGCGCAGCAGGGAACGCCAGCACTGAAGGCGCCCGGGGGCGCCCTCACTTACTGCGCCGGCAGCGCCGTCACGCGGACGCGCGCCACGGCCACGCCGAGCGGCACGCCGCCGTCGTTCACCGGCGTGCTTTCGAACCACAGGCTGTCGCTGGGCGTGCTCACGTCGAGCACCAGCTGATGATCCTGTCCGCCGGCGCTCATCGGCACCTTGGCTGCCGCGGTGCCCACTCCGACCGTAATCGACGGGATCTTCGCCGCGTCCGCGGCCCAGCCGAAGAACTCCACGCGCACCCGGCCCGATACCAGCACCGGCAATTCGATGTTCGCGCGCTGCGCCGTGGACCAGCGCCCCCAGCCCTCGCCGGGACGGAAGCCACGGAAGCGCGACGGATTGGCCGCGCTGCTGGTGTCGATCGACAGCGGCACGCCGTCCCACACCGGCTTCTGCGGCGCGACGGGGCGTACGCGCGCGTCTTCCAGCAGATACAGGCGCTGCGTGCCGAGATCGATCTTCCATGCCTCCGGCAGCCGCACGTCCATGCTCGCCGGGGCCACGATCCACTGTGTGCCCTTGGGCACGTGCTGCGCCTCCAGCGCCGTACCGGGCGCCAGTTCCAGCACGTGCTGCTGGGTATCCAGCGCCGCCAGCAGATACGAGGCCTGGCCGAAACGCTCATAGGTGGCCACCAGGCCGGTGCCGGGCGCTTCCTCGCCAAGGAAGGCACGGATCGCCGCGCCATCGGCCAGCACCTGGCGGGTCAGCTCGTTCTCGGCCTTCAGCCAGGCGGACATCTGGCCGTGCGCGGCCAGCATCGCGCCGGCAACGAACACCACATAAGCCAGCCGCCTGCGCCAGGTGAACGCGAATGCCGCCCAGCACACCAGGGCCAGCGCCAGCGACAGCCGCAGCGGCCAGCGCGCGACGTGGTCGAAACCCCAGTAAGGGATCTTGCGGTCGAACAGGCCGAACAGATCCGGGTAGTCCCAGGGGTAGAGATGGAACCAGAAGCGGCCCCACAGCACGAAGCTCACCATCGCCGCGAAGCCCAGCAGCGCGACCCAGCGCGGAGCGCCACGCCCCGTCCACCACAGGCCATAGGCCAGCAGGAACGGCAGCAGCGCCTCGAGATAGCGCCCGTGCAGGCGGCCGCGCTCGAATTCCGAACCGGCGGCCGCGGCATCGGTGAACAGCGCCACCATGCTGAGCATCGCCGCCGCCAGCAGGAACAGGAACAGCGTGAGCTTGCGGCGCGCTTCGTCGATGCCCTCGTCCGCGGCCGCCACCGGCGCGGACGCGCGGCGCCGCGGCAGCCAATGGCGCAGATCCGCCAGCAGCGCCACCACGCCCGGCGCGAAGAACACCAGCCACACCCACACGTGTCCGCCCACATAGCCGGCGATCGAACCCAGGCTCTTCAGCAGGTAATGCGGATCGCGCAGCTGGTCGAGGTAGGCCTGGTAAAACGAGGCGACGATGGCCGAGGACCCGGCCGGATCCAGCACGTGCCTCAGCAGCTTGATCAGGAGCACCGTGCAGGCCAGATACCCCACCGCCTGCAGCAGGCCCAGCCCCGCGCGCTTCAACGCCGATCCGCCCGCGGCGAGTCCCACGCGGCTCCACGCCAGATACGCCGCGCTGGCCAGGATGGCCGCCGCCGCATGCGGCTTGATCAGGTAACCGGTCGCGCTGACCAGGGCCGCCAGCACCACCTGCCGCCAGGAACTGGCGCCGCGTTCGGCCAGCCAAACCAGCACGAGCAGATAGATCGAAATCTGGAATTCCACTTCCGGCAGCAACGTCGTCGCATAGAACGAAAACGGCATGGCCAGATACAGCAAGGCGGCCAGCACCGCCGAACGCCGGTCCATGCAGCGGCGGAAGATGCCGAACAGCAGCCAGCCGCCGAGGCAGTACAGCAGGCTGTTGAACAGGCGGCCCACGGTGTCGGCATGCTGCACCGAACCGGTGGCCCAGGCGCGGTAAAGCCAGGGATAGACCTTGTTGTCCACGCGCTGCAGGTAAGGATCGAGCGCAAACAGCTGCTCGCCCGAGGCCTCGTATTTCGCGGCATGGAAATACGCGTACTCGTCGCTGCCCATCACCGGCGAATTGATCGACGCCACGCGGATCGCCATCAGGAAAAACGCCACGAGCATGGCCATCCACAACAGGCGCGGTGCGTTTCCGGCGTTTTCGCCGGGACCACCGTCAATTCTTGTATCCATGCATTTCCTCTTGGCCTTCAATGCCCGCGCCGCGGAAACGAGCCGCGGGCCGTGCCGAATTCCGCCGATTGCCGATGAATCCCCTACGGAAGCAGCCATCCCGCCCCTGCGCCGCCGGAATCTTCTAATTTACCGCACGGTCAGCCACGCCGGGCAATTTTCCTACTCTCATCCCAGGGCAGCCGGTATAATTACCGGTTTAGCGATGACGGCCTTGACCGGAAGTCAGTCCAGACTATTCAGGCACTTATGACGCCATCGACCATACTCAGTTCCCGCCAGCAGTACCGCAGCGGCCCCAGGGCGATTGCCGGGAGCTTCTTAAGCCACCGGGCGCTGATCGCCTCCCTGATCCGCCGCGACATCGCCTCGCGCTATCGCGGTTCGGCGCTGGGCATGGCGTGGGCCATTCTCAATCCGCTGATCATGCTGCTGATCTACACCTTCGTGTTCAGCCAGGTGTTCAAGATGCGCTGGGGCGGCACCGCCACCGATCCGTCGGAATTCGCGCTGATGCTGTTCGCCGGCATGCTGGTCTTCAATTTCTTTGCCGAGTGCGTGAATCGCGCGCCGGGCGCGGTCACCGCCACGCCCAACCTGGTCAAGAAGATCGTCTTTCCGCTGGAAACCCAGGCCTGGGTCATCGCCGGCTCCGGCCTGTTCCAGGCGGCCATCAGCCTGGGCATCCTGCTGCTGGCGCACGTGGTGATGAAGGGCGTGCCGCCGTGGACCTTCGTGCTGATCCCGCTGGTGTTCGTGCCGCTGGTGCTGCTGGTGCTGGGCGTGGTGTGGTTTCTGTCGGCGCTGGGCGTGTACCTGCGCGACATCGGCCAGCTGGTCGGCCACCTGGTGATGATGACCATGTTCCTGTCGCCGCTGTTCTATCCGGTCACGGCGATTCCGGAGAGCTTTCGTTCGCTGTTCTATTTGAATCCAATGACCTTCCTGATGGGCGAATCGCGCAAGGTGCTGATCCTGGGCACGCTGCCCGACTGGGGCATGCTCGGCCTCTTCACGCTGGGCGGCCTGCTGATCGCCAGCTTCGGCTTCTGGTGGTTCCAGCGCACGCGCCGGGGTTTTGCCGATGTCCTCTGATCTGGCCATCCGCGTCAGCGGCGTAAGCAAGTGCTACAACATTTATGAAAGCCCGATGCACCGGCTGGTGCAGTCGTTCTATCCGCGCGCGGCGCGGGTGATCGGCAGCGTCGGCGCGCAGCGCCTCGCCGGCCAGCTGCGCGAGCGCCGCCACTACAAGGAATTCTGGGCCCTGCGCGGCATCGACTTCCAGGTGCGCCGCGGCGAGACGATCGGCGTGGTCGGCAAGAACGGTTCCGGCAAGTCCACCCTGCTGCAGATGATCGCCGGCACCCTGGCGCCGACTGCGGGCGACATCGAAGTCCACGGCCGCGTGGCCGCGCTGCTGGAACTGGGTTCGGGCTTCAATCCGGATTTCACCGGCATCGAGAACATCCGCCTCAACGCGGCGGTGCTCGGGCTGTCGGCGGCGGAGCTCGACCAGCGCATGGACGCGATTCTCGCGTTCGCCGACATCGGCGACTTCGTCAACCGCCCGGTCAAGACCTATTCCAGCGGCATGGTGGTGCGCCTGGCCTTCGCGGTGCAGGCACAGGTCGATCCGGACGTGCTCATCGTCGACGAAGCGCTCTCGGTAGGCGACGCCAAGTTCCAGTCCAAGTGCTTCGCGCGCCTGGATACGCTGAAGGAAGCCGGCACCTCGATCCTGTTCGTGTCGCATTCCACCGAGCAGATCGTCAGCCACTGCGACCGCGCCATCCTGCTGCACGAAGGCCTGATGCACCAGGAAGGCCAGCCCAAGGACGTGGTCCACACCTATCTGGACCTGCTGTTCGGCAAGGCCCGGCGCGCCATCGCCCGCGACGAAGCCGCGGCCGGCACGGCACCGGGCGAAGCCGACGCCGATGCCGACGGCGTGCTGGTCAGCGGCGGCTTCGAGACGCGCCCGAACTACAACCCCTACGAATACCGCTGGGGCGACGGCACGGTGCGCATCGAGGATTTCCGCATGCAGTCCTCGCACGCCTGGGATCCGTCGACAGTGGAACCCGGGGACCGCCTCAAGCTGATGCTGCGCGTGCGCTTCGAAGAAGCCATCCCGCGGCCGATCTTCGGCCTGACCGTGAAGACCAAGGACGGCGTCACCGTGTTCGGCACCAACTCGGAGCTGATCGAATACGACGTCGATCGCCTGGGCGGACGCGGCACCACCGCGGACGTCAGTTTCGAATTCGATTGTCGCCTTGGACCGGGCGACTATTTCCTGTCGGTGGGGGTTGCCAGCCATAACGGCGTCGAAGTCGTGCCGCACGACCGCCGCTACGATTCCATCCATCTGAACGTCAACGGCAAGGGCTTTTTCGGCCTGGCCATGCTCGACGTGCGGATGGACGCCAAGGAGAGCCCCTGATGAACGTTGCCGCCGCATCTCTTGCCGAGGCGCTGCGCAGCGCCGGCTACGTGCTCGACGCCGAGCACCGCGTGTGGTCGCATGCCACCCGCCCGGCCAAGCCTTTTGCCTATTCCGACGGCGACGAAGTCGAGCAGCGCATCCGCCATGCGATCGCTTCGAGCAGCGACGTATCGCTGTTTTCCACCGAGCTTGAGCGCCACCAGATCGACTGGCCGTCGGTCTATCACCTGAGCGCCGACCGCGCGAACCTGCTGCGCCCGATCGGCAAGCTGTTCGCCGGCGCGCGCGTGCTGGAGATCGGCGCCGGCTGCGGCGCCATCACGCGCTACCTGGGCGAATGCGGTGCGCAGGTGCTGGCGCTGGAAGGCAGCCCTCGCCGCGCCTCCATCGCCGCCTCGCGCTGCCGCGACCTGCCCGGCGTGACGGTGATGAACGACCGCTTCGACGCGCTGGAGACCGACGCGAAGTTCGACGTGGTCACCCTGATCGGCGTGCTCGAATACGCGCGCATGTACACCGCCGGCGAGGATCCCATCGCCGAGACGCTGCGCCGCGCGCACCAGCTGCTCAGCGACGACGGCGTGCTGATCGTGGCGATCGAGAACCAGCTGGGCCTGAAGTATTTCGCCGGCATTCCCGAGGACCACCTCGGCCGCGCCATGGCCGGCATCGAGGACGGCTACCGCCGCGACGGCGTGGTCACCTTCGGCAAGCAGGAGCTGCAGCGGCGCATCGCCGCCGCCGGCTATGCGCGCAGCGAAGTGGCCATGCCGTTCCCCGACTACAAGCTGCCGGGCAATGTGATCCTGCCGGCGGCGCTGCAGGCCGGCGACGCCTTCGACGCCGCCTCGCTGGCTGGCCAGGCCTCGCGCAAGGACCGCCAGATCCGCTATTCGCCGCTGTTCTCCATGAGCCGCGCCTTCGCCGTGCTCGGACGCAACGGACTGCTCGACGACATGGCCAACTCGTTCCTGGTGATCGCCGGCAAGAGCCAGGCCTCGGCCACGTTCGAGCAGCTCGCGCCGGGCGTGCTGGCGGAGCTGTATTCCACCCAGCGCCACCCCGCCTACAAGAAGCTCAGCCGCTTCACGCGCAGCGGCGACGGCGTGCGCGTGTCGCGCGAACGCCTGATTCCTTCGGCCGCGATCGAATCGCGCCTGCTGCTCAACCACGCCACCGAAGAAACCTATCTCGCCGGCCAGCACTGGAGCGAGCGCTTCGAGCAGATCGTGGTGATCCCGGGCTGGAGCCTGCAGGATGTATCGGACTGGTTCGGCCTGTGGCTGCGCGCACTGGCCAAGGCCATGCCCGGTTCGCCCAAGGCGGAGGAACTGGCGATCGATACGCCGGTACCGGCGCAGCTGTTCGACGCCATGCCCGACAACCTCATCGTCGGGCACGACGGCGAGGCGCGCTTCTTCGACCTGGAATGGCATTTCCACGCGCCGCTCACCGTCGGCTATCTCGGCTTCCGCGCGCTCAAGCTCACCTTCGGCACCTTGCTGGGCGTGGCGGTTCCCGCCGACCGCCAGATGCTGCATACCGCGACGCTGATCCGCGAAACCTTCCGCAAGCACGGCTACGTGCTGACGTCCACGCATATCCAGACCTACCTGGACCTGGAAGCCACGCTGATCGCCGAAGTGCAGGGCCAGTACACCGGAGTGCTGGAGCTGGCCGATTACCAGTCGCACGTGATGTCCGTGGCGCCCGACGTCGGCGGCCTGCTGGCCGGCCATTCGTCGGCGCAGGCGACGCTGGCCGAATCGGCGGAACTGCGCACCGCGATCAGCGAACTGATCGAACGGCTGGATGCTTCCGCCGAAGCCCCGCCGCCGGCCGCGGTACAGCCCGCTCCGCCCCCGGCGATCGACATCGAAGCCGTCAAGCAGGCCGCCAAGCACGAAGCGAAGAACGAAGCACGCGTCGAGCACGAACGCCTGCGCACGGAACTGGACCGCTTCCGCCAGGAGCACGACCGCGTCCGCGCCGAGCAGGAACGCCTGCGCGGCGAACTCGGACAAGCCGAGCAGCAGCGCCAGGCCCTCACGGACGAACTGGCGGTCATGCGCCAGTCGCACAGTTGGAAATTGACCGCTCCTCTGCGGAGCGGCAGGACGAAGATGAGCTCTCTGAAAACCCGGCTGCGCCAGCGCACCGTCGCCACCGTCAAGACCGTCTACCGCCGCCTGCCCATCGGCATGGGCACCAAGCTGGCGATCAAGAACGCGCTGTTCCGCGCCTTCGGCCCGCTGCTCAGCCATACCGCGGCTTACCGCCGCTGGCGCGCCTACCAGGGCACGCACGCGCCCAGCCCGAGCTTCACCGTCGCCCCGCCGGCGTACCAGGCGCCCAGCCCGATGCAGAGCTCCGGCACGCTGTGGCAGGCCGACGGCGTGCGCGAGTGGGCCGACTACGGCGCGGTGAAGCAGCGCATCGCCGACAGCACCCAGGCGCTGCGCGCCAGGCGCCAGCCCGCCTCGTTCCCGCTGCTCGATTTCTCGCACCTCTCCGCCGATGCCGCCGCGGCCAAGGTGAAGCTGCCGCTCGCCGCGGCGCAGCCGACCGTGACCATCCTGGTGCCGGCCTACAACCATCTGATCACCACCCTGGAATGCCTGGCGTCGATCGCCGCCGCGCAGCGCCCGGGCGATCCGGATTTCGAAGTGCTGGTGGCCAACGATGCGTCCACCGACGACACCGCCCAGGTGCTGGCCACCATCGCCAACCTGCGCGTGGTCAACCAGCCGGCCAATCTCGGCTTCCTGCGCAACTGCAACACCGCCGCCAAGGAAGCCCGCGGCAAATACCTGCTGTTCCTCAACAACGACGTGCAGGTCACGCCGGGCTGGCTGAAGGCCCTGGTCGACTGCATCGACGGCGATGCCACGGTGGGCGCGGCCGGTCCGCGCATCGTGTATCCCAGCGGCTGGCTGCAGGAAGCCGGCACGCGCTGGCACCGCGACGGCACCGCCGAACTGGTCGGCCTCAACGACCAGCCCGACCTGCCGCGCTACAGCTACAACCGCGACGTGGACTACTGCAGCGGCGCCTGCCTGCTGGTGCGCCAGGGCGAGTTCCAGGCCATGGGCGGCTTCGACGAGCGCTACGCGCCGGCCTACTGCGAGGACTCCGACCTGTGCATGCGCCTGCGCGCTGCCGGCAAGCGCATCGTCTACTGCGGCCAGGCCACCGTGCTGCATCACCTGAGCCTCACTTCGGAAGCACTGCCCAGCGAGTACAAGCTCAACTGCATCGCGCAAAACCTCGACACCTTCACCTCGCGCTGGCGCGAACAGCTGGACGCGCTCGACACCGTGCGCACCATCGCGTTCTACCTGCCGCAGTTCCATCCGATTCCCGAGAACGACCTGTGGTGGGGCCGCGGCTTCACCGAATGGACCAACGTCAGCAAGGCCCAGCCCAACTACGTCGGCCACTACCAGCCGCGCATGCCGGCGGACCTGGGCTACTACGACCTGCGCCTGCCCGAAGTGCTGGAGAAGCAGGCGGAACTCGCGCGCCGCTACGGCATCGGCGGCTTCTGCTTCTACTACTACTGGTTCGCCGGCCATCGCCTGCTGGAGCGCCCGATCGAGCAGATGCTGGCCACTTCCAAGCCGGACTTCCCGTTCTGCCTGTGCTGGGCCAACGAGAACTGGACGCGCCGCTGGGATGGGCAAGAACACGAGCTGCTGATGGCGCAGAAGCATTCGGACGAGGACGACCTGGCGGTCATCCACGACCTGATGCGCTACTTCCGCCAGTCCAACTACATCCGCATCCACGGCAAGCCGCTGATCCTGGTCTACCGCACCACGCTGTTCCCCGATTTCGCGCGCACCGCCTCGCTGTGGCGCGAGGTGTGCCGCAAGGAAGGCATCGGCGAGATCTACATCGCCCAGGTCGAATCGTTCGAGCTGGCTACCTCCGGCGCCACGCCCGAGCAGTTCGGCTGCGATGCCTCGGTGGAATTCCCACCGCAGGGCATGGCCGAGCCGATCGCGCTGCCGGGTCAGCAGCTCAATCCGGATTTCCAGGGCGCCGTGGCCGACTACCGCGACATCGCGGTGAAGTACGCCACGCGCGAGCTGCCGCCGTACAAGCGCTTCATGGGCGTGATGCCCGGCTGGGACAACACCGCGCGCCGCCAGCACAACAGCTACTGCTTCGACGCGGCCACCCCGGGCGCGTTCCAGGCCTGGCTGGAAACCACGGTGGAGCGCACCAAGCAGCAGTTCAGCGGCGACGAGCGCATCGTCTTCATCAATGCCTGGAACGAATGGGCCGAAGGCGCCTATCTCGAACCGGACCGCCGCTTCGGCCACAGCTTCCTGCAGGCGCACGCCAACGCGCTGGATGCCGACAAGCTGGCCCGCCACAACAAGTACTCGCTGGGATGAGCGCCATGACCCAACCACTCGTCCTCGTCGGCCATCCCTACGCACCCATCGGCTGCGGCGAAAGCCTGCGCTGCTCGTACCGCGCGCTGCGTTCGGTGGCGGTGCGCCCCGGCCTGCTCGACGTGTACCGCATGAACGAGCCGGATCCGGCCGCCGCGGTCGAATTCGGCCCGGCCCTCACCGACCGGCTCGGCCAGGTGAACGTGTTCCACCTCAACGCCAACGAAGTCGAACAGGCGCTCGCCACGCTGGACCAGCGCGCGTTCGAATCGGCATACAACATCATCTATCCGAACTGGGAGCTGTCGAACTTCCCGGACGAATGGATCGCCGAACTGGAACGCTTCGACGAAGTGTGGGCGCCGTCGAAGTTCATCGCCGACTCGCTCGAAGGCCGCCTCAGCAAGCCGCTGCGCCACCTGCCGGTGAGCTGCGAGGTCGACCTGGCCAGCTTCCTGGACCGGCGCTATTTCGGCATCCCTGAAAGCGCGTACGCGTTCCTGTTCTTCTTCGACTTCCGCTCCTACGCCACGCGCAAGAACCCGGAAGCCGTGGTGCGCGCCTTCCAGCAGCTGGTGGCCAGCCGTCCGCACGCCGACTGCTGCCTGGTGATCAAGCTCAACGGCAGCGAAGTGAACCCGGCCGGCCTGGCCAAGCTGAAGGAAGAGATCAAGCCGCTGCGCGACCGCGTGGTGCTGATCGACCGCACCGTCACCGACAACGAAGTGAAGAACCTGATCCGCAGCTGCGACTGCTTCGTCTCGCTGCACCGCTCGGAAGGTTTCGGCCGCGGCCTGGCCGAAGCGATGTACCTGGGCAAGCCGCTGATCGCCACGGGCTACTCCGGCAACATGGACTTCATGGATGCCGGATCGGCGATGCTGGTGGACTACACGCTGATTCCGGTGAAGGACGGCGAGTATCCGAAGCACGAAGGCCAGGTGTGGGCCGACGCGAACGTCGAGCAGGCGGCGGACTATATGCGCCAGCTGGTGGACGACCATGCGCTGGGCCGCGAACTGGGGCGCAAGGCCAGCCTGATGGTGCGCGAGAAGGTCGGCTATCGCCGGGTGGGCATGAGCTATCGGCGGCGGCTGGCGGAAATCGCCGGCGCCTGACCGGGGCCACGGCGGCCAAAGAAAAAGGGCTCCGATGGAGCCCTTTTTTTGTGCACGTGATTCAGGATCAGCGCGACGACAACCGCCGCAGATCCGCATCCACCATCATCGCGATCAGCTGTTCGAACGTGGTGCGCGGCGCCCAGCCCAGCTTGGCCTTGGCCTTGGCCGGGTTGCCCAGCAGTACGTCCACTTCGGCGGGGCGCATGAACTTCTCGTCCTGCACCACGTAGTCCTGGTACTTCAGGCCGACGTGGGCGAAGGCCAGTTCGCACATGTCGCGCACGCTCACCGTCTTGCCGGTGGCCACCACGTAGTCGTCCGCGCCGGCCTGCTGCAGCATCAGCCACATCGCTTCCACATAGTCGCCGGCGAAGCCCCAGTCGCGCTTGGCGTCGATATTGCCCAGGCGCAGTTCTTTCTGCAGGCCCAGCTTGATCGAGGCCACCGCGTGCGCCACCTTGCGCGTGACGAACTCGATGCCGCGCAGCGGGGACTCGTGATTGAACAGGATGCCGCTGGAGGCGTGCATGCCGTAGCTCTCGCGATAGTTCACGGTCGCCCAGTGGCCCATCAGCTTGGCCACGCCGTAGGGGCTGCGCGGATAGAACGGCGTGCTCTCGTCCTGGCGCTCGGCCTGGATCAGGCCGAACATCTCGCTGGTCGAGGCCTGGTAGAAACGCGCCTCGCGGTTGACGATGCGCACCGCTTCCAGCACGCGCAGCGCGCCGACGCCGTCGACGTCCGCGGTCAGCAGCGGCTGCTGCCAGGAGGTACCCACGAAGCTCTGCGCGCCGAGGTTGTACACCTCGTCCGCGCGCGAACCTTCGACGGCGCGGATCAGCGAAGAAAGGTCGCTGAGGTCGCCCTCGATCATGTGCACGTCGTCGAGGATGCCCAGCTCGCGCAGGCGCCACGAGGTGTCGGTACTGCGGCGCGGCAGGAAACCGTGCACCTGGTAGCCCTTGCCCAACAGGAGCTGCGCGAGATAGGCACCGTCCTGACCGGTGATCCCTGTGATCAGCGCGGATTTGTTCTTAGTCATGCAATGCCTCTCGCGTCTTCGATAACGTCATGTAAGGTTTGTTCGATGCTGTAGCGCGGCGACCAGCCGGTATGCGCGCGGATCAAGGCCGCGTCGGCCACCATGCGCCGCTGTTCGCTGGGGCGCAGCCGGGCCGGGTCCTGCCGGATCTCCGGATTCACGCCGCAGGCTTCACACATGAAGCCGATCATGTCGCGGATGCGGCGCTCCACGCCACTGCCCAGCACGTAGGTGCCGCCGGCCTGGCCACGTGCGAACAGGGCGGCATAGCCGCGCACCACGTCGCGCACGTCGAGGAAATCGCGGGTGGTGTCGATGTCGCCCACGTCCAGCACCGGCGCCTGCCGGCCTTCGGCGATGTCGACGATCTGGTGCGCGAAGGCCGGGATGGCGAAGTCCTTCCGCTGGCCCGGACCGATGTGATTGAACGGCCGCACCACCATCGCATCCAGTCCCTGCGCGCGATGCCACTGCAGCACCAGGGTCTCGGCGGCGATCTTGCTGGACGCATACGGATTGCGCGGCTCCGGCCAGCGGCGCTCGTCCACCGGCAGCAGCGCGTCCGGCACCAGGCCGTAGACGTCGCCCGAGCTGACGTAAAGAAAGCGTCCGCGGAAACCCGACTGCGTGAGCGACTGCAGCAGGTGCAAGGTGCCGAGCACGTTCACCTCGAAGGTGCCGGCCGGGTCCTTGAACGACTGCGGCACGAAACTCTGAGCGGCCAGGTGCAGCACCGCATCGGGCTTCACCTCGGCGATCAGCGCATCCACCGCGTCGCGGCTGCGCACGTCAAAGCCTTCCGGTGCGGGGTGCCACTCATACGGCCCGAACTCGCCCGCCTCGACGGCCTGGCGCACATGCTCGCCGACGAAGCCGCCGGCACCGGTGACGAGCAGGCGCAGCCTGGCCTCGCCGGCTTCAGTCATGGGCCAGGGCCTGGGCGAGATCGGCCTGCAGGTCGGCCAGGTCTTCCACACCCACGCTCAGGCGCACCAGGTTGTCGGTGATGCCCAGGCGCGCGCGCACGTCGGCGGGCACCGAGGCGTGCGTCATGATCGCCGGATGGTTGACCAGGCTCTCGACGCCGCCCAGCGACTCGGCCAGCGCGAAGTAATGCGTGCGCTCGCAGAAGCGGCGCGCCGCATCCAGGCCGCCCTTGATGTAGAAACTGATCATGCCGCCGAAGCCCCGCATCTGCTGCCTGGCCAGCTCGTGCTGCGGATGGCTGGGCAGGCCCGGATAGATCACTTTTTCCACTTCCGGCCGCTGCTGCAGCCACTGCGCCAGCGCCAGCGCGTTGGCATTGTGTTCGCGCATGCGCAGGTGCAGCGTCTTCAGGCCGCGCAGCGCCAGGAAGCTGTCGAACGGACCCTGCACCGCGCCGACGGAGTTCTGCACGAAGGCCATCTTCTGCGCGAGCTCCTCGTTGGCCGCGACGACCACGCCGCCGACCATGTCCGAGTGGCCATTGAGATACTTGGTGGCCGAATGCAGCACCAGGTCCGCGCCCATGGTCAGCGGACGCTGCAGCATCGGCGAGCAGAAGGTGTTGTCCACCACCACCAGCAGCTTGTGCCTGCGCGCGAACGCCACGACCTTGGCGATATCCACCAGCTTGAGCAGCGGATTGGTCGGCGTCTCGATCCAGATCATGCGCGTTTCGGCGCGCACCGCCTGCGCCAGCGCGGCTTCGTCGTTCAGATCGAGAAAGGTGAAATCCAGGCCGGCCGAACGGCGGCGCACGCGTTCGAACAGGCGGTAGCTGCCGCCGTAGAGATCGTCCATGGCGATCACGTGGCTGCCCGCGTCGAGCAGGTCCAGCACGGTGGCCGCGGCGGCCAGGCCGGAGGCGAAGGCGAAACCGGCGACGCCGGCTTCCAGGCCCGCCACGCAGCGCTCGTAGGCCATGCGCGTCGGGTTCTGCGTGCGCGAATACTCGTAGCCCTGGTGATGGCCAGGGCTTTCCTGCACGTAGGTGGACGTCGCATAGATCGGCGGCATGATCGCCCCCGTCGACGGATCGGGAGACTGCCCAGCGTGAATGGCCAGCGTGCCAAGACCTGCTTCGCGCGCCGCGTTATCGCTCTTGCCCATCTGGACTGCTCCGTTTCCGAGATCGAGTAGTTAATGAACCATAATACCGCAAGGCCCCGCCGCAGCCCCAGGGCCGCCCTTGGCGCCATCGCGCCCCGGGTTCATTAGCCGTTGAAATACGGACTTTAGCGTCGGGTAGAATGCGTGGTTGGCCGGCGCCCCCACGCTGCCCATTCCCCTAATTTGGACGGATTAAATGAGCAGCCATTCGGAAATGCCCGTCACGATCCTGGTCACCGGCGGAGCCGGCTTCATCGGTGCCAACTTCGTACTGCAAGCCTTGGCCGATGGCCACACCGTCATCAATCTCGACAAGCTCACCTACGCCGGCAATCTCGACACATTGGCCTCGGTCAAGTCGAATCCGAAGCACGTGTTCGTCCAGGGCGATATCGGCGACCGCGAACTGATCGCCGGCCTGCTCGCCAGGCATCGTCCCCAGGCGGTGGTGAACTTCGCCGCCGAATCGCATGTGGACCGTTCCATCGACGGCCCCGCCGCCTTCGTCGAAACCAATGTGGTGGGTACGCTGGGCCTGCTCGAAAGCGCGCGCAATTACTGGCTGTCGCTGGAAGGCGAAGCGCGTGACGCGTTCCGCTTCCTGCATGTGTCGACCGACGAGGTGTACGGCTCGCTCGGCGCCGAAGGCGCCTTCACCGAAACCACGCCGTATGCGCCGAACTCGCCGTACTCCGCGTCGAAGGCCGCGTCCGATCACCTGGTGCGCGCGTTCCACCACACCTATGGGCTGCCCACGCTCACCACCAACTGCTCGAACAACTACGGCCCGTTCCAGTTTCCCGAGAAGCTGATCCCGCTGATCGTGCAGAAGGCGCTGGCCGGCGAAGCGCTGCCGGTCTACGGCGACGGCCGCAATATCCGCGACTGGCTGCACGTGGGCGACCATTGCCGCGCCATCCGCGCCGTGCTGGCGCGCGGCCGCGTGGGTGAAACGTACAACGTAGGCGGCAATGCCGAGCGCGAAAACATCACGGTGGTGCGCACCATCTGCGGCCTGCTCGACCAGCACGGCGCGCTGCCCGGCGGCAAGCCGCGTGAATCCCTCATCACGTTCGTGAAGGATCGTCCCGGCCACGATCGCCGCTACGCCATCGACTCCTCCAAGCTGCAGCGCGAACTCGGCTGGCGCCCGCAGGAGACTTTCGAGAGCGGCATCGCGGCAACGGTGCGCTGGTACCTGGACAATCAGCCGTGGGTACAGCGAGTACTCGACGGCAGCTACCGAATGGAGCGTCTGGGCACATGACTACGCAGAAAGGCATCATCCTCGCCGGCGGTTCCGGCACGCGGCTGTATCCGATCACGCAGGCAGTGAGCAAGCAGCTGCTGCCGGTGTACGACAAGCCGATGGTGTACTACCCGCTGGCGACGCTGATGCTCGCCGGCGTGCGGCAGATCCTGATGATCAACACGCCGCACGAACAGCATCTGTTCCGCACCCTGCTCGGCGACGGCTCGCAGTGGGGCATCAGCATCGAGTACGCCGCGCAGCCCTCGCCGGACGGTCTGGCCCAGGCCTACATCATCGGCCGCGATTTCGTCGGCAACGAGCCGAGCTGCCTGGTGCTGGGCGACAACATCTTCTACGGCCACGGCCTTACCGAACGGCTGCGCCGCGCCTCGCAGCGCGCGCACGGCGCCACGGTATTCGGCTACTGGGTGCGCGATCCGGAGCGCTACGGCGTGGCGGAATTCGACGACACCGGCCGCGTCATCGGCCTGGAAGAAAAGCCCGCCAAGCCGAAGTCGCACTACGCGGTCACCGGCCTGTACTTCTACGACCACCGCGCCTGCGACTACGCGGCGGAGCTGAAGCCCTCGCCGCGCGGCGAGCTGGAAATCACCGACCTCAATCGCCGTTATCTCGAAGACGACTCGCTGCACCTGGAACAGCTCGGCCGCGGCTTCGCCTGGCTGGACACTGGCACGCACGATTCGCTGGCCGAAGCCGGCAACTACATCCAGACGATCGAGAACCGGCAGGGCCTGAAGGTCTGCTGCCCGGAGGAGATCGCCTTCATCAACGGCTGGATCGACGCCGAGCAGGTGCTGCGCCTGGCCGCTCCGCTGGCCAAGACCGGCTATGGCCAGTACCTGCAGCGCATGGTTGAACAAGGACCCGTACGATGAAAGTAGTGGAAACCTCGCTGCCTGGCGCGCTCGTGCTGGAACCGCGCGTCTTCGGCGATGCCCGCGGGTTCTTCTACGAGAGCTACAACAAGGCGCGCTTCCAGGAGGCCGGCATCACCGGCGAATTCGTGCAGACCAATGTCTCGCGCTCCGCGCGCGGCGTGCTGCGCGGCCTGCATTACCAGTGGCCCCATCCGCAGGGCAAGCTGGTCAGCGTGCTGGAAGGCGAGGTGTACGACGTCGCCGTCGACATCCGCCGCGGCTCGCCGGACTTCGGCAAGTGGGTGGGCGTGATGCTGAGCGCGGAGAACAAGCGCCACTTCTGGATCCCGGAAGGCTTCGCGCACGGCTTCTGCGTGGTCTCCGAATTCGCCACCTTCAGCTATCAGTGCACCGCGCTGTACGACGGCCCCGCCGACGCCGGCGTGCGCTGGAACGACGCCGACATCGGCATCGACTGGCCGATCGCATCGCCGCTGCTGTCGGAGAAGGACGAGAAAACCCCGTTCCTCAAGGACATCCCGGCCGAGCGCCTGCCGGAGTTCGTGCGTTGAGGATCGTGCTGTTCGGCGGCGCCGGCCAGCTGGGGCAGACCTTCCTGGAAAGCGGCCGCCTGGCCGCGCTCGGCGAGCTCACCGCCACCACGCGCGACGGCACGCCGGTGGCGAACGTGGCCACCGTCGCCGCGGACCTGGCGGAACCCGCCAGCGTCACCGCCCTGCTCGATGCCGTGCAGCCGGACGTCGTCATCAACGCCGCCGCCTACACCGCGGTCGACCGCGCCGAGCAGGAAGAAGCGCTCGCCCGTCGCGTCAATGCCGCATCGCCCGGCGCCATGGCGCAGTGGACCGCCGCGCATGGCGCCCTGCTGATCCACTATTCCACCGACTACGTGTTCGACGGCGAAAGCCCCACGCCCTACCCCGTCGACGCCCCGACCGGCCCCTTGAGCGCCTATGGCCGCAGCAAGCTGGCCGGCGAGCAGGCCGTGCTGGCCGCGGGCGGCCATGCGCTGATCTTCCGCACGGCCTGGGTCTACGCCGCGCACGGCAAGAACTTCCTGCGCACCATGCTGCGCCTGGCCGGCGAGCGCGACGAACTGCGCGTGGTGGCGGACCAGGTCGGGACGCCGACCAGCACCGGCCTCATCGCGGACGCCACGCTGGCCGCGCTGGAGCGCTGGCTGGCCGCCCCGGCCGCGGAACGCCCGGCCCTGGAAGGCGTGCACCATCTGGTCGCTGGCGGCAGCACCAGCTGGCATGGCTTTGCCAGCGCCATCGTCGAGCGCGCCCATGCCCTGGGCCTGATCGCGCGGGCGCCGCGCGTCACCGCCATCGGCACCAGCGAATTTCCGACCCCGGCCCGCCGGCCGTCCTATTCGCTGCTGGACAACCGCGAATTCCAGGCCACGTTCCGCACCACCCTGCCGCCGTGGCAGCATGGCCTGGAAGACGTACTGCAATCCCTTATTTCGCCAGGATCCTGACGCGATGTTGATCCCCCTCATTCTCAGCGGCGGCAGCGGCACGCGCCTGTGGCCGATCTCGCGCAAGAACCTGCCCAAGCAGTTCCTCTCGCTGACCGGCGAAGGCACCCTGTTCCAGCAGACCGTGGCCCGCGCCATCGCCCTGCCCGATGCCACCGCGCCCATCGTGGTGGCCAGCGACGACCACCGCTTCCTGGCCGCCGACCAGCTGCTGGACATGGAAGTAAGCGGCGCCACCATCATGCTGGAGCCCGCGCCGCGCAACACCGCGCCGGCCATCGCCCTGGGCGCCATGCAGGCGCTGAAGTCCGACCCGGAAGCCCTGCTGCTGGTGCTGCCGGCCGACCACCTGGTGGGCGACACCGCCAGCTTCGTCGAGGCCGTGCAGGCCGCCTTGCCGGCCGCCCGCGAGGGCTGGCTGGTTACCTTCGGCATCCGCCCGGACCGCCCCGAGACCGGCTTCGGCTATATCCGCCGCGCCGAGTCGATCGGCGCAGGCACCTACCGGGTGGAGAAGTTCGTCGAGAAGCCGAACCAGGCCACTGCCGAGGGCTACCTGGCCGAAGGCGGCTACGACTGGAACTCCGGCATGTTCCTGTTCAAGGCCGCGCGCTACCTGGAAGAACTGGGCGTGCACGCGCCGGCCATCCTGGAAGCCACGCGCAAGGCCTTCGCATCGGCCAAGGCCGACCTCGATTTCGTGCGCCTGGACAAGGACGACTTCGCCAAGGTGCCGGACGACTCCATCGACTACGCCGTGATGGAAAAGAGCAAGAACGCCGCCGTGGTGCCGGTGAGCTGCGAGTGGAGCGACATCGGCTCGTGGTCCGCGCTGTGGCTGGCCGGCGCCAAGGACGACAACGGCAACCTGCTCGAAGGCGACACGCTGGCCATCGGCACGCGCAATTCGCTGCTGCGTTCGCACGACCGCCACCTGGTGGCGACGGTGGGCGTCGACGATCTCGTCGTCGTCACCACGCCCGACGCCACCCTCGTCGCGCACCGCAACGCGGCGCAGGACGTCAAGAAAGTGGTCGACCATCTCAAGGCCATGGGCCGCAGCGAGCACTCGCTGCACCGCGTGGTGCACCGCCCCTGGGGCAACTACGACTCGCTGGAAGCCGGCGACCGCTTCCAGGTGAAGCGCATCGTGGTGAAGCCCGGCGCGGCGCTCAGCCTGCAGAAGCACCACCACCGCGCGGAACACTGGATCGTGGTGTCCGGCACCGCCGAGGTGACCTGCGACGACAAGGTGTTCCTGCTGGCCGAGAACCAGAGCACCTATATCCCGCTGGGCAGCGTCCATCGCCTGCGCAATCCGGGCAAGGTGCCGCTGGAGATGATCGAGGTGCAGTCCGGCAGCTACCTCGGCGAAGACGACATCGTGCGCTTCGAAGACGTCTACGGCCGCTCGTAAGCGCACGGCGCAGGCTTGAACGTCGAACGGCGGTCCGCAGGCGGCCGCCGTTTTTCGTATCCGCTTCCCGGGTTCTATCGAGCGTGTGCGTTCAAGCCGGATCGCTGGTCGCATGGCGCCCGGTTTCGAGCCGGCCTGCCACGCGCACCGTCATGCCCGGCCGGTCCACCAGGAAGTCGTACCAGGGGCCGCTGTCCGCGAGTCGCCACGCATATCGGCGCGTCTCGCCCGCAGGCAGTGCCTCTTCGGCCGACAGCTCACGGTAGGCAAGCGACTTGACCGCCAGCCTGGCCGGTGTGCCCGATGCGTTGTGCGCTTCCAGCACCGCCTCTTCGCGCACCAGGTCGAAACGCACCTGAAGATCGATATCGTGCGAAGCCGCCTCGGCCACGGTGCCCTTGAACGAACGGAAGAAACCGTTCGGCCCGAAAACTTCCAGATCGAAGCGGCCTTCGTCGTCGCGCAGCGGATGCCAGGCCGTATCCGCCCATTGCTTGCCAGCCTCGATGGTATAGCGGCGCGGCACGCGCTCCAGATGCAGCTTGTCGTACACCTGCATGACCACGCCTTGCCCGCCGCGATTGCCGAAGCGCAGCGTAAGGCTGCCGTCGGCCTGTGTCAGCGCAACGTCTGCGTCGTATGGCAGCGCCCTGGATGGCCGCGTGCCCGGCTCCTGCAGGCGCGGCGAGGGCGTGCCGGGCGGCGCTGCGGCAGGCAGCTTGCGCGCGCGTTGTTCGACCTGTTCGTAGCCGGCGGTCGGCGGCAGCGGCGGGAATTCGCCGGTGGCGCCGGTGAAGTCGAAGGCGGTGGTGAGGTCGCCGCAGACGGCACGGTGCCATGGGCTGATGGCGTCAACATGGATGCCGAAACGCCGCTCCAGGAACATCGCCATCGAAGTGTGATCGAACACCTGGGAGTTCACCCAGCCGCCCTTGCTCCACGGCGACACCACGAACATCGGCACCCGCGGCCCGAGGCCGGTAACGCGCAGCGGTCCGCGATGGCTTTCGCCCGGATGCAGATACTTGCCCGCGTGGTCGTTGAAATACATGCCGTCGAGCGACACGGTCGAAGCGCCGGCGAAGCTGCCATCGTGGTGCACCGAAGGAATCGCCGGCGGCGGCATATGATCGAAGAAGCCGTCGTTTTCATCGTAGGTGATGAACAGCGCCGTGCGGCTCCAGCTCTTCGGGTTGGCGGTCAGGGCCCGCAGGATGCGCTCGACGAAATTCGCGGCGCGCCCGGCGCTGGACGACGCTCCCGGATGCTCCGACTGCAGCGCCGTCGGCACGATCCAGCTTACCGAGGGCAAGGCGTCGCGCATCACATCATTGGCCAGATCGTGCAGGGAATGCTCGGACATGCCCTTGCGGTACAGCGGCGAACCCGGATGCGCCGAACGGAAACCCTCGAACGAGAGGCCGCCATGCATGACGCCATTCCAGTTGTCGTTCGGATGCTGGTACGTCTTCCAGGACACGCCCGCCTGCTCCAGCAGCTCCGGCAAGGTCTTCCACGGCAGCGCCGTGCCCTGATAGGTGTAACCCGGACTGGGCAGGCTGCCTGTGACATAGCCGCGCACGTTGCCGATTTCGGCGGTGCCGTCGTCGGCATGCGCACCATGCGTGCGCAGGCCCGGGTCGAGCGCGGAGCCGGACCAGAATACGACGCGGTTGGGCGTGGTCGCGCCCATCACCGAGCAGTGATACGCATCGCATATGGTGAAGGCGTCCGCCAGCGCGTACTGGAACGGTGCCTCCTTGCGCGTGTAGTAGCCCATCGACGCGGGCGTCTTGAAGCGCGGCCACTGGTCCATCCGGCCCTGCCCCCAGGCCGCCTGCGCGTCGGGATACGAATGCGGCATGGAACGGATCAGCGCCGCGTTCATCGAGTCGCCGTCCAGATGGAACGGCTCGACCATGCCGGCATGGCCTTGCTGGCTCCATACGCGCCGCTGCCCTTGCACCGGAATCGGAAAGCGATCGCCGAAACCGCGTACGCCGCGCAGGCTGCCGAAGTAGTGATCGAACGAACGGTTCTCCTGCATCAGGATCACCACGTGCTCGATATCGGCAATGGTGCCGGTGGCACGATGCGCTTCGATACCAAACGCCCTACGGATGACGAAGGGCATGCCGAGCATGGCCGATGCGCCGAGCGAGGCACCGGCCAGCTTCATAAAATCGCGGCGTTTCATTAGTTCTGTCCGACGAGGTCCAACGGCTGGACATGTTCTGCTTAAGTCATGGAGCGACTAAGTCAGGAATATCTCAGCCAAATTTCAGACCAGGACGAACGGAAGCTGGATTTTGGAAATGCTTTTCGTCAATTCGCTGAGCATGTCAGCCCAGTGCAAGCTTCAATGCGAAAACGAATGCTTGCCGTAAGCCTCGGCATCATGCGGGGCGATTTTTCAATTCCATTTGAATTAAAAAAATCACCCGTAAAGAAATCATCGCCACGCCGACGAACCGCGCGACCACCGCGCTCAGAGCCGGTATTGCAGGCCCAGCGACCACAAGCGGCGAGGTTCCAGCTGCAAGCCATTGACGTGCTGGTACACGGGCAATTGCACAAAGGCGAACGCATCCAGGCGCCGCGTGATCCTGACCCCGATGCCGGGACTCAGATAAGCCAGCACCGCACCGCTGTTCGGACGATCCGCCTGCACACCGCTTTCACGCTGCTCGCCATGCAGGTTCAGCTGGATCTGCGGCGTGAAGCGGCCGGCGTCGAGATAGCGCAGGCCGAGATTGAGATTGAGCGAATTGCCGGGACGAAAATGCTCGCGCGCATCGAGCGCGATCTGCGCCATCGCCTGGCCGAAATAGCCGATCGAATCGGTGAGGTAGCCGAACTTGTACACGCCCAGCAGCGCGTCGGTGGTTCCGGTACCCAGCTGCAGACCACGATCCAGCAGTTCGCCGGCCTGAGGACCGGAAGCGAAGTCCTGCTTGAAGCGCCCCGTCGGCAACTTCAAGCCGAACTGCAGGCCGATGCCGGCGTCGTCGCTGAAGCCCTGGTAGCGCGCCAGCACGCGCAGGTCGCCGATGCCGCGCGCGTGGGAGCTGGAGACGCCGGTGTCGCCCTCGGCGATGGTCTGGTGGTGGCGGTCCATATAGGGCAGCTGCAGCGACAGGCCCCAGTAGCGCGAGAAGCTGTAGTCCGCGCCCAGCAGCGTGTTCCAGTTGATCGTCTTGCGCTGCACTTCCTCGTCGGCGGGATAGGCGAACGAGCTTCGGCTCACGCTGTCCGCGCCGCTGCGCAGCTGGGATTGGTTGAAGTAATCCTCGCGCAAGCTCAGATGCCAGCCGAGGCTGGTGGCATAACCCTGGCTGGACCAGTCGGAGTTGAGCGAGCAGCCGCAGGTGGAACAGGCGGCGGCCAGGCCGGGCGCGGCCAGTGCGGCGGCGAGCGCGAAGGAGGAGCAGCGGCGGATGGATGGCATGGACAGGTGCCTCGCAGGCAGGGAAACATGATAGGCCGCGGCGGCCTCGAATGCCGCCGCGGAACGGTCAGATCTCGAAATCGAGCTTGAGCCAGCCGGTGCGGCCCGGCTCGTTCACGCGCACGGTGTTCACGTAGCCGGCCAGGCCGGCGTTCGCCGCATTGACGTGCTCGGCGTAGGTCTTGCCGAACAGGTTGTCGATGCCGGCGCTGAGGGTGAGTCCATGGCCCAGGCGGTAACCCGCGTTGAGCGAGAACACGCCGAAGCCGCCGCTGGCGCCGAGATCCTGGCCGACCAGGTTGCCCTCGCCCACGGCGATGCGCCGCTGTGCGGTGGCGAGCCGCCAGAGCGCGCCGGCGGACCAGCTGCCGTTGTCGTAGGTCAGGCCCAGGCGCGCTTCCAGCGGGGGCATCTGCGGCAACGGACGGTGCTCGGTGCGGTTGGCTCCCCACGCGTAGGCCAGCGTGGCGTCGGCTTTCCATGGCTTGCTCAGCGCATACACCATGCCGGCTTCGCCACCGGCGATGCGCGCCTGCACGTTCATCGCACTGCCGCCGGCCATGCCCTGGCCGTAGCGGAACAGGATGAAGTCATTCACCACGCCGGCGTAGGCGGAAACCCAGGCTTGCAGGCGCGCGGTGCGGTACTGCAGCCCCACATCGAGCTGGGTGGTTTTCTCCGGGCGCAGGCCTGAGAACGAAGCGAGCGTCTTGTCCGCATGCTGGCCGAACAGTTCCCAGTAATCGGGAAAGCGTTGCACATGGCCGACGCCCACGTAGACCGTGGCCGGCATGGCGGCAAGATCCTGTTCGTAGCGCACGAAGCCGGAGGGCAAGGTGGAAGTGCGGCGTGCATCTACTGTGGCAGCTGGATCCATGCCGCCCCCCATATCCATCGACATGCCCATGTCCTCGTGCGCCAGCGCGAGTACGTAGCCATGCGCGGACGCGCGATCCACGCGCAAGCCGCCGATCACGCGCCGGTCTTTCGCCACGCTCCAACGTGCCTCGGCGAAGGCGCCGACGCTGCGCAGACGCGCATCGCGCTCGCGCGGCAGATCGCGGTAGTCGCCCATGGGACTGCCCGGCGGTCCGCCGTTGCGCATGCTGTGGGTGTTGACGGAGCCGTCGACACCCGCGGTCAGTTGCCACGCATCCGGCCAGATCCAGGTGCCGGCGACGCGACCGCCCAGCGTGCGCCGGTCCACATCGCTGGCCATCGCCATCGGCATCATGCTGGCGGGGTCGGGCCGGCGCAGCGTGTAGTTGTCCATCACGTGGTCGGCGTAGTTGTAATAGACCTGGGCTTCGAGCTTGTCGAAGCTGTTGCTCAGGTGGCGGCGTTCCAGTTTCAACGCCGCGCTCTCGCGCAGGAATTGCGCGCCGTCCATGCCGCTGAAAGCGTAGGCGGCGTGGCCGTTGCCTTTGCCGGCGGTCAATTCCAGGCGCGTATCGTCGTCCGGCGTCCAGCCAATGGCCGTGTCCGCATTCCAGCGATCGTAGGCCGAGTGCACGCGGCGGCCATCGCCATCGCGGTAGTCCTGCGCATGGGTGTGATTGGCGCGCAGTTCCACATAGCCGTCGGGCGTGCCCGCGCGCGCGTCGGCGAGCTGATCGTTGCGGCCCGCGGAACCGCCGAGCAGGCTGCCCTGGAAGCTGGCCTTCGGCGCGGCGTAGCGGGTGAATTCGCGTTCGAACAGCACGGTGCCGGCCGAATTGCCCGGCCCGTAAAGCACGGTCTGCGGGCCCTTGATCACCGTGACCTTGTCGAACAACTGCGGCGAGATATACGCCGTGGGCGGATCCATCCGCGACGGACAACCGCCGCCGATCTGCCCGCCGTCGATCTGGATATTGAGGCGCGACCCCGCCATGCCGCGCAGCAGCGGATCGCCGTTGCTGCCGCCTTTGCGGATGCTGGAAAAGCCCGGGATGCTCTTGAGGAAATCCGCGCCGTCGCTGGCGGGCACGGGTTGGCGTGGCGCCTTGGGATCGGTGACGACGGTGAGCGGGTCGGTTTGCATCGGCGCGGTGACTACCACCGGCGGAAGCGTTTGCGGTGTGTCGGTGGCATGGGCCGCGCTGCAGGCGGCGAAAACCATCCAGGCATGGACGCGATAGTTGCGCGGATTCGATGCAGGCAGGACTGGACGCACGCGAGCGCGTCCGTGAGGAAGAACGGAATGCATGGCGGTTCCTTGGAAGACGGCAACGCAGCCGGCACGCTCCGCGTGCCGGCACGATCGAAAGCAATCAGGCGTTGAGGTCCGCCGGTGGTCCGCGGGGCGCGGCCGAGAGGAGCAGCGTTCGCGAGGTGCGTGGTGCCGATACGGACCACGACAAGCGGTACGGCGATGGCAGCGTGGCCGGCGGCAGCCAGGCGACGCTGCTCACGACCGGGCTATGGCCCAGCAGGTCGCAGTAGCCGCATTTGTCCAGCGAAGACCGGTGCGGCGAAGCATCCCCGCCGTGGCCGGCGTGCTCGTCGCAGTGCATGGCGCCATCGGCCATCGCCATGACCGGCGCCGCAGCCCATACCTGGGAGATCGGCGGCGCGGCGACAAGCAGCCACATGGCGGCGAAAGCCAGCCATGCGATGGGCTTGTGGAGGCGCGGTCGGGTCACGTCGGGTGCCGGGTGATGATGGAGGCCGGGGGGATCATCCCAGGTAGGGCGCGCAGGTGCACTGAGACAAAACGTCACCGTGTGTCCTGCAACTCTTCTCCCCGCCGGGGAGCACGCGGGGAGAGCACATGGATGCGCTCTGCTTTGAGGAGCGAGGAAGATGCCGGCAGGCAGATGAGGGGCGGGTGCTCGCGATATAGCTTCTATGAAGCGAAGAAAAGCTTTTGGGCTTTCTCAACTCTGCACTCACCGCTCCGCCCGCCCCCTCACCCCAACCCTCTCCCCGGAGGGGAGAGGGGGATGTGAGGCCGTCGCATGCCCACATCAAAGACCAGGGACGATATGCCCCGAGGCCGCCCTGTCCAGCACGGCAATGAATTCCCTGTTCGAACTCGAACCGGTACTGATCAAGCTGGCCAGGTCACCAGCCAGCAGCCTGGCGTGATACCGCTGCTCGTCGCTCAGCCCACGCTCCAGGCTGGCCATGGCCGGCGTGGTGTTGAACTGAACCGGCCCCTTTCTCGAAGCCGCCACCCTCATCAAGGCATCCGCAATCACCGGGTTCTTCGCCACGGTCACACCCCGCTCGAACATCGAGGCAAGGCGCTCCAGCGCGGCAGCATGCCCCTGCCCCGCCGCATTGCGATACCAGCGAAACGCCAGGGTGTCATCCCGCGCCACACCCAAGCCCTGCTCATACAGCGAACCCAGGGCGTTCTGCGCATCCGCGTTGCCCGACAACGCGGTCGTCGCCCACCAGCGCGCAGCGGTCTCGTAACTCTGCTCCACGCCTTCGCCCTTGGCATACAGCAGGCCAAGCTTATATTGCGCGGGCAGATGATGCTGCGCCGCCGCCTTCTCCCACCATCGGCGCGCCTGCTTCGCATCGGCCTCTACGATGCGACCGTCCTTGTACATGCCGCCCAGATGGAACTGCGCCTCGGCATGGCCATTCACCGCTGCCTGACGGATCAGCTCCAGCGCCTTCACCGGATTCTGCTCAACGCCCTGCCCTTCCTCGTACATCAGGCCCAGGTTGTACTGCGCCGGCGGATGTCCGCGCTCCGCCGCCTTCTGGAACCACTCGAAGGCTTCGCGATAATCCTGCGCATCGGTTGCCTTGAGCCTGATCTTTTCGCCAAGGCGGTTCTGGACCGCGGGGTCGCCTTGTTCGGCCATCTGGCGCATGAAGGCGTCGTCGTACTCGATGCGCGCAAGCTGCGAGGGCTCCTGCGGTATCTGCACCTGGGGTGTCGTATAGGCAGGCTGCTGCTGATCGCGCGACGACGAAGAACCGCCACTGAACATATGCATGAGCGCGAAAAATACTGGCAGCAGGAACAGCCAGTTGAACGGCGAGCCGCTACCGGTACTGCGCTGCCGCGGCTTGTACTGCGCGGGCGAGGCTGGCGCCTGCTGCTTCTCCTCATAGGCCCGCAGCAGGGTCGCGTTCTCGCGCAGCCGTTCCTGCCACCACTGCAACGCGGCCCCGCCGAAGCGCTCGGCGAGCTCGTGCCGGAACGCCGCATAGCGATCCAGCAAGCGATTGGCATCGGCCACCTGCCAGGACATGGCCTTCTCGCGGGGATCGCGCTGGCACAGAGCGTAGAGCTGCACCGTCTCGACGAACTGCTTGCGATCGGCGCCATCGCCGTTGTCCAGGAAACGCCGCAGCATCTGCTGACGCTGCAGGCGATGCACCAAGTCCGGCCGCATCGCCGCGAGATGCCGGTTCGAGGTTTCCCAGGCAAACAGCTCGGAAGCCTCGTCCAGCATGTCCATATCGGGCGGCGCGGCGAAGGCGCGCAACAGTACGGCCTGCTCGAACATCATCTTGGCGTCGAGCGAGGTCAGGCGCGCGTCCTGGGAGTAATTCGCCAGCAGCGTACCCATCGCTGCCGGGCCAGGCGCACTGATGGCTTCCACGAACTCGGCGAAGACCTGCGAGGCCAGCTCGTGCGCGTCATCCGCCAGCGCGACGCGCACCTGCACCGGCACCGGACGCGCCGCCTGCGGCGACTCCCGCGGCTCCTCTTCCGGCGCGCCCAAGGCCTGCGGCACAACCGCCACCCGCTCCGCATGCTCGGCATGGCGCAGCGCCCACTCATAAGCCTGGCGGATGCGCTGGAAGCGTTCGGCCTCCGTCTTCTGGTCGCATTGCTTCAGCGCCCGCGCATAAGCCTTGCGGATCGTCTTGACGTCAGCCTGCGGGTCGATCCCCAGCGTTTCGAACACCCACTCCATGCGAGCTCCCAGATGCAGCGTAAAGATCAGGCATCCAGCAAAGGATGGTTTTCGAAGCGGTCGAGCCAGGCCTGGAACTGCTCGCGCGTGGTGGCGATCTCGCGCGGGTCCTGCCGTTCCAGCACCGCTTCGAACTGCGCCATGGCCTTGGAGATCACCAGGCGCGCCTCGCCCAGCGTCTCTTCGAACAGCCGGTTGGCGCGCGCCATGATGGCCGCGTTGCGCGCATCCTCGCGCGGATGCAGCTTCAGGCTGGACAGCGCGGCGAGGCGCTGCTGGATCTCCTCGCCCGACAGCACGCCTGCGTGCTCCTGGATCACGATGCTCTTCTTCGCCTCGGTGCCATGCGCGGTCGCTTCCACTTCGAGCAGGCCGTTCACGTCGTAGGTGAAACGCACCGACACACCGGCCGCGCCGGCGGGCATGCCGGGCTGCACGGCGATCTCGAATTTGCCCAGCGGGATATTGTCCTTGACCAGCCGCGCCTCGCCCTGGAACACCTCGATGGCGACCTTGGTCTGGCCGTCCCTTACCGTAAACACATCGCGGCTGCGGCTGGCCGGCACCACCGTGTTGCGCTCGATGATCGGCAGGTAGAAGCCGCTGACCATGCCGTTATGGCCGGAGCCTTCCACGATATTGATACCCAGCGTGTACGGGCACACGTCGGTCATCACCATCTCGTCCAGCGCGGCATCGTCCATTTCCAGGCCAGCCTGGACGGCCACGCCCAGCGCCACGACTTCGTCAGGATTCAAGGCGGTGGCCGGGAAGCGGCCGAACATGCGCGTCACCAGCTTGCGCACCACCGGCATGCGCGTGGCGCCGCCGGCCAGCACGATCTCGTACAGGTCCGCGGCGCGGATGCGCGCGTCGCGCAGCGCGCGCTCCACCGGCAGGCGCAGCCGCTGCAGCAGCGGCTCGCACAGCGCCATGAAGCGGTCTTCGTCGATGCGGTAGGCGATCTCGGTCTCGCGCATGCGGAAGGACAGCGCGGCCGAGTCGGCGGTCGACAGCGTGCGCTTGAGTTTTTCAGCGGCGTCGCGCAAGCGCTGGCGGTCGCCGGGTGAGAAATCATCCGGCTTGAACGAGGTATGGGCTGCGATCGAGGCCATGATGTCCTCGACCAGCACCTCCAGGAAATCCTCGCCGCCCAGGAAGTTGTCGCCCGCGCTGGCGCGGACTTCCATCACGCCGTCGAAGATCTCCAGGATCGACACGTCGAAGGTGCCGCCGCCCAGGTCGAACACCAGAAACTTGCGCTCGCTGCCGGCGTCGCGCACGCCATAGGCCAGGGCGGCCGCGGTGGGCTCGTTGACCAGCCGCTCCACGCGCAGGCCGGCCAGCTGGCCGGCGGCGCGCGTGGCCTTGCGCTGGGCGTCGCTGAAATACGCCGGCACGCTGATGATGGCCTCTTCCACCGGATGGCCCAGGAAGGCCTCCGCGTCGGCCTTGAGCGAACGCAGCACGAAGGAGGAGATCTCCTCCGGCCGGAACTTGCGCTTGCCCAGGCTGATCTCGCGCGCCGCGCCCATGTAGCGCTTGAAGTTGGCGACGGTAAGCTGCGGGTGCGTCTGCAGGCGGTCCTTGGCCGCCTGGCCCACCAGCAGTTCCCCGGTTTCCGACAGGCCGACGCATGACGGCGTCAGCATCGCCCCGAGCGCATTCGGGATCAGCACGGGCGCGCCGTCCTTCCATACCGCGACGAGACTGTTGGTCGTCCCTAAATCGATACCGACGATCAAGATACTTCTCCCTTGTCCTGAGCCGGCGGCACGGCGCGGTCCGACGGCTGTAACCATCGGATCGGCGGCGGCCAGGCTTTCCTGAGTCGTCTTCGAGGCTTACCGGAAAACGACATCCCCCGGCGGCATGATAGCCAAGGCCGGTGGCGGTTGGGCAGAAGGGTGACGCCAATCACGCCAGGGCGGTGCGGCCGCTTCCCGCCGTAGAACGCGCGCTTTACACCCAGGCCGCACCCCTGGGCGCCTGGCCCGAAATGACGGCGGCCGGCCCGGCATGACCATGACGGCCCTTGGCAGGTCATCGCAACGTGGCGCCTCTCCGTTCCCTGGACCATCGATATGCAACTGAAAGCATCCCTGTCCGTTCGAACCTTCGCGCCGCTGCTGCTGGCGCTGGCCGCCTGCGCCGGTATCCGGCCGAGCGCGGCGGCGACCGCCACCTTCGTGCATCCCGGCGTTATGCACACCGCCGACGATCTCGCCCGCATCAAGGCGCATCTGACGCAGGAACCGTGGGCGAGTGGTTACCTCAAATTGAAGAACGATGGCCTTTCGTCGCCGACCTACCATATCCGCGGCGGCCATTGCGCCAAGGTCGTGCGCGGCACGCCGGCCCAATGCATGGGCGAGTTCAATGACGACGCCAATGCGGCGTATCAGCAGGCGCTGATGTGGACCTTGAGCGACGACCCGCGCTATGCGGCGAATGCGATCGGGATTCTCAATGCGTGGTCGGGCACGCTGAAGTCGATCGAAGGCCATGACGCACCGCTCGCCGCCGGCTTGAACGGCTTCAAGTTCGTGGCCGCGGCGGAACTGATCCGCTACAGCAAGGCCGGCTGGTCGGCGCAGGACATCGCGGCATCCGAGGCGATGTTCCGCAACGTGTTCTATCCGGTGATCAAAGATTTCGCCCCGTATGCGAACGGCAACTGGGATTCCAGCTGCATGAAGGCGATGATCGCGATGGGCGTGTATACCAACGACTGGGGCATGTTCAATCGCGCGCTGGATTACTACTACAACGGGCCTTCGGATGGCGCGCTGACGCATTACGTCATCAATACCTTCGGCGAGACGCAGGAGAGCGGGCGCGATCAGGCGCATACGCAGCTGGGCATCGGTAATCTTGCCGAGGTGGCGGAAGTGGCGTGGTCGCAGGGCTTCGATCTCTATTCGGCGTATGGCAATCGCCTGCTGGCCGGTTTCGAATATGTCGCGCAGTACAACCTGGGCCATGACGTGCCGTTCGATCCGATGGTCGATACCACCGGCAAGTATCCGCACAAGACGATTTCCAGCCAGAGCCGTGGGGATTTCCGTCCGGTGTACGAGATGGCCTACAACCACTACGCGCGCCGGAGGGATATTTCGGCGCCGTATACGCAGCAGGCGGCGGAGCATATTCGTCCGGAAGGGCGGACGCCGTATGCGGATAACAATGGCTTTGGCACCTTGTTGTTTACCGAGGATGCGATCCGCGTGCTTGCGCCCAGGGGTACGGGTAATGCGCCGAGCGGGTTTGCGGTGTGTGCGAAGGAAGGGGCGAGCTGCAAGGTGACGCAGGGGACGGGGCTGGTGGCTTATGGTGCGCGTGGGGTCTGGCATTACCGGGAAGTGGGGGTCGGGCAGTCCGTGGATTGCACGAATACGGCTTTTACGGATCCGCTGGTAGGTGTGTCCAAGACCTGTTCTGTGCAGCAGTAAGAGCGTCCGCGTCACAACGTAGGGTATAAGCGACACCCGTCCCCGCCGTCACTACCTATCGAACTCTTCTCCCCTCCGGGGAGAAGATGCCGGTCCCACGGGGACTCCCTTCGGTCGCAGCAGATGAGGGGCGGGTGCTCGCGGTAGTGGTTCTACGAAGAGAAGAAGAGCTTTTGAGCTTGTAGCGCCCCTCCGCCCACCGCTCCGCCCGGCCCCTCACCCCGACCTTCTCCCCTCCGGGGAGAAGATGCCGGTCCCACGGGGACTCCCTTCGGTCGCAGCAGATGAGGGGCGGGTGCTCGCGGTGGCGCTTCCACGAAGCGGCGTAGGTTGGGGTGAGCCATCGGCGAACCCCAACGCTGCGTGGCGTCTCGATGTGCCGGTGTTGGGGTTCGCCTTTGGCTCACCCCAACCTACGCCTGCACTGGGGGTTGCGTCGTTTCGTGCTTTACCTGCAGCCACTGCATCCGCAAATGCGCCTGCGTTGCGCAGCGCGTGCCCATTTCGATAAACGTTGCGATGCTTTCCAGCATCACCGGCAAGCGCTGCGCATTCACGCTGCCTTGTTCGTCAGCCAGTTCCGCCAGCAATCGAATCGCGTTATGCGCGAAATGCAGCCACTCCGTTGCATCGTTCAACAACGCATCCGGACCCGCCTCCGGATCCGAGAAATATTCCACGTGGCGTGTGATCCACGCTTCGCCAAAGATATCCATAAGCAACTCCTTGCCACGCGCCGCCCTCGTCCCGAGAACGGCACGCCGCCAGACAGCACGACGTGCCGCGACCACACGGACTCGAGGCTTACCGACCACCTGGAACACAGGCGCCGGGCGGCTTGATTGATGAAGTGGATGACGGCCTCAGTCGCTTTCGCCGCTGCACGAGGCAACGCGCCGCGTTTCACGGCTAGGATTCATTACCTACGAAAACTCTTAGGCCGCGGCTCTTCAACCGTGTCCGCGAAGAATGCGGACGACCTGGTCAGCCGGCGGATGTGTCGCCCAGGGGATCGGCGGGCGTACGAGTGACGTATGATCTGGCACAGCCATGATCAACTCTCCTTCAGTTGGTGATGGTTAGCGGGTCAGGGGTGGTGACACACCCTTGGCCCGCGCTCTCACGACATTGCTGCCATGGTTGCCCGCGACGCGACGAAAACACAGCGCGGGCAACATCGATCACGCTAGCAGACACGCATTCGGGCTGTCTTTAGGGCAAATCCGAATTTGCATCGCATCCACTATGCAAACGACGCGCATCACTCCTCAGATGAGTGACGCGTGACGAAAACATTAGCGCCTTCGCGCCCCGCTCATACTCATGAACGGCACTCGATCGGAACGCGGCCGATTCACACACGAATCATCCGCCGGCTCCTATTCCTAAGAACCACCGCAACCGCCGCAGTCCGCTTGGACGCGGCATCCATCGTGGAGTATCAGGATATGAACGAAGACCGGATCAAGGGCCAATGGAAACAGCTCCAGGGGAAGCTCAAGGCGCGCTGGGGCAAATTGACCGACGACGATCTGAAAGTGGCCGAGGGCGGCTCGGAATACCTCGCCGGCAAGCTGCAGGAGCGTTATGGCATCGCCAAGGACGAAGCGATGAAGCAGCTGAAGGAATTCGATGAGAGCGGGAGGTAATCAGCGCCACCGCGCATCGGGATCGGCCGTCACCCACGGCAAGTACCATCATCCATAGGAGGGTACGCCATGCTGTACTACGCCATCGTCTTTCTAGTCATCGCACTGATCGCCGGCTTCCTGGGCTTCTTCGGCATCGCCGGCCTGGCCGCGAGCATCGCGAAGATCCTGTTCATCGTCTTCATCGTGCTGTTCATCATTTCGCTGATCGCGGGGCGCCGACGTCCACCGGTGTAACAGCCAGCTGCAGCATTGACGATAACGACGCCGGGGCCACTTGGCCCCGGCGTTTTAGTGCAAGTTGCCCTAGTCGGCGAACCCTGAAAAACACCACTGATGGTTATATAAATCGGGCCGTTACCAGCGAGGGCCGCCGACCGGCTTCTGGCCTGGATGAATTCGACCGTATTGACCATGGCCTACGGGTGCAGAATGCGAGCCCGAACAACATCGCAAAGCAGGTACGCTTCGAAATCTCCCAAGCTGGTGATCTCAACTCCGAGACGATTTCCCATGACCACGAATTCGATGCCGAGTAGAGGGTTGCTCGCCGCATCAAGAGGTTCGCCGGTGATCCACAGGGGTTCGACGTTGACGAAGTCATACTCGACGTTAGCGACTTGCACGCAGAGACCCTCTCGAGTTCGAGAGAATGCTGTCAAAGGTTCGTAGATCAACGAAGGAACGCCACCGAATTCTTCGATGAGGCGCTTTGCTCCTTGCATGCTGGCATGTGGAGAAAACCGCAGGGCAACGCCAACCTTGCCAATTACCTCATCTCGATATTCGACGCCAATATGTAACTCGGCGGTCGATTTCGACCATGAGCGCACAAGCGCACGGAACACGCGGCCCTTGGTGTCTGAAATCCAAATATCGTCACCGGGCAAAAAAGGATCGAAGGTGGCAGAGTGTGTTAAAGAGCAATCGCCTCCTTTCTGTACCTGACAATTCCCAAAGGTAATGGGTGTCAATGCCGGCACCGTCCAGAACTGTTTGCGGAACTGTCTTACATCCAATGGTCAATCACCTTCTCAGGAAATTGCAGAATTCAGACTTTCTATGCCGCGCAACCGCCAGCCCGCTTCCTCCGTATCCTCGCCATCCCTTCGTGTTCCGGCGCTTCCATGAGTATTTCACAGTCACTGCGATTCTCGTGATCCAGGCCACCCCAGGGACCGAAGCGCCAGCCATCGCGGACATGACCTCACAAAAAAAGGCGCTTGCCAAGAAACAGCAAGCGCCTTCTGAACAGATCACATCTTTATTTCAATTCCACAACTGCAGCGCACCATGGCGCCGCACTTATTCCACCGTCACCGACTTCGCCAGATTCCGCGGCTGGTCCACATCCGTACCCCGCAACACCGCCACGTGATACGCCAGCAACTGCATCGGCACCGTAAACACCGCCGGCGCAATAAAGTCGCCACCGCCATCGATACGCAGAATGCTTCCCCGCGCCGCGTTGCCATCCATGCTCGCCGCACCATCCGCGAACACCAGCAGCTCGCCGCCACGCGCACGCACTTCCTGCAGGTTGGACTTGAGCTTGTCCAGCAGCGGGCCGTTCGGGGCCACCGCGATCACCGGCATGTCTTCGTCCACCAGCGCCAGCGGGCCATGCTTGAGTTCACCGGCGGCGTAGGCTTCGGCGTGGATGTACGAGATTTCCTTGAGCTTCAAGGCGCCTTCCATCGCCACCGGATACTGCGCGCCGCGGCCGAGGAACAGGGCGTGCTGGCGGTGGATCAGGTGTTCGGCGAGGTCCACGATCTGCGGTTCCAGCTCCAGCGCCTTTTCGATGCGCTTGGGCAGGCTTTGCAGCTGGGCGGTGAGGTCGGCATAGCGCCCGTCGTCCAGGCCGCGCTGGCGCGCGAGCTGCAGCGTGAGCAGGCCGAGTGCGGCGAGCTGCGTGGTGAAGGCCTTGGTGGAGGCCACGCCGATTTCGGGGCCGGCGCGCGTCATCAGCTTGAGGTCCGCTTCGCGCACCACCGAGGATTCCGGCACGTTGCAGATCGCCAGCGTGCCGAGATAGCCGCGGCGGCGCGATTCGCGCATGGCGGCCAGAGTGTCGGCGGTTTCGCCGGACTGCGAAATGGCCACGAACAGCGTGCCTTCCGGCACCACCGCTTCGCGGTAGCGGTATTCGCTGGCCACTTCCACGTTGACCGGCAGGCGCGCGTAGTCCTCGATCCAGTACTTGGCGACGAGGCCGGCGTGGTAGCTGGTGCCGCAGGCGATGATGTGCAGGCCCTTGGCCTTGCTCAGCAGCTCGTCGCCGTTGACGCCGAAGATGTTGGGCAGCACGCCGTGCGGGCCGATGCGCGCTTCGAGCGTGTCGGCCACGGCGCGCGGCTGCTCGAAGATTTCCTTCTGCATGTAGTGGCGGTATTCGCCGCGCTCGACGGCGTCGGTGGACAGCTCGCTCTCGTGCACGGCGCGTTCCACCGGCTGGCCATGCTGGCCGTAGATGCGCACCTGGTCGCGGGTGATTTCCACCACGTCGTGCTCTTCCAGGTAGATCATCCGGTTGGTGACCTGGATCAGCGCCTGCGCGTCGGAACCGAGGAAGTTCTCGCCGATGCCCACGCCGACCAGCAGCGGCGCGCCGCGGCGGGCGCCGATGACGCGGCCGGGTTCCTTGTCGCTGATCACGGCGATGGCGTAGGCGCCTTCCAGTTCGTGCACCACCGACGAGACCGCGTCGAGCAGCGACTTGCCGGACGCGAGGCGCTCGCTGATCAGCGCGGCCATCACTTCGGTGTCGGTCTCGGAGGTGAACGCGTGGCCGCGCGATTCGAGTTCGCTGCGCAGCGTGGCGTAGTTCTCGATGATGCCGTTATGCACCAGCGCCACGTGGCCGGCGACGTGCGGATGCGCGTTGACCTTGTTCGGCACGCCGTGGGTGGCCCAGCGCGTATGCGCGATGCCGGTGCCGCCGGGGAACGGGTCGGCCAGGTACTGCGCTTCCATCTCGCGCACCTTGCCCTTCTCGCGCACGCGGCGGATTTCATCCTGCTGCAGCACGGCCAGGCCGGCGGAGTCGTAGCCGCGGTATTCCAGCGCCTTCAGGCCGGCGATCAGCAGGGGGGCGACGTCGCGCTGGGCAGTGGCGGCAACGATTCCACACATGGGCAGAGTCCTCTTGAGGAGAAAGGGGGACCGGAAGCGGACTTCCGCAGGGCCGGGACTTTGTCGGCCACCCATTTCAGCAAACTTTCGCGGCGCATCCGACCATGCACGCGCCATTTCGTGCACTCGCGCGGCCGGCTGTTCATCGAACAGCCGGCTTTGTGGCGAGCAGCATCCGCCAAGCCTGTGTTGGCGCCTAGTGCACCTTACGGCGTAGGTAATTCAGCAGGTCGATGCGGGTGATCAGGCCCATGAACTGCTCGCCATCCAGCACGATGGCCACGTGGCCGCGCTCGAACACCGGCAGCAGCGCGGTGATCGGCTCGTGGATGTCGAGGATCTGCAGGTTGCTGATCATCGCGGTGGAGACCGGATCGCGGAAGCGGCTTTCGTCGGCGTGCACGTGCATCAGCACGTCCGATTCGTCGAGGATGCCGACCAGCTTGTTACCGTCCATCACCGGCAGCTGCGACACGTCGTACAGCTTCATGCGCGTGTAGGCCGTCATCAGCAGCTCGCCGGGGCCGACCACCACGGTGTCGCGCTGGGTGAACGGGCGCAGCAGCAGGTCGCGCAGGTCGCCGTGCTGCTCGCGGTCGATGAAGCCGTTGTCCAGCATCCAGTAGTCGTTGTACATCTTCGAGAGGTACTTGTTGCCGGTGTCGCAGACCAGGGTCACCACGCGCTTCGGCGTCGTCTGCTCACGGCAGTATTTCAATGCCGCGGACAGCAGCGTGCCGGTGGACGAACCGCCGAGCACGCCTTCCTTCGCCAGCAGTTCGCGCGCGGCGAGGAAGCTTTCCTTGTCGCTGATCGCGTAGGCCTTCTTCACCCGGCTGAAGTCGCTGATGCTGGGCAGGAAATCCTCGCCGATGCCTTCGACCATCCAGCTGCCGGACTTGGTCGAGAGAATGCCTTCGTTGATGTACTGCGCGAGGATGGAACCGACCGGATCGGCCAGCACGATTTCCGTATCCGGCGACACTTCGGCGAAATAGCGCGACAGGCCGCTCATGGTGCCGGAAGAACCGCAGCCGACCACGATGGCGTCCACGCGGCCGTCCATCTGCTCGTAGATTTCCGGGCCGGTGGTGGCGATGTGCGCGGCGGGGTTGTCGGGATTGCCGAACTGGTTGATGAAGTAGGCGCCGGGCGTTTCGCGCGCGATGCGCTCGGCCATGTCCTGGTAGTACTCGGGGTGGCCCTTGGCCACGTCCGAACGGGTGAGCACCACTTCGGCGCCCATCGCCTTGAGGTTGAAGATCTTCTCGCGGCTCATCTTGTCGGGCACCACCAGCACCAGGCGATACCCCTTCTGCTGCGCCACCAGCGCAAGGCCAAGGCCGGTGTTGCCGGCGGTGCCTTCGACCAGGGTGGCGCCCGGCTTGATCTTGCCGGCGCGCTCGGCGCCTTCGATCATCGACAGGCCGATACGGTCCTTGATCGAGCCACCGGGATTGGCGCTTTCGAGCTTGAGGAAGAGCTCACAGGGGCCGGCATCCAGTCGCTGCGCGCGCACCATCGGGGTGCGGCCGATCAGTTCGAGGACACTCTGGTGGACCGTCATGGAAGCTCCTGCGTTCGGTTCGCGGGCGGCCCGGTTCGGACTGCCTCAGGCCGGCGATGATAACCGAGCCGCCCTGCGTTCCCCTGACCGCGGGCGCAAACGAAGCGGCCCCGGCAGCCGTTCCCTCGCAAGGGTGGCTCCGGGGCCGCGTGTCTTGAGTTTGAAACCGCAGGCTAGTTGACGATGCGGTGCTTGTGCGCTCGTTCATCCCACATGCGCTGCAACCGTTCCTTGGCGTGGAGCTTTTCTTTCTTCATGCCCGTAAGGGTCATGTCGTCGATGGGAAGAACGCCGATCTCGGCGTCGTGCACCTTGCTGTCGAGCTCCTTGTGGTGCTGGTACAGCCGACGGAATTCGGCGTCGGCTTTCATCAAGGCTTCGACATCGTCACGCTGCTGGTTTTCGAACATGATCCGACCTCCTCGCGAAGAACCGCGGGCACGGGATCGGTGCGCCCGCTAACGGTGGCAAACCATGCGCATGCCGATGGCCCGCGCCGGCTTGCCGGTACGCAGGTGATCGGGTGATCGAGGGATAGGCGCATGATTCAGGTCAGTGACCCATGGTGCATGAGTGCCCCATGGGTATTCGACCCTACTCCCGCATCCGGGGGCATGCAAGCGCGTTTCGGCGAAGCGCATCACAGTGCGATTCGCACGGAGAAAGGCCGCCGCGGCAGGCTTTTTTTCGCGTTAAACGATGCTTTCAACGATGCTTTCGATGGAAACGAAAACGCCCGGCGGAATGATCCGCCGGGCGCTTCGTTCGTGCATGACAACAGCGATATTTACTTGCCCGAATCGCCCTGCATCTGCGAGCGCATCGCCTTCGCCGCCTGGGTGGCCAGGTCGGCCTGGCGCTTGGCGGCGTTGGCCACCTTGGCCTGGGCCGCGGCGAGCTTCCTGGCCTGGTCGGCCTGGGCCTGGGCCTGCACGGCCTGGGCCTGGGCGGCGGCGCCTTCCTGCTGCAGGCGGGCGGCTTCTTCCTGGGCCATCTGGTACTGCATGCGCTGGCGGTCGAGTTCGCGGCGGGCAGCCTCGACCTCGCGGCGGGTGCCATCGAGCTGGATCTGGTCGTGCTCGCGGTCGAGCTGGTTGACCTTGATCTGGGCTTCCTGCAGCTGGGCGGTGGCCTTGGCCAGGTCGACGCGGCGCTCGGCCACGTACAGCGCATGGGCGCGGTCGCGCGAGCGGGCCTGGGCCAGCCGGCCGATGGCGTCGCGGGCACGGGCCTGCTCGGCCTGGGCGTAGCCGCTCAGGGCGGGGTCGCGGGCGAGCTGGTCGAGGCTGCCGTTGAGGCGGGCCACGTCCATGTCGTCCTTGGCGTGGGCCGAGCCCACGGCCGCGGCGGCGAGGACCAGCGCCGACAAGGTGATGCGCAGGGGCTTCATGGGTGGCCTCCCTGGTCGTTGGTCTGCGGTTGCGGCTGCGGCTGCGGCAGGGTCTGGAAGCCGCCGTCCTGCGGCAGCGGCTGCAGCACGGACGAGGACGGGGCCGGCATGTCCTGCGTCTGTTCCTGCGCCGGCAGGCCCTGCTGCTGTTCCTGGAACTGGCGCTGTTGCTGCTGGGCCGCCTGCTGGGCGGCTTCTTCCTGCGCGTTCAGGTTCTGCTCGATCTGCTCGCGCAGCTCGCGGTTGCCCTGGGTCTTGCGCTGGATCTGGGCGCGGGCGGCGCCCAGCCGTGCCTTGGCGCGGGCGAGTTCGGCGTCGGCCTGGGCTTCTTCGGCCAGGGCGGCGGCGTCCTCGTACTTGCGGCTGGCCATGGCGGCCTGGGCCTGCTGGAACTTGTTTTGCGCGAAATCCAGGTCGACCGGGGCGTAATCGGCCGCACCGGCGTCGCGGGCGTACTGCAATTGCATCTGCGCCTGGTTCATGGAGCCGTCGGGCGGCGGCACGCTGGCGCAGCCGCCGAGCGAGCCCAGCACCACGGCCAGGATCAGGCTGGAAAACACCGTGCGGACGCCATTCTGGCGGCTATCCGGCGCGGAAAAGATGTGGACCATCACTCATTCCTCTAAGAGTGTCGCAGCGTATTGTGGGCGGGCATAATCGTTGTTTGCAACGCGTGAGCGTCATTTCAGGGGACACGAGTGGACATTGGTTACTTCCTCAAGCTCATGGTGGACAAGGGCGCGTCGGACATGTTCCTGACGACCGGCGCCCCCGTGAACATCAAGGTGGAGGGCAAGCTGTACCCGCTGGGCAATACCGGACTCCCCGGCGGCATGGTGAAGAAGATCGCCTATTCGCTCATGGACGAGGGCCAGGTGCCCCAGTTCGAGCGCGACCTCGAGCTCAACATGGCGCTGGCGGTGAAGGAAGCCGGCCGTTTCCGCATCAACGTGTTCAAGCAGCGCGGCGAAGTGGGCATGGTGATCCGCGCGATCAAGAGCGAGATCCCGAGCATCGACCAGCTGCAGCTCCCGGGTATTTTCCGCGACCTGATCCTGGAACCGCGCGGCCTGATCCTGGTGGTCGGCGCCACCGGCTCGGGCAAGTCCACCACCCTGGCGGCGATGCTCGACCACCGCAACCAGAACACCTCCGGGCACATCCTCACCATCGAGGACCCGATCGAATACCTGCACCGCCACAAGAAGTCGATCGTGAACCAGCGCGAAGTCGGCCTGGACACGCACAGCTATCACGAGGCGCTGAAGAACGCGATGCGCGAGGCGCCGGACGTGATCATGATCGGCGAGATCCGCGACACCGACACCATGGAAGCGGCCATCTCGTTCTCCGAAACCGGCCACCTCTGCCTGGCCACCCTGCACTCCAACAACGCCGACCAGACGCTGGAGCGCATCCTCAACTTCTTCCCGGAATCGGCGCACAAGAACGTGCTGATGAACCTCGCCCTGAACCTGCGCGCGGTGATCAGCCAGCGCCTGGTGATCGGCAAGGACGGCCGCCGCCTGCCGGCCACCGAAGTGCTGCTCAACACCCCGTTCATCCGCGACATGATCCGCCGCGGCCAGATCCACGAGGTGAAGGAAGCGATGGACCGCAGCCTGCAGGAAGGCATGCAGACCTTCGACCAGTCGCTGTACCGCCTGTACAAGGAAGGCCGCATCGAGCTGGACGAGGCGCTGGCCAAGGCCGACTCGCGCGACGGCCTGGCGCTGAAGATCCGCCTGTCCGAAGGCGGCGGCTCCGAGAGCGCGGAGCTGGTGGGCAACGACCCCTACGGGCTCGGCTTCTAAGCCCTTCCGCGGAACACCGCCATCACCCCGGCGCACGCCGGGGTGATGCGTTTCAGGGTTCGGATCAATCGACCGCCGGCGCGTCCGGCTGAGCTTCCGGCGCGGCACGCTGGAACGCCTCCAGCGCCTGGCAGGCCTCCACGATGCGCCGGATGGTCGGGAACGCCTCCATCGGCAGCTTCCAGCGCACCGCGTTGTAGTGCTGCGGCACCAGGCAGGCGTCGGCCAGGCCGGGCTGGTCGCCGTGGCAGAAGCGCCCGGTCGCCGGGCTGTCCGCCAGTATCGCTTCCAGCGCGCGGAAACCCTCGCCGATCCAATGCCGCGACCAGCTGCCGCGCATCGATTCCTCCACATGCATCTCGCTGCCCAGGTACTGCAGCACGCGCAGGTTGCCCAGCGGGTGCACGTCGCAGGCCAGCAATTGCGCCAGCGAGCGCACGCGGGCGCGGCCGGCGGCATCGGCGGGCAGCAGCGGCGGCGCGGGATGCGTTTCGTCGAGGTATTCCATGATCGCCATGGATTGGGTCAGCACCTGCACGCCGTCCACCAGGCAGGGCACCAGTTCCTGCGGATTGAGCGCGCGGTAGGCCTGCTGGTGCTGCTCGCCGCCGTCGCGCACCAGGTGCACGGGGCGGTTGTCGTAGGCCAGCCCCTTCAGGTTCAGCGCGATGCGCACGCGGTAGGCGGCGCTGGAGCGCCAATAGCCGTACAGCACCCGGTCCGAGCTCATGGATTGGCGTCCTTCCGCTGTCTCAAGGCGGGCCAGGATAACCGCACCGCGGTTTGCATCGTCACCGGACGGGCGGGACAATACGGGGTTCGCGCTCGCCAGGGCGCCCTCTTTCCCACCTTCCAACCAGGAGTTGCGCCGTGTCGTCCTTCCTCCGCATGAGCGATCTTGATCTGCGCGGCAAGCGCGTGCTGATCCGCGAAGACCTGAACGTGCCGATCGAGGACGGGCGGATCACCTCCACCCAGCGCCTGGACGCCTCCCTGCCCACCATCAAGGCCGCCCGCGACGCCGGCGCCCGCGTCATGGTGATGTCGCACCTGGGCCGCCCGAAGGAAGGCCAGTTCGACGCCGAGTCCTCGCTGGCGCCGGTGGCCAAGTGGCTGGGCGACAAGCTGGGCACGCCGGTGCGGCTGGTGTCCGACTACCTCGGCGGCGTCGACGTCGCCGATGGCGAGGTGGTGGTGCTGGAGAACTGCCGCATGAACGTCGGCGAAGGCAAGGACGACGAAGCCCTGTCGAAGAAGTACGCAGCGCTGTGCGACATCTTCGTGATGGACGCGTTCGGCACCGCGCACCGCGCGCAGGCTTCCACCCATGGCGTGATCAAGTACGCCCCCGTCGCCGCCGCCGGCCCGCTGCTGTCGGCCGAGCTGGACGCGCTGGGCAAGGCGCTGGAGCACCCGGCGCAGCCGCTGCTGGCGATCGTGGCCGGCTCCAAGGTCTCCACCAAGCTCACCCTGCTGGAGAACCTGATCGGCAAGGTCGACCAGCTGATCGTCGGCGGCGGCATCGCCAACACCTTTATCGCCGCCGCCGGCTACGGCGTCGGCAACTCGCTGTACGAAGCGGACCTGCTCGACGCCGCCAAGAAGGTGATCGCCGACGCCAAGCGCCGCGGCGCCGAGGTGCCGATGCCGGTGGACGTGGTGGTGGCGCCGGAGTTCTCCGCGCATGCGCCGGCCACCGTCAAGCCGGTGGACCAGGTGAAGGACGGCGAGATGATCCTCGACATCGGCCCGCAGACCGCCAAGAACTACGCCGCGCTGATCGCCAAGGCCGGCACGGTGGTGTGGAACGGCCCGGTCGGCGTGTTCGAGTTCGACGCCTTCGGCAAGGGCACCGAAACGCTGGCGCGCGCGGTCGCCGCGTCCGACGCGTTCTCCATCGCCGGCGGCGGCGACACGCTGGCCGCGGTCGAAAAGTACGACATCGAAAAAGATGTCTCGTACATCTCGACCGGCGGCGGCGCGTTCCTGGAGTTCCTGGAAGGCAAGGAACTGCCGGCCGTGGCCGCGCTCAAGGCGCGCGCAGCCAAGTGAGTTCGCCGCGCATGCTTTGCCTGTTCGACCTGGACGGCACCCTGATCGATTCGGAACTGGGCATCGTCAGCTGCGTGCGGCACGCCTTCGAGCAACTGGGCGTGCCGGCGCCGGCGGAACTGCGCCACTGGATCGGCCCGCCGCTGCGGCACAGCTTCGCGCCGCTGCTGGACCACGACCCGGCCCTGGTGGAAGCGGCGGTGGAGCATTACCACCAGCGCTTCCATGCCATCGGCTGGCGCGAGCACACCGTATATCCGGGCATCGAGGCGATGATCCAGCGGCTGCGCGATGCCGGCCACGAACTGGCCATCGTCACCAGCAAGCCGGAGCGGCATGCGACGCCGATCGTCGAATCGTTCGCGTTCGCCGATGCGTTCACCCGCCTGTACGGCCCGGATCCGAGCAGCCCGCACAGCGAGAAGGCTTCGATGATTGCCGCGGCGCTGGCGGATTTCGGTGCGGACCCCGAGCAGACCGTGATGATCGGCGACCGCCATTTCGATATCGACGGCGCGGTGGCCAACCGCGTACGCGGCATCGGCGTGCTGTGGGGCTTCGGCAGCCAGGAAGAACTGGAACAGGCCGGCGCGCACGTACTGGTGAATGAGCCGTCGCAACTGGGCGACCTGCTGGCGGCGTGACGCTGCCGCGGCGGACATAAAAAAACGCCGCGGCATGCGGCGTTTTTTAATCGCTCACCGGGAAGGCCGCGGCCTTCCCGGTGCATCGATGGCTCAGCGGATCGTGCGCTTCACCGCGTCCACCACGTGCGACACGGTGAACCCGAAATGCTCGAACAGCTGGCCCGCCGGCGCCGACGCGCCGAAGGTGGTCATGCCCACCACTTCGCCGTCCAGGCCCACGTACTTGCGCCAGAAGTCGGCGGTCGCCGCTTCCACCGCCACGCGCGCACGGCACCAGCCCGGCAGCACGCCTTCGCGGTATTCCAGCGGCTGCTCGTCGAACAGCTCGGTGCAGGGCATCGACACCACGCGCACCGCGATGTCCTGCTGCGCCAGCGTGCGCGCCGCTTCCATCGCCAGCTCCACTTCCGAGCCGGTGGCGATCAGGATCGCCTTGAACTTCGTGTCCTGCGGGTCGGACAGCACGTAGCCGCCGCGCGCGATCTCGGCCACCTGCTGCGCGCTGCGCTGCTGGTGCTTGAGGTTCTGGCGCGAGAACACCAGGCACGACGGCGCGCCCTTGCGCTCGATCGCCAGCTTCCACGACACCGCCGATTCCACCGCGTCGCAGGGACGCCACAGCTGGTTGTTCGGGATGTAGCGCAGGCTGGCCAGGTGCTCCACCGGCTGGTGGGTCGGGCCGTCTTCGCCCAGGCCGATCGAGTCGTGGGTGTAGACGTGGATGGCGTGCGCCGGGATCAGCGCGCTCATGCGCACGGCGTTGCGCGCGTAGTCGGAGAACACCAGGAAGGTGGCGTCGTAGGGAATGAAGCCGCCATGCAGGGCCAGGCCGTTGGCGATGGCGGTCATGCCGAACTCGCGCACGCCGTAGTACACGTAGTTGCCCTTGCCGTCGGCACTGTTGCCGTTGCCGGCATCCAGGCTGCCCTTCCACTTGGTGAGGTTGGAGCCGGCCAGGTCCGCGGAGCCGCCGATCAGTTCCGGCAGCAGCGGGCCGAACGCATCGAGCGCCATCTGCGACGCCTTGCGGCTGGCCACTTCCGGACCTTCCGCCTGCAGCTTGGCGACATAGGCGGCGGACTTCTCCGCCCAGTCGGCCGGCAGCTCGCCGGCGAGGCGGCGCTTGAACTCGGCGGCCAGTTCCGGATGCGCGGCGGCGTAGGCGTCGAACGCGGCGTTCCACACCTTCTCGCGCTCGGCGCCGGCGGCCTTGTGGTCCCAGCCGGCGTAGATGTCGGCGGGGATCTCGAACGGCGCGTAGTGCCAGCCGAGCTGCTCGCGTGCGGCGGCGATTTCGTCCTTGCCCAGCGGCGCGCCGTGGCTTTCTTCCTTGCCCTGCTTGTGCGGGGCGCCGAAGCCGATGATGGTCTTGGCGCAGATCAGGGTGGGCTTGTCGGACTGCGCAACGGCCTGCTCGATCGCGCGCTTGATGTCGTCGGCGTTGTGGCCGTCGATGTGGCGGATCACGTTCCAGCCGTAGGCCTCGAAGCGCTTGGGCGTGTCGTCGGTGAACCAGCCGTGCACTTCGCCATCGATGGAAATGCCGTTGTCGTCGTACACCGCCACCAGCTTGCCCAGGCCCCAGGTGCCGGCGAGCGAAGCCACTTCGTGCGAGATCCCTTCCATCAGGCAGCCGTCGCCGAGGAAGACGAAGGTGCGGTGATCGACGATCTCGTGGCCCGGACGGTTGAAGTGCGCAGCCAGCACCTTCTCGGCCAGCGCGAAGCCCACCGCATTGGCCAGGCCCTGGCCCAGCGGGCCGGTGGTGGTTTCCACGCCAGGGGTTTCGCTGGCTTCCGGATGGCCGGCGGTCTTCGAATGCAGCTGGCGGAAGCGCTTGAGCTCGGCCATCGGCAGGTCGTAGCCGGTGAGGTGCAGCAGGGCGTACTGCAGCATCGAACCGTGGCCGTTGGACAGCACGAAGCGGTCGCGGTTGAACCACTTCGGGTTGGCCGGGTTATGGCGCAGGAAGTCGTTCCACAAGACCTCGGCCAGGTCGGCCATGCCCATGGGCATGCCCGGGTGGCCGGACTTGGCGGCCTCCACGGCGTCCATGGCGAGGGCGCGGACGGCGTTGGCGAGTTCGCGGCGGGTGGTCATCGGGGGGTCTCCGGAGGGAAGGCGGCGGCGAAAAACGGTGATTGTCGCCGATCCATGCAGGGCTGTCGCCCGCTTCACCCCGTTCCAACGGTCTTAACTCGGCCTTAATTTATGCGGTCGCAATACGGAAACCCTTCAGTCCCGGGCCGCTCTAATCCGGGGCATGGCTGGCAAGGCCATGTGCGGTCGCAGGCGCCCCCCTTCCCCCCTGTCGGCGATCGCTCCCTAAGAAAGGAAGAAGAGGAGTATTCCCATGAAAAAGTCCCTACTTGCCCTCGCTTTCACCAGCGCCAGCATCATCGGCGCCCCTGTCCTGGCTCAGGACAGCACCAGCACCACCTCGGCCGCCCCGGCGGGCGGCAACTACCTGCCCAGCCAGCCGGTCGGCAGCGGCAACTGGTTCATCGGCGCCAACGTCGGCCGCACCAATGGCGGCGATAACGGCGGCTTCGGCAGCGGCAACGGCAGCGGCTTCAATTTCTTCAAGGGCGAAAAAGGCCGCCGCACCGGTTACGGCGTGCTCGGCGGCTACCGCTGGAAGGCCGGCCAGGATCTGGGCCTGGGCCTTGAGGCCGGCTACGCGGACCTCGGCAACTACCGGGTGAAGAACGTCTTCAATTCGCAGGACGTCAACCAGCGCAGCACCACCAACGCCCTGCGCGGCTGGCTGCTGGGCGTGAACGGCCGCATCAACCTGCTGCCGCAGTGGTACATCAGCGCCCACGGCGGCTATTTCCGCGCCAATGACAACGGCAACAACTACAACAACAGCATCGGCCAGGACCTGGGCCTGACCAGCGGCGGCCGTCCGGGCCGCGGCAGCTGGTACGGCGGCGTCGGCACCGGCTGGGACATCACCGAGCAGGTCAGCCTGGGCGTGAACTACGACTACTTCCACGCCAACGCCGGCAAGATCAAGAACACGGCCACCGGCGAGGTCACCCAGGGCCTGAAACGCTCCACCGGCATCGTGTCGCTGAGCGGCGAATACCGCTTCTGATATCTGGGATCACCGCAAGCCCGGTTGAAAACGGGCGCCTCTGGCGCCCGTTTTCTTTTGTCATCAATAAGTTAAATGTGCCCGAACTCAGCCATAAATCTTAACTTTGCCTTAATACTGAACTCATCGGTATTGAATCTTTTTGGGGCGATTCCCATCTAAGCCTTGTGAAGCCGAGACCCCTCGGCCACGCGGTGCCCGGCCCTTCCCCCAACGGCCGCCACCGTTCTTCCATAACAGGAGACTCTCCATGAAGAAGACGCTGCTCGCCCTCGCTTTCGCCACCGCCGGCCTGATGGCCGTTCCCGCCTTCGCGCAGAACGCGCCGTCCGACAACGGCGGCTGGTTCATCAACGGCAATGTGGGCCGCACTTCGATCAACAAGGGCCCGTACGACGACCACGACACCGGCTACGCCCTCAACGGCGGCTACCGCTGGTCGCTGGCCCCTAACTTCGCGCTGGGCGCCGAGGTCGGCTACAACGACCTGGGCAACATCCACCCGAAGAACCTGTTCAACAGCAACCCGGTAGTGGACAAGGGCAAGACCCAGCTGCACGGCTGGACCGCCGGTGTGAACGGCCGCTTCAACATCGACCAGAACTGGTATGTCGGCGCGCGCGCCGGCGTGTACAGCTGGAAGGGCCACGGCCTGAGCAATGACGTGAACCCGGTCCGCAAGAGCCTGGACGACACCAGCTGGTACGCCGGCGCGGGCTTTGGCTACAACTTCAGCAACAACATGAGCGTCGGCCTGAACTACGACTACTTCGACGCCAAGAAGAACAAGGTGGACCTGAGCACCGACATGGTGTCGGTGAGCGCGGAATACCGCTTCTGAGTAAGGCAAGTCGCACGTCTTCGGACTGGCGAGCGTAACAGCGGGAGGGCGCCGGAAGGCGCCCTCTTCGCTTGTCGGAACCATGAAAAAAGGCGCCCTCGGGCGCCTTTTTTCTTTATCGCATTGGCCCGGAAACTCAGCCGTTCCACTGGCCCAGCGCGGCCAGGCCGTTGTCCCTGGCGCGGGCAAGCACGGTCTTCTGCGCTTCGCCGTAGTTGGCCTTCATGTCCTTGGCCCACAGCTTGAGCGCGGCCTGCTGCATGGCGCGGCCGTAGGAGAACGACAGCGGCCACGGATGCGGACCCATGCGGTTCATGGCGTTGAGGTGCGCGGTGGACTGCTCGTCGGTCTGGCCGCCGGACAGGAACACGATGCCCGGCAGCGTCGCCGGCACGGTGGTCTTCAGCACGCGCACGGTGGCGTCGGCGACTTCCTCGACCTCGGCCTGCTCTTCCGCGTCCTTGCCCGGAATGACCATGCTGACCTTCAGGATGGTGCCTTCCAGCAGCACGTTCTGCTCGTACAGCGCGTTGAACAGGCTGCGCAGCACGGCTTCGTGCACTTCGTAGCTGACTTCGATGCTGTGGTCGCCGTCCATGATCACTTCCGGCTCGACCATCGGCACCAGGCCCGCCTCCTGGCACAGCGCGGCATAGCGCGCCAGCGCGTGGCAGTTGGCTTCGATCGCGGTGGAGCTGGGGTTGTCCTCGGTGATGTTGATCACCGCGCGCCACTTGCAGAACTGCGCGCCGAGCCTGGCGTATTCCTGCAGGCGCTCGCGCAGGCCGTCCAGGCCCTCGGTCACCACGTCGCCCGGGAAGCCGGCCAGCGGCACCGGACCCTTGTCCACCTTGATGCCGGGGATGATGCCGTTCTTCTTCATCACCTCGGTGAACGGCACGCCGTCTTTGGTGGACTGGCGCAGGGTTTCGTCATAGAGGATGGCGCCGGAGATGTGCTCGCTCAGGCCCGGAGTGGTGAGCAGCAGTTCGCGGTAGGCGCGGCGGTTCTCTTCGTTGTTCTCGATGCCGACCGCTTCGAAACGCTTCTTGATGGTGTTGGTCGACTCGTCGATGGCGATGATGCCCTTGCCGGGCGCGACCATCGCCAGGGCGATGCTTTCAAGATCTTCGATGCTCATGACGACTCCGTGGAACGCGGGGACGGCCCTTGGCCGCGTTGGTAATGGAGACCATCCCGTCGCCGGGCGGCCAAGCCTAAAGGGCGCGAGTATAGCCGGATCGGCGCACGGGAACGCCCCGCCTCCGGTGGAGACGGGGCGTTTGGGGGCTTCGCAGCGTGGCGAAAACCGCTTTTAGGCCTGGTCGTAGCCGGGCAGTCGGCAGGCGTCGGTGACTTTCTTGGCCGCGGCCTTGTCCTCGGGCAGGTTGAAGCCCACCACGTAGTAGGTCGACACAGGTTCCTTCTTGCTGCCGTTGTTGAGCGAGGGGCCGTATTCGAAACGCTTGACCACGCTGAGCGCGGCCGAACCGAGATCGCTCTTGGGTTCCACCTTCTTGATCGCCGCGTCCTGCGGCTTGCCGTCGGTGCCGATCTCATAGGTCACGGCCACGCAGCCGGGCTTGTCCAGGTTCTGCCCGCTGTTGGGCACGTCGGCCTGCACCGAGCCGAAATTCAGCAGGATCCAATACGTGGGAAGCTGCTCGGGGCCGACCCTGCGCGCCTGCGACTGGGCCAGCGCCGGCATGGCGGCGGCCAGTGCCAGCGCCGTCGCGGCAGCCAGCGACAGGGAACGAAGCATCGTGTTCATGGAGCCGACTCCTTGGGGACGTGGGTGTGGCTGGCAGTGTAGCCCTGGCGCCGCGCGGCGGTGCAGCCGCGCCCTGCGTCAGAGATCCTGCAGGCTCTCCACCACGCCGTCGGCGCCGACCGACAGCAGCTTCAGCGTATTGGTGCCGCCGCCACGGCCGATATGGTCGCCATGGGTCATCACCACGCGGTCGCCTTCGGCCAGCTTGCCCTGGCTGAAGAGCAGGCGCACCGCTTCGCGCGCCGAGGCCGCGGTGGTCTGCGAGCTGGCGTGGGTGAATTCCACCGGCTGCACGTCGCGCAGCATCAGCATGCGGCGGCGCGCGTCGGCGAACGGCGACAGCGCATAGATCGGCACCGCGCTGCGATAGCGCGACAGCCACTGCGCCGTGGCGCCGGATTCGGTCAGCGCCACCAGCGCGCGCACGCCGACCTGGCTGGCCAGCAGCATCGCGGCCAGCGCGATGGCCTGGTCGGTGCGGTCCAGGCGATGGCCGGCGGTGGCGAGATCTTCCTTCGGCTCGAACTGGCGCTCGGCGCCCAGGCAGATGCGGCGCAGCGCGGCCACGGCTTTATCCGGATGCGCACCGGCGGCAGATTCTTCCGAGAGCATCACCGCGTCGGTGCCGTCGATCACCGCATTGGCCACGTCCAGCACTTCGGCGCGGGTCGGAATGGGCGAGCGCACCATCGACTGCAGCATCTGCGTGGCGGTGATCACCGCGCGATTGCGCTGCACGGATTCGCGGATGATCTTCTTCTGCAGGCCCGGCAGCTCGGCATCGCCGATCTCCACGCCCAGGTCGCCGCGCGCCACCATCACCACGTCGGACGCGTCGATGATTTCGCCCAGCACGGGGATGGCATCCGCGCGCTCGATCTTGGCCACCAGCGAGGCCTTGCCACCGGCTTCTTCCAGCAGGCGGCGCGCCAGTTCCATGTCGGCGGCGGAACGCACGAAGGACACGGCGAGAAAGTCCGCGCCGATTTCGGCAGCGAGCTTGATGTCCGCCTTGTCCTTGTCCGACAGCGCGGACACCGACAGGCCGCCGCCCTGGCGATTCAGACCCTTGCGGTCGGACAGGCGCCCGGCCACCAGCACGCGGCAGCGCACTTCGGCGCCGACCACGCTTTCCACCGTCAAAGCCACCAGGCCGTCGTCGAGCAGCAGCACGTCGCCGGCGCTCACGTCCCTGGGCAGGTCGTGGTAGCTGACGCCCACGCGGCTGTTGTCGCCGGCCGGCGCGCCGGGGCTGCAATCGAGCACGAACTCGTCGCCCACCTTCAGCTCGATCGGGCCGTTGGCGAATTTCTCGATGCGGATCTTCGGGCCCTGCAGGTCGGCCAGCACGCCGACTTCGCGGCCCAGCTTCTCGGCCGCCACGCGGACCGCATTGGCGCGGGCGCGATGGTCGTCGGGCTGTCCGTGGGACAGGTTGAGGCGGACGACGTTGACGCCCTCCGCGAGGATTTTCTCGAGCATCCCGGGCACGTCGGTGGCGGGGCCGAGGGTGGCGACGATCTTGGTGCGGCGCAGCGGAGTTTCGTTGGTCATCGTTCGAGGCTAGCAGAACTGCCTCGTTGCGCCAGAGGGTCGAAGGGCCAGTTTCAGAAGGCTGCAGGACGTCCTGCCCGGAGCACCCTTGGCGTGGTCTACCACTGTCTAAAGTGGTATCACGAGCCGGAGACCACATGAGTCCTCAGCCATACAACTGGTATGCCATATGGACGTCCAGATGGCCCCCGGGTGGAATGCGCCGAAGCGTACCGCGAACCTGTTCGCGAGGACGTCCGAACGCCCCATCCGGGCACCCTTTGCAAGCCCTCAAACCGCCGCAACGCGATGCGGAAATCGATTCTGCATCGCAACAAAAAAGACCGGTCAGCGCGCCAGCGCGCGGTTCAACACCTCGGCCAGCCGCACGCCGGCCACACGCAACTGGCGCTCCGCCAGCGGCAGCTCGGCGGCCACGTAGGCGTCGTCGATCTTGTGCCCGTCGGGATAGATGTCGCGGCTGGCCGCGCAGGATTGCTCGGCCCACTGCGCATAGACGTTGTCCTGCGGCGCGATCGCCGCCGGCATGGCCTCCGCCGGGCGCGCGTCCAGTTCCTGCGCATACGCCCGCCAGTCCTTGCCGTGGGTGCCGAGCAGGCCGGAATCCCACACGCTGTGCAGGTTGGTGCCCTTGCCCTGGAACTGCACCTGGTAGGCATTGCCGCCCTTGTCGTCGCGGTTGCCGGCATGCAGCGGCTGGTGCACGTCGCCGACGAAATGCACCACGAACTTCAGTGCTTCCAGGCGCGCGGCATCCGGCTGCGTGCGGTCGGCCAGCACCGCCACGTAGCGATCGAGGCCGCCGACCACGCACTGCCCGTTCGCGCAATCGCGCGGCGGCACGTAGACACAGTCGTCCGCGCGGAAGTTGATGTAGTGCAGCTTGCTGGTGGCCTTGGCCAGGTCGGCGCGCGTGTCGTCGCCGCGCAGTTCGTCGGCCCAGCTGGCGATATCGGCCAGCGACCTGGTGTTTTCCGGCGCCAGCAGGCGCTCGACTTCGGCCTCGGCGGCCGGGCTCAGGCGCCGCTGCGCCAGCTCGGCCACGATGGCGTGGCCCTGGCGCCCCCAGGCGTGGACGGCGGGTGCAACGGCGAGCGCGGCCAGGAGGCCGGCGAGGAAGCGTCGGGAAGTCTGCATGTCGTTCAATTTGAGTTGATGGGAATCGATGGGCGCGCAGGCCGGAGCGGACCGCGCAAATAATTCAATTTGAGTTGAAGAAATCGCCCGGACCGTGCGCGATGGCGCGGCGAGCGGCAAGGAACCCGCCGCGCAACGCGCCTCAGCCCGTCGCGGCCTTGTGCAGCAAGGTGCCCGCGGCATCGCGCACGCTCACGTCGACGGCGATGCCCTGCCGCACGCTCTCGGTCACCGTGCAGAAGTCCTCGAACTGCGCGAGCGCGCGGTCGACGTGGGCCAGGTCCGCCTCGGCCTGGCCCAGGTCCAGGTCCACCGCGATGCGCGCCACGCGCCAGCGCCCATGCTCGTTGCGCGCCAGCGTGGCGCGGGCCTTGGCGGCGAGCTGGCCCGGCTCGTTCTTGTACTTGCGCAGGGCGAACAGCAGGCTGGCGGCTAGGCAGTTGGCCACCGACACGGCCAGCATGCGGGTGGGATTGGGGCCGGCGCCCTGGCCCAGCGGCGGCAGCTCGTCGGTGAGCAGGTCCGGTGCGGAGGTGTTGTCGAAACGCACGCGGAATTCGTAGCCGGACATCTGTTCCAGGCTGATCTCGATGGTCTGCTGTTCGTCGCTCATGGCCTGGCCCCCGGGTGCTTCGACATCTTGGATAAGGCTCGCGAGCCTACCCCACATGCACGCCCTATGAACCGTGCCGGATGAGATGGCCCCGCTTTCCAGCTAACATTAGGGTTCTTTGGCGGCCGGGTCCGGCCGCCGCTGCCCCGCCATCATCTCCGGAGGACGCTGTCCCATGGCCATCAAGGTCGCCATCAACGGTTACGGTCGCATCGGCCGCAATGTACTGCGCGCGCTGTACGAGTCCGGTCGCACCGACGAATTCCAGATCGTCGCGATCAACGACCTCGGCGACGCCGAGACCAACGCCCACCTGACCCAGTACGACACGGCGCACGGCCGTTTCCCGGGCACCGTGTCGGTGGACGGCGGCGACCTGATCGTCAACGGCGACCGCATCAAGGTCTGCGCCGAGCGCGACCCGTCCAAGCTGCCGTGGGGCGACCTGGGTGTCGACGTGGTGCTGGAATGCACCGGCCTGTTCACCTCCAAGGCCAAGGCTGGCGCGCACATCGCCGCCGGCGCCAAGAAGGTGATCATCTCCGCCCCGGGCGAGAAGGACGTGGACGGCACCTTCGTGTTCGGCGTCAACGACGACACGCTCACCGCCGCGCACCAGGTCATCTCCAACGCCTCGTGCACCACCAACTGCCTGGCGCCGCTGGCCAAGGTGCTGCACGAGAAGATCGGCATCGTGCACGGCCTGATGACCACCATCCACGCCTACACCAACGACCAGGTCCTGACCGACGTCTATCACAAGGACCTGCGCCGCGCCCGCTCGGCCACCATGAGCCAGATCCCGACCAAGACCGGCGCCGCCGCCGCGGTAGGCCTGGTGCTGCCGGAACTCAACGGCAAGCTGGACGGCTTCGCCATGCGCGTGCCGACCATCAACGTGTCGGTGGTCGACCTGACCTTCGTGGCCAAGCGCGCGACCAGCCACGAAGAGATCGACGCCATCGTCAACGAAGCCGCCAACGGCAAGCTCAAGGGCATCCTGGCGGTGAACAACAAGCCGCTGGTGTCGGTGGACTTCAACCACAACCCGGCCTCGTCCACCTACGACTCCACCCAGACCCGCGTGATGGAAGGCACCCTGGTCAAGGTGCTGAGCTGGTACGACAACGAGTGGGGTTTCTCCAACCGCATGCTCGACATGACCAAGGCGCTGATGGCCGCGAAGTAAGCGCCAGTGCCCTGTTGAACGGAAAAAGCCGGGCCTTGCCCGGCTTTTTCTTTGCGTCGACTTGCCGCACGGCTGCCGCCAAGGCGGCGATTTATCATGCCAGGCATGGAACGCCACGCCTCCATCGACGAACGCAGCCTCGCCACCCTGATCGACCGCTTCTACGACAAGGTGCGCGCCGACCCGGCGCTGGGCCCGGTCTTCAACGCCGCCGTGCACGACTGGGACGATCACAAGCGCATCCTGGTGTCGTTCTGGTCGTCGGTCACCTTAGGCACGCAGACCTATCGCGGCTCGCCGATGTCGGTGCATCGCCAGCAAGCCGGCATCCGCGGCGAGCATTTCGAGCGCTGGCTGGAACTGTGGCGGGAGACGGTGCGCGAGCTGTTCGAGGATGCCCCCGCCGCGCGGATCATCGGCAATGCGGAACGCATCGGCAGCAGCCTGCGCATGGGGCTGGGACTGCAGGAACGCCGAGGGGCCAAGCCGCTCGGGATTCCCATCGTCAATCAATAAACGATCGGCGTAGGTTGGGGTTCGCCTGCGGCTCACCCCAACCTACGGGTTGCGTACGTCAGAGCACCTTCAACGCCGCATCGTAATCCGGCTCGTGCGCAATCTCGCTCACCAGCTCGGCATGCAGCACCTTGTCGTTCTGGTCCAGCACCACCACCGCGCGCGCGGCCAGGCCGGCCAGCGGGCCCGAAGCCAGCGCCACGCCGTAGTCGCGCAGGAATTCCGCGCCGCGCAGGGTGGACAGCGTCACCACGTTCTCCAGGCCTTCCGCGCCGCAGAAGCGCGCCTGCGCGAACGGCAGGTCGGCCGAGATGCACAGCACCACCGCGTCCTGCAGCGTGGCGGCCTGCTCGTTGAAGCGGCGCACCGAGGTGGCGCAAGTCGGCGTGTCGATGCTGGGAAAAATATTCAGTACCTTGCGCTTGCCGGCGAACGAGGACAGCGCCACGTTCGACAGATCCTTGGCAACCAGCGTAAATGCCGGCGCCTTGTCGCCAGTCTTAAGAAAGCGGCCATCGACCTGGACCGGATTGCCTTTGAGCGTAACCGTGGACATATGAATCTCCTGGATGAAAGGGCCGCCCAGTAAACCACGCGGCGGCGCCTTCCATCCATGCCCGGCCGTCCGGCCCGTCAGTCCAGCGACTTCTCCAGGTTCTTCTCGAACAGATCCGGGTCGCGGTCGCTGGTCATGTCGTAAAGGTTATAGCGCCGGTACAAGCGCGCGCCGCCGTCGCGCAGCAGCGGCTCCCACATGAAGCTGGCGCGCGAGCGGCTGGAGTGCGGCAGCAGCAGGTCGAACGGGATCGAGAAATAAATGCCCTTGTCGAAACTGCCCTCGCCCGTCTGCGTGCCGGACTTGTTGGTGATGGTGGCGTAGGCGCCCATGCGCACGCCGTTGTCGAACTCGCGCGACACGTCGACGGTGACGCCATAGTCCTTGGCCAGATAGCGGCCCACGCTGGCGGCGATGGTGACGTCGTGGAAGCCGGTATTGAAGTACAGCGTGGCGTTGCCCGTCACCGTCTTGTAGCCGCGCAGCGCGAAGTCCTGGCGGAAGCCGCGCTGGCGCACCCAGTTCATATCGACGCCGAACGCCCAGCGCTCGCCATACGGCCGGTACAGCACTTCGCCGCCCACGCCCGCGTACATGGATTCCAGCATGCCGCCATACGCCATGCCGAACAGATCCGGCCCCAGCACCTTGGTGCCGGTGAGCTGGAAGTTCGGCATGGTCACGTCGGAGGTGGTGAGGTACTGGCGGATATTGGTGCGCACGCGCGGCAGCAGGCTGGGCGCGGTGTAGGTGAACTTGTCGTAGTTGTTGAGCAGGTTCGCGCTCACCACGCCGTCCCACCACAGATTGCGCGAGAAGCGATACGTCGCGTTGCCGTTGGCGGTGAACTGGTACAGCACGAACGCGTTCGGCCCGCCCAGGCTCTGCTGGTAGCCCAGCGACACGCCGCCGTCGAAACGCTTCGGCGGCTTGGTGTAGAGCGTCACCTCGTCCTGCTGCCCCGGCGGATTCTGCTCCGCGCTGCGGCGCAGCTCCTGCATGTCGATGCGGTGATCCAGCGCGTCGATAAAGCGCGGGCGATGGATGCTCTGCTCCGCCAGCGGCATGCCGTAGTTCTCTTCGCCCACGGTGAACCAGTCGATGCTCTGGTCCACGCGGTTGTCGAGAATGCGCGCGGTGCGGCCCAGCGTGCGGCTGGGATAGAAATACGCACGCGGCTCGCCATGCACCACCAGTTCGGAACCGCGCCGGCCGATGCTGGTGACGTCGATGCCCGCGTTCTGGCCCAGCGCCTTGGCCAGTTCGTCCCAGTCCAGCTGCTCCGGCGCCTTGCGCTCCATGGCCGCCGCGCCCTGCGGTGGATCGGGCGTGGTGGCCAGTCCGCGCACCGGCTCGGGCGCGGGATCGTCGGTCTTGCGCGGCTCGAAATGTTTAGCCAGGTTGGTATGCAGCGTAAGCGTGGCCATGACCTTGTCGCCGCGCTCGAAACCGAGCGACAGATCGACGTTGTCGTTGACCCGGTACATCGCCGCGACATTGATCGGCGAGCGCTGCTTGAACTTGTTGCCCAGCCCTTCGTGCTTGTAGTTGTTGCCGTCCAGCTCGACCTTCAGGCGCAGCTTGTCCAGCGGCGTCTGGTATTCGATGCCGCCGATAAATGCCGCCGGTCCGCGGAAGTAACGCAGCGTATTGAATTCGCCGCCCTGCTGATTGGTATTGCCGGCGCGGTTGTCGAAACCGCTCCAGGCCCAGCCGAGCGGGCTCTTGATATCGCCGCGCGCACCCATGTTGCCCCAGGCCAGGCCGGCGGTGACGTCGACCGGCCCGAAGCGCTTGCTCGCCACCACGTATTCGCTGCCGAACAGGCCGGTACCGCCGATATCGCGTCCGCCCACCGCCACCGCGGGGCGCCAGCGCGTCTCGTCCCACAGGCGCAGCTTCAGGTCGATCGATTTGTCTTTGTAGCTCTGGTGTCCGCTCAGGCCCACCGGGCCGTACAGGCGGTTGCTCACCGACGAGTAGCGGAACGTGCCTTCGATCCACGGCAGCGGCTGCAGCGAGAGGTTGTAGTGCGTGTACGGATACGTGCGCGATGCGGTGAAGGCCAGGTCGCCTTCGTCCGCCATGCGCGCCGTTGGCGTCTGGATCAGGCCGACTTCGCCGTAATCGTTGCGCGTATAGCCCGGTGCCGACTGCGCATGCAAGGCGCCGACGATGCATTGCGACAGCAGCAGGCTGGCCGGCAACATCACGCATCCGCTGCGCCAGCTGAGGCGAGCGGTCATGGCAGCACCCCGCCATCCAGCGGCTGGGTGGCGATGAAGTCCGCCATCTCGCGGCCGAACACGGCATCGGCCGCGCCGGCGGTGAGGCGGCTGTCGAGCGGCACGTAGACGATGGCGCCGGGCGCCAGCACCATCGGCGCGCTTTCGTTCCACAGCGCGATGCCCAGCTCGAACACCTTGCCGTCCGGCTGGATCACATAGAGGAAATCGCGATCGGCCATCTGCGTGGCGCAGGCCTTGACGTACTTACGCGCATCCTGCAGCGCCACGTGCGGCAGCTCGCAGGATTTCCGTACCGCGCCAACCACGCGTACCGTCGAAGGACGTTGCGGATAGTTAAGCGTGTCGCCGTCTTCCAGCGGCAGGTCGTCCGCATCGTCCGCATAGAGCGCGCCGGGATCGAGCGTGCGCACCACGCGGCGTCCGGTCACCGGCATCGCCTGCAGCCACTGCCGCAGCTTCGCGCTCAATTCAGCGAGCGGCGCATTGCCTTCGCGCCTGGCCTGGTCCGCCACTGCGCCGAGTTCGTACAGCAGGCCAGCCTGCAAACGCATCTGCTCCAACTGCCTGGACTTCTGCGTCCAGCTCGCGCCGAGCACATAGGCCTCGGGCCGCACCTGCGCCGCCGTCGCCGCATCGCCCAGGCGCGCATTGCCGTTCAAGGACTGCACGCCCGGCCGATCGACCTGTCCGGAAACGCTGACGGATACCGCCATCGCATGGATCGGCCAGGCAACGCCCACGAACAGGCACAGCAGCCATCCGGGCAGGCAGGCGACCCTCACGTTCGCGCCTCGCGGTACGGGCGCAGCTGGATCAGCTCCAGCGCCTGGCCGGGCGCGACATGCTGCCGGCTCTTCCAGATAAAACCGTCGGCGGGATCGACCCAGTAGCGGTTCGTCACATCGAAGCCTGCGCCGTCGGCGCGCACGTGCTCGTCGTAGCGGCGCAGCTGGCGCACCTGGCCGAGGATGTCCACGCTCTCGACACCCTTCGGTTCGAGCTGCGCAACCGCGGTGATGCCGTAGCGATAACCCGGCGACCAGTCCAGCACGCGGCGGTACTCGATCGGCGCCTGCACGTGCTGCAGGCCCGACGCAAATGGATTGCCGCCGTCGAAGGCGACGTGATCGAGATTCGCCTCCAGTCCCACCGTCCGCACCAGCACGCCGTTGCGCAGGAATACCGCCTGCCCATCGTGCCCGTACCAGCTTTCCAAGCCGCCCTGCACGCTGGCCAGCAGCAGGATCGCCTCGCCACCCGGTGCATTCACCTGCAGCTGGTAATACGGCTCGGCCGCCACCGACGCCGCGGTGGGATGCACGTCGGTGCCGCCGCCGACGGCCTGGCGGATCGTATCCACGCTTCCCAGCGATACGTCAGTGCAGCCGGCGACGATCCAACTCGCAGCCGCCAGGGCCGCGAGGCGGAGCGAAGCTCGCCACGGGAAGCTCGTCATGTGCGCATACCTCAATTGGTGAGGTCGTTCTTAGCCGAAGCCGCGTTGGTCACGATGCCGGACAGCGGCAGCAGCTGCGAGAGGAAACGGTTCCAGCGCGTCACGCCCGCGGGGCCAACGAACACCACGTCGCCGGGATGCACGGAGAACTGCGAAGCCATCGCGAATGCCGCGGGCGATTTCGCGTCGAGCTGGTAGATCGTGGCGGGCGACTTCTCCATGTCCTCCACGCCGCGGATCACGTAGACCGCATTGCCCTTGGAGGTGGTCTCGTTCAATCCACCGGCTTTGCCCAGCGCCTGCGACAGGCTCATGTCGCTGGTCTTGAACGGCAAAGCCGCCGGACGCGTCACCTCGCCCACCACGTAGACCTCCTTGCGATCCGCATAGGGAAGGAAGATCTGGTCGCCGGGCTTGAGCCACACATCGCCCAGCTGGTGATTGCGCGCGAGCGCGTCGAGATCCAGGTGGTAATCGCGTCCGTCGCGCGACAGCACCAGGCCGGAGAGATCGGCCTGGTCGGTATTGATCTGCGCCGTGCCCACCGCCTGCGCAAGGCTCAGCGGCGTCACCGTCACCGGCAGCGGATCGGTCTTGACGAAGGCGCCGCGCATGGTGATGCGCTGCGCGCCGTAGCTGATCACGCTCATGTCGACCTGCGGGTCCTGCACGTACTTGGCCAGGCGCTGCGAGATCTCTACGCGCAGTTCTTCCACCGTCTTGCCGGAAGCCTTGACCACGCCGACGTAGGGATAGAACAGCGTGCCGTCGGCGCGCACCACGCGGCCGTTCGCGCTGGGCAGCTGCTGCGAACCTGCGGGCGATGTGAGCTCAGGGTGGTCCCACACCGTGATGTAGAGCGAGTCGCCCACGCCGATGCGGTAAGCCTCCGGCTGGTAGTTGCGCAACTCGTCGGGAAGGGTGGCCAGCGGATTGGATGCTTTGTCCATCGCCAGCAATTTCGGCGTGATCGGCACCAGCTGATAGCGAGCCGCGTCGATCGAGCCTTGGCGCGAGAAGTCGGTCGCGCTCATGTGCTGGCCTGGAGCCCAGAAACAGCCGTGCAGGGTCAGGGCGGCACATGCCAACAACAATGCCCGTCGCTTGTTCATCCGTAGAGCCCTTCGATTATCGCGAACGCCGGCGGTGCGGCGAACTTGGATCCTCGGCCCCCTACCGATGACGTGAGACGTGCCGGCCTGCGTGCCGCGCGGGCTGCAGGCCGAGCGACGCGTTCGTTTATGCGAACGCGTCGTTAAGAACTAATCAATGCGTACCCGTGGTGCCCGTGGTGCCGGTGCCGCCGGTACCCGTGCCGCCCGTACCGGTGCCGCCGGTGCCTGCAACGGCCGCTGCGGCTGCCGCACCCGGACCCGCATGGCTGGCCTTCATGCTGCCGTGCGCGGCGCCCTTGGCGCTCTTGGGCGAGATCAGCTGCGCCGGCGTCGCGGGCTTGGCCTGCTGCTGATCGATGAGCTGGTTCACGGTGGTCGGCTGCTGCTGTGCGTTCTGCGCGTTCTGCGCGAAAGCGGTGCTGGCCAGAAGCAGGGCGGAGGTCGCTGCGATGGAAGCGGCAAGAAGTTTCATGAGCATCCTCTTCGGTGCGTCGCGTGATGGCGGAGATGCGGAGAGTGAAGCGACTGGACTGTAGCTTCGTTCGTGCGTGAATGACTGAACCAACACCAACCCACATTGAGAAAAATCTACTGGACGTTCACTTACATCGCTTAGAGTTGCCCTTCGCCGCGAAGAGCTTCGATACATCTGGCTCATCTCCGTCGCGGGTTCGTGATGTCGCGCAAGCTTTTCGCTGTTGCGACTCGCTCGATCAGCTTCTTGTCATCACCGCTTCGCAGAAGCGAGCGATGATAGGCGACGCGTGACGCTCCATTCGACGCGAGCCATCCCCACTGGATTGCCCCGAGGAAGCCACGATATGCAAGACACAAGAACGATGCTCGCCTGCGCTGCGGCTTTGTTCACCTCTGCCGTGGCGATTGTCGTTCTGCGCCGCCTGGCGGAGCCGCTCGGCCTGCTGGACCGCCCCAGCGACCGTAAGCAGCACCAGGGCAGCGTGCCGCTGGTAGGCGGCCTGGCGATGTTCTGCGGCGTCTTCGTCGGCGCCTGGTGGTACGGCGACGCCACGCAGATGAGCCGCATGCTGCTGACCACGGCCGCGGGCCTCACCATCATGGGCTCGCTGGACGACCGCCACGAGCTCAGCGTGCGCACGCGCCTGATCGTGCAGACCCTGGCCGTGTTCGTGATGATTGGCAGTACAGACGTCTATATCCGTTCGCTGGGTACGCTCAACGGCGTTCAGCTTCAGCTGGGCCCGCTCGGCATCCCGGTCACCCTCATCGCGGTGATCGGACTGCTCAACGCGTTCAACATGATGGACGGCATCGACGGCTTGTCCGGCAGCATGGGCCTGGTCGGCATCGGTTCGATCTTTGCGTTCCATCACGGTGGCGTCACGCTGGGTGTCACGGTTCTGATCGCCATGCTCGGCGCGGCGATGATTCCCTACCTCGCCGCCAACCTCGGCCTGTTCGGCCGGAAGATCTTCATGGGCGATGCCGGCAGCACGGTGCTGGGCTATCTGCTCGGCTGGGCGCTGATCGACCTTAGCCAGAGCCCGGGTTCTGACCTGCTGCCCACCGACGTGCTGTGGTGCGTGGCCCTGCCCGCGCTCGACACGCTGGCGGTGATGTGCCGCCGCATGCGCAACCACCAGTCGCCGTTCAAGCCGGACCGCGGCCATATCCACCACATCCTGCTGCGCACCGGCCTGAGTCCGCGCATGACCCTGCTGGTGCTGGTGATCGCCTCGATCCTGCTGGCCTTTATCGGCCACCTGATCCACGACTACGGCCAGCTCGCCAGCCTGGGCCTGTTCGGCTTCCTGCTGCTGACCTACATCGTGTGCACCACGCGCCGCTCCACCATCGCCGCCAGCCAGGCGGTGCAGCAGCGCGGGCAGTGACGGGGGCGCAGGCCAGCGCCTCCGCCGCGCCATGTACGTGTTCGACCTGGTCAACCTGAGCATCAGCCACCCGATCACCCAGGCGTGGCTGCTCGGCGCCATCGCCCTGCTGTGCATCGTGCTGCGGCGCTACCGGCTGGGCCTGGGCATCGCCGCGCTCGCGCCGCTATGGCTGCTGCTGTGCGCGACGCCCGCGTTCGCGCACGGACTGCAGCGCTGCCTGCAAGGCCAGTACGCCACGCAGGCCGCGGTGGACTACCCCAGGGCGGATGCCATCGTGGTGCTCGGCGGCGAAGCGCTGGCTGACGAGAAGGACAGCTGGCGCGATGAAAGCGGCGACGCCATCGCCAACAGCCGCGTGGGCTTCGGCTACCTGCTGTTTCGCGCGAGCCGGGCGCCGCTGGTGGTGCTTTCCGGTGAGAACGATGCGAAGCGGATGGCCGCGATGCTGGAGCGCCAGGGTGTGCCACCGTCTGCCGTGCGGCTGGAAACCGCGAGCCATACCACCTATGAGAACGCGCGCAATTCCGCGGCGATCCTGCGCGGCGACGGCGCGCATACCGTATTGCTGGTCACCTCGCCCGAGCATATGCCGCGTGCGGCGGCAAGCTTCGAGAAACAGGGCCTGCATGTGATTCCCGCGCCCGCACTACTACCTCCCATGCGTGCGCCGGGCAACGATTGGGAGCCGCGGCGTGCGGTGTTGTGGGATGCCTCGCACACCTTGCACGAATACATCGGCTTGTGGGTCTATCGACTGCGCGGGTGGGCGTAGGTTGGGGTGACAACCCCAACGTTGCGAGGCGCATGAAGTGGGCGGTGTTGGGGTTGTCACCCCAACCTACGTCAAGGTTTACCGCCGAACTCCACCGCCGCCCCATTCGCCACCCGCGGCACTCCCGCATCCACCTTGTTGTCGTACTCGAACGATTGCGCATCCAGCCGCACGTCGCCCTTGCTCAGCTGCAGCTTCTTGCCGGTGCTCAGGAAGGCCATCGGCACCGGCCTGCCCGTGGCAAGCGTGCGCGTGCGCCGCACCGTATTGCCCGAGATCACCACCGAACCGATATGCCGCGCGCTGTCGGCCGACTCGTCCTCGGAGAAGTTGATGCAGGTGCCATAGATATCGCTGAAGGTATTGCCGGCCACCACCAGTCCGCTCACCCCAAGTACGCCGATCGCACCCATCTGCGGACGGACCCCGATAAACGTATTGCCGGTGATCACCGCATTCACCGCATTGCGGCTGCGCGCCGACGCCATGTCGCCCAGCCGGATCGCGTCGCCGCCCGGCCCGTTGCCCGGCGGCGAGCGCTCGAAGATGCAGCCCATCACGCGCGCGCCGCTCAGGCCCTTGATCGCCAGGTCGGTGCGCACCGAATTGAGGAAATGGCAGTTGCGCACGGTGAGGTTGTCCGGCGTGTCGGCCGCGGTCTTGGGCCGGGTCGAGCTGTCGATGCCCCAGTAGCAATTGCGGAACTGGCAATCCAGCACCTGCCAGTTACCGATGTTGCCGCCCTTCTGGTGGCCGTTGAAGAAGGTGATGCCGGCGGTGTTCACCGTGTCGATGTCGATGAAGTTGCAGCGCCGTATGGTCACGTTGCGGTACACGCTGAAGTCGTGATCCGGCTCGAAATCGATACCGCCCACCGAGCGCGACAGCTTGGCATTGCCGATATTGCGGAAGGTGCAGTTCTCCACCAGCAGGCCGTCGCAGTCGATGATCGACAGGCCGTTGCGATTGTCCTTCACCGCGCCGTCGAAGATGCAGTCGCGCACGGTGACCCGCTCGTTGTGCCGCTCGGTGTTGGACTTGGTGCCCGAGCCCACGTACATGCCGTCGCCACGGAAGCCGAAGAAGGTCATCCGCTCCACGGTCAGGTCCGAGGTGGCGTTCACCGCCAGCAGGTAGTAGTACTGCGCATAACCGAACTCGCCCACGCGGCCGTTGAGCTTCAGGTCGTGCAGGTGGATGTCGCGCATATTGTCGGCCACGCGCGGCGTACCGCCGTCCTTGATGTAGGTGGCCAGCATGAATTCCGAGGCCAGCGTATCGTCGAAGGAGCGCAGCTCGCTCGAGGCGCCCTCGCCGTACAGCTCCAGCCCCGAGCGCAGGTTGATCTGCTTCACCGGATAGACGCCCGCGGGAATCAGCACGCGGCGCGAACCGTCGATGGCCTTCTGGATGCCAGCAGTGCAGTCGTAGCTGCTGCGCCCCGCGCGGATCGCCGCGTGCTCTTCCTTGGGCAGGAAGTCCAGTACGTTCGCCGGCGTGTCGGGCATGTCGATGTTCCTCGAAGCTGATCGCTGCTGGCCGCACGTCGAGACATGCGCATTCATCGGCTTCCCCCGGAACGCTTAGTTTAGGGATACGCGCAGGCGCGGGGTTTACTCGCGCATGAATCTATTCCTTGCGATCCGGACGCAGGAAGATGCAAGTTTTTTTTCGACCATCTAGCGACGCCCTTTCATCTCCCTCTCCCCTCCGGGGAGAGGGTTGGGGTGAGGGGCCGGGCGGAGCGAAGAGCTGAAGGTCGATACAAGCTCAAAAGCTCTTCTTCTCTTCGTAGAAGCGTCACCGCAAGCACCCGCCCCTCATCTGCCTGCCGGCATCTTCCTCGCTCCTCAAAGCCGGGCACATCCCTGTGCCCTCCCCGCGTGCTCCCCGGAGGGGAGAAGAGTTCGGTAGGTGGCTACGCAACGCGCCGCTGCGCCACAGGCTCGTCCACCGGCATCGCCAAGGGCCCACACAATTCGCGATACACATCCACGGTCCGCCGGATCACAATCCGCTCATCGAATTCCGCATGCGCCTTCGCCCACGCCGCCTCGCCCAGACGCCGCGCCAGCGCCGGATCGTCGTGCAAGCGGCGGATCGCATGCGCCAGCGCCTTCGCATCGCGCACCGGTACCAGCAGGCCATCGACGCCGTCGCTGACCACTTCGCGGCAGCCGGGCACATCGGTAGTGATCAAAGGCTGCGCACAGGCCGCCGCTTCGATCAGCGTCTTGGGCAGGCCTTCGCGATAGCTGGGCAACGCAACCACATCCACCGCGCCGAGCAGGTTGGGCATGTCTTCCACATGGCCCAGCCAATTGATCACGCCCTCGTTGACCCAGCCGCGCACGGTCTCTTCCGGCACCGCCGCGGGATTGCCGGGATCGGGCGTGCCGGCGAGCATGAATTCGATACGCCGCCCTTCGGCCAGCAGCTCGCGCGCCGCGGCGACGTATTCCTCCAGGCCCTTGTCCCACAGCAGTCGTGCCGCGACGAGCACACGCAACGGCCCGCCCGAACGCTCGCCGCCGCGCTTGACGAAGCGCCAGCAGTCCACGCCCGAGCCGCGCACCAGGCGGATGCGCGAGGGATCGACCAGCCCCGCGCGCTCGAACAGCGCCACGTCGTCGCTGTTCTGCAGGATCAGCCGCGCGCCCTCGCCGTCCAGCGCCAGCCGCAGCAGCGCGCGCACCACCGGCCGCAGCGCACGCGCCTTCAGGTCGTTGCTGGTGAACACATAACCCATGCCGGCCACCGCGTTGACGCGCGCACGCACGCCGGCCAGCCGCGCCGCCAATGAGCCATACACCGCGCACTTGATGGTGAAGCCATGCACCAGCGACGGCCGCTCGCGCTTGAGCAGCTTCGCCAGATAGCGCAGCAGCGCCAGCTCGCGCAGCGGATTGAGGCTGCGCCGCTCCATCGGCACCGGCTCCCAGCGCAGGCCGAGCGCGCGCAGCTTCTCGCCATAGGGGCCCGGCGGCGACAGCAGCAGCAGCTCGTGGCCGGCCTTATGCAGCGACAGCGCCAGCGAGCGCCGGAAGTTGTAGAGATACCAGTCGGTATTGGCGAACAGGACGATCTTCATGGGATGGCTTGCCGCTCCGGGGATAAGGGTCGCTCGCGCGGCTGCGCCACAGGCGGCGCATGCGCCTTCCTGCCGTGGCCGCGTTCATGCCGTTTCCCCCTGTTCGGCGCCCAGCCAGGCCTGGAACATCAATACGTTCCACAGCTGGTGCTGCCAGTTGCGCTTGCCGCTCAGATGTTCCTGCCAGACGCGCCGGATCGGCGCGTGGCGCAGATAGCCCTCGCGGCGCAGGCGTCCTTCGTCGAGCAGGCTTTCCGCCCAGTCGCGCAAAGGTCCGCGCAGCCAGCTGTCGAGCGGCACGCCAAAGCCCTGCTTCGGGCGTTCGATCAATTCCTTCGGCACATGCCGGTACAGCACCTGGCGCAGCAGCCACTTGCCCTGGCCGTCGCGGATCTTCAGATGCAGCGGCATGCGCCAGGCCAGCGAGACCACGCGCGGATCGAGCAGGGGCACGCGCGTCTCCAGGCTGTTGGCCATGGCCGCGCGGTCCACCTTCACCAGGATGTCGTCGGCCATATAGGCCTGCGCATCCATCGCCATCATCCAATGCTCGAAGCTGTCGGTCTGCGGCCAGGCCTGCGGATCGGTCAGCAAGGTCGCCGGTTCCGCCGCGCCGTGCACGAGGTGTTCCGGCTCGCTCCACTGGCTGGTGAGCTGGTGGAAGAACTGCTGCCCGCTGGAAAGCGCGAGCACGCCGGCCAGCTTCTGCGCCTTGTCGCCCGGCGTGGCCACGTGCATGCGCTTAGGTAAAAGCACGCGGGCGCGTTCGTACCACCTGTCCCAGGTGGCCGGCGGCACCGCGCGCAGGGCGCCGGCGGCGGCGTGGCGCACGAACGACGGCAGGCGTTGCATGCGTTCCCACACCCGCCGCGCGGCGAGGTAACGGTTGTAGCCGCCGAACAGCTCGTCGCCGGCATCGCCGCTGAGCGCGACGGTAACGTGGCGGCGCGCCAGCTGGCTGACCAGGTAAGTGGGAATCTGCGAACTGTCGGCGAACGGCTCGCAGAACATGCCGGGCAGCTTGGGGATCACCGCCAGCGCATCGTCGGGCCGCACGTACAGCTCGGTGTGCTCGGTGCCCAGGTGCGCGGCCACTGCCTTGGCATGCGTGGCTTCGTCGTAGCCGTCCTCGCCGAAACCGATGGTGAAGGTCTTTACCGGGCGGCTGCTCTGCTTCTGCATCAGCGCGACGATGGTGCTGCTGTCGATGCCGCCGCTCAGGAAGGCGCCCAGCGGCACGTCCGCCAGCATCTGCGCGCGCACGCTCTGCGCGATCTGCGACTCCAGCGCGTCCACGGCCTCCTGCTCGCTGCCGAAGAACGGCTCGGCCATGCCTTCGGCGACCACGTCGTTGTAGCGCCAGTACGGCTGCGGCTCCGCTTCGCGCGGACCGCCCGCCTGCAGCCGCAGCACATGGCCCGGCCGCAGCTTGGCCACGCCGCGGTAGATGCTGTACGGCGCCGGCACGCAGTTGTGGCGCAGCAGCAGGGTGAGCGCGTCGCGGTCGACGTCGGGGCGGAAACCCTCGTACGCCTTCAGCGCCTTCAGCTCGGAACCGAACACCAGCGCCTCGCCCTGCCAGCCGTAGTACAGCGGCTTCTCGCCCAGGCGGTCGCGCGCCAGCGCGAGGCTGCGGTCGCGGCGGTCCCACAGCGCCAGCGCGAACATGCCGATGCAGGCCTTGAGCGCGGCTTCCAGTCCCCACGCGGCGATGCAGGCCACCAGGGTTTCGGTGTCCGAGTGGCCACGCCATGCCGGCGCGTTGCCTTCGGCGGCCAGGCGTGCGCGCAGGTCGAGATGGTTGTAGATCTCGCCGTTGAACACCGCCGTATAGCGGCCGCACGCCGAATGCATCGGCTGATGCCCGGCCGGCGAGAGATCGATGATCGCCAGGCGCCGCTGCGCCAATGCGATGCCGGAAGCCTCATCGGCCCACACGCCGCCGTCGTCCGGGCCGCGATGCAGCAGGCGCGCGGTCATCGCCAGCGCCTGGCGCTCCAGCCGCTCGCGCGGCGCACCGGCGGGTATCCACAATCCGGCGATGCCGCACATCAGCGTGCCTCCGCGTTGCGCAGCACGTCGGCCAGGCGCGGGGCCTGCGAGGCGAGGCTGTAATGGTCTTCCACCCGGTGGCGGCCGGCGCGGCCCTGGCGCGCGCGCAGCTCGGGGCTGCCGATCAGCTGGCGCAGGCCCTGGCGCCAGTCCTCATCGTTGGAGGCGAGAAAGCCGTTGTCGCCGTGCCGCACGATGTCCGCGTTGACGCCTACGGGCGAGGCGACCACCGGCAATCCGCAGGCCATGTACTGGATGATCTTGTAGCCGCACTTGCCGCGTTCCCACGGTCCGTCGCGCAGCGGCATGATGCCGACGTCCATATGGGCGATCAGCTCGGCTTCGGTTTCCTCGGACCAGGGCAGCACGTCCACCGCCACGCCCTCGAACTGCGCCGCCACTTCGGGCCGCGCGCCGACCAGCAGCACGCGTGCCGCGCCGCCGGCGCACACGTCCATCAGCACGTCGCGCAGGTCCAGGGCGTAATGCTCGGTGGCCGGCGAGCCGATCCAGCCGATCACCGGCTGCGCGCGGCCGCCATGCTCCACCGTGTCGTAGCGCAATTCGTCCACCACCGTGGGGATGATCTCCACCCGGCCCGCCTTGGCCTGCTCGGCGCGCGCGGCGAGGTACGGATTGCCGGCGATCACGCAGGCGGAGCGCGCCATCACGCGGTCGATCTTGCGGCCGAGCACGCGGCGCACCACGGGGCTGGGCGAGAGATCGTACTTGTGGAACAGCGCGTCGTCGTAGTCCACCACGTAGGGCCGCGCATGGCGCGACAGCAGCGCTTCCAGGCCGTAGGGCAGGTACGGAAACAGCTCGCCCTCGATCCAGGCCAGGTCGTGGTCGCTGTTGCGCATCAGCTCGGCGATGCGCCGGCCGTAATAGCGCCACGCGGTGTACCTGGTCGCCTGCGGGCGCCCGCCGTAGAGACCTTCCAGATACGAATCCGGAAACAGCTCGTGCACGTCCACGTCGATGCCTCGACGTTCCAGCTCTTCCAGGTACTGCAGGCTGCGCAGGCGCGTGCTGGGCCCCAGCCTGGAGTAACGGGCGAACAGGATCACCTTCAGACGCTTCATGCAGGCACGCGCTCCACCCCGGCGGGGTATTCCACGAACAGCGCCACCAGCGGGATGGTGTACATCCACTGGAACGCGAACGCTTCGATATAAGGATTGGTATTGGAGGCGATGAACGCGGCCACGAAGGCGCTGAACAGGAACTTGTGGTGCGGCGGCAGCTGCCTGGCCCTGGCCAGGCGCAGCACGCGCACGATGTAGACGAAGAACGGGAACGCATACACCGCCGCGCCCAGCAGGCCCACGCGGTAGATGGTGGCCAGCCACACCAGCTCGTAGCGCCACGGGTATTCGGCGCTGCTGACGAAGCTCACGCCCTTGCCGTGGCCCGCCCCGATGCCGCCATTGTCGAGAATGCCCTGGAACAGCGAACCGGCCATGCCCACGCGCGAGGTGCCGCCGCCGGAGCTGATCTTGTCGGCGAAGCTGTCGTAGATCACGTCCAGGCGCACGCTGGTATAGGTCTGCAGCAGCACCACCACCGCGACCATGCCCACCAGCATCGGCAGGCCCACCTTGATCATGCGCGACAGCGGCGAGGTCAGGCTGCGATGGAAGCCGAGCGTGCGCGGCGCCAGCAGGCGCCCCAGCACCCAGCCCACCGGAATGGCCAGGATCAGCGCCGAACGGCCCGAGGTCACCGCGCAGACGAAGATCATCGCCAGCACCGCCATGCGCAGCAGGCGGCTGCGGATCAGTTCGGGCGAGCTGTAGAAACCGCCCGCCAGGAAGATCAGCGAGCCGTACACGTGCATGATCGCGCCGGCGAAGCCGCCCTGCAGGTTGATGTTGGCCTGCCCCTTGAAGAAGAACGACACGGCGTCCGCGCCGTAGTGGAAGTACAGATAGAAGTACAAGGCCACGCTGGCGCAGGCGAACACGGTGAGGATCGCGAACCAGTCCACCAGCCGCTCCGGCCCCGGCGCACGCATCAGCCCCGCGGCCACCAGCATCCACAGCAGCGGCGAGAGGATGTAGATCACCAGCATCTGCGCCGCGGCTTCCGGCGGCGCGTCGTTGAGATAGCCGACCGCGGTGTAGATCACGGTCACCATGGCCGTGCACACGTACAGCGCCAGCAGCTTCTTGAAGCCCAGGCCGAAGCGGAAGCCGGGCAGCGCCAGCACCGCGGTCAGGCCCAGCATCGCCGCGGTGGGCACCGGCAGCGAGTTGGGGATCACCACCGCCAGGAACAGCAGGCCGATCGCCGCCAGCAGGAACAGATGCCGTCGCGTGATGCTGCGCTCGCTCATCGGCACCGGGCTGCGCATGCCGCGCATCGAAGGAGAGAGGGACGGATTCATAGGGCCACCATGTCGGCGATCCAGCGATCCAGCACGCCGGCTTGCGCCACCTTGCTGTAGGCGCCGATGTCGCGGCGTCCTTCCGCCGGCGCGGCAATGATCCGGCGCAGGGCTTCGGCGCTTTCGCCGCCGCCTTGCGTCACCAGGGTCTGGCCGGCGCCGGTCTCGGCCAGGATCGACGAGGCCGCGTTCTCCACGCCCGACACGCACACCACCGGCACGCCCGAGGCCAGGTACTCGAACACCTTGCCGGTGGCGCAGCACACGCGGTTGCCGGTAAGCAGCAGCAGGCGGTCGCAGCGCTTCATCAGCTGCAGGGCCAGCCCGCGCCGCACCGGCTTGATGGTGGTGACGCCGAAGCGCGCGCGCTGCAGCGACTGCTGTTCGCGCTCGGTCAGCTCGCCCACGAACAGCACGTGGCGGCGCGCCTGGCCGTCCTCGATCGCGTTCATCAGCGACACGAAGCGGTCCAGGCTTTGCGATGCCGACGCATCGCTGGCGCCGACGCGGCCGAAATGGCCGATCAGCATGGCGCCTGGTGGAATCTGCCGGGCCAGCAGGGCGGCGGCTTCCTGCGCGTCCTCGTCCATATGCGCGGCGAAGTCGTCCGGATCGAAGCCGTTCGGCAGCAGGCCGACGCGCTTGCCCGGATAGCGGCGCCCGAAATCTTCCACCAGCGCGGGACTCACCGAGGTGACCAGGCTGGCCGCTTCGATCACGCGCGCCTCGATCATGCGGCGCGCGGCATCGGCGACGCGGCCGGCGCGGCCCAGCGGCTCGAACACCAGGCCGTCGCGGAAATCCTGGATGCACGGCAGGCCGTGGCGCGAAGCCAGGCTGGATGCGGCGATCAATGCGTCGATCGGCGAGTAGGTGCCCACGGCCACGCAGCGTTCGCCGGCGGCGATGCGTTCGCCGCAGCGGCGGTCCGCCTCGGCCAGCGCATTGACCAGCCACGGGCGGCGCGCGGCGGCGCCGCGCGCCAGCGGCGAGAACGGCAGGGCCGGCACGAAGGCCGAGGCCATGCTCAGCAGCGAGGCGGCCAGCGAGGACTCGCTGCCCACGCAATGCCCCGGCAGCGGAATCACTTCCACCGCGGGCGAGCCGGCCACGACAGGCGCGGCGCCATGCGCGCGCGCCAGCACGTGGACGCGGTAGCGATCCGCGTCCAGGTATTTCACCAGGCCCTTGAAACGCTGCGCCGCCACGTTGCCGGTCGCATGATGGGCCGCGAACAGGAAAAGATTGACCTTGCTCATTGCACTCCATTCCTGCGCAGCTGCGGCGGCACGTTCGCCGCGCGCAACCGCGCACCCTGCATCAGCTTCGCGCCGGCCTGCAGCGCCAGCGCCAGCGAAGGACGGAACCAGGCCAGCGACAGCAGGCCCAGGCCCGCCCACAGCCACAGGAACAGCCCGCGGTGGCGCTCGCCGGACAGCACGAAGGCCACCGCCAGGCCGGTCGCCGCCGAGGTCGCCAGATACAGCCGGGCGCGCGGCACGGGGCGCCACACGCGGCACGAGAATTCGGTGCGCACGATCAGGAACAGCAGGAACGACACCGCGGTGGAAATCGCCGCGCCGCCCGCGCCCAGCCGGGGCACCAGCAGATAGTTGCCCGCCACGTTCAGCGCCGCCGCCAGGAACGAAGCCAGCATCGAATACAGGCTGCGCCGCGCGAGGCTGATGCCCACCGCGGCGCATTCCGACAGCGCATACAGCAGCGGCGGCGCCAGGCTGGCGGCGACGATGTACTGCACGCGGTCGTAAGTCGAAGGCAGCACCAGGGCCAGCACCCAGGACAGCAGGCCGGTGGCGACGAAGATCAGCACCACCGCGGCCAGCAGATGGCCGGTGACCGCATCGATCTTCGCCTGCGCATCGCCTTCGGCGGCCCAGCGGTAGACGGTCGGCGCCCATACGGTGGAGAAGATGCTGGACACGATGCCGGCCGCGGCCGCGATGCTGGCCGCCACCGAGAACACGCCAAGCTCGGTCAGCGTCGACAACTGGCGCAGGAACACCCTATCCATCGCCATCAGCGCCCAGGATGCGACGCCGCCGAAGATCAGCGGAAAACCGAACGCCATCAGCGGGCGCAGCCGCCGCCGGTCCAGCCGCGCCGCCAGCGCCGGCACCCAGGCATGCCGCGTGTTCCACGCATAGGCGAACATCACCGCGACGATCGACAGCGTGTACGCGGCCAGCAGCATGAAGAAGGTGCGCCCCGGCACCGCCAGCGCATACGCCACCACCAGGGCCAGGAACAGCAGCTTCGGCAGCACCTGGCTCATGGAGAAGGCGAAGCCCTTCTCTTCCATGCGCAGGATCACCGACAGGAAGCGCGAGACGAAAGTGGCAAAGATGGAGGCCGCGGCGATCGCGCTGAGCGCGCCGTCGTCCACCGCGAACAAGGCCTGCGACAACAAGCCCGGCGCGATGCCCAGCAGCGCCGCCAGCAGCACGCCCAGCACGACCAGGCCCGGCAGCGCCGCCGCCTTCAGCAACGCGGGCTTGTCGGCGGACTCGTGGTACTCGCGTGCATAGCTCTGATCCAGCCCGAAGGTGAACAGGATCACCGCGAAGTTGGTCGCCACCTGCAGCATGGAGATGCGGCCGATGTCCTCGGCGCTGAAGAACCAGGCCAGCATCGGCAGGGTGACAAAGCCGACCGCCGCCGAACCGAGCGGACCGAGCGCGAAGCCGAGCAGCTTGTTCTTGTTCACTGGCCGACCGCCTTGCGCAGGGGCACGACCACGCGATCGTGCGCGGCGGGCAGTTTCCGGCCCGCCGCCGCTTCGTAGGTTTCGCGCAGGCGAGCCACCACGGCGGCTTCGCCGAAGCGCGCCAGGCAAGCCTGGCGGATGGCCGCTGCGTCGTAATGGCCGATGTTCGCGCGTAGTTCGTGCATGGCCCGCGCCAGTGCGTCGATGTCGTCCACCGGCACCAGCAGGCCGTCGCGCGCGGTGACGATGCCTTCCGGGCCGCCGCAGCGCGTGGCCACCACCGGGCGGCCCATCGCCAGCGCTTCCACGATGGCGACGCCGAAGGTTTCGTAGCGGCTGGGATGCACCAGGGCCTGCACGCGCGCCAGTTCCTCCGCCACCTGCTGGCGCGTCAGCGCGCCGAGGAAGGCGACGCGGTCGGCGATGCCCAGCTGCGCGGCGAGTTTCTCCAGCCGCGCGCGTTCCGGCCCATGGCCGCCGATGCGCAGGCGCACGCCCGGCTCGCTGGCGAAGCCGCGCGCGAAGGCCTCGAACAGCAGGTGGATGCCTTTGTTCTCGTTGAGGCCACCCACGGTAAGAAAAGTGAAGTCGCCGCCGTCCGCCGGCTCGCCCAGCGGGCGCTCGCCGAACGAGGCGTCGACGATGTTCGGCATCACTTCCCACGATCCCGCGTCGGCGCCGAAATAGCCTTCCAGGAAACCACCGAAGGATGCGCTCACCGCAAAGCGCCGCCGCGCCTCGCGCGCCGCCTCGCGGGCGATGCGCGCCTGCGTGCGGCTGACCCGGCCGCGCGGATACATCGAGCTGTGCTCGGTGAGCACGTACGGCACGCCTTCGCGCAGCCAGATCTGCCGCGCCAGCGCGCCGCCGTACAGCGCGGCATGCGCGTGCACCACGTCCGGGCGCCCGAACTCGGCCACGTAGCGCCGATAAAGCTTCAGCCCATGGCGCACCCACCATGCGGCGGCGGCGCCGTGCAGCAGCGGGAACGGATTGACGCCCGGCGAGCGCAGCACCGGCATGCCCTGGTCGAACTCGCGGCGCAGTCCGCGTTCGCCGCCGGCCGGGCCGCGCCAGTGGCGCAGCGAGCGCAGCTGCGGATAGATCACGCCCACTTTGCAGCCATGCCAGTGCAGGGCCAGCGCCTGTTCGCGGAAGAAGCTGCCGCTGATGTCGCCGGGCCGGGCCGGATACCAGGACGGTATGACCAGCACGTGGATGTCGTCGCGGGTGGCAGGCGTGCGCATGGCCTCAGCGCTCCCGGATGACCCGGGCGGGAATGCCGGCGATGATCTGGTTGCCGGCGAAGGACCGGGTCACCACCGAATTGGCGCCGACGATGATGCGGTCGCCCAGCACCACGCCTTCGCGGATAAACACGTTGTCGCCGATCCAGCAGTCGTCGCCGATCACGATGTCGCGCTCGACGTGGCGCAGCGGACCTTCGGCATTGGTGGTCGGCTTGGCCGGGTCGTGCGTGAGCGCCTTGATCGACACGTTGTAGCCGATGGCGCAGCCGCGCCCGATCACCACGCGCGAACCCGGCCCGCAGGACAGGTGCGCCTGGTTGAGATAGCTGTGCTCGCCGATGCGGAAGTTCTCCTTCGGCCCGATCAGCTTGCTGCCCAACCCCACCGTGGCGGAGGCCGCCACGCCCGGGTAGCCGCGCAGGCGCCGCGCATGGCTGCGGCGCTCCGCCCAGTTCACGGAGCCGCTGATGCAGCGGGCGAGCAGGTCAATCACGGCGCCTACCTCGCCGGTACCGCGGCGAGACCCTCGACGATCGTCGCGATCTGCGCCTCGGACAGGTACGGATGCATCGGCAGGCTGAGCACTTCGCGCGCGGCCTGGTCGCCGACCGGCAGCTGCGCGTCCGCGTCGGCCACTGCCGGCTGCCGGTTCAGCGGCACGGGGTAATGCACCACGGTCGGCACGCCGGCTTCCTTCAGCCGCGCCTGCAGCGCTTCGCGCTCCTCCACGCGGATGGTGTACTGCGCATACACGCTGAGGTTGTGCGACTCGACGAACGGCGGCGCTACGCCGGCCTCGCCCAGATGCCGCGCATACGCCGCCGCCACCTGCTGGCGCTGGCGGATCTCCTCATCCAGGATCGCCAGCTTCGGCAGCAGGATCGCCGCCTGCAGCGTATCCAGGCGGCTGTTCATGCCGACCCGCGCGTGGTGGTAGCGGCGGTCCTGGCCGTGCCGCGCGATCTGGCGCATGGCGGTGGCCAGTGCGTCGTCGTTGGTGAACATCGCGCCGCCATCGCCATAGCAGCCCAGCGGCTTGCTCGGGAAAAAGCTGGTGCAGGCGATGGTGCTGAGATTGCAGGAGCGCCGGCCCTTGTAGGTGGCGCCGAAGCTCTGTGCGGCGTCCTCGATCACCGGCAGGCCGTGGCGCGCGGCGATCGCATTGATCGCGTCGGCGTCCATGCACTGGCCGTAGATGGATACCGGCATGATGGCGCGAGTGCGCGGCGTGATGGCCGCCTCCAGCAGCGCCGGATCCATCAGATAGGTATGCGGATCGATATCCACGTACACCGGCCTCGCATGCAGGATCGCCGCCGTTTCGGCGGTGGCGATAAAGGTGAAGCCCGGCATGATCACTTCGTCGCCCAGCCCCACGCCCAGCGCCATCAGCGCGATCTGCAGCGCGTCGGTGCCGTTGGCGCAGCTGATGCAGTGCTTCGCGCCCACGTAGGCGGCGAGCTTTTCTTCCAGCTCCGCCACCTCGGGCCCGAGGATGAACTGCCCGTGCGCGAGCACGCGCTGGATGCCCTCGTCGATCTGCGCCTTGATGCGTGCCTGCTGCGCCTTGAGGTCGATGAAGTCGATCACGCGGTGACCTCCTCGCGCCCGACCCGGCCTTCGCGCAGCACGTAGCGCTTGCCGGTATGCGGGCACAGTGCTTCGCCGGAGCCGCTGAGCGGCAGGTCGAGCTGCTCGCCGTATTCGCTCATCCAGCCGATCTGGCGCGCCGGCACGCCGACCATCAGCGCATAGTCCGGCACGTCCTGGGTCACCACCGCGCCGGCGCCGACAAAGGCGTACTCGCCCACGGTGACGCCGCAGACGATGGTGCAGTTGGCGCCCAGGGTGGCGCCGCGCCTGACCAGGGTGTCGCGGTATTCGTCCTTGCGCTCGATCAGCGAGCGCGGGTTGTAGACATTGGTGAACACCATGCTGGGGCCGCAGAACACACCCTCTTCCAGCGTCACGTTGTCGTACACCGACACGTTGTTCTGCACCTTGCAGCGGTCGCCGATCACCACGCGGTTGCCGACGAACACGTTCTGCCCCAGCGACACGCCCTTGCCGATGCGCGCGCCGCCGCAGACGTGGACGAAATGCCATACGCGCGAGTCGTCGCCGATCTGGGCGCCGTCGTCGACGATCGCGCTGGGATGTTGGTAATAGGCCATAAGCGCCTCAGCCGGCATTGCGTGTGAGGAAGGGGTGGTATTCGCCGCGCAGGCCGACCGGCGCCGCGTGGCGGATATCCGACACCGTGGTGATGGCGCAGCGGTTTTCCTCCAGCCCGAAGCCGCGGCCGGCCAGGATCTCCTGGTAGCTGCGCGTGTGCAGGTCGGTGAAGCCGCCGGAGAACTCGATCTCCTCGCCGTCCACCGTGATGGAGCGGTAGGTGCGCTGGCCGGCCAGGCGCTGCGCGGCGGGCACGTCTTCCACGTCCACCGAGAGGAACCAGCGCACGCGGCCATGCTCGTATTCCAGATAGCCGCCGGCCTTGGTATCGGACAGCTGGTGCACCACGTTCTGCTGCAGTTCGCCGAAGATGAAATGCAGCATGTCGAAGAAATGCACACCGATATTGGTGGCGATCCCGCCGGACTTCTTGGCGTCGCCCTTCCACGACTGCAGGTACCAGTGGCCGCGCGACGTCACATAGGCCAGATCCACCTCGTGCTTGGCGGCGCGCTTGGAGGCACGCACTTTCTCGCGCAGCGCCACGATGGCCGGGTGCAGGCGCAGCTGCAGGATGGTGTTGATCTTGCGTCCGGTGTCCTGCTCGATCTCGCGCAGGCCGTCGATATTCCACGGATTGAGCACCAGCGGCTTCTCGCAGATGGCGTCGGCGCCGGAGCGCATGGCGAAGCGCATATGCGAGTCGTGCAGATAGTTGGGCGAGCAGATCGCCACATAGTCGACGCGCTGCGGATGGCTGGCGCGGCGCATCTTGTCGATATGGCGGTCGAAGCGCTCGAATTCGGTGAAGAAGTCGGCCTCGGGGAAGTAGCTGTCGATCACGCCGACCGAATCGTTCGGGTCATAGGCGGCCACCAGCTTGTTGCCGGTGTCGCGGATGGCCTGCATGTGGCGCGGGGCGATATAGCCGGCGGCGCCGATCAAAGCAAAGTTCTTCATGAAGCGACTCCTGCGACGGCCGCGCGGGGAGCCGCGGCGGGGTAATAGGTTCGATACCAGTCCACGAAGGCCGCGATGCCCTGCTCCACCGACACCTTCGGCCGGTAGCCCACGGCCTCGACCAGGCTGGATACGTCCGCCTCGGTCTCGGGCACGTCGCCGGCCTGCAGCGGCAGCATTTCCATGGTGGCCTTGCGCCCGAGGCACTGCTCCAGCACCTCGATGTAGCGCAGCAGTTCCACCGGCTGCTCGTTGCCGATGTTGTAGAGGCGGTAGGGCGCGACGCCGCTGGTGGCGGGGTCCGGGCGCATGGCGTCCCATGCCTGGTCCTTGCCGGGCACGGTGTCGAGGGCGCGCACCACGCCTTCGACGATGTCGTCGATATACGTGAAGCTGCGCTTATGCCGGCCTTCGTTGAACACGCGGATCGGTTCGCCCGCAAGGATGGCCTTAGTGAACAGGAACAGCGCCATGTCCGGCCGGCCCCAGGGGCCGTACACGGTAAAGAAGCGCAGGCCCGTGGCCGGCATCCCGTACAGATGGGCGTAGCTGTGCGCCATCTGCTCGTTGGCTTTCTTGGTGGCGGCGTAGAGCGTCAGCGGATGCTCGGCGGGGCGGTGCTCGGAGAACGGCAGGTCGCGGTTGGCGCCGTAGACCGAGCTGGTCGAGGCGAATACCAGATGTTCCACGCCATGGTGGCGGCAGCCTTCCAGCACATGCAGGAAGCCGGTGACGTTGCTGCTCACGTACACATGCGGATTGGTGGCGGCATAACGCACGCCGGCCTGCGCGGCGAGATTCACCACGCGCTGCGGGCGATGGTCGGCGAACAGCTTTTCCATGGCGTTGCGGTCGGCCAGATCGGCCTTGACATGCGTATAGCCCGGGAAAGCCTGCACGCGTGCCAGACGCGCTTTCTTCAGGCCCACGTCGTAGTAGTCGTTGAGGTTGTCTACACCGATGACTTCGTCGCCGCGCGCCAGTAGCTTGCGTGCGACGTGCGAACCGATAAAGCCCGCCGTGCCGGTCACCAGGATTTTCATCACAACCTCCCGTCTACCGCCTCGCGCGGCAGTACGTACTTCACGTCGTAGACCACCGACTCGGGCTTGCCGTAGCTGCGGATGCCCGCGGCACCCTGCGAGGCGAACTCGCGATGGCCCACGGCCACGATCACGGCGTCGTACGAGCCGCGCGAGGGATCGCCGATCGTCGCCAGGCCGTATTCGTGCCGGCACTCGTCCGCGTCCACCCAGGGATCGTGGACATCCACCTCGGCGTTGTAGTCGCGCAAGGCCTGCACGATGTCGATCACGCGGGTGTTGCGCAGGTCCGGGCAGTTCTCCTTGAAGGCCAGGCCCAGCACCAGCACTTTCGCGCGCACCGGGTTGATGCCCTTGCGCACCATCAGGCGCACCACTTCACCGGCCACGTAGGGACCCATGCCGTCATTGGTGCGCCGGCCCGCCAGGATCACATCCGGGTGGTGCCCTACTTCCTGCGCCTTGTGCGTCAGGTAATACGGATCGACGCTGATGCAATGGCCGCCGACCAGACCCGGACGGAATGGCAGGAAGTTCCACTTCGTGCCCGCCGCTTCCAGCACTTCGAGCGTGTCGATGCCCAGCTTGTTGAACAGCATCGCCAGGTCGTTCACCAGCGCGATATTGAGGTCGCGCTGGGTGTTCTCGATCACCTTCGCCGCCTCCGCCACCTTGATGCTGCTGGCCTTGTGCGTGCCGGCGGTGATGATGCTGGAGTACAGCGCGTCGACGTAGCTGGCCGCTTCCGGCGTGGAGCCGGAGGTGACCTTGAGGATCGTCGTCACACGATGCTGCTTATCGCCCGGGTTGATTCGCTCCGGGCTGTAGCCGGCGAAGAAATCCTGGTTGAACTTCAGGCCCGAGCCGGCCTCCAGCAGCGGCACGCACACCTCTTCGGTGCAGCCCGGGTAGACCGTGGACTCGTACACCACCACGTCGCCGCGCTTGAGCACCGTCGCCAGCATCTGGCTGGCCTTGACCAGCGGCCCCAGGTCCGGCCGCTTGGCCGCGTCGATCGGCGTGGGCACCGTCACGATATAGACGTTGCGGTCGCGCAGGTCTTCCAGCGCGTCGCTGTAGCGCAGCCGCGTGGCGGACTGCAGTTCCTCGGCTTCCACTTCCAGCGTCGAATCTTTTCCGGCACGCAGTTCTTCCACCCGCGCGGTGCGGATATCGAAACCGACCGTGTCGTACTTCTTGCCGAATTCCACGGCCAGGGGGAGGCCGACGTAGCCCAGGCCGATGACGGCAATCTTGGCATTGATCACTTGCTGCATCCGATCTTCCAGATAGTGGCGGTCCGGCGTCTTAGCCTGTGTCGATGGACCGTGAAGGGGAGAGCCTCTCGGCTCGGCTGCGAACACAAGAGCCACGTACTGTGGCAAGCGCTTCTTTACTCACACCTGAAGCACGACGACGCGTACGCGACGCATTTCAGATACAGCGAAACGCATCAACGTTTAGCCGTCCAAACGTCCAGATGTTCGCCTGCGCTCTTGACAGGCTCATGAAGCGTGACGGCCAAATTCACGACGCGCATCGCAAATCCGCTCGCGCGCAACACCGCCATTCATGCGCGGGCGGAGCCATCGCGGCTCCGCTCGCGCGTCCGCTGCTTACGTGCCGTTCTTGTATTCGTAGTAGCCGTACGAGTAGTAGCCGCTGCTGCGGCGCTCGACCGCGTTGAAGATGGCGCCCTTGATCTCCACGCCGTTCTGCGCAAAGCGCTGGCGGGCCAGGGCGATTTCGCGCGCCTGATTGAGGCCGAAGCGCACCACCAGCAGGCAGGTGCCGGCCATGTGGCCGATGATCGAGGCATCCGTCACCGCCAGGATCGGCGGCGTATCGATCAGCACCAGGTCGTAGCGCGGCATCAGCTGCTCCATGACCTCGGCGAAACGCTGGTTCATCAGCAGCTCCGACGGGTTCGGCGGCACCTTGCCGCGCGCGATGTAGTGCAGGTTTTCCAGCGAGGCCAGCGGGCGGATCGCCGTGTCCACGTCGATCTGGCCGGAAATCAGTTCGGACAGGCCGTTGTTCGGCCGTCCACCCATCACCTTGTGCAGCGTGCCCTTGCGCATGTCGCCGTCGATCACCAGCACGCGCTGCCCGGCCTGCGCCATCACCGCGGCGAGGTTGGCGGAAACGAAGGTCTTGCCGGCCTCCGGACTGGAGCCGGAGATCATCAGCACATTGTTCTTCGCCTCCATCCGGGCGAAATGCAGGCTGGTGCGCAGGCTGCGCAGGGCCTCGGTGGCCAGATCCGCCGGCGAACTGATGGCCAGCAGATGATGCCTGCCGTCGCCGCGCGCGTGGTCGGACAGGCCGATCTCGTGCTCGGTCGGGCTGACCGGCACCGAGGCGTAGACCGGCAGGCCCAGCTGCTCGATCACCGAGGGCTCTTCCACGCCGCGGTTCAGCATCTGGCGCACGAACACCAGGCCGAAGGCGAGGAAGGCGCCGACAAACGTGCCGCCGAACACCACCAGCACCTTCTTCGGCTTCACCGGGCTGGTGACGTCCACCTGGGCGTTGTCGACGATATGCACGTTGCCGACCTTGCCGGCGCGCGCGATGTCCAGCTGCTGCGCCTGGTTGAGCAGGCCGGTGTAGGTCTGGTTGCTGACTTCGACGTCGCGGGTGAGCTTGAGCAGTTCCTGCTGGGTGTCGGGCAACACGCCGACCTGCTTGTCCATGTCGCTCTTCTGCGCCTCCAGCTGGCCGATCTGCTGCATCAGCGCCTTGTAGGCCGGATGCGCCGGCGTGAAGCGGCGCTGGATGTCGGCCTGCTGCATGCGCAGCTGCTGGATATTGGCCTCGACCGCCACGCTCTGGTCCAGCAGCGCCTTGGTCTGCATGGTGATGTCGACCGACTTGGCCTGGATCTGGAACGCATTGAGCGCGGCCTGCGCCCGGTCCAGGTCCTGCCGCACCTTGGGCAGCTGTTCCTGCACGAACTTCAGGCTGTTGGCCGCTTCGGCCGCGTTCCATTCCACGTTCTGGCGCACGTACCACTCGCTGACGCGGTCGAGCAGCGACACCGCGAGCCTGGCGTTGGCGTTCTGGTACGAGAGGCCGATGATGCCGGAGTCCTTGCCCTTCTCGGTGGCCTGGATAGCCGTCTGCAGCTGGTTGATGGTGGTGAGCGCGCGCTCGCGCCGCACGTCGAAGCGCGTGCCGGGATTGGCCTTGAGCACGCCGACCTGGAAGGTCACGCCGTGGCCGGTGGCGATCTGGCCGGGCGCGCCCTGCAGCAGTTCGTCGCCGTCGGGACTGAACAACGTGTACGCGCCGTTCTCGCCGGCGATCAGCGTCATGGTCTTGCCGAGCAGGTCGTCCGGCACTTCGATGCGCTGCAGCTCCAGCTTCGAGCCGCCCCAGTCGTAACGGTTGAAACCGAGCAGCGGGCTGGCCAGTTCGCCAGGGTTGGCCGAAGCGAAGCGCCGCGCGATGCCGGTGCCGATCAGCGGGAAATGGCGCGCCGACACATTGATGTCGAGCTTCAGATCGTCCACCGCCTTGCCGATCACCGCGCGCGAGGTGATCAGCGCGATCTCGGTGTTGGCCTGCGAGTTGGACGCACCCAGCGTCTGGCTCAGTGCGCTGATGCCGGGCAGTTCGGGCACTTTCTGTTCCACCTGCACCATCGCGTCGGCCTGGTAGATCGGCGTGGCGAGCAAGGCGTAGGCGAGGCTGCAGGCGAGGAACAGGCCGGTGATGGCGAAGATCAGCCACTTGTTGTCGACCAGCGTGCCGAGAATCGCACCGAGGTCGAGTTCTTCGTCATTGCGCTGCTGGGTAACGGGGCGGGGATCGGTCATGAGGAGGCCGCTCTGGAGAAGGAGGGGGTCAGATACGGCTGCCAGCGCGCGATGGCCTGGTCGATCAGTCCGTAGACATGCTCGAAGGCCGGGCGCGATTGCCCGTACGGGTCTGGAATCTCCTTTTCACCTAGCCACTTGCCGAGCAGGAGCACTTTCCCGCTGGCCTCGGGCGCGAGGCGCGCAATGCGGGCGGCATGGCTTTTCTCCATCACCAGCACGAGGTCCACCTCGTGCAGCATCGACGGCTGCAGCTGGCGTCCGCGATGCGCGCTCGCATCGATGCCGTGCTCCGCAAGAAGCGCAGCCGCCGTGGCGTCCATGGGATGGTCTTCGAGCGCGCCCAGGCCGGCGCTCGATATCTCGAGCGAGGCATCGCACAGGCGATCCCTCAACAGGTATTCGGCGGTGGGGCTACGGCAAATGTTGCCCACACACACAAGCAGGATACGTTGGAACACAGCGTTGCCTGACTCTGCAAAAAGATGTGGAGGCCGCGCAATACGCGAACCCGAAACCGACATCCCCCTGTTTCGTCAAACCACTTCTGCCGGACGAAAACCGGGTCGATAGTAGAGGAATGTTCCGATGCGATGGCGAGAATCGCGTCGCGATCGTGCGCACTCGTACAGCCCGCGTTAGGGGACGGGTTATATGTCTCTACATTTCCTGAACATGCAGCGCACATGAAAAGAGCCTGCAATGCAGGCTCTTCTGTGAAGGTTCCGTGTCCAGCTCGTGTCGAACGAGCGACGCCGTATCAGTGCGCTGGCGACGCAATAAGTTGCTCGATCGCACCGAAGATCGACACGTTGTCGCGATCCGTCACGTCGATGCGGATCACGTCGCCGTACCTCAGGAACGGTGTGCTCGGCTTGCCGTCGCGCAGGGTTTCGACCGTGCGCTGCTCGGCCAGACACGAAGCACCCTTGCCGGTATCTTCGTTGGCGATGGTGCCGGAGCCGACGATGGTCCCCGCGGTGAGCGGACGCGTCTTCGCCGCATGCGCCACCAGCTGCGCGAAATCGAACTGCATGTCGACGCCGCATTCGGCTTCGCCGAACCAGGCGCCGTTGATCCAGGTGCGCATCGGCAGATGCAGCTTGTCGCCATGCCATGCGTCGCCGAGTTCGTCCGGCGTGACGAACACCGGCGACAGCGCCGAGCGCGGCTTGGACTGCAGGAAGCCGAAACCCTTGGCCAGTTCGTTCGGAATCAGGCCGCGCAGCGAGACGTCGTTGACCAGGCCGACCAGCTGGATGTGCTGCGCGGCCTGCGCGGGCGTCGCGGCCATCGGCACGTCGTCGGTGATGACCACGACTTCGGCTTCGAGGTCGATGCCGTAGTCCTCGCTGGGCACCAGCACCGGATCGCGCGGCGCCAGGAAGCCCGCGCTGGTGGCCTGGTACATCAGCGGGTCGACGTAGAACGACTCCGGCACTTCGGCGCCGCGCGCGCGGCGCACGCGCTCGACGTGCGGCAGGTAGGCGCTGCCGTCGACGAATTCATAGGCGCGCGGCAGCGGCGCGGCCAGCGCGGCGACGTCGAGCGCGAACGCGCCCGCCGCGGTGCCGGCCTGCAGCTCGGCGTACAGCGCGTTCAGGCGCGGCGCGAGGTTCGACCAGTCGTCCAGCGCCGCCTGCAGCGTCGCGGCGATGCCGCTGGCCTTGACCGCGCGCGACAGGTCGCGGCTCACCACGACCAGGGTGCCGTCGCGCCCGCCTTCCTTGAGACTGCCCAGTTTCATAGCTTCGCTCCGATCGCCGCGCCTTCAGCGGCAGCGTTCAACATTAATCGATGTGGGGATGGCTGCCCATGCGCGCCTGCGCGCGCGTGGGGTCAATGCACGCGGATCAGCCGGGCTTGAAGTGCTTGCGGATGCCCTGCCAGCACTCGTAGTAGTTGCCTTGCAGCTGCGGCGCTTCCAGCGCCTGCCGGGTCGGCCGGATCACCTTGCGCGTCTCGAACATGAAAGCCATGGTGCCGGTGAGGTGATCGGGCTTGCTCACGTCCGCGGCCGAGGCCTTCTCGAAGCTCGCCGCATCCGGGCCATGGCCGCTCATGCAGTTGTGCAGGCTGGCGCCGCCCGGCACGAAGCCGCCCGCCTTGGCGTCGTAGGCGCCCTGGATCAGGCCCATGAATTCGCTCGCCACGTTGCGGTGGAAATACGGCGGGCGGAAGGTGTGCTCGGCCACCAGCCAGCGCGGCGGGAAGATCACGAAGTCGACATTGGCCGTGCCGGGCGTGTCGCTGGGCGCGGTCAGCACGGTGAAGATCGACGGGTCCGGATGGTCGACGCTGATCGAGCCCACCGTGTTGTAGGTGGTGAGGTCGTACTTGTAGGGCGCGTAGTTGCCGTGCCAGGCCACCACGTCGAGCGGCGAGTGGTCGATCTTCGCGGACCACAGCGAACCCTGGAATTTCGCGATCAGCTCGAAGTCGCCTTCGACGTCCTCGTACGAAGCATGCGGCGTGAGGAAGTCGCGCGGCAGGGCCATCGAGTTGGCGCCGATGGGGCCGAGGTCCGGCAGGCGCAGCAGCGCGCCGAAGTTCTCGCATACGTAGCCGCGCGCCTCGCCGTCCGGCAGCTCCACGCGGAAGCGCACGCCGCGCGGGATCACCGCGATCTCCAGCGGCGCCACTTCGAGCACGCCCAGCTCGGTGCACAGGCGCAGGCGCCCCTGCTGGGGCACCAGCAGCAGCTCGCCGTCGGCGTCGTAGAAGAAGCGCCCCTGCATGGAGCGGTTCGCCGCATATATATGTATGCCGCAACCGGCCTGCTCGCCCGCGCCGCCGTTGCCGGCCAGGGTGACCAGGCCGTCGACGAAGTCGGCAGGCTGCGCCGGCATCGGCCACGGGTCCCAGCGCAGCTGGTTGGGCGTGGCCGGGGCTTCGTCGAAACGGTTATGGAAACGCTCGTGCGCCAGCGGCTCGAACGGCCGGTGCATCGACGCCGGCCGGATCCGGTACAGCCAGCTGCGCCGGTTGCTGTGCCGCGGCGCGGTGAACGCACTGCCGGACAGCTGCTCGGCATACAGCCCATGCGCCACGCGCTGCGGCGAGTTCTGCCCATGCGGCAGCACGCCAGCGACGGCTTCGGTGGCGAACTCGTTGCCGAAGCCGGATTGGTAGCCCTTCGTTTCCATCGATCGCACCCGTTGCTTGTCCGAGTATGCCCCTCCCCCGCCGGGGGAGGGATTGGCTACTTTTTACAGCACGCCCCGGCGCATCTGATCGCGCTCGATCGATTCGAACAGGGCCTGGAAGTTGCCTTCGCCGAAGCCCTCGTTGCCCTTGCGCTGGATGATCTCGAAGAAGATCGGGCCGATGTTGTTCTGGGTGAAGATCTGCAGCAGCTTGCGCTGCTTGGTCTCCGGGTCGGCGTCGATCAGGATCTTGTTCCTGGCCAGGCGCGGCACGTCTTCGCCGTGGTTGGGAATGCGCAGGTCGATCACGTCGAAGTAGGTGTCCGGCGTGTCGAGGAAGGCCACGCCCTTGGCGCGCATCGCTTCGACGGTCTCGTAGATATTGTCGGTGAAGCAGGCGATGTGCTGGATGCCTTCGCCATGGTACGCATCGAGGTATTCGTTGATCTGCGACTTCGGATCGCTCGACTCATTCAGCGGAATGCGCACGATGCCGTCCGGCGCGGTCATCGCCTTGGACACCAGGCCGGTCTTGGCGCCCTTGATGTCGAAGTAGCGGATCTCGCGGAAGTTGAACAGGCGCTCGTAGTAGTCGGACCACTTCTGCATGTTGCCGAAGTAGAGGTTGTGCGTGAGGTGGTCGATGAAGGTGAGGCCGAAGCCGGCGGGGTTCTGCTCCACGCCCGGGATCGGCGCGTAGTCGCCGTCGTAGATGCCGCCCTTGTCGCCATAGCGGTCGACCAGATACAGCATGCAGTCGCCGATGCCCTTCACCACCGGGGCGTTCACCGCCTTGCTCGCTTCCTTCTCGCCCACCGCCTCGCCGCCATTGGCCAGCACCTTGGCGTAGACCTCGGCGGCCGGCTGCTTGAAGCGGATGGCGAAGCCGGCGGCGCAGGGGCCGTGCTGGGCGGCGAAGGCGGCGGCGAAGGAATCGGGGTCTTCGTTGACCAGGAAGTTCACCCCGCCCTGGCGGTACACCGTGATCGGGCGGCGCTTGTGCTTGAGCACCGCGGTGAAGCCCATGCGGGTGAACAGGTCGTGCAGCTCGGCGCCGCGGCCGGCCGGGGCGGCGAATTCGACGAATTCGAAGCCGTCGATGCCCATCGGGTTCTCGAAAGTGGTCACCTGCATGCCAAGATTGGGCTGCGCGCTCATGGGGTATCTCCTGGTCGGAATGCCTGGGGGCGAGGTGGTTCGCTCCGCCGGTCGCGGCACCTGAAAAGGATGCGACCGCCGGTATGACCCGAGCGTTATAGTTACATGTGAAACCATTTGCAAGGAGTGGTGCAGCAGTGCCCGCCGATCAACAACACGTCCACCCGTCGGACCACGCCCCGCTGGAGCTCGAACGCTTCCTGCCCTACCGCCTGTCGATCCTGTCCAACACGGTCAGCCAGGGCATCGCCGACGACTACCAGGCGCGCTTCGACCTCAGCGTCACCGAGTGGCGGGTGATGGCCGTGCTGGCCCGCTTCGAAGGGCTTTCCGCCCGCGAGGTGGCCGAGCGCACGGCCATGGACAAGGTGGCGGTCAGCCGCGCCCTGGCCCGGCTGGTCGAGGCCGGCCGGGTCAACCGCGGCACCCACGAGGGCGACAAGCGCCGCTCCGTACTCGCCCTGAGCGAAGCGGGCTGGGAGGTGCACGACGTGGTGGCGCCGATGGCGCGGGCGCGCGAGCGCGAGCTGCTGGCCAAGCTGGACGCGGACGAGCAGGCCTGGCTGTCGCGCATCCTGGACAAGCTGCTGGGCCCGCCGGTGCCGCCTCGAAGCGGGGAACAGGGAACGGGGAACAGGGAACGGGAAAGCGCGGCATCGGCTTGAAGGCTTGGAAAAAAAGAGGCGGCATGTGCCGCCTCTTTTTTTTGTTCCCCGTTCGCCGTTCCCCGCCTTACTTCACCCCATGCATCAGCCGGTTGATCAGCGGCGCCACCGCCAGCAGGATCGCCGCCGCGATGCCCAGCAGCCAGAAGCTGAAGGTGAAGCCGCTCAGCGCCGAGGCCACCGTCATGCCGGTGGTGCCGCTGACGTGGCCGGCGAAGATGCCCGACAGGTTGTTGCCGATGCCGGTGGACAGGAACCAGCCGCCCATGGCCAGGCCGACCAGGCGGCTGGGCGCCAGCTTGGTCACCATCGACAGGCCGATCGGCGACAGGCACAGCTCGCCCACGGTCTGCAGCACGTAGACCACCACCAGCGGCCAGAACGGGATCAGGCCCTTGTCGTCCACCAGGCTGGACAGCGCGTACATCAGCGCCACGAAGGCCACCGCATTGCCGAGCAGGCCGAAGCCGAACTTGCGCGGGATGGAGGGTTCCAGCTTGCGCTTGTCCAGCCAGCCCCACAGCATCGACATCGGCGGCGCCAGCAGCACCAGGGCCAGCGGCGCGACGGACTGGAACCAGCCCACCGGGAACTCCCAGCCGCCGAACATCTTGCGGTCGACGATGTTCTCGGCCAGGAAGTTGAACGAGCTGCCGGCCTGTTCGTAGAACATCCAGAACAGCACGTTGAACACGAAGATCACCAGCATCGCGATCACGCGGTCGCGCTGCACCTTGCCCTCGCGCACGCCGTCGATCATCAGCAGCACGCACAGGCCCACGAACAGCGCGCTGAGCAGCCACTGCAGCACCACGGCGCCGGCCTTGGCCATCACCAGGTAGACCAGCGGCACCGCCACCAGGCAGCCGATCAGCACGTAGACCACGCGCATGCGGCTGGCCTGGTCCGGCAGCGGACGGCCGACGCCCTTGAGCTGGCGGCGGCCGAACCAGAACCAGAACAGGCTGAACAGCATGCCGATGCCCGAGGCCAGGAACACCAGCTTGTAGTTCTGCTGCATCGGGGTGTCGGTGAAGTAGCTGGCCAGCCAGCCGGTGAGCAGCGGCGAGGCCAGCGCGCCGGCGTTGATGCCCATGTAGAACAGGGTGAAGCCGCGGTCGCGGCGCGGGTCGCCCACGCCGTAGAGCTGGCCCACCATCGAGGAGATGTTCGGCTTGAACAGGCCGTTGCCGACGATGACGGTGGACAGGCCCAGCAGGAAGATGTCCTGGTTGGGCAGCATGATCATGAACAGGCCGGCCGACATCACCACCGCGCCGACCAGGATCGAGCGCTGGTAGCCGATGACCTTGTCCGCCACGTAGCCGCCGAACACCGCCGCCGCATACACCAGCGCCAGGTAGGCGCCGTAGGTGCGGCTGGCGAAGGCCTGGCCGGTGGGGCTGCCGCCGAAGAACTCCGCCACGATGTACAGCGTGAGCGCCCAGCGCATGCCGTAGAAGGCGAAGCGCTCCCAGAACTCGGTCATGAACAGCATCCACAGCGGACGCGGGTGACCCATGGTCTGGGGGTAGTCGGGCACCGTCGGCGCCGCCGACGTATGAGAAGCCGTGGTGGTATCGGTCATGCGATCCCCTGTTGTGCAGGCATGTCGAGCTGGAAAAAATGTACTGATCCGCACATCGCGTACAGACCGGAAATTCAAAACCCGCGACATGTAACCGGCCCGGCGCCGCGCCGTCAAATGCGGCGCAACATCTTGCGGAAAGCCCGGCAAGCCATGATCCGAAAGTGCGGATCGCAAAAAAAGCGGCTTTGCCGCTTTTTCAGACCACGCCGCCTCGGCTCAGGTGCCCAGCACCGTCCGCACGTCCAGCAATTCGGGGAAAAACTCCAGTTCCAGCGCTTTCTTGAGGAAGGCCACGCCCGACGAACCGCCGGTGCCGCGCCGGTGGCCGATGATCCGCTCCACCGTCTTCATATGGCGGAAGCGCCACTGCTGGAACTGCCCTTCCACGTCCACCAGCTGCTCGCACATGTGGTACTCGGGCCAGAATTCCGCGCGGTTTTCGTAGATGCGCTTGAACACCGGCAGCAGGCCGTCGTTGCGCTGGTGCGGCTGGGTAAGGTCGCGCGCCAGCAGCTCGGCCGGCACGGCATGGCCGCGGCGCGCGAGATAGGCCAGGAATTCGTCGTACAGGCTGGGCGCTTCCAGCACCTCGCGCAGCGCGGCCTGCGCCACCGGGTCGTAGGCGAACACCGCCAGCATCTGCGCGTTCTTGTTGCCGAGCAGGAATTCGATCTGCCGGTACTGCAGCGACTGGAACCCCGAGGAAGAACCCAGGATGTCGCGGAATTCCAGGTATTCCGACGGGGTGAGCGTCTCCAACACGCCCCACTGTTCGTACAGCTGGCGCTGCACCTGCTTGACCCGCGCCAGGATCTTCAGGCACGGATCGATGTCGTCCTTGTGCAGATGATCGATGGCCGACTTCAACTCGTGAATGATCAGCTTCATCCACAGCTCCGCCACCTGGTGCTGCACGATGAAGAGCATCTCGTCGTGATGCGGCGGCTGGCTCAGGGGCTGCTGGGCGGACAGCAGCGCGTCCAGCCGCAGGTAGCCGCCGTAGGTGAGCCGGCCCTGCAGGTCGGTCTCGATCCCGGCTTCCAGGTCGCGCCGATTGTCGGTCATGACGTTCCGATCACAGGTAAAGCACGCATGTTACCTGGGTTTAACGCAAGCCCCCCAACCCTCGCTACATGCTGCACCGTGCCTTGCGGCGCAACATGCCCGCCTGCTTCAATTGCCGTCTTGTCAGGGCCCTACAGGCGCGCTTGACCCCACTGGATGGGTCGCCGCCGGTCCGCAACTCCCTCACCCCGTTTTCGTCTTTACTCACTCCCGGAGCGAGTCGTGTCCATCGCCGCCAAGTTCGAAATCGAATACCTGCAGTATCTCGATGCCGAGGGCAACCAGGTCCGTGACGACCTGCCCGCCTTCGCCAAGGACCTCGACCACATGGTCGAGCTGTACAAGCTGATGCTGTCCACCCGCGTGTTCGACGCCAAGTCGGTGGCGCTGCAGCGCACCGGCAAGCTCGGCACCTATGCCAGCTGCCTGGGCCACGAGGCCGCGCACGTGGGCATCGGCAGCGCGATGAAGCCCGAGGACGTGTTCGCCCCCAGCTACCGCGAATACGGCGCGCAGCTGTACCGCGGCGTGCAGCCGCGCGAGGTGTACATGTACTGGGGCGGCGACGAGCGCGGCAATGACTACCAGAAGGAACCGGCGCGCCACGACTTCGCCTGGTCGGTGCCGATCGCCACGCAGTGCCTGCATGCGGCCGGCTCCGCGCTGGCCTTCAAGATCCGCAACGAGAAGCGCGTGGCCGTGTGCACCATCGGCGACGGCGGCTCGTCCAAGGGCGACTTCTACGGCGCCATCAACATCGCCGGCGCGCAGAACCTGCCGATGGTGGCGGTGATCGTGAACAACCAGTGGGCCATCTCGGTGCCGCGCAAGATCCAGTCCGGCGCGCCCACGCTGGCGCAGAAGGGGATCGCCGCGGGCCTGTTCTCGATCCAGGTGGACGGCAACGACATCATCGCCGTGCGCAAGGCCATGGAAGACGCGCTCGACCGCGCCCGCAACGGCGAGGGCGGCAGCGTGCTGGAACTGGTCACCTACCGCCTGTCGGACCACACCACCGCCGACGACGCCCGCCGCTACCGTGGCGAGCAGGAAGTGAAGGACGCCTGGGCCAAGGAGCCGATGAAGCGCCTGCGCGCGTGGCTGGTGGCCAGGAAGGTATGGGACGACGCCAAGGAAGAAGCCTGGAAGGCCGAGTGCGACGAGTGGATGGACAACGAGGTCAACGCCTACCTCGAGACCAAGACCCAGCCCGTCACCGCGATGTTCGACTACACCTTTGCCGAAGTACCGGCGGACCTCGCCAAGCAGCGCGACCTCGCCCTTTCGCTCGACAAGAAGGCCCACTAAGCCATGGCACAGATCACTCTTATCGAAGCCGTCACCCAGGCGCTCGCCTATGAAATGGCCCACGACCCGAGCGTCGTGGTGCTGGGCGAGGACGTCGGCGTCAACGGCGGCGTGTTCCGCGCCACCCAGGGCCTGCAGGAGAAGTTCGGCGAGCTGCGCGTGCTGGACACCCCGCTGGACGAAACCACCATCGCCGGCGTCACCGTCGGCATGGCCGCGCAGGGCATGAAGCCGGTGGCCGAGGCGCAGTTCGAAGGCTTCATCTATCCGATGATGGAGCAGATCGCCTGCCACGCCGCGCGCCTGCGCAACCGCACCCGCGGCCGCATCACCGTGCCGGCCGTGTGGCGCGCCCCGTGGGGCGGCGGCATTCGCGCGCCGGAGCATCACTCCGAGGCGAACGAGCACCTGTTCACCAACATCCCCGGCCTGCGCGTGGTGATGCCCTCCTCGCCGGCGCGCGCCTACGGCCTGCTGCTGGCGGCGATCCGCGATCCGGATCCGGTGATGTTCTTCGAGCCCAAGCGCATCTACCGCCAGTACAAGGAAGAAGTGCCGGACGACGGCGAGGCGCTGCCGCTGGACGTGTGCTTCGTGCTGCGCGACGGCACCGACGTCACCATCGTCACGTGGGGCGCGCAGGTGAAGGAGGCTCTCGAAGCCGCCGACGAACTGGCCGCCGAAGGCATCAGCGCCGAAGTGATCGACGTGGCCACGCTCACCCCGCTCGATTTCGACACCATCGCCGAATCGGTGCAGAAGACCGGCCGCTGCGTGATCGTGCACGAAGCCCCCAAGACCGCCGGCTTCGGCGCCGAGATCGCCGCGCGCGTGGCCGAGGAATGCCTGTACGAGCTGCTGGCGCCGGTCGAGCGCGTCACCGGCTACGACACGCACATTCCGCTGTTCCGCCTGGAAATGAAGTACATGCCCAGCACCGAGCGCGTGGTCGAGGCGGCCAAGCGCACTTTGGCGGCGAGCTGACGCTCGCCTGCCTGAGAAAGGGAATAGAGAATGGGGAACAGGGAATAGGAAAAGCGGCGCCCCACAAACTTGTCACGCGCTGCTTTTCCTATTCCCTGTTCTCTATTCCCTATTCCCGCATCACACCCCTTCAAGCACTCCGGACCTCACACTCATGGCCGACATCAAGACATTCCACCTGCCCGACCTCGGCGAAGGCCTGCCCGACGCCACCATCGTCGAGTGGCACGTGAAGGAAGGCGACTACATCAAGCTCGACGCACCGCTGTGCTCGATGGAAACCGCCAAGGCGGTGGTCGACGTGCCCTCGCCCTACACCGGCACGGTGAAGAAGCTGTACGGCGCGCCGGGCGACATCATCGAGACCGGCGCCGCGCTGGCCGACTTCGAACCCGATCCGAACGCCAAGCAGCGCGCCGAGGCCGAAGCCACCGGCCACCACCACGGCCCGAAGAAGAGCGTGGGCAGCCCCGCGCCGGACAACGCCGCCAAGGTGGTCGCCTCCGACGAAGGCGGCGAAGTGGAAGCCAAGGGCGAGCGCGAGGACGAAGGCACCGTGGTCGGCGCCATGGTCAGCGGCAACACCGTGCACGTGGAGCAGGTCAGCAGCGCCGGCGGCGTGAAGGCCGTGCCGGCGGTGCGCGCACTGGCCAAGAAGCTCAAGGTCGACCTCACCCGCGTGCGCGCCACCGGCGCCGACGGCGTGGTCACCCTGCAGGACGTGAAGACCGCCGCGGCCAATGGCTCCGCCCCGCTGGGCGCCGCGCCGGCGCGCGCCGTGCCGGCTTCGGCCGGCCGCCACCTGGCGCCGGAACTGCCGGAGCCCGGTCCCGCGCCGTCGCGCACCGCCGTGTCGCTCGCCGGCAAGCCGGTGCGCACCGCGCCGCCGAGCGTGCAGGCCAGCGGCCAGCCGGAACAGCTCAAGGGCGTGCGCCGCAATATGGCGCGCGTGATGGCCGAGGCCCACGCCAACGTGGTGCCGACCACCCTGGTGGACGACGCCGACCTGCACGCCTGGATCGGCAAGCAGGACATCACCGCCCGCCTGATCCGCTCCATCGTCGCCGCATGCAAGGCGGTGCCGGCGCTCAATGCCTGGTTCGACGGCAAGAACCTCACCCGCACCCTGCATCCGCACGTGGACATCGGCATCGCCGTGGACACTGACGACGGCTTGTTCGTGCCGGCCCTGCGCAATGCCGACGTGCTGGACGGCGCTGGCGTGCGCGCGGCGATCAAGCGCCTGCGCTCGCAGGTGGAAGACCGCTCGATTCCCGCCTCGGAATTGAGCGGCTACACCATCAGCCTGTCCAACTTCGGCATGTTCGCCGGCCGCTATGCCACCCCCGTGGTGGTGCCGCCGACCGTCGCCATCATCGGCGCCGGCAAGCTGTGCCACGACGTGGTGGCCGTGATGGGCGGCATCGAAGTGCACCGCCGCATGCCGATCAGCCTCACCTTCGACCACCGCGCCGCCACCGGCGGCGAAGCCGCACGCTTCCTCAAGGCGCTGCTGGACGATCTGTCGCTGCCGAACTGAGGCTTTGCGATGGATGGAAAGAAAGGCGCCGCGAGGCGCCTTTCTTTTTGCTTGAGGGAAGCTCCACATCGCCGCGCCTATAGTGCGGCGAGCCTCATGCGGAGACCACGCCATGCACCACAGCCGCCTCAGCACCCTCGTCATCGACTGCCAGTCCGTCGACCTCAAGCAAGCCACCGATTTCTGGAGCAAGGCCCTGGGCAAGCCCATCGTCACCTACGATTCGGAAGGCGACGGCCAATACGCCGAACTGGCCACCCTGGCCGACGAACCGATCATCCTGCTGCAGCGCGTGGAACATGAGAGCCGCGTGCACCTGGATATCGAAACGGACGACATCGAAGCCGAAGCCACGCGCCTGGAACAGCTCGGCGCCAAGCGTCTGGAATGCGTGCGCGGAAAATGGTGGGTCATGCAGGCCCCAAGCGGCCACCGCTTCTGCGTGGTGAAAAGGCAACGGGAGCAGTTCGGGCCGCATTTGAACAAGTGGGAGTGAGCCGGGCCATTGCCGTTAGCTTCACCTTCTCGCTCCGCCCGGCCCCTCACCCTGCCCTCTCCCCGGAGGGGAGAGGGGTGATGGCGTGAGGCATGCAGGAACGAAGAGCAGAAGCTGGCGCCAGTCCTTGAACATCCTCTTCGCCACGGCACGTTGAAGCAGCCGCTACGTAAACGCACTGATGTTTCGTGTAGACCCAGGTTAATCAAGTTACCGCAGCCGCTCACCGCTCCTTCTAGTCGCGTCGCGAGCCTTTGACTTCAGGCCATTTCTCTTTGGTTACTTTCTCTTTGGGCCAGCAAAGAGAAAGTGACTCGGGCGCCGGCAGGCGTCCGAAATGCCCGCTGCATAAGCGGCCAAATCGCGACAACCGCCCCTAGTCGCTACTGGATCCCGGCCTACGCCGGGATGACGAGCAAAAATCAGTCGACGCGCCCGCGTCCCCAAATCAGCGCACGCAACAACAGCGCCACGACCAGCACAGCGACACAGGCGCCATACCCATACAACGCCGGCAACACCTGCTGCCAAATCGCCCCGCTAGGCGGCCCAAACTGCCCAACCGAGGGCACCACCGCCGCCTCAAACCCGGCAACCGCCGACCACCCAGCCGCCCCCGCGGCAGCGATCACCGCCAGAAGATCGAACGCCCGCCGCGCCTTAGTGCGCGGCAGACTCTTCGGATAGGCCCAATAAGCCCACCCCAAAATCAACAACCAAGGCGCCAGCAACAAAATCGCGAGATAACGCATCAGTCAGATCACCCCAGGAATCGTTTCATCGCCCCGCGTGACCCACCACGCGCTCACTCCTGCACGGACAGCTGATCCAGCGCCTCGCGCAACCGCTCCAGCGCCGCATCGCGGGCCGCCTCATCGCCATACTCCGGCGTGCTGCCGACAAACTCGCCATCCAGTTCCAGATGCAGCGCACGCGGCTGCACCTGCAGCACGGCCGCGGTAGCGCCAGGACCCTTCAGCTTCTTCTGGCAGGCACCCGCCGCCTTCGGATCGGCGAACGACTTCGACAGCAGCAGCTCCTCGCCCTCAGCGGAGAACAGGCGGAAACGGAAGCTACCATCGGCCTCGCGGAAACTGGCGAAGCGCGGCAATTTGCCCGCCCGGCCTTCGGCCTTGCCGGCCGCCGGCGCGGGAGCCGCCGCCACCGCGATGCCCGAACGCAGGCCGATCGCATCGCGCAGTTCCGCGATCTTCGGCCCCGCAATGGCGCGTGCCTTCAGCGCACCCTCGCGCAGAATCGCTTCGATGCGCTCGGGCTTCGACATCAGCTCGTCGTAGCGCTCGCGCATCGGCGCCACGTCCGCCTCGATGCGTTCGAACAGCACCTGCTTGGCCTCGCCCCAGCCGATGCCGTCGAGCAGCGCCTGATGGAAGGCGCCGGCTTCGGCCTCGGTGGCGAAGGCGCGGAAGATGGTGAACAGCGAGGAGCTGTCCGGGTCCTTCGGCTCGCCCGGCAGGCGCGAGTCGGTGACGATGCGCATGATGCTGTCGCGCAGATGCTTCCGGCCGCCGGCGAACAGCGGAATGGTGTTGTCGTAGCTCTTGGACATCTTGCGGCCGTCGAGCCCGGGCAGCGTGGCCACCTGTTCCTCGATCACCACTTCCGGCAGCACGAAATAATCGCCGCCGTAGATATGGTTGAAGCGCTGCGCGATATCGCGCGCCATCTCGATGTGCTGGATCTGGTCGCGCCCCACCGGCACCTTGTGCGCGTTGAAGGCGAGGATGTCCGCCGCCATCAGCACCGGATACATGTACAGGCCGGCGGTGACGCCCGCATCGGCGTCCTCGCCCGCGTCGGTGTTCTTGTCCACCGCCGCCTTGTACGCATGCGCGCGGTTGAGCAGGCCCTTGGCGGTGACGCAGGTGAGGAACCAGGTGAGTTCCGGAATCTCCGGGATGTCCGACTGGCGGTAGAAGGTGACGCGATCCGGATCGAGCCCCGCGGCCAGCCACGTGGCGGCGATCTCCAGGCGCGAGCGCTCGATGCGCGCCGGGTCGTCGCTCTTGATCAGCGCGTGGTAGTCGGCCATGAAATAGAACGCATCCACTTCCGGACGGAGGCTGGCGGCCACGGCGGGGCGGATCGCGCCGACGTAGTTGCCCAGGTGCGGCGTGCCGGTGGTGGTGATGCCGGTCAGTACACGGGTTCGCATGTATATCTTCTTCTTGTCGTTATCGGGCTCGGCGGAATCGGGCTCAGCGGATCAGCGTGGATTTGCCGAACAGCGATTCGACCAGGTCCACCGCCAGCTTGGCGGTCTGGTTGCGCTTGTCGAAGGCCGGGTTCAATTCCACGATGTCCAGCGAGGCGAGGCGGCCGGTGTCGGCGATCATCTCCATGCACAGCTGCGCTTCGCGGTAGTTCGGGCCGCCGCGCACGGTGGTGCCCACGCCCGGCGCGATGGCCGGGTCGAGGAAGTCCACGTCGAAGCTCACGTGCAGATGGGTGTCGGCGTCGACGCCTTCCAGCGCTTCTTCCATCACGCGCTTCATGCCGGATTCGTCGATCTGGCGCATGTCGAAGATGCTCACGTGCGCCTCGCGCACCAGGCGCTTCTCGCCTTCGTCGACCGAGCGGATGCCGATCTGGCGGAACACGTCCGGCGTGGTCGCCGGCTTGCTGCCGCCGAGGCCGGTGAGCTCGTCCGGACCCATGCCGCACAGGCAGGCCACCGGCATGCCGTGGATATTGCCGGAAGGCGTGATCTGGGCGGTATTGAAATCGGCGTGCGCATCCAGCCACAGCACGCGCAGCTTCTTGTTCTGCTCGCGGCAGTGGCGGGCCACGGCGGTGATCGAGCCGATCGCCAGGCAGTGGTCGCCGCCGAGCATCACGGGCAGGCGGCCCAGGCCCAGTTCCGCATAGATCGACTCGTACACCGCGCGGTTCCACTCCACCACGGCGGACAGATGGCGATAGCCATCGCGCGGCGGTTCCCACGGATTCAGCGGCCCCTGCAGATTGCCGCGGTCGACCACGTCGATGCCGCGCGCTCTCAGCCGCGCCTGCAGATTGGCCACGCGCAGGGCCTCGGGACCCATCGAGGCACCGCGATGCCCCGCTCCGATATCGGTGGGCGCACCGATCAGCGATACAGCCTGATTACCCATGCTTCCTCGGTCGTTCAAAGTCTTAAGGGATGCACGCCCGCGCGCTGGCGGCGGCATCGCCCAAGTCTACAAGAACGCCTGTGCGGGCACCCCGGGGCAAAAACCGCTTCAGGCGCCGGCGCCGAGGTCCAGGCTGAAACTGCCGCGCCGCCCCAGGTCCGCCGCATGGCGCGCCAGCCAGCGCCCGGCGGTATCGCGGCCCAGGTCGTGCAGGGCGCGCAGCTGGGCGGTGCGCGTGTCGGCCGCGGAATGGCCGAGCGCGGCCAGGCCTTCGTCCGGCGCGATCACGTGCAGGCGCAGCTCGCGCAGCTTGCGCTCCGCGGCATTCGGCCACAGGTGGCGGGCGGCCTGCGCGCGCGCCACCGCCAGATCGCGCAGCTCGCGCGCGAACGCGGCGCCGAAGGAAAGCTCCGCCGACAGCATCAGCGCCTCGCGCGGATTGCGCGGCATGGCCTGGCGCAGCTGCGGCTGCAGCAGCACGCACAGCAGGTCGTCGCCGCCGATGCCGAGCAGCGGCTCCAGCGCGGGATTGCCGGCGAAACCGCCGTCCCAGTACGCCTCGCCGTCGATCTCGGTGGGCGGAAACCACGGCGGCAGGCTGGCCGAGGCGAGCAGCGCATCGTGGCTGAGGCGCCCGCCGGAAAACACTTCGAGCGCGCCATCGCGCATGCGCGTGGCGGCGATATACAGCGCCACCGGACCGTGGCGCAGCACGTCCTGGTCGAAGAATTCCTCCACCATCGAGCGCAGCGGATTGATGCCGCCGCCAGCCGCGGACACCGGTGGCTGCGGCCACGGCATGGCGTCGCCGAACAGGCGCGACTGCGCCTGCCACCAGTCCGCCACCGCGTTGCGCCCGGCCAGGCCCAGCCAGAACGCGTCGAGCGAAGCGCGCGCACCCGCGGCGCCGCCGCGCGCCCAGCCCTGGGCGAAGGCGGCGGCATTCATCGCGCCGCTGCTGGTGCCGCTGATCGCTTCCACCGCCAGGCCGGGCAGCTCCAGCAGGCGGGTCAGCGCGCCCCAGGTGAATGCGCCATGCGCGCCGCCGCCTTGCAGGGCGAGTTTCAGCGTGAGCATGGCGCGGGAGTATTGCTGCGTTGCATCATGCGATCTTCCCGGCGACTTGCGCCGGGGTCAAGTGAAGTCTTGCTTACAGGCCGCCGCTACAGCCGCTCGACCACCAGGCGATAACACGCGCGTCCCGCTTCCTTCGCCTCGTACAGCGCCTCGTCGGCCCGCTGCACCAGTTCGTCCAGCGAGGCAATGTCGCGGCACAGCGCCGCGCCCACGCTGAGCGTCACCTTCAGCCGCGCGGCGTCGAGCGATATCGGCGCGGCCATCGAGGCGATCACCTTGCCGGCCAGGCTCTCCGCCGCGTAGGTGGCGTCCACGTCGTCGCACAGGATGACGAACTCGTCGCCACCCAGCCGGGCCACCAGGTCCGACTTGCGCACGGAGGCCTTCAGGCGCCGCGCCACCTCGCGCAGCACCGCGTCGCCGGAGGCATGGCCGTGGCCGTCGTTGATCTGCTTGAAGTAGTCCACGTCGATCAGCATCAGCAGCATCGGCGCGCGCGTCACCGCCGCGCGTTCCAGCGCCGCATGCGCGCACTCGGTGAAGTAGCGGCGGTTGGCCAGGTTGGTCAGCGTGTCGTAGTGGGCGAGGAAGGAGAGCTTCTGCTCGGCCAGCTTGATGCGCGTGACGTCGGTGGTCAGCGCATAGAAGCCGATGTTCTCGCCGGTGACCGAGGTGGCCGGCAGGTAGGTGGCCTGCAGGTAGAAATAGCGGCCGTCGCGCTCGAATTCGTATTCGAAGGTGGTTTCGCGGCCCTGCAGCACCGCCGCGATATGCGGCTTCATCAGGCTGTACAGCGCCGCGCCGCGCGTTTCGCGCACGCTGCGCCCGACCATCGCCTCCGGCTCCAACCCGGTGATCTCGCGCGCATAGCCGCTGACGAAGATGTAGCGCTCGTCGATGCCGATGTGGGTGATCAGCGCGGGCACCTTGTCGGTGATGCGGCGCAGGCGGGTCTCGCTGTCGGCCAGCGCCTGCTCGGCGACGATGCTTTCGGTGATGTCGCGGCCGGTATAGATCAGCTCCATCTCTCCGGCGTGTTCCGGGCTGGGCATCACGCGCACCAGCGCCTCGATCCACACGTAATAGCCCTTCTTGTGGCGCAGGCGGTAGCGGGTGAGCGACATGCGCTCGGTGGCCCAGAGCTGCTCCATCGCCTCGTCCACGCGTTCGCGGTCGTCGGGGTGGATCAGGTCCGGGCGCGGCAGCATGAACTCGCCGACCTCCCAGCCGAGCAGGTCCTTGATCGAAGGCGATACATAGCGCCGCGAGCCGTCGCGCGCGATGCGCATCACCAGGTCGCTGGCGTAGTCGGCCAGCAGGCGGTAGCGCACCTCGCTGTCGCGCACGCGCCGCGCCAGGCGGCGGCGATCGGCCTGGGCCAGCGCGATCGGCACCGCCACCAGGCACACCATGCCGAGAAAGAACTGCCCCAGCAGCGAACGCTCCACCGCGCTGGCGTTGGGAATCAGGCCGAGCGGGCCGCCGCCCATGGCGATGGCGATATTGGCGGTAAGCGTCACCACCGCCACGCCGATCACCAGCCCCGGAAAGCGGTGGCGTATCACCACGTAGAGCAGCGGCGCGAACACCACGAACAGCAGCGGATAGCGCGACTGCGCGAACACGAAGACCGTCGTAGCGCCCAGCAACAGCAGGTCGCGCAGCAGCACCAGGCGATGCCCGCGCCGGCCGAGCATGCGCCAGCCCTGCACCAGCACCACCAGGGTGAGCGTGGCCACGATCACCATGCCCAGCAGATGGGAACGGAACCACCAGTCGAAGGTGGTCCAGAAATCGGTATTGGCGGTGGCGTAGAGCACGAACGCGGCGAGCAGCGCCGACACCAGCGAAGCGGCCAGGGTCGACAGCATCGCCGTCTGGCCCAGGCGCAGGAATGGCGTGTCGTCCTGGATGCGCGGGAAGCCGCGGCGCACGCCGCGCGCCACGATCATCACTTCGACGCCATTGACCAGGCCCAGCAGGGTGCTGGAGATCAGCGGGTCGCCCAGCAGCATCTTGCCGGTGAAGTAACCCGCGAACGCGGCGGCCAGATAACGCGGCCAGCGCTCGTCGGACACGCGCAGCAGGGCGCCGACCACGACGCCGTCCGCAATCCACATGGTGACGTTGCTGCCGGTATGGCGCGTCAGCAGCAGCGAATACGCCGTGGCCGCGAGCACCGCGACGAACAGCGCCGAGGCTTCGGCCCAGCGCGTCCAGCGCAGGTTCGGGTCTGTCCGCAACTGCATCGCAATTCCTTGAAGGGAGGCGTGCCGGGTCCGTGCGGTTGTTTATATAGCGAGCGGGCGCTGAAAAAAATGTGGACTGCGCTTTGAATCGCAGTGGAGAGACGAACTCCAAAATGCCGCGACCTAAGCCCCTCTCCCCCCGGCGACCCGAAGGTAGTCCCGTGGGAGAGAGGGGTTGGGGTGAGGGTACGGGCGGAGCGCAAGAGTGATGTTCACCACTCCGGCCGAACCCTCATCCGGCTGCCGCCACCTTCTCTCCCACGGGGACTACCTTCGGGTCGCCGGAGGGAGAAGGATTCACAGTCAGAATCCGAGGGGAAAATCACACGGAGTGGTGCCGACAGTCTGACTCGAACAGACGACCTACCGCTTACAAGGCGGTTGCTCTACCAACTGAGCTATGCCGGCGAGGGAGGCGCAGTCTAGCAGGTCGCTCCCGGCGGACGCGCTCAGAAACATCCAGTGCTGTGCGAACCGACGCCCGCGGCGTTGCGCAGGTGGCTGCGCCAGTCGAAGTGCGCGGCTTCGGCGACGGCCAGGTCCAGCCAGTATTCGGGCACGGTCTCGGTGCGCTCGGTCATCTGCGCGGGGAAGCCGGCGGCGGCCACTTCGTCGCGGCGCTTGCGTGCGTTGGCCGGGTCCTTGAACAGGCCCAGCGAGATGGTGTTGGGCTGGCCGCCGGAGCCGACCACGAAGTAGTCGCCGATATTCGCCGCGCTCAGCCGGCGCGCCTGCGCCAGCGCCTGGTCGCGGCTGGCGCTGGCCGGCAGGTAGACCCACCAGCCACGCGTCTGCGTGGTCTGCTCCTGGCGCGAGCGCATGCGCGCGGCCTGCGCGGTGAGCGCGTTGCGGGCATTGTGCAGGTCCACCGGCGTGGCGAACGGGCCGATCGAGATGCAGGTGTAGGTGTTGGAGCGCGACGACGTCGGCGCCAGCGCGGCCTGCGCCTGGGCCGGTGCCCTGGCGGCACTGCTGGCCGGTGCGGCGGGCTGCGCGGCGGCAGTGGCGGGCGCCTGCACGGTGGCGGCGGCCTCGGGCGCGCTGGCCGGCGGCGCGGGGCGCTCGGCCAGCAGGTGCAGGGTGGGCACGTCCGGATCGGCGGCGCTGCGGCCGTGCGTGTCGTCCTGGCCCAGCCACAGCCACGCGCCCACGGCGATATTCAGCGCGATCAGCAGAACGAACAGCAGACGCAGAACCATGCAACGACCCAGGTGAGGAAACGGCAACGCGCCATTCTAGAGAGCGCGCAAGGCAGCCGGATGCGCATTCGCCCACACGGCCAGACCGTGGAGCACGCCGTCCTCCGCCAGCGCGGCAGGACATTCCAGCAGGGGCAGCAGGGCCGCGGCATCGCCGCCGCCCAGGTGCAGCGAAGGCTTGCCACCCAGGGAGTGGCTCATGCGCCGCGCAAAGCGTTCGATCAGCGCCGCCGCGGCCTGCCAGCAGCCGGAAGCCACGGCGTCGGCGGTATTGGCGGCGGCGTCCAGCACCTCGCCGGGGCGTTCCGGGCGCACCCGCGCGGTGGCGCCGACCAGCGACTGCTGCATCAGCTGCGGGCCGGGAGCGATCAGGCCGCCGAGATGGCGGCCGTCCGCCGCCAGCGCATCCAGCGTGAGCGCGGTGCCGACGCCGGCCAGGATGCACGGCGCATGGCCGGCGTCGTACGCGGCGACCATGGCAAGGAAGCGGTCCACGCCCAGGCGCTGCGGTTCGTCGTAGGCATTGCGCACGCCGCAGGCTTCGGCCGGGGTGCGCAGCCAGAACGGAGCGAGCGAACCGGCCGCGCGCACGGCATCGGCCACGGCGGCTTCGCGCGCGGCGTCGACCACCGAGGCGCCCACCACGTCGTCCAGCGCGGGCAGCTCGCGCCAGGCTTCGCTCAAAGCGGCGGCGATGTCGCTGTCCCAGCTCACCGCGCCACGCGAATGCCATGCGGCGCCATCGCGTACGGCCCATTTCAGGCGGGTATTGCCCAGATCCAGCAACAGCTTCATGCGCGGCGCACCGACACGTCGGCGCTGTCGATGCGGTGCAGGCCGTCCGCCGCGTTCACCAGCAGCGCACCGCGCTCGTCCACGCCCGCGCCGATGCCTTCGAGCACGCCCTGCGCGCCTTGTACGCGCAGCGGGGCGTCGCGCAGCAGGTCGCGTGCGGCGTAGTCGGCGACGAAACCGGTGAAGCCTTCGCGCTCGAACCGGGTCAGGCCTTCGGCCAGCGCGGTGATCAGCGCGGCGGCCACGTCATTGCGTTCCGGCGGCTCGCCGCCGGCCAGGGTGGCCAGGTCGCACGCGGGCTGGCCGGCCTGTTCGCGCAGCGCGTCGGTCAGGCGCAGGTTGAGGCCGATGCCGATCACCGCCGCGCACGGCCCCTGATATTCCCCGCTGAGCTCAACCAGGATGCCGGCCAGCTTGCCGCCGCGCGCCAGCGCGTCGTTCGGCCACTTCAGGCCGGCCTCGGCGATGCCCAGCGATTCCAATGCGCGCAGCAGGATCACCCCCACCGCCAGCGACAAGCCGGACAGCGCGGCGAAGCCGCCGTCGAAGCGCTTCAGGCAGGACAGATACAGATTCAACCCCGGCGGCGACAGCCACGCGCGCCCGCGGCGGCCGCGGCCGGCGCTCTGGGTCTCGGCGATCATCACGCTCAGGTCCGGCAGCTCGGCGCCGCGGCGCTGCAGTTCGCTGGAGGTGGAATCCAGCTCCCAGTGCACCTCCAGCTCGCCCAGCCGCTTGCGCCACGGCGCCGGCACGGCCGCGCGGATGCGTGCGGCGTCCAGCATCTGCAACGGCCAGGGCAGCCGGTAGCCGGCGGCGCCGCGCGCCTCGATCGGCACGCCGCGCGAGCGCAGGGCCTGGATCTGCTTCCAGATGGCGGCGCGGGTCACCCCGCCCTGCTCGGCCAGGCGCTCGCCCGACAAGGCCTCGCCCGGTGCGAGCAGCGCCAGCAGTTCGCGCGCCTGCATCAGGGGCGCCCGCCGTCGTGGTGAGCCCGGCGCGGGGCAGGCCCGGCCAGGGAAGGGTCAATCGCGTGCATGGGGCGGCATCTTAGAGCGTGGGCCGGACGCCGAGTAGCCGCCGGCCATCCGCCGCGCCTAGTACTTGTGGGACTGGCGCGCCCCGGCACGGCGCAGCCCCGGCACTGGCATCCTAGTGACGATTCTGCGACGATCCGTTCCTTGGCTTGCGGATCAAGGGGTTGAGCCGCCATGGGCATCAGACAGTTCCTGTTCGCGTGTGTTCTGGGCGCCAGCGGCATCGGTGCCGCTTCGGCCATGGACGCCGATACCCAGGAATTGGGCGGCCTGCAGCGTTCCGGCGTGGACAGCGCCGTCCCCCACGAAGTCAGCGGCAACGGCGGCGACGCCCTCGGCGTGCCGCGCGACAGCAATACGCAGAACACCCCGGCTTCCGGCTCCTCCAGCGAGAACTGCCCCGTTGGCGGCAGCGGCTCGTCCGGCTCGCAGCGCAGCCGCCGCATCAGCCTGGGCTGGCAGTCGCTGCTGCCGGGCTCCATCCAGTAAGCCGTTCCTGTGGCGGGGGCCTGGTGGCGACAGTGGCTGTCGCGCTTCGACCCGCCGGCCATTCCCGACGTTCTATGGCGCCGCACGCTCTCCGCGTGCCCTCTCGCGCGCCGGCTCGATGACGACCGCCAGAACGAACTGCGCCGCATCGCCGCCCATTTTCTTGCCCGCAAGCGCTTCCACCCGCTGGCCGGCGCCGAGCTGGACGACCGCCTGCGCCTGCTGATCGCCCTGCAGGCCTGCCTGCCGGCCCTGCGCCAGGGCAGCACCGGCCTGCGCGGCTGGCGCGAGATCCTGGTCTACCCCGGCGAGTTCAAGGTGCGCCGCAGCCATCACGACGAGCACAGCGGCGTGGTGAGCGAGGCGGACGACGTGCTGATCGGCGAAGCCTGGGAACGCGGCCCGCTGATTCTTTCCCTGGCCGACGTGCAGCTGGACCTGGAGCAACCCTGGGACGGCTACAACGTGGTCGTGCACGAGATGGCGCACAAGTTCGACATGCTCGACGGCGCCCCGGACGGCGTGCCGCCGCTGCCGGAGGAGATCAGCCGGCGCGACTGGATCGTGGCCTTCCAGCGCGCCTACGACCACCTCTCCAACGACGTGGCGCGCGGCCGCGACACGCTGATCGACCCGTATGCCGCCGAAGGCCCGGACGAGTTCTTCGCCGTGGTGAGCGAGCTGCACTGGTCGCAGCCGGGCGTGCTCAAGCGCGCCGACCCGATGGTCGCCACGCTGCTCGACGCTTACTACGGCCCGTCGCCGGCACCGTATTGAGCCTCAGCTCGGCGGCAATCTCACGCTGAAGCGCGCGCCGCCGAATTCCGGCGAGCGGTCCACGGTCAGCTCGCCGCGGTAGGCCTTGATGATGTCCTGCACGATCGACAGGCCGATGCCGTGGCCCTGCACGCGCTCGTCGCCGCGCACCCCGCGCTGGAGCACCTTCTCGATCTTGTCGTCGTCGATGCCGGGGCCGTCGTCCTCCACGCTCAACCACAGGCCCGGGCGCTGGCGGCCGGCGGCCGGCTCCACTTTCACCACCAGCAGCACGCGGTGGCCGGCCCACTTGAAGGCGTTTTCCAGCAGGTTGCCCATCAGTTCGAGCAGGTCGCCCTGCTCGCCGTAGAAGGCGGCGCCTTCGTCGATGTCGAATTCGCACAGCACGTTCTTCGCGGCGTAGACCTTTTCCAGGCTCTGCACCAGGTCTTCCGCGTGGCCCGCGATAGGGATGGCCGAAGCGAAGGTCTGCCGGCCGGTGGTGGCGGCGCGGGCGAGCTGGTAGGCGACCAGTTCGTCCATGCGGCGCACCTGGTCGACCACGTCGGTGCGCACTCGCGACATGTTGCCGTCGCTGGCTTCGAGCCGCGAGCGGATCACCGCCAGCGGCGTCTTCAGGCTGTGCGCCAGGTCGGCCAGCGTGTTGCGGTAGCGCGTGCGCTGTTCGCGCTCGCTGTCGATAAAGGCGTTGATGCGTTCGGTAAGGCCGGTGAGCTCCAGCGGATAGCGGCTGTCGAGCTGCTCCGCCTCGCCGCGTTCGACCCGGCTCATGTCGCTGGCCACCTTGCGCAATGGCGTGAGGCTCCAGCGCAGCAGCAACAGCTGCAGCAGGATCAGCATCACGCCCAGCGTGGCGAGCCAGAAGATCAGACTGCGCCGAATTACAGCGTTCTGCCCTTCAAGCTGGTCCTCCGCCTGCGCCACCATGAAGGTCAGCTTCACCGACTTCTTCTCGGAGGTGTCCAGCGCCACACCGTAGGCGTAGTAGTACAGCCGCCCCATGCGCGTATCGATCGGGCCGACGAACTGGCTCTGCCCCGGCTCAAGCCGCTTCAGAAACGCGAAGTCGCGCCCGATCGCCGAGGGCGATTCCAGCTTGGCCCCATTCTCGCCCAAGGCCAGCGCATACAAGCCGGAACCCGGCTGGGAAAAACGCGGATCGGGCGGCGTATCGGGCAGCAGCACCTTGCCGGAGCGGCCCACTTCGGTGCCGGCCAGGTAGGCAACCACGTAGTTCTGCAGGCGGTCCTGCAATTCCTTCAGCGAGGTCTCGGCGCTGGAACGCGAGAGGGTAAGGCCGACGACGCCAAGAAAGGCCGCCAGCACGAAGCCGGTGGCCAACGCAGCGCGCGCCGCCAGTGAGAACGGGCGGCGCGGCTGGTCGGGATCATTCGCCTTCGTTTTCGCTGCGGGGGATGGCAAAGCGGTATCCGCGTCCACGTACCGTCTCGATGGGCTTGAGGGTGCCTTCCGGGTCGAGCTTCCTGCGCAGACGGCCGATGAAGACCTCCAGCACATTGGAGTCGCGGTCGAAGTCCTGCTGGTAGATGTGCTCGGTGAGGTCGGCCTTGGAGACCAGCTCGCCCGCGTGCAGCATCAGGTATTCCAGCACCTTGTACTCATAGCTGGTGAGGTCCACCAGCTTGCCTTCCACCGACACCGTCTGCGCGGTGGTGTCCAGCTTGATCGGGCCGCAGGCCAGCACCGGCTTGGACCAGCCGCTGGCGCGGCGCACCAGCGCGTTGATGCGCGCCAGCAGTTCTTCCACGTGGAACGGCTTGACCAGGTAGTCGTCGGCGCCGTGCTTGAGGCCCTCGACCTTGTCCTGCCAGCTGCCGCGGGCGGTGAGGATCAGGATCGGATAGCGCTGGCCGACTTCGCGCAGCGCCTTGACCAGGTCCATGCCCGACATCTTCGGCAGGCCCAGGTCGATGATGGCCAGGTCGAACGGTACTTCGCGGCCGAGATAGAGGCCCTCTTCGCCGTCCTGTGCCGCGTCGACGGCAAAACCGTCGCGCTTCAGGCGTGCGGCGAGCGTTTCGCGCAGCGGCGCCTCGTCCTCTACCAGAAGGATGCGCATCAGTGTTTCTCCTTATTGCCCTCGCCGTCGCCGGCCGGGTTCTTGGTGGATTCCGGGGAAGCCGGGGCCTTGCCCGCTTCCGTGTTCACGGTGACCACGCGCACGTGGCCGGAGGGCGTGAGCACCTTGATCCGGTGCTCGAACGCATTGCGGCCGCGCCGCACGGTGCTGGCCGACAGCACCTTGCCGCCGGTCTCCTGCTGCACCTGGTTCACGGCCTGCTCGAGCGTCATGGACGGCTCCTGCGCCTGCGCGGCCGCCGTAGCGGTCACCAGGAGCAACAAAAGAGCCGAAATGCGCAGGATTGTCTTCATATCGCCAACAAAAGCCCGGGGAACGGAGGCTATCCTCGTTCAGACTATGGAACCGGGCCTGAATACTGACCCGATCGCCCCCCGCTGTCACGCCGCTACAGCCCGCTTGGGCAGCATGGCCCGCTCCAGCAGCTCCCAGCCCGCATCGGGCAGATGGGCCTGCTCGCTGAGCAGCCGGCGGAACCCGCGCGCACCCGGCTCGCCCTGGTACAGCCCGAGCAGATGGCGGGTGATGTGCTTGAGGGCGGTGCCCCGTGCCAGCTCGGCTTCGATATAGGGGCGCATGTGGCGCAGGATGTCGTCCCGGTCCGGCAGCGGCTGGCCGTAGAGGGCGGCTTCGACCCGGGCCAGGACGTAGGGGTCGTGGTAGGCCGCGCGGCCGAGCATCACCCCATCCACCTGCCCCAGATGCGCCTGCACCTGCTCGGCCGTGGTGATGCCGCCATTGATGACGATGACCAGCTGGGGGAATTCGCGCTTGAGGCGATAGACGCGCTCGTAATCCAGCGGCGGGATCTCGCGATTCTCCTTCGGGCTAAGACCCTGCAGCCAGGCCTTGCGCGCATGCACCACCAGGATTTCCACGCCGGCCGCGATCATGGTTTCGGTGAAATGCTGCAGGTCGGCGTATTCGTCCTGATCGTCGACGCCGATACGGCATTTCACGGTAACCGGGATATCGACCGCATCGCGCATGGCTTTCACGCAGTCGCCCACCAGTGCGGGCTCGCGCATCAGGCAGGCGCCGAATTTGCCGGATTGCACGCGATCGGAGGGACAGCCGACGTTGAGATTGATTTCGTCATAGCCCGCCGCAGCGCCATGCCGCGCCGCCTCCGCCAGCTCCGCCGGATCGCTGCCGCCAAGCTGCAACGCCACCGGGTGCTCCTGCTGGCTATGTTCGAGCAGGCGCAGCTGCTTGCCGCGCACCAAGGCGGCGCTGGTCACCATCTCGGTGTAGAGGCGGGCGTGGGGGGAGATCAGGCGGTGGAAATAGCGGCAGTGGCGGTCGGTCCAATCCATCATGGGGGCCACGGACACACGAAACGAGTGGACTTCGCCGCCTAAGCCTTGCCTGATCTGGTTTTCCGGGGCGATTGCAAGCATCTCATTCATACTCATTTCGTGTGATTTCAACTCATTTTTCCGGTACCGGTGTAACATTTAGTGCAACACAGGGAGGAATGTTGCACCGTGGGTACCATCCTTACTCGCCGTCGCAAGGACGGCCAATCAAGCTATACGGCGGTCATCCGCCTCAAGAAATCCGGCAAGGTGATCCACAGCGAGACGGAGACCTTTGGCCGCAAGGCGCTCGCTCAGGAATGGATGCGACGACGCGAGGCTGAACTTGACCAGCACCGCGCACGCGGCACGCTGCACGGCGCCAAGACCACGCTGGCCAGCTTGATTAAATGGTACCGCGAGACGGTTGGTCCTACCGCTAAATGGGGGCGGACCAAGGCTTACGACCTGACCCGCCTGGAAGGCTGCGATATCGCCAATAAGGTGGCCACGGAACTGACCACCGCCGACTACATCGCCCACGTGATGACCAGGCGCAAAGACGGCGCGGGTACGGCCACCGTGGGCAACGACCTCGTGTGGATAGGCCAAGTGCTCCGCTCAGCACGCGCCGGGTTCAACCTCCCCCTTCGTCTCGATCTGCTGGCCGACGCCCGCCACGAACTGCGACAACGGAAGGTCATCCGCAAATCCCGGTGGCGCGATCGACGCGTAACGGCCGCGGAGGACGTCGCACTTCGCGACTACTTCGCGCGGCGCGACAAGCGCGCGCAGATACCCATGTCGGATATCTACGACTACGCCGTACTTACGACGCGCCGGCAGGAAGAGATAACGGAGATTCGTCGTTCGAACTTCGAGCGCCCCTGCGCGTGGCTGGATGACGTGAAACACCCCACGATGAAAGAGGGCAACCGGAAGAAATTCCGCATGCTCCCCGAAGCTTGGAACATCATCGATAGGCAACCGGAGGTCGACGGCGAAGACCGCGTGTTTCCCTACAACCCCAAATCAATCGGCGCCGCTTTCGCGCGCGCATGCAAGGTACTAGATATTGAAAACCTGACGTTTCACGACCTACGCCACGAAGCTACGTCACGTCTTTTCGAGCGAGGCTATGCCATCCAAGAAGTGGCGCAATTCTCGCTGCACGAATCCTGGCAAACGCTCAAACGCTATACGCACCTACGTCCGGAGCACCTGGTCGACCGTTGAGCCAACCCACGCCATGCAGCACACACCAACACAGTAGATACGTATGGCTGCCACTCCCTCGGCCGATACAGACGCCGGGGGGATTTTTTAGTGGCAAGGAGTACCACCGTGAAATACAGCACCACCATCCTCACAGCACTGGATCGCGCGATCGAACAGGTAGACGCCATCGAGACGCTAGGCGCGAGCCTCGCCGCGGGGATGCACGCCGGCGTGGTAGTTCCAGACCATGTGCAAACGCTCACCGCCGTGATGGCCACACACATACGTGAGCAGTTGGTCGAGCTGGCAGCATTGCTGCAGGAGGCAAACGAGTAGGCAGCAGGGAAGCGATAGCGAGCACCACCACCTTATATAGCCCCAATAGGTGGCTTCGTCGGAAACGGGTAATTTTGGTAATCATGCTGATCACCATCCCCGTTTTTGCCGATACAACAAGCGGTTGCGAGATTCGGGCAAAGGTAACCAAAAGGTAATTTCTAAGTAATCTGATTACCTTTACTGACGGTAATTTTTCACTCACACATAGTCGTTTAGATTCAATCGCTTAACGGCCACGGGTAACTTCGATTACCCTCAAATTACCTTTTTAGATGACCCGCATTATCGTTTCTCATCAATTGGTTAGGGCGTGACTGAGGTTCCGGGTTACCTTCATCACCTTTTCCCGCGCCCAACCTTCTGGCTACTCACATCGTGTGCCGTGCCAGCGCGCAGACCCGTAAGTAGGTCAGCACACCCTCAGGCGCATCAATTCGCATCGCCGACCCGACCCCATACGTCGTCCATGAGCCAGCACCACGCCTCAGTCCGAGACGCTGCGTCAGCTGCATCAAAAGAGAAGGGGGAAGTGCGCAGGCGAGGAGGGGGGACGACAGCGCGCGCCGGGCACAGGCATTCGCCCTTTTTACTGCCCACAAACGAAAGAACCCCGCTTTCGCAGAGTTCGTTCAATGGATTCGTGGACCCTTCCAGATCAACGATGCTCCGCAGCTAATTTCTGACCTCCATGAGGACACGAGGACACGAGGACACCAAGGAGGTATCGCGCTAACGGTTTTGAAATACGACCGCTCAGCAGACGGACAACTCAGAACCTTTGCGCTCTAGGCCTGCGTTGGCGCCCTTCGCTTGAGATACTTAATGCTCAAATACAACGCCGGTACCCAATATGCCGCGGCGAGATAATAATTCGTCCAGACGCCCCAGGCTCGCGACTCTCCTTGAATAAGAATAGCAAGAAGGTACGTAATGAATAGCCCGATAAAAACAATGACGTAGGAGGCTATGAGCACTTGTATGACACGAGAAATTCTATTCATTGTTCGCATCCGCAATGGGTTATGACTTGCTCAACAATATTACTGCTTCCAACCGTCACGGTATAACCCGCATCGAAACCGGTTTCAAAGCCAGGGGAAAACGCAAAAGCGCCTGACTTCGCGGGAGGCTGCAATCCACGCCCATTTCCGCCCAACTGGACCCCCGACACGGCATACCCTATGACACCCCCAGCGAGACCTACGTTATGGATAGCGAAAAATCCCTCTAGTACTGAAGGATCTACATGATCTAGGCGGTCATTAAGCGTAATAGTTGAAGTCGCAAAACCCAGAGGCGGAAGGCCTTTGATGCCCAAACCAGCGCTAGGACCACGAGCGTCAACTACAACATGCGCCTTCACTCCATGCACACATTCGGAATCGAGCTTGAATCTGAAGACAGACCCGCCCACGCCGCCAACTAACCCAACGGACTCCACAGTTCCACTCCAGGCCACGAGCCCTAGTGGATCTACGTTAGTGGCAGGATTTCCAGCAACGTAGGCATACGTATTGATGCCACCGCTCTGCCCAATCGGGTCACTTTGAATATATCGACCGATGGACGCCTCATAATCTCGATTGATGTTGTAACTCAGTGTCGATTCGGCATCGTAATATTGACCAGAAAACCGAAGATTGAACGCATAACCTGCGGGACTAGCCGGCTGTTGCTCACCGAACGGGTTACCTTGAAATGGCCACTGCCATACAACGGCCCCGCCAGCGTCCGCAATCGCCCTCGGAGTATTGAGGCCATCAGCATGCACATAGCTCACGCTGCTAACACCACCACTCGTATCAACCAATGCGACGGGCAGATTGTCTAGCCAAACATAGCTTCTGCTCGCAGCACCATACTCACCGGCAATCTGGCTGTTCTCATCGTAAATGAACCGCTGAGTGACAGAGTTTGGAAAAGTTGCCGTTTTACCAACGCGCTGCTCAAAAGCGTTATAGACGTAGTTGGCAACAGTTTGCCCGTTACGCTGCACCACCGTCATGCGATTTCGGTCATTGTAACCGTAGCCATACGTGCTGCCGCCGGCTGCATTCCCAGTGGTGTTGCCGTTGGCGTCGTATGTCCGAACGCCGCTCCCAATACTCGTCAGCCAATGAGTGCCCGATTGATAGCCGTAGGTACCGGTCGCCAACCCGCTAGCAGCCTTGCTAAGACGATCCCCCGTCCTATTGTAGGTATACGCTTCAATCACTTGACCCTGCGCGTTCTTTACTGTCGTCAAGTGATAGAGCAAGTCATAGCCGTAAGTCTCCGCGGCCGGATTGGCACCCGGAGCAGTGCCCAACGCTGTGATATTACCCATGGCGTCGCGGGCAAAGTGAAGGTTCAACGCTGGGCTTACGATGTCTGTCACTGCGTAATTGGCGTCGTAGGTACGTGTGATCGTCTGGCCATTGCCCAGGGTGTAACTAGCAATGGGGCCAAATGGGAGATAGCTCACATTGGTCACCGCATTGCTCACACTGGAGCTACCCGGCAACTGCACGCCAACAGAAGTTATGCGCCCGGCACCGTCACGCCCATACTGAACCGATGTGCCATCAGGCGTGCGAGTGGAGGCAAGACGGTCAGCCAGAGTGAAGGTATAGCTGATCGTATCAACATTCGTACCTTGGGTCTGACGCTTCAGCACTGCGTTACCGCGAGCGTCGTAACAGTAGACCGTGGTGACCGCGGTCTCCACTACGCTAGTCAGGCGACCGATGGGATAAGAGCCGACGCAGCCGGTAACGGCATCGGCCTCGTCATAACGATAGCTGACGTTAAAGGCGCTATTTGGATAAGTCGTGCTGATGGTCCGATTGAGCGCATCATAGGTGCTATGACTGACGATACCCTTCGCGTCAGTTGCCTGGATACGATTTCCTGCAACGTCATATTGAAAGAGAGACGCCCCTGTGTCAGGGCTTTGCACCCCTGCTCGATTACCCAGCCCATCATAGCTGTAGGCCGTGTTGAGCAAGCTTGGGTCTTTGATATTTAGCAGCTGATCTTGCGCATCATACGAGAACACTTTCTGCGCATTCCTCATGGAGGTGTCGGCGCCATTCGTGTTGTCGAGCGTCGTGACTAAGCGATGCAGATTGTCATAGGTTTTTTTGTACTCCACGCTCAGCCCATCGGCGTTATGCGACAGGTTTCCATTCACGTCGTAGCTATCGTCGAATGTTGCGTCAAAGACAACATGCCCCTGACCATCGGTGATGCCCAGGAGCTGCCCCATCGTGTCGTAGGTGCGGCTCAATGACCGGCGCAGAGTCCCGCTCGGATCGAAGGTCTCCTCCTTCGTCCGATTCCCTGCCTTGTCGAGGGTGTAATGCATCCGATCGTTGAGTGAATCAGTGACATCGGTAAGGCGATGTGCCGCATCGTAGGTGTAAGTAACAACCACCCCATCAGGATCTGTGCTCTTGATGAGGTTTCCTACCGCGTCATAGTCCATAACCGTGCTTGCGCCAGCGACGCTTTTTGTTTTGAGCCAGCCTCTTGGCGTATAGGTATAGTCAGTGAAGACTCCATTGGAATCTTTCTGACGAAGGATGCGTCCGCTCTTGTCGTACACCAGAAAGGCCGTGGCGTGCCCCAAAGGATCCGTCACCAGTGCCAAATCACCAGCACGATGGCACGCCCCACCCACCGTGCCACAACCTGACTCATCGGTTGAGAGGTAGTACGCGTAGTGGGTGACATCCGACACATCGGTGCGCGGACCATCCACGCTCAACAGCAACCCCAATAACGGACACTGCGTCCCATCGACGGCCGTGCAATAGGTATAGGTCGACCGACGCACGCCCGCCGGAGGCGTTCCTGAAAAAGAGCAAACGTAGTTCGGGGCAACGGCGGGATCGACATCACACTGCGCAATCGTTTGCCCCGTGGAGTTGTAGACCCAAGAGGCCAGGGCTACTTTATTTCCCGAGGCATCAAGTACCGTGCGAGTAAGTGGGAGGCGAAGACCGGTGTCCCAGGTGGTATTGGTGGTGCGCTGATCCTGCGTGCCCGAGGCCTCTACTAGCTTCGTCAGAAGACCGTTCGCATCGTACGTTGTCGCGGAGCTAACGTTATTAAAATCAGACCGGCCTGCCGGATACCCATTTGCGTCGTACGTCACCGACGCAGATAGCTTGTTACACAGAGGGCCACAGTACTGCGTTGTCGAGGTAAAAGGCCGATACCCGCCAGCCACGGTGCCATAACCCAGCGTTGCCACGAACCCAAGCGGATAAGTCACGGCCGCCTGGTTCCAAGAGTCGGTATATTTCAGACGGACTTCTTCTGCATGAAGCGCCTTGTTGGCCAAAGCAACGCGCCCATCGCTGTAGTACTGCGTATTCTGATAGCGAACACCCAGTTCATCCACCATACCTGTCATGGCGTTGGGAATGCTGACCCCGTCGAGGACGAGGGACGGCTCGTCATAGACGTACTGGCGAGTCTTGGTATCCGGGTATTGAACAGACGAGAGACGATTAGTGGTATCAAACCCGTAAGTCAGCACTCCTCCGTCAGGCAAGCTCACCTGCTGTAGATGCCCATTGCCGTCATATATAAAGCCAAGCTGCCTTCCGCTGGGATCAGTGACGCTGATTAACAATCCTGCGCGCGGCGCGATACTTGCGGGGGTCTGAGCTGTGCTGTAGCTGAGAAGCGCAGATCGGCCCGAGCTATCAGTGATTGATCGCAGCAGCCCATTGCTATCGTACTGCTCGATGAGATGAGCATTCGCAACCTTAAAGGTGTAGCCAATGACGGCTCCTTGCGTATCTAAAACATCGGCGAGCACGTCTGGATTGTTGGAGCTGGTCGTCCAGCCCGTCGAACTCTTGGAGAAATTTTCTTGCTTTCCGTCAGGCCGCATGACGGTGGCAGCTTGCGTTCCATCTTGATAGCTCACCAGATCGACCCGACGGTCAAAGCTATGACGCCATCCTAAACCCAGGGTAAGGGCACTCGCCGCCGCGGGAGAGCTATTGTAAAAGCGACTGAAGGTGAGCCACGGACTTCCCGTAAAGTCATCTTCTTGTTCGAACTTGTTACCAATGGCGAAGTTGACGGGATCGCCCACCATGTTTGGGCCGTCAGCTCCTCCTAGCCCTCCATCGCAAGGGCAACCTCCGCCCAGATTGGGACCGGGGTCGTAGTTATACGTGCCCAGTGCCCATATTTCGAATGAGGTGTACGAGTACTGGCCACCGTTACCGAAAACCACGTTGCATGGAGCCCCATTCGGGGGAATAGTGCCTGTAAATCCGACGTCGGCGACGACATTGGGACCGTGGGTCGTGTCAGGTACGACAAAGTAGCTGCAGTTCGCCGCAAAATCCGGGTTTTGCCGCATGAAGGCAATCCCGGCCTGAATCGCCTCACCCATAGTGCTGTACGGCGACCGATCTGGAGGAATGCCTGCTAGGCCAGCGAGGTGGATGTAGGGTGGACCACCTGCCCAAACTGACCCGCTTACGGCTAGGAGGAGCAAAAGCAGTCCAAGCCGCCTCAATACCGCAAATCCTTGCGACATCACGATATCCCCTTGGAACGGTGATCGACCCGAGCAACGAATATTCTGCGAAACGGTCGAATCCTATCGCGGCCAAGCTCACAGCAATTGTAAGAACTCAACACCGGGATCTGTAAGTCTTGCCCTACAAGCTACCCGGGCATATTCAAGCGCCCGCTCCAAAACGGGTCTAGCTATGCCATGCTGGGCTACAAGCAATTTGCATACGGCCAAGTCTTCCTCTTGCAAAGCAATAGCTCATGGCTAGTTTCACCCGACGCCTTTGAAGCTAAAAATCTTCACTCCCAGCGAATCGTTCAAACCAAGCATCCGAAAGATCAGCGGATCGATCTCGTTCTCTCTGAATACGTCCCTCGCCTTTCCCACGTCGCCAAAGCCTCCGGCGTTGATGGGAATCATCCCCAACAGCTGTGGCGGCACTCGGTGCGCCGCAAGAATGTCATCCCGGCTCGCATTCTTGATCGACGCGAAATCATCCTTAGCCGCCACTTCGCTAATCGGGATCAGCTGCAGACCGTCCTTCTTGCCACTCGGCGCGTACATGAAAAGGTTGCGGAAGTTACCCGGCCCCTTTGCACCCTTGAGGGCTTTACGCAGGTTGTCGACGTCGTCAGGATTCTGCGCCGGATCGGTCATGTAGAGGATGAAACCCGCATGCGACCCGTTGTCGTAGTACTTGCGCCGGAACAGCGTGGCGGAGCGATTGAGCTGCGCCGCATGCAGCGCGCTCAGGTATTCGGGGATACCGTAGATCTCTTGCCGCACGTCCGGCGCCTTCATCTGCACCACCGGCCGCTCAAACTGGAAAGCCTGCCCATTCAGCGGCGCAAACCAAAACGTACCCTCTTCGACACCGCGACGCGTGAACAGCGCCGGTGTGTGCCTGGTCCGCAGCAATCGGCCCGATAGCGCCTCCTCGCATTCCAGATAGGCTTGGCCAAAGGTGAGGTAATCCATAGTGAAGGCTTCGAACTCCGCCACCGACAAGTAGCGCGACGGCTGGAACGCGGAGACGAGCAGGTTCCGCTTAACGTAGATCGCGGACGAGTGATGGGGCGCAATCTGCAACATGTTGGCCAGGCCAGTCAGGCTCACCGGCGGCTCATACCATCGACTGTTATGCCATACCTGCACGTAGTCCAACAGATTGGCCCGGTCGATCGGTTCCGGATCGCCGAAGGTGAACGCTTCGAAGCGGCCGCCGGCTGTGGTGTCCTTCGTTATTTCGCTGCGTTGCGTGCCGCGCTTGCGCTTGCCCATTAAAAAATCTCCATGACGTTGTGGCTGTGGGCCGCGCGGCCTTCCAGCGGCTCGTAAATAAGGGAGTGCATGACGGACCAGGCGAGATCCGCATGACCCACGTCCGCCGAGCGGCTGGCGTCATAGGTCACGTGGCGGCCGCTGGCCGTCATGGTTTTGCGGATGGCCATGAAGGCCGCGGCGAGATCGGTCCAACCGGCATCCCACTCCAAGCGGCCCTTGCCCATGACGTCCTGGGTCTTCATGACCATTTGCGCCTTGGTTTCCGGGGAGTACTGGATCGCCCGCGCCATGGGGAAGAACTGCTTCACCAGCTGGTAGACGCCCGTCCCCATACCGGTGGTGTCGATGGCGATGTCCGCCACGCGGTAGCGGTCGCACAGCCCCTTGATGTTGCCGGCCTGGGCATCGAAGTCCTGGCCGGGCCATTGGAACTTCTCCAATACGCGGAACGTATCCCGCTGCCGCGTGGGCAGCGCATTGACGGTGCAGCCGGAGGGGTCACCGCCCGTCGCGCCCTTCGACGGATCGAAGCCAATGGACACTTCGGCATCGCCGACCGGCCGCGGCGCGTAGACGCGGAAGTCGTCCCACGCATCCCAGCTGTCCACCATGCAGCGCTTGACCAGGTTGAACGGGAACACCGACGCGCTGTCGTCAATAAACGCGCACATGAACAGCTGCTGGAACTCGTCGTCGCCGTATTCCAGCCGCAGCTGGTCGATGTCGAACAGGTCGCAGCCGCCGGCCAGCGCGTCGATCACCGAGACGATTTGACGCCACTGCCCGTCTGCGCAGAACAGACCCGCGGCGAGGGCCGCGTGCGAGATATCGATATCGACGCGGTCGGCCTTGGCGCGCCCCTTGTTGAACTGCGCACCCGACCAGAACGGATAGGCGTCGTGGCTGAGCGACGACGGCGTCGAGAAATAGGTCTGCCGCCACTTCTTATGGCTGGACATGCCCGACGCCACCTTGCGCAGCGTCTGGAAGCTATGGACCCAGAAGTATTCGTCGAAGTACAGATTGCCGTGATAGCTCTGCGCCGTGCGCGAGTTCGTGCCCAGGAAGTACAGCGTGGCGTCATTGGGCAGGATGAGCGGATCGCCCTTCAACTCGATCTCGGCCGCATCCTTGGCGAACTGCGTCAGGTACTGCCGGAACACGTCCGCCTGCGCGCGGCTCGCCGACAGGAAAATCTGGTTCCTCCCCGTCTCCATCGCATCGACCAGGGCTTCGCGAGCGAAGTACCAAGTCGCGCCAATCTGGCGCGATTTGAGGATGTTACGGATGCGCCTTTCCAGGCCTTGTTCGTGCCAGGTGCGCTGGTAAGCGAACAACGAATCCAGAAAAGCTTCCCGTAGCCGTGCGGCTTGCTCCGGGCTGTACTCGTTGCGCACCGGCTTGCGCCGCGCCTTGGAGTTGCGGTTGGCCACCGCGGGGTTGAGGTCGCCTTCGTGCCCACCTGGCGCTTCGTAGCGGCGCACCCGCGCCAGGCGCTCAATCTGCCGTGTGAGTAGATCGATCTCCTTGTAGTCGCCGCCACTCTTGGGCTCTTTCATGATGAGCTGGCACAGGCGCACGTCCAGCTGCATTTCCACGCGATCAATGGAGCGTGCGGACGCCCACTCGTCGCGTTGCTTCCACGATTCCACCGTGGCGCGGGGCAGCACCAGGTGCTGCGCAATCTCAGTCACACCCCAGCCTTGAAAGAACAGGCTGCGCGCGTGTCGTCGGGGATCCATCGTCGGTATGAGCATGCGCGACAGCGTAGGGATGCCCCGTCAGTGCTTCGCGCTGCCTTCGTTCTGCTGCATGCCATGCAGAACAAGCGCGCGTTGCCGCGCTCTGCGTGCGTCCCGATGCTGGCCGCCTACCGACTCACCTCCCTTCGCATCGAGGCCCACGCATGCCCGCACCCGCTAAGAAATCCAAGAAGTTCCGCATCTTCACCGAAGGCGCCACCGTCGATGGCCGCGTGGTCGAACGCGGTTGGATCAGGGACATGGCCGCCACCTACGATCCGGCGAGGTACCGCGCCGGCATCAATATCGAACATATCCGCAGCGCCCTGCCCGACAGCCCCTTCAAGAACTACGGCTTCGTGGATGCACTGGACGCGGCGGAAAACGCCACCGGCAAGCTGGAGCTGTTCGCCACCATCACGCCGAGCGATGACCTGGTGAAGCTGGTCGGCTCCATGCAGAAGGTGTTCACCAGCGCAGAGGTGTCGCCGAAGTTCGCCGACACCGGGCGCGCCTACCTGGTCGGCCTCGCGGTCACCGATACACCCGCGAGCCTGGGCACGGAAATGCTCAAGTTCACCGCCCAGCATCCGGAGTCCAGTCCGCTCACGGCGCGCAAGCAACACCCCGATAACGTGTTCGGCGAAGCGACCGAGACGGTGATTGAGTTCACCGCCGAGGACGCGCCCAAGCCGAGCGTGCTGGCGAAGGTGCGCGAGATGTTCCGCCGCAAAGACGCGTCCGACGACGCCCGCTTCACGGACCTGGCCGCCGCCATCGAAGAAGTGGCCGAGCACGGCGAAACACAGAGCACGCAGACCGCGCAGATGTTCCAGACCGTAGACGCCACGGTGGCGAAGCACACGCAGCGCGTGGACGAACTCACCCAGCGCCTGGATGCCATCGAACAGAAGTTCCACACCACGCCCGCGCCGGCCGCCAATCGCCCCCAGGCCAACGGTCCCGGCCTGATGCTGACCGAGTTCTGATCGTCGCCCCGCGCCTTCCACACCGCTAAAGGACACCCATGAAGAAACACACCCGCTTGGCCTTCAACGCCCTGGCCGCACAGATCGCCAAGCTCAACGACGTACCGAGCGCCACCGAGAAATTCGATGTGCAGCCCTCCGTGCAGCAGACCATGGAGAACCGCATTCAGGAGTCCAGCGACTACCTGCGCCTGGTCAACGTCCAGCCGGTGACCGAGCGGATCGGCGAGAAGCTGGGTCTCGGCATCAAGGGGCCGTCGGCCAGCCGCACGAACACCAGCGGCGGCAAGCGACGCAATCCGCGCGAAATGCACGACCTGGACGCCAAGCCCTACGAGTGCTTCCAGACCAACTTCGATACCTCCATCCGCTACGCCACCCTGGACGCCTGGGCGCATTTCCCGGACTTCCAGCCGCGCGTGGCCGGCGAGCTGGTCCAGCAGCAGGCGCTGGATCGCCTGATGATCGGCTGGAACGGCACGAGCGTGGCCGCGGATACCGACATCGACAAGAACCCGCTGCTGCAGGACGTCAACAAGGGCTGGCTGCAGGTGCTGCGCGAGCAGGCGCCGGCGCAGGTGATGAAGGAAGGCAAGGCGGGCGCCGGTGAGGTCCGCATCGGCCCCGGCGGCCATTACGCCAACCTGGATGCCCTGGTGTACGACGCGATCCAGATTCTGGCGCCGTGGTTTCAGGAAGACACGGGCCTGCGCGTGCACGTGAACCGCAAGCTGCTGCACGACAAGTACTTCCCCAAGATCAACCAAGAACAGCGCGCCACCGACGAGTTGGCTACCCAGGTGCTGGTGAGCCAGAAGCTGATGGGCGGCCTGACCGCGTTGGGCCTGCCGTACTTCCCGGGCACGTCGCTGTTGATCAGCCGACCGGACAATCTGTCGATCTACTACCAGACCGGTGGCCGCCGTCGCCTGCTCAAGGACGAGCCGGAATACGACCGTATCGCCGACTACCAGTCGAGCAACGACGCCTATGTGATCGAGCGCCTGCGTGGCGCGGTGCTGATCGAGAACGTCGTGCTCGGCAACTGGACCCAGGCCCCGTAAGGCCCGCCACGATGCCCTCACCTGCCATGGAACATCTAATGCGCGTGCAGGCCGCCCAGGCGACCGCGAAAGCGGCGCCGGGGGCGGCGGTGGACAGCGCCACCTCCCACGCCCATGCCCTGATCCGCGCGAAGCTCGACACCGACCGTCGCCGCTTGAAGCTCCTGCAATCGGTGGAGCGAAAGATCGAGGCCAAGCGCGAACTGCTGCCCGACTACGAAGCCTATGTGGACGGCGTACTGGCCGGCGGCCAGGGCGTGCAGGACGACGTGCTCGGCTACGTCCTGTGCTGGCGTATCGATGTGGGCGACTTCGCCGGTGCGCTGCCGATTGCCCGCTACGTGCTGACGCACAACCTATCGATGCCCGACCGCTTCCAGCGCACCACCGCCACGCTGGTGGCGGAGGAGCCGGCTGAGCAGGCGCTCAAGGCCCACACGACCGGCAAGCCCTTCGACGTGGCCGTGCTGCGCGAGGTGATGGACATCACCGCGCCCTACGACATGCCCGACCAGGTGCGCGCCAAGCTGCACTTCGCCCTCGGCCGCCTGCTCGCCGAGACCGAACCCGGCGAGGCCCTGGTGTACCTGCGCCGCGCGGTGGAACTGCACGACAAGGTCGGCGCCAAGAAAGACATCGAGCAGCTGGAACGCCGGCTGCGCCACCTTCCCGGCGATAGCGCCGCCACCGAACCGCCGCCGCAAGGCGGCCCCTGAGCCTCCCCCTGGCGCCGCGGCGGCACGGGTGGCGAGGGTCGCCCACGGGCGAACACTGACCCACCCGTCCACCGCCGCATTTGAAGAGACCCCTATGGGCACCCTGACTGGCAACGGCGGCACGGCCGCCACCCCTCCCTCCGACGACGGCCCGCCGATCCGCAACGACGGTTTCTGGCCCGATATCGACCTCGGCGCCCTGCGCGCCTCTACCCGCCTCACCGGCAACGTCACGGCGGCGCGCCTGCGCACCGCCGCTATCGCCGCGGTTCTGTTCATCAATCCCCAGCTCGCCGCGTTTCGCGCCACGAAGATTGCACAGGGTTGGGTGTCGGCCGCGGACATGGACGAGACCATCGACGACAAGTCGGTCCTCGTGCAGCGCTACCTCCGCGCCGTCGCCTGCAGCGTGCAGGCGGACCTCGCCGAGCACTACCGCGATTGGGACACCACCCGCGCGGGCGATCATCGCGCCGAATCGGAGACCACGGCGGCCGACGAGTTCCGGCGCAACGCGCAATGGGCGCTGGCCGACATCCTGGGCCGCGCGCGCAACGTCGTGGAGCTGATCTAGTGCCCGCGGTGCGCTCGCTCCAAGGCGACACGGTGGACGCGCTGTGCTGGCGGGAGCTGGGCGCCACCACGGGCGTGGTGGAAGCCGTGCTCGAACGCAATCGTGACCTGGCCGACCTCGGCCACGTCCTCCCGACCGGCACCGTCGTGCACCTGCCCGAACGCTCGCCCGCCACAGCGACACCCATCCTTCCTACCCAACAGCTATGGGACTGAGCATGACCGAACCGGCCAGCACCTATCTCCTTGCCGCCGCGGTCACCGCCACGGCTGCCACCACCGCGCTGCTTCCCGGCATCGACGGCGACGCCCTCGTGGGCGCGCTGGCCGGCGGCACGCTGTACGTCACCAGTGCGCGGGACCTGCCGCCGCTGCACCGCGCCGTCTATCTGTTGGTGAGCACCGCTGCGGGCTACTTCGGCGCGCCGGAGCTGCGCGGCCTGCTGCCGCTGCAAAGCAACGGCCTGGCCGGCTTCCTCGGTGGCGCCGTCGCGGTGACGGTCGCCACCCAAGCCATCGAGCGGGTGAAGACCCTCGATCTCTCCTCCCTGTTCACCAAGCGCGGAGCCTGACCCATGTCCCAGCTCATTACCCCAAACGCCTGGCCGCTGATCCAGCTGATCGCGTGCCTGGTCATCGCCTGGCAGTTGGCGATGTACCGCCGCGGCGGCTCGCCTCATCGCCGCGGTGTAGCCTGGTTGGCCTGGCTGCTGGTGGTCGGTTGTCTGATGACGGCGGTGAAGCTCCTATGCGGCGTGCGACCGCCGCCGGGGCCGCTGGAAGCGCTCGGATGTGCCGCGCTGGCCGTGCTGCTCACCGGGCACCGTGGCGACCTGGCGCATACCCTCCGCGCCATGCGGGACGCCGCGCGCGCCGTACATCGTCGGGTGCGCCGGTGATCGCGCTCGCCGAACAGCGCATCGAGCGCCTGCTGTCGGACCTGATCGACGTGGAAGGTGGCTACGTCCACGACCCGGCCGACCGCGGCGGCGAGACCCGGTGGGGCATCACCGTCGCCACGGCGCGCGCCCACGGCTACATCGGCCCGATGGCGACATTGCCCGAAGCGACCGCCCGCGCGATCTACCGCACGCAGTACGTGGATGCGCCTCGCTTCGGCGAGGTGGTCGCCATCGATCCGGAGATTGGCGCCACGCTAGTGGACATCGGCGTCAACATGGGACCGGCGGTCGCCGCCCGTTTCCTGCAACGCTGGCTCAATGCGTTCAACGACACCGGCACGCGCTACGCGGAGCTGGTGGTCGACGGCCAGGCGGGCAACAAGACGCTCGATGCGCTACGGACTTTCCTGCGCTGGCGTGGCCCGATGGGCGCTGCCGCCTTGCTCAAGGGCATCCATAGCTCCCAGGGCACACGCTACCTCGACATTACCGAAGGGAACCCTTCGCAGCGACGCTTCGTGTTCGGCTGGATCACGAACCGGGTGGGGACGTAGGCCATGCGTTATCTCCTCATCGTCCTGCTTGCCCTGCTCGCCCTGGCCGCTGGCGTAATGCGCTGGCAGCAAGACCACATCCAACGACTGGCCGACGATGTAGCCAAGGCACAAATACAAGCGGTCATCGCCGGCTTCGAGACTAGCGCGGCGCGCGCGGATGTTCATGTCATTACCCAGTACGTGGACCGCGAGCGCGTGGTTCGCCAGGTCATCCACACTATCCAGCGCGAGACGCCCCGCTATGTCACGCCCCGCACCGATGCTGCTTTTCCTCTCCCTGTCGGCTTTGTCCGCCTGCACGACGCCGCCGCCGCGGCCGACCTGCCCGGCCCTCCCGGCGCTGCTGATGCGCAGGCCTCCGGCGTTACAGCCTCTGACGCCGCCGTGGTCATCGCCGGCAACTACGGTACCTGCCACGCCATCCGCGAACAGCTCAATGCGCTGATCGATCGTTTGCAGATGCCGCCTTATCGCGAGGCCGCGTTGGATGAATAAACCCGGCCGCCTGCGCGAGGCGCTGATCCGCGGACTGCCCGATCTCGCCCTCGACCCGCAGAAACTGCTGATCTTCGCCGAGCGTGGCTCGGTGGTGGCTACCGGTGAACCGGGTGAGAGTTGGGAATACGCTTACCAGCTGACGGTGATCGTGCAGGATTTCGCGGGCGACATGGACGCACTCACGGCCACCGTGTTGCGCTGGCTCGCTGCCGAGCAACCGGATTTGCTGCTTAGCGCCGAAAGCCGACGCAACGGCGTGCGGTTCGAGGCCGAATTGATGACGACGGAGCTGGCCGATGTGCAGTTCCAGCTGGATATCACTGAGCCGGTGATGCGCCGCGGCGAGGGCTTCGAGCATCCGGCGCCTCCACCCGCCGATCCGTCGGCGTTGTGGTGAGCAGCGATCCGCTACGCCAATTGGACGAATGGGCCGGCGCGCTGCTGGCCAAGTTGGACGCGCCTACGCGGCGCACCCTCGCCGTCACCATCGCGCGGGAACTGCGCCGATCCCAACAGCAGCGCATCGCCTCGCAGCACGATGCGGAGGGCTCGTCCTTCGTGCCACGCAAGCCGCGGCTGCGTGATCGGCGCGGGACCATCCGGCGGCGCGCGGCGATGTTCACCAAGCTTCGCACCGCGCGGTGGCTGCGTATCGCCGGCACACCCGATGCCGCCGAGGTGGGCTTCTCAGGCCAGGCGGCGCGCATTGCACGCATCCACCAAGAAGGCCTGAATGATCGCGCCGCACCGAATGCTACCGAGATTCGCTATGCGCGGCGCGCACTTCTTGGCTTCACCAGCATCGACAGAGAATGTGTGCGCGACCTACTACTACAGCACCTATGGCGATGACGGTGTAGCGAAGTGTGACGATGCCAAAAACGCCCTCGCAGACGCCCTTAGCTCACAAGCAACTTACTTTCCTTTTGAATAATGCGAAGGCATATCCACTGAAGCTTATATAGCATGTCCTGCTCGCGCTGCATGAGACGATCGAATCCGGTATGAACAATCTTTGATCGAAGCTTATATATTTCTCGAAAATCGTCGAGAAAATTTTCGCGCTCATCATGATTGTTACTTATGAGGTATGCACAGCGGTTGGCGAGCATCGTCGTGAGCCCAATCCCATCCTGGCCATCTTCTTCCCCGAGCATAATCTCCACCGCAACAGTCGCTCGGATGTACGCATCAAGAACATTTTCGCTAGCAAAACTATCGAAGTACCACTGACTGCCCCGAAGAATGAGCTCATTCTTCTTTGTCCGCAGAATAAGTGCTATCGCCTTCAGGTTGGTAGCCAGCCAGCTACGCGCCTGATCCGCGTTAGCTATGTGCCCATCGAGGAAATCGAACTGAAGCCTTTCAATGGCACGCGCCACGGTTCTATCAAGGGAGACTTGCGATACGTACTTCCATTCATTGCCACTCAACGCATGCACGAAGCCTGGTGAAGAAAACTTTTCACCCATCCACTCAGGTCCGACACGCCATGCGCGATGCGCAGATCCCAGACCTAGTATCGATCGGCATAAAGCGCTTGCCCCCATAGACGCCGCTGTCGGTGTGTACCTATCCACAAATCCATCAATAAAAATTTGTAGATAGCATGTCTCTGAATCCATGCGAGACGAGAACCCCAAGAGAGAGCTTAAAGCACTTCCACCAACCGCATCCATCGGAAATGTTTTAACTACATCATCCGTTCCAAAGGTTACTACGACGCCATCACTAATATTGATCACCTCCTTTGGGTCAAGGTACTGAGCAATAGACTTCGGGAGCGTGTAGGTGAACACGCATCGCACGGGCATTGCGCGAAGCTCGGTGACGTAGCTCACAGCCAGCTCAGAGACATCCCCACCATAAAGGCTCGTGAGCGGTACGTTCCTAGCGTCGCCGTCGTACTTTGCCCAATCGTTTAAGTCTCGCTGGACTACAGACTTGAGGAACGTAGCAACTGGGGCATGGTTGATATACCCCTCCAGTTGACGAGACTTATCTGCTGGAAGAACTTTATCCAGGGCACTCCACACCTCTGGCTGCGGATAGTCGATGATGGCGTTATAGGAACACGTCGTCTCGACTAACGCCTGTTCAACGAGCTTGATCAGCTGCTTGACGCAACCATCGTGAAGTTCGATTGGCATCCCCCCTCCTATTTCGCTGCCCTGTCAGAACAAAGTTCCTCCGACACGACTCACTATTGACGGCTTTACACCCATCCCAACCATTTCGCTGCACCAGCGGCGACCACGGAGGCGAGGATTCCAAAAAACCATCCCATGACTTTCTTAGACGGCGCCCAACGGCCAGCCTTAAAGCCAGGCGGCCCCTTGATAAGCACGTGCGTCACATCTTCACCAGCGCCCTCAATGTCCTCAGGCTCATAGCCACCCCCGAAACCTATAATAGTGAGGCCACCGCTCGTGCGATTGAATTCATCTATCCTGGCTTGATCGGCACGGTTAATTTCCGCCCGCTCGACCTCGTCCGGATTGTTGGTCCTTACAATCTTTAGCGAACGGATTTCAGCCGGTGAAATGAGATCACTTCCGCAGAAAAACCCCGTACCACGCTCGTACGGCAAGATGAATTTTTTCCGCAGATCAGCCGCAGATATATCCGAGAATAGGCACCGGAATTTATCTCCTGAGCCCACTTTTGCAATGACGTGATGGTAGGTCATGTTATCGGCCATAGCTGTTAGACATTCGACCCTTTGGGCCGGGTTCTTCATACGGCGCCTGTTAATCGGGGACAGCTCAACGCCATAGCGTTAAGCAATCTCCGCCCAACCAGTATAGCCAGCCGGCTTTGCCAGCAAACAAATCCCTCCAACGGACTAGATCTGAATGGCCCTCTTAGCCTCTACGGGCTAACAGCGGGCAAGAGGCCATCGGCCATCCCAGGCCGTATCCGAGAATGCTCGGCAACTACCAGAAACCTTTGTCAGCGCGGCTGCGTCAGCCAACGTTCTGAACTCCTCATCACAGAACAGTCCCTACGTGCCTTGCGCGCCGTCCTTCCGCAGCATGCAACGCATGCACGAGGACCCCACGCAACTCATCAACCTGATCCGCTACGGCACCATCGCCACCGTCGATGTGGCAAGCGCGCGCGTAGTGGTGTCGGTGGGCGGCCTAGCCACCAAGCCCATTCCATGGCTTGCTCCACGTGCCGGCGCCACGCGCACCTGGTCACCGCCCACCCCCGGCGAGCAGGTACTCGTGCTTTCTCCCGGGGGCAACCTCGGCGCCGCCGTCGCCTTGACGGGCATCTTCTACGACACCTTCGCCATACCTGATGGCGCCACCTCCGACAACGTGGTGATCGCCTTCGGTGATGGCGCCGTGTTTCTGTACGACCACGCTACGCATCTGCTCAAGGGCGTGCTTCCAGCTGGCGGCCGCGTGGAGCTGACGGCGCCCGGTGGCTTCCACCTGGTCGGCGATATGGATATCGACGGCGCTTTCCACGTTACCCAGGCGGCGACCTTCGACGCGACGCTGCATACCGCGCAGGACATCACCACCGACACGGACGTGAAGGCTGGCGATATCAGCCTGCGCAGCCATCCGCACGACCAGGTGCAGCCAGGGTCAGGCATGTCGGGCAAGCCGCAGCCATGACCGGCATGTCACGCACCACCGGCGCCGCGCTGCCGGAGATCGACCACATCGCCCAATCCGTCGCGGACATCCTGACCACGCCGCTGGGCAGCCGCCTAGCGCGCCGCACCTACGGCAGTCGCGTCTTCGACCTCCTCGATGCGCCGGCCAACGCGGCCACGCGCGTGCGTCTGTTCGCCGCCACCGCCACCGCGCTCATGCGCTGGGAGAAGCGCCTTACCGTGCAGCGCGTCGCGCTGACGGCCATCGACGGCCTGCAGGGGAAGTTCGCCCTCGACATCGGCGGCCGCCTCGCCACGGGCGCCGCCGTGTCGCTGAGCGTGCCTTTGACCCGAGGCGCTACGGCATGACCAGCGCCATCCAGCTCGACCGCCTGCCACCGCCCGATGTGGTCGAACCGCTCCACTACGAAACGGTCCTAGCGAAAGCCAAAGAGCAGTTCGCCGCGCTGTGGCAGCAACAGCAGAAACGCGACGCCTCCCTGCCCGATATCGACCTGAGCCGCGAGTCCGAGCCGGTCGTAAAGATCCTGCAGACCGTCGCCTATGTGGCGCTGGGCCTGCGTCAGCGCGTCAACGATGCCGCGCGGGCTAACTTCCTGGCGACGGCCCTGGGCGCGGACCTCGACCACATCGGCGCCTGGTACGGCGTCGAACGACTCACGCTGAGTCCCGCGAAGCCGACGCTGGCCATCCCCGCCGTGATGGAATCCGACGACGCCCTGCGTGAGCGCATCACCCTCGCACCGGCCTCGTTCTCGGTGGCCGGTCCCGAGGCGGCGTACGTTTTTCACGCACGCAGCGCGTCGGGCGACGTGCTCGACGCCAGCGCGATCAGCCCGCAGCCGGACGACATCCGCGCGGTGGTGGCCGACGTCCTGGCCCGCCACGATGCGACGCCGGCCTTGGTCGCCGACATGCAGGCGGCTCTGGCCGCCGCGCGCTGGCCCGGTGAGGTGATCGTGTCGGTGTTGTCGCGTCAGGGCAACGGCCAGGCCGACCCCGCCCTGCTCGCCGCCGTGGCCGACAACGTGAGCGCCGACAACGTGCGGCCGCTCACCGATTTCGTGACCGTGCAGTCGGCCGACATCGTGCCCTTCCAGGTCCGCGCCACCCTGTGGACCTACGCCGGCCCGGATGCCGATATCGTCCGCGCCGCGTCGCGCGCGAGCCTCGATACGTACCTTGCCGAGGCCAAGCGCCTGGACCGGGATATCACGCTGTCCGGGCTCTATGCCGCCTTGCAGGTGGCCGGCATCCAGAACGTGGAGCTTGAAGAACCGCGCACTACGCTGGTGATCGGCCCCACCCAAGCGGCGCACTGCACCGGCGTGGAACTGGCCTATGGGGGCATCGGTGGATAGCCTCCTGCCGCCCAATAGCACGCCGCTGGAACGCACCCTCGAACATGTCACGCTGAACGCGCTGGACGTGCCGGTGCCGCTGCGCACGCTCTGGAACGCCGACACCATCAGCGGCGAGCTGCTGCCATGGTTGGCCTGGTCGCTAAGCCTCGATAGCTGGAAGAGCTATTGGTCCGACACGGTCAAGCGCAACCGCGTGCGCCAGGCCATCGACATCGCGCGCCGCAAGGGCACGTCACAGTCCGTGCGCGATGTCGCTGCCGCCTTCGGCGGTGCGATCAGCATTCGGGAGTGGTGGCAAACCGAGCCCAAGGGCGTGCCGCACACCTTCGACGTGGTGCTGACGCTGACGGGCGACGACGGCGCCGAAGCCAGCGCCGCCTACGTGGACGACGTCATCGCCGAGATTCGCCGCACCAAGCCGGCCCGGTCGCACTTCACCTTCACCCAGGGCTTGCAGGCCCGTGGCCGACTCGGCGTCGCCGCCGCGGCCCGGCCTGTCGCCTATGCGCATCTGCAATTCACCGGAGCCGCCTGAGATGGCCCTCACTCTCACGATCACGCCCGCCGGCCGCGCAGTGCTGGTCAACGCCCAAACCGATGGCACTCGGGCCGTACGCATCGCCCGCGTCGGGCTGACGGCCACGGCCTTCGTGCCGGGCCAGTCGCTACCGAACGAGATCAAGCGCCTGGCGGCGGTGGCCGGCGGCGCCACCGCGAAAGACACCGTCCACGTCACGGTGACGGATGCGAGCACGGACATCTACACGGTGCGCGGCTTCGGCTGGTACCTGGACGACGGCACGCTGTTCGGCTCTTACGGCCAGGCCAATGTGATCGTGGAGAAGTCCGCGCAGTCCACCCTACTGCTGGCCACCGACGTGCAGTTCACCGACGCGGACGCTGCGCAGATCACCTTCGGCGACACCACGTTCAATAACCCGGCAGCCACCCTCGACACGCTGGGCGTGGTGAAGCTGGCCGGCGAGGACGACGCGACCGCCGGCACCGATACGCAGCGCGTCGTCACGCCGAAGTCGCTGCTCGCCGCGCTGAACGCTCGCCTCGGCGCCGCTGCGCCCACTGCGTTCGTCAAGAAGCTGCTGGGACTGACCACGGCCGCGGCCTTCCGCGGGGAGTTGGGCCTCAAGAGCGCCGCCCTGAAAGACGACGGCGCCGGCAACGGCTTGGACGCCGACACGCTCGACGGCCAGCACGGCGACTACTACCGCGCCTGGGCCAACCTCACCGACAAGCCGACCACGTTCACGCCGAGCGCGCACGCGCACCCGTGGTCGGAGATCACCAACCCGCCGGCCCAGGCGACCCGCTGGCCGGCCTGGTCGGAGGTGACGGCCAAGCCCGACACTTTCACCCCGGCGCCGCACTCGCACGCCTGGTCGGACATCAACAACCCGCCCATGCAGACCCAGCGCTGGCCGGCCTGGAGCGAGGTCACCGCCAAGCCCACTACCTTTGCGCCGTCGGCGCACACGCACGCCATCGGCGACGTGACGAACCTGCAAACCGCGCTCGATGCCAAGGCGCCGACGCAGAGCCCGGTGTTTCAGGGTTCCGTCGTGGCCGCCGGTGGCGCGGTACAGATCGGCGCGGCCGGCGGCGCGTACGCCACCCTGAAGAACGACGGCACTTTGGCGTTGAACGGCGGCACCGGCTACGCCCTCGCACGCATCGGCGCGAGCAACACGTCCGTCGGCACGCGGCTGACCAACGGTCTCATGCCGTCGATTGACGGTATCTCCGGCACGGGCCTCGAAGGCTCGCCGCCCCTACTCGTCGCCAACGGCGGCAATGCCTCCGCCTCGGCGGTGATGGCCTTCCTACGCGAAAGCGTCGCCGGTGGATTTCTGGGGCTCGACACCGACAACGTGCTCAAGTGGGGCGGCTGGACGATGGGTCCCGCGCGGCGGGTGCTGCACGACCGCATCCGCGACGCCGCACTCGACGGCACCACCTGGGTGGAAGACCTGCGCGTGGTGGGCAATCCCGTGTGGCACAGCGGGCAAATCTCATTCGCCGCCCAGGGCAACGGCTGGATGAAGTTCCCCAACGGCTTCATGGTGCAGTGGGGGACGTATCTCTCCGATGTGCCGTGGAACGAAGGCACCGGCCCATCACTTGGCTTTCCCATGGCCTTTCCGAACGGCTGCCTTTGCGTGCAGCTCACCGACTACAACACCAACGTCGGCGGTGCGCTCTGGCAACAGTACGACAACACCGCCCAGCTGACGGGCTGGGATCGCACGCACTTCACCTCCTACATCCAGTACCCCGGCGGCGCCAACGCCAATCGCTGGTGTGGGCTGACCTTCTTCGCCCTGGGGTACTGAATGGCCTACTTCTACGACATCGTGCATGGCGGCTTCTACTGCGACGCCGTGCATGGCCCACGCACGGTGCTGGTGCGCGATCCCGACTGGACGCCGAGCGATGGCCAAACGCTCGCCGATGGCCCGCTGATCGAGCAGGCCAATCCGGACTGCACGCTGCCGCCAGCTAATGATCTGGTCGTCTTGAGCGAAGACGCCTATCGCGTGCTGCTGGACGGCCAGAGCCACGGCAAACGGATCGTCGTCCACGACGGCGCGCCCACCCTCGCGGATCCACCGCCGCCCACCGCGGAGCAGATCGCCGCACGCCTGCGCGCCCAGCGCGATACCTTGCTCGCCCCGGTCACCGATGCCCTGCAGCGGCACGTGCTGCAAACCACCTATGCCCAGCCGACCACGCTGACCGATGCCGAGGCGTCGGCGCTGGCGACCTATGCCCAGGCGCTGCGCGATGTGCCGCAGCAGCCGGACTTTCCGCACACCGTGGTCTGGCCGGACGCCCCGGCACCGACCGACACCATCCCCGCCACTCCCGAGGCCTAACCCATGTCCACCGCCTACCACCACGGCGCGCGCATCCAGGAAGCCAGCGATGCCCCGTACGCGCTTAAGACCGTCTCCACCGCCACCATCGGCTTCGTCGCCACCGCCTCGGATGCCGACGCGGCCGCCTTCCCGCTGGACACGCCGGTCCTGCTCACGCAGCCCAAGGCCGGCCTCGCCAAGGCCGGCACCAAGGGCACCCTCGCCCGGGCGCTCCGAGCCATCGCCGACATCGTGACCTGCCCGGTCGTGGTCGTCCGTGTCGCCGAAGGCGTGGACCCCGCGGCCACCACCTCCAACGCGGTGGGTACCGTCAATGCGGAAGGCCGCTACACCGGCCTGCAGGCGTTGCTCACCGCGGAAGCGCGCACCGGCGTACGTCCGCGCATCCTGGGCGCGCCGGGCCTCGATACCAAACCGGTGGCCGACGCATTGGTCACGGTCGCCAAGCGGCTGAAGGCCTTCGCCTACGCCACCTGCGACGACTGCGCCACCCTCGCCGATGCCAAGACCTACCGCGAAGGCTTCGGCGCGCGCGAGCTGATGCTGCTGTGGCCGGATTTCACCACCTGGGACACCGTCGCCAACCGCGAAGCCAAGGCGCTGACGGTCGCCATGGCACTGGGCCTGCGTGCCAAAACCGATCAGGTCGCCGGCTGGCACCGCGTGCTCTCCAACATCCCCGTCGATGGCGTGATGGGCATCAGCGCTGACGTCTACTTCGACTACCTCACCGAGGGCACGGATGCGGACCTGCTCAACGAAGCGGGCATTACGACCTTGGTCAAGCGCAACGGCTTCCGCTTCTGGGGCTCGCGCACCTGCGACACCAGCACGTACGTGTTCGAGTCCTACACGCGCACCGCCCAGGTGGTGGCCGACACCATCGGCGAAGGCGTGTTCGAGTACAGCGACAAAGCCATGCACGCGAGCCTCGTCCGCGACCTGATCGACGCGATCAACGCCAAGCTGCGCGCGCTCACCCGGCAGGGCGCCCTGCTCGGCGGCCGCTGCTGGTTCGACCCGTCGTTGAATGAAACGGCCGACATGCAGGCCGGCAAGCTCGCACTCAACTATGACTACACGCCGGTGCCGCCGCTGGAAGACCTCACTCTGCGCCAGACCTTCACCGACGTGTACATCGCCGATCTCAAGGCGGCGATCACCTCCACCAACAACGCCTGATCGGTGCAAGGAACGGAACCATGAAGCTCCCGAGCAAACTGAAAAACTTCGACCTCTTCCAGAATGGCGAATCCTGGCTGGGCCTGGTGCCGAGCGTCACGCTGCCCAAGCTCACCCGCAAGATGGAGGATTACCTCGCCGGCGGCATGGCCGGCCCCGTCGACATCGATCTCGGCCAGGAGAAGATCGAGCTGGCCTTTACCGCCGGCGGCATCCTGCGCAGCGCGCTGGAACAGTACGGCGCCACCGCGGTGGATGCGGTGCAGTTGCGCTTCGCCGGCGCGTACCAGTCCGACAGCAGCAGCGGCTACAACGCCGTGGAAGTGGCGGTACGCGGCCGCTACAAGGAATTCGATCCGGGCGACGCCAAATCGCAGGCCGACACCGAGCACAAGTTTTCCGTGTCGTGCGCCTACTACCGCCTGAGCATCGACGGCGTGCCGGTCATCGAGATCGACATGCTGGCCAACAAGCTGGTCGTCAATGGCGTCGATCGCATGGCCGCGCAGCGCGCCGCCATGGGCCACTGGTAACCCTTTCCCACTCTTCCCAGGAATTTCCTCATGAATGACACCACCACCATGCCCGTCATCACGCTGGACGAACCGATTCGTCGCGGCGAGCAGACCTTCACCGAAGTGCGCCTGCGCAAGCCTAAGGCCGGCGAGCTGCGCGGCACGCAGTTGGTGAACCTGCTGCATATGGATATCGCCGCGCTGGAAATCGTCCTGCCGCGCATCACCGTACCGACCCTCACCAAGCACGAGGTCGGTCAGCTCGATCCGGCGGACCTCACGCAGTTCGGCTCGGAGCTGGCCTCTTTTTTGTTGACGAAGGCGAAGCGGGAGGGCTTCCCGTAACGGTGGAAGACGCCATGGCCGACATTGCGGTGGTCTTCCATTGGCCACCGCCGACGATGGACGGCATGGACGTGAGCGAGTTGGTGCAATGGCGCGAACGCGCCCGGTTGCGGAACGGCGGCGAGGATTAGCGTGGATCTGAAACTCAGTGTGTTGCTGAACATGATCGACAAGGTGACGGCGCCTTTGCGCGGCATCACCGGCAGTTCCGCCGCCACGTCCAAGGCGCTGCGCGAGACCCGCCAGCGCCTCAAGGACCTGCAGAGAGCGCAGGACGACTTGAAGGGCTTCCGCCAGCTCAAGGCGGGCACCCAGGCCCTGGGCACCCAGCTCTCGGCAGCGCGCCATCGCGCCACCGAGTTGGGCCGCGCCCTCGCCAGCACCACGAACCCGACCCGGCAGCAGACCCGGGAGTTCGCCGCGGCGAAGCGGCAGGCCGTGGCGCTGGGCGCGCAGTACCAGGCCCACGTCCGCCGGCTGCAATCCGTGCGCGAAGCCTTGGGCGCCGCCGGCATCCATACGCGCGATCTGGCCAGCCACGAGCGACGCCTGCGCGACGACATCGCCGCGACGAACGCTCAGCTCGGCGAGCAGCAGAAAAAGCTCAGCGCGCTCACCCAGCAGCAACAGAAGATGGCTGCGGCGCGGCAGAGCTTCGAGCGCAGCTCGGCGACGGCGGCGCACCTGACCGTGGGCGGGTATGCCACCCGGGAGACCGGCAAGCACCTGCTGGACGCGATCAGCCCTACGGTGACCGAGGCGAAGGCCTGGACGGCGCAGGTCGCGCAGCTGCGTGCCATGGGTGTCGGTGATGCCTTGGTGACCGATGCGGTGAAGTTCGCCCGGGCGCAGGACATCATGGGCACGAGTGCGACCGAGACGCTCAAGCTCCTGAAAGAGTCCTACAGCGTCTTGCGCGACATGCACGAGGCGGAGGCGGTCACGCCCTACCTGGCGCGGATGAAGTTCGGCATCGAGACGGTGATGGCCCAGGGCGGGCACGGCGAGGGCCACGGCGAGACCGCCGAGACCATGTTCATGGACCTGCTTAAAGTTGCCGAGCTGCGCGGCGCCGCCAAAAGCCCAGAAAGTTTGAAGCGCGTGCTGGACTTCGCCACGCAGGCTTACGTCGCCTCCGGCGGCCTGGTGAAGTCCGAAGACCTGCTCAACATGATCAAGACCGGCGGTGTCGCCGCCAAGCAGCTGGACGATCAGTCGTTCTTCTTCGGGCTGCTGCACACCGTGCAGGAAATGGGCGGCCACCGCGCCGGTACGGGTCTGGCGACCGCCTACCAGAATTGGGCGGCCGGCCGCTCCACGCGCCAGTCCGCCGACGAGTTGTTCCAGCTGGGCCTGCTCAAGCCGGGCGCCATTGAAGTCCACGAGAAGACGGGCCACCTCAAGAAGCTGCTGCCCGACGCGCTCCAAGAGGGCGACCTGTACCGCGCCAACCCGTTCGAGTACCTGATGACGCGCGTCATCCCGAAACTCAATCCGGACGGCCAACTCTCCGACCAGCAAGTGGTGAGCAAGATCAACGCGCTGTTCTCCGGCCGCAAGGGCGGCGACCTGTTCGCGTCGCTGTTCATGGAGCGCGCCAACATCGCCAAGCACCTGGCAGCGACGCCGAAGGCCTACGGCGTGGAGGCGCTGTACAACCTGGCCGGCCAGAACGCCGCCGGCCAGGAAGCGGAACTGCTGGCCCGCAAGTCCGATCTCTATCGCGAGTTGGGGGAGCAGTTGCTGCCGCTGTACGTGGCGGGTCTCGGCAAGCTGGTCGGCGTGCTGCGCGCAGTGAACACCTGGTCGCAGCGTCACCCGATGCTGGCCAAGGGCATGGGGGTAGTCGCCGGAAGCGCGGGCGTGCTGCTGGCGACGGTGGGTAGTCTCATGGTGGCGTTGGGCGGACTGCTCGGTCAGTTCGCGTTGCTGCGCTACGCGATGCGACTCGGCGGGCTTCGCCTCGGCGCACTCGGCGGCGAAGGCGGGCTGTTGTCGCGCCTGCCGATGCTCGGCCGCCTCTTCCCTTCCCTCGCCACCGGCGCCCGTGCGGCGATGCTGGCGATCACCGGCGTGAGCCTGCCGGTCGCCGCGCTGATCGGCGTGGTCATCGTCGCGGCGCTCGCCGTGCGTCGCTACTGGCAACCGATCTCCGCCTGGTTCGCCGGCGTGTGGGAAGGCATCGGCCAGGCGGTGGGGCCGGTGTTCGCCGACATCGGCCGCGCGCTCGCGCCGCTCAGGCCGGCGTTCGACGTGATCGTCGGGTGCTTGGTCAGCGTGTGGCGCTGGATCACGCAGCTGTTGGAGCCGATGCAGGCGACCCAGGAGCAGATGGCCAGCGCCCGCGCGGCCGGCGTGGCGTTCGGGCAGCTGGTCGGCGCCGCCATCCGCGGCGTAGTGCAGGCCGTCACCTTCGGCGTGCAGATGTTCGTGGCCCTCGGCGAAGCCATCGGCACCGCGGCGGGCTGGGTGGTGGTCCATTGGGAGCCGGTCAAGGCCTGGTTCGCCGAGATGTGGCAAAGCGTGGAGAACGCCGCGCGCAAGACGCTCGACTGGATCGCTGAGAAGCTCGGCGCGGTCCGCGAGCTGATCGATCGCATTCGGCACCTGGGGCAGAACAGCCCGGTGACGCCACCGGGCACCACGCCTATCGACTGGATCACCGGCGATGACCAGGAGAAGGCCCGCAAGATCGCCGATGCCATCGCCCGCACGCCCCTGGCCGGCGGCGAGGCGACGGGCCAGGGAGCCAGCCTGGTCAGCCCCACCGCACCGGTAGGCGTGCGTCCACCGAAGACCGTGGTCATGCAGGGCGACCAGGTCACGATGCACGTGGACGCTCGCGGCAACGATCCGGACGTAGTGCGCCGGCAGGTCGCGGACGCCATGGCTCGTCACGAGCGCAGCAAGCAGGTGCGCGCACGCTCCGCCTTTAGCGACGAGGATTGAGAATGGATGGGATGGTCTTGATGGCCTTCGGGCCGTTCGTGTTCGGCATGCGCACTGCGGCTTACGAAGAGCTGCAACGTCAGATGCAGTTCAAGCATGCGGCAAACGCGCGGCTGGGCAAGCGTGACGCCTACCAGATCGTGAGCCCTGGTACCGAAATGCTCACGCTGTCGGGTGTCGTGGCGCCGGAGGTCTCGGGCACGCTCGCCTCCATCACGCAGTTGGAAACCATGGGCAGCGAGGGACGGGCCTACGTCCTGGTCGACGGCGCCGGTCACATCTACGGCGTCTACTTCATCGACAGCCTGCAAACCACGCAGAGCGCGATCCACAGCGATGGCACGCCACGCAAAGTGGCCTTCTCGCTTACGCTGTGCCGCAGCGATGACGAGCCCGCCGACGAAAGCAGCGACGACCTGGCCGGCGGTCCCTCGCCGGAGGCGCAGGAACGCGCCCGAGCTACCGCATGATCGTCCAGCCCACCAACCCGCTGCTGCGCCCTACCTGCCAGATCACCATTGATGGCAAGGACCGCACCGCGCGGATCATGCCGCATCTGATCCAGCTCACCGTGGAGTCCCACCGCCAGGATCACGCGGATACGGTGAGCTTGAACCTGGACGACAGCCGAGGGCAGATCGCTCTGCCGCGCCGCGGCGTGGAGATGCGAGTGATGCTCGGCTTTGAAGGGCTCGGCGTGTCGTTGCAGGGCACCTACCACGTGGACGAGATCGAACACAGCGGCACGCCCGACACCGTGAGCATCATTGCGCGCAGCGCGAAGCTGACGCGGGAGCTACGTGCGCGTAAGGAGCGCAGTTGGAACGAGACCACGGTGGGACATGTGGTGCGCGTGATCGCGGGCGAACACCAGCTCACGCCGTGCGTGGCGGCGAGCCTGGGCCGCCTGCCAGTGGAGCACCTGGCGCAGACGGAATCCGACGTCGCGCTGTTGCGTCGTCTGGGCAAAATGTGGGATGCGGTGGCCACGGTGAAGGCGGGCAACCTGCTGTTTATGCCCGTCGGCGCCGCGCGGACGGTCAGCGGCAAACCGCTCGAACAGCTGGTCTTGCAACGTGCCGATGGTGATCGGCATCGCTTCCATGAAGCCGACCGGGACGCCTACACCGGGATCCGCGCGCGCTGGCACGACGTGGGCGCAGGGCGCGGCCGCACCGTGCTGGCTGGGCAGACAGGACATGTGAAATTCCTGCGCGGCGACTTTGCCAACCAGGAGGACGCCCAGCGCGCCGCGGAGGCCGAGCTGGCCCGCGTGCGGCGCGGCGCGTCTACATTCTCGCTCGACATCGCCATCGGGCGCCCGGATCTCTACCCCGAGATGCCGGCGCGCACACGCGGCTGGAAACCAGAGGTGGATGCCATCGACTGGATCGTGGTGAAGGCGACGCACAGCCTCACGCCGAATGACGGCTACACGACCTCCGTAGAGCTTGAAAGCAAAGCGATCGCCGGTGAGACTGCGGCCACAGATGAGGCCGATGGCGATGAGTTGGCATAACGAGACAAAAGCCCTTCAACCGCTTGGTCGCACTGGCCCTCTTTAACCTGCGATGCAACAGCCTCCGACATAGGGCAATATGTGCCACGTCAACTAGGGAAATCCGATGGCCACCCGACCGATCCTAGCGCCGGACGTCCGACAGAAGATCTTATCGATCGTATCCCTCCATTGGGAAACTAATGGCGCACCTTTGTTGCTATCGCGCCTAGGGCAGCTTCTCCGTACAGGAGGCGTAGATCTAACGGCCACATTTGGCAGCACCAAAATGGTGGACGCTCTTCGCTTAGAACTCGATGAAAACCTCATCGTTAAGACGCTTCCAGAGAATCCCACCATTGTTGTCGTTGCACCTCGTAACGCTGGTGCTGCAGCGAATGTAGCCATCCAAGCTCTGGATCAGTCCCCTCCAAAAAATGACGATAGCCCAGCTATTCCGCGTTACAACAAAGCTATCTGGGCTGCGTTTAGCTGGCCTATCAAGCCAGGGCAGGTGCGAACCGTATCTCTGGAACCTGTAGCGTTTAAGGATGTAGATGCCAACCTGGCAATCAGTGCGGCGACCAAGAAGATAAGCCCTGCACTGGTCGTAACTCGCACTGCCAATCAGGATCCCAAGGAGCACCAAAGATTGGTTGCTCAGGCGATCACTAAATGGGCGAAGGATAGTGGGGTCGCTGAGAGCGAGCTACTTGCTTCGAACATAGCAAAGAAGTCGGCAAATGCTGGGGACTCCCTGTTGAGTCGTATGATCGAGGCGCTTTCTCCCGATCAGCTACAACGCGTAGCTCTCCCTTTAGATGTTGTTGACCGCCTTCTTAAATCCTAATGGCTCCCCGCCACATCATTGGACTAGCCGGCATACAAGAGGGCTGGTTTTTCGACCAGGTGCAATCTCGCATGCGTGAGCGGGATGGGGTGCGATTTTTTGGAATCCCCTACACCAAAGGTTACACAGAAAGCTACGCTTTTAGTTTCATCAAGCGCTTCGCCAATATGGTAAGCGACGACCATAACAATGAGCTAAGAGACACCTCTTTTGCGATCATTGCTATCTCACGCAATGGCGAGCCTATTGAACGCAAGTTCATCAATCCACTTTTCCCGGCCGTCGTTGTGTCGAGCGTGACTTGGACGCCCGATGATTGGTCCAAGACTACCGAGAACTCATCAATTAAAAGGCTCGTCCCGTTACTTTACGCCGAGGCTGCACGTCTAACCGGCGCTATCGTAGCTCTCCGCAAGGAGCTGATCGAACGAGCGAATAAGACTCCGTTACTTCTTCCCCCTAAGAACTTCAAGGGAGACGAACTTATCCCCATGCTTAGAGAGGTGGAAGGGATACTGCTAAGAGATACTGATTGTCAGAGCGCGATAAGGCGATGCTCCGATCGGTTCGCTAAAAACTATGGCTACAAGCCAGACTCTCAGGCCACGGATGCATTCCTCGACCATAGCAACGTGGTGTTCAAGGCTCCTGGAAACGATAAGCATGGCTTCGTTCGTCGCCTCGCTGGCGATCACGGGCACATGTGCGTCTTGAGCGCAAGACGCAGATTGAGTGGTGCGTTTGATCCAGGGTTCCACTGGGATTGCACCAACAAGCACAAGCCCAGGACAAACTTGTCGGGCGAGTTCCATAGCTGCCACGGCCCGATGCGTGAAGAAACGGGCAACCCTCATCTGAACATCGCGCCCAACGATTTTGTACGGCCATAAAAAAGTTATGGCCGGCAGCTGCCGGCCATAACTCATGCATCTATTGCACTCTTCACTACGCCGCACGAGAAAATACTTTCTTTCTCTACATGCCTAATGATTGTGCGGGCAACTGTAGGGATAGTGCCCTACCGTCTACAGAAAGCGCCAACGCACATCATGACGGCCACATCGTGCATTTGTATCTGGGCCGCTTTTCGCTCTGGCAGCTCCCCCATTTCTCCGATACCTCTCAAGAAGTAGGTTTGCTGCGCACGGGGCGCGGCGCAAAATATGCGCCCACGGGAAGTCTAGCCACATCTTTGATCAAGTCATAGAGGCCAGCCACTCCGCATACTCAGGGACAGTACGCTTGAGGTGCTGCTCCAGCCAGATCACCTCTTCGTGAGACCGGGTCGCCTCCCACTCGTTCACGAATCGTGTAATGCGCTCAGCAGACCGCGTGGAGGCCATCGGCACCGCTGCCGACGCGCTTTTAGCTACGGTGTCGGTCGTCGCCGTTTCCGCATGGCGGTGGCGCCCCAAGACCAACCAGTCCATGGAGACGCCTAATGCGGCGGCAATACTGGCGCAGTAGGCGAATGGTGGACTGTTGCGCTGACGCCAGTTGCTGGGCGTACTCGCGCCGCTGAGCCCCAGCGCAGCGGACAAACCCACATCGTTCTTCACGCCCACCGCTTGGCGCATCCGCAGAATGATTTTGTCGGCATCAAGCTCGATCGGACTAATTACACGATCCGGCCTTTTATCGTTCATAATGTGTTGCACAGCTCCGTTATGTGGAGTATCTTTCACATTGTGTAGCACTTCCACATCGTAACCCATCGCCATGAATAACTCCCTGGTTAAGCCCTGCCGGGCGTATGCGCCCCGTGCCGCCATGAAACGAAAGCGGATCGGCGTCGGCCTGGATCCCGACCAGCTCGCGCAATGCCAGCGATTGGCACGGGCCGAACACAAGACCGACGCCGCCTACGTGCTGACGGTCTACCTCGAAGGTTTGGAAATGCGCCTCGCCAACCGGCCGGCCTGACCGACCCCGCGCATAAGTAAGAACACAACCGGTGTACGAGGACTAAACGGATGCATTCAAATCGATGCTCGATTCGCTGTCCGCATTGCCAGGAACGTGCCGCCACGATGACCTCGCGCGCACTGAGCCCCCTCGTGCGGGAAATCTATTTCCAATGCATGGGTATCGAATGCGGCCACCGCTTCGTCGCCCACCTCGGCATCGTCCGTACGCTGGTGCCCAGCATGCATCCGCGTGACGACGTCATGCTGCCCATGGTGGAGCGACGGACCAACGACATCATCGTGGCCAGAACCCCCAACACATCCGCACCGCCACCCGGCATCACGCAGCCCGCCGCGCGCCAACCCGTGCCGCCCGCCTTCAACTAACAGGGGATTACCGTGTCGTTCCTTCTCGAAAGCGACCAGAAAAACACACCGGAAGCACGCCTCTCGGTGGCTTTGGCCTTCCTTGATGCGCATGCCGCTCAGCATCTGGACGAAGCGCAGCTGATCACGCGCTGCACGGCGGCCGTGATGGAGCGGTTCGCCGTGAGTCAGCGCACCGCCAATCACGATGCGCTGCACGCGCTCGCCGCGACCCAAGCCCGTAATGAACCGGCCTATGTGGACATCAACCACTCCACCAGCCATGTCATCTATGTCACCAGCGCTCGCACCGGCCGTCTGATCGCATTCACCGCGAGCGAACTGATCTCCCTGGCCGACGAGCGTCGCGCCACCGCGCAGGACGCCGAGTACACTACGGCGCGCTGCGGTCGCCGCGCCGACCGCTAAACCTCCGCTTCCCCCTCGACTCTCTCACCACCGGCAGCCCACGGGCTGCCGGCACGGAGACGGCTTGCCTCATGAAAGGCTACGCATGACCACCGACCTTAAGCACTGCGCCGTCTGTCAGTTTCATCGGCTGCTTGGCGGCGACATTCACCTATGCACCTTGCCGCCCTACTGCGCGCCGCCGATGCCTGACGATGGCGTCGACAGGGACGCGTGGCTCCACAGCGAAGCATGCCTGTCTCTCTATGTCGGCACAGCGTGCGACGTGATGCGTCGCATGGGCGCCCTGTGTGGTCCGCGCGGCCGCCTATGGAGCCCTGCCAATGGCCGTTGACATGAGCATCGACCTGCAGCGGGATGTGCTCGACCAACTGAACCGTGACTTCGACTTCAAGCCGGTGCGCAAGGGCTATCTTCGCGGCGGTAAGTGCCCGAGCTGCAGCAAACCGGAGCTGTACGCCAACGCCGACGCGCCATGGGTGGTGCGCTGTGGCCGCCTGAAAAACTGCGGCTATGAGGCGCGCGTCAAAGAGCTGTATCCCGATCTGTTCGACAACTGGTCGGAACGCTTCAAGAAGACCGACGACAGCCCCCACGCGGCGGCCGATGCGTACCTGGCCAGCTCGCGGGGCTTCAACCTGGCACGGGTGCGCGGCAGCTACACCCAGGAGTGGTACCGCGACGCCGAGACCAAGGCGACCTCGGCCACCATCCGCTTTCCCCTGCCCGGCGGCAGCTATTGGGAACGCCTGATCGATCGGCCCCACCGCTTCGGCAAGATGAAGGCGCGCTTTGCGCCGGGCGCAAGCTACGCCGGCCAGGTGTGGACCCCGCCGACGCTGACCACCGACCGATTGCGCACGGTGGACGAACTGTGGCTTGCCGAGGGCATCTTCGATGCTGTCGCGCTCGATCACCACGGCATCGCAGCCGTCGCCGCGATGAGCTGCAACAACTACCCGTCGACCTTCCTGCGTCAGCTGGCCGAACTGCGCCCGAGCCATCGCCCCAGGCTGGTATGGGCCTTGGACGGCGATGCTGCGGGCCGCGACTACACCCGCCGCTGGGTGCAGCGTGCCCGCAAGGAAGGCTGGACCTGCGAAGCGGCCACCATTCTGCAGACCTCGCGCAAGAAAGATGATTGGAGCGATCTGCATCTGGCCGACCGGCTCGGCCTCAAGGACATGGACGAGTTTCGCTACCAAGGGTCGCTGCTGATCGCCCGATCCGCCGCGGATAAGGCGCGCCTCATGTACGGGCGCACCGGCATGGCCACGTTTTTCTACGATCACGACGACCGCCTGTACTGGTTCGACCTCGACATCAAGGCCTACGACAAGACCATGCAGCAGCTGCTGGAAAAGGACGCTGACCTGGCGGAAGACGAGCGCCGCGACATGGCGTTGGCCGAATCCTGCGACAACATCGAAATCGCCAACTGCAACCCGCTTCCCTTGTACTACCAAGCGAACGAAGTCACCGACGAATCTTGGTACTACTACCGCGTGAGTTTTCCGCACGGTGGCCGCGCCGTGAAGAACACCTTTGCCGGAAGCAGCCTCGCCAGCGCGAGCGAGTTCAAAAAGCGTCTTCTGAGCATCGCGCCCGGCGCGGTGTTTACGGGCACGAGCCAGCAACTGGATCGCATCATCAAACAACAGCTCTACGGCATCAAAACCGTGGAGACCATCGACTACGTGGGCTACACCAAGGAACACGGCGTCTATGTGATGGGCGAACTGGCTATCCGCGACGGCGCCGTGTTCGACCTCAACGACGAAGACTACTTCGAGATCGGCCGCCTCAATCTCAAGACGCTGACGCACTCGCCCGCGCTGACGATCAGCCGTGATCGCAAGTCCTACCGCGAGGACTGGCTGCAGCTGGTGTGGAAGTGTTTCGGCGCCAAAGGTCTGGTGGCCCTGACGTTCTGGTTTGGCAGCCTGTTTGCCGAACAGATCCGCGCGGAGCAGAAAAGTTACCCGTTCCTTGAACTGGTGGGTGAAGCCGGCGCCGGCAAATCGACGCTGATCGAATTCCTGTGGAAGCTAGTCGGCCGCCGCGACTACGAGGGCTTCGACCCGTCCAAGGCCACGCTCGCCGCGCGCGCCCGAAACTTCGCCCAGGTGGCCAACCTGCCGGTGGTGTTGATCGAGAGCGACCGCGACAACGGCGAGGATGCCAAGAAGAAGTCGTTCGACTGGGACGAACTGAAGACCGCCTATAACGGCCGCAGCGTGCGCGCACTCGGCGTGAAGAATTCCGGCAACGAAACGCGCGAGCCGCCGTTCCGCGCAACCGTCGTCATTTCGCAGAACGCCAAGGTGGATGCCAGCGAGCCCATCATGCAGCGTATCTGCCACATCACGGTGGATCGCTCGGCGCACACGACCGAGACCCGTGCCGCGGCGCTCGAACTGGAACGCATGCCGGTCGATGCGGTGAGCTATTTCTTTGTCATGGCCGCGCGCCAGGCCGAGCAGGTGCTCACGACGGTGAGCGAGAAAGCGCCGATCTACGAACTGGAACTGCTCGCCCACGAAGCCGTAAAGACCACGCGCATCGCCAAGAACCACGGGCAACTGTTGGCCCTGTTCGAAGCGCTCGGCGCGCTCATCCCTTTCACCGACGAACAGAAAGCGGCAGTGACGCGCGAGCTGCTGGCCATGGCCATCGAGCGCCAGTCCTCGATCAGCGCTGACCACAAGGTTGTGCAGACCTTTTGGGAGCGGTTCGACTATCTGGACGAGTGGAACAGCGCCGCGCCGGGCCTCAATCACAGCCGCAACCCGCACGAAATCGCCGTCAACCTCAACCACTTCGAGGAACGCGCGCGCGAACACCGCCTCGATGTACCAGCCCTGGCCGATCTCAAGAAGTACCTGCGCACGTCGCGCTCACGCAAGTTCATCGACCTGAAACCGGTGAACAGTGCCATTTGGCTGCAGGACCAGACCGACCGATCCCGCGGCCGCACCGTCAAGTGCTGGGTCTTCCAGCGCGATTAGCCGGTGACGTTGATCCACACGAGGCAGGGGAGAGGGATTGCAGCGCCTCGACGCCACACCTGACAACTACATGACCTACCAGTACTTAGAACCTAAGCAGTTGATACGATGAACACTTTGTTTTCGCTACTAGCGCAGTATGAAACCGCCCAGATACCGCTCAACAAGTGTTGCCATTTGTTCGGCCTCAAGCCAGAAGAAGCAGCGAAGCGCGCGGGACGGCACGCACTGCCTGTCCCGGCATTCCGAATTGGCACACAGAAAGCACCCTGGCTGATCGATGCTAAGACACTGGCCGATCATCTAGATAGGCTACGTGAGAACGCAATGCGCGATTGGGAGAAACTGAAGGGTGCAGGTGGCACAACGTTGCAGTAAGCAATCTTCGAAGCGCGGCAGTGGACATCATGCGTGGCCCGAAGACCACCAGCGCCGAGCGGCCAAGCAAAGGCAATTTTTCACCATGTATGCCCGTGATCATACAGCTACCACCGGTGCAAGGAACTCCCAACTATCCCGAGACTTCCTACTAGACTTACTCGTGCACTTGCCTCGTTACGTCATACATGACTTCGCTGGAAGTTTCGTGCATGTCTTTCGAGGTCGGATTCGTAAAGCCAGAGAGCGGCTTTTACGCCGCCTTCTGCCGTCGCCTGTAGCTCCTCCCTCAAGAAGTGCTCATGATCAACATGACATCTTGATGCTGACTGCCCAACCCCGCTAGTCGCCACGCGTGCCGCAACAGCGGGTGCTTATGAAAAATCTAGGCTCGGCCGAAAGCGTCAGCACTAACCAGCGTAGCGCCAGCGGTATAGGTTGTGGGCACACCCGGACCACAAACAGGTTGGCCAGCTGCAAGACGATTCGCTACAGCCTCGTTTAAGACTAGCAATTGCGTGAGCAGATCTTTCTTTGCGCTAAACCGGTAGGCGGCGAGCACGGCCGCATCCAGCGCGGCGTGAGCGTCCTTGAGTGGATTCCTGCCCGGCAGGTCGAGCGTGCGGTAGAGCGTGCGCAGGCCGCCATCGATCGATTGCAGGGCGGTCGCGCGCACGGCCCGCAAGACACGGCCCGCTTCAGCCACCGCATCCACCTGCTCCTTCGTAGGCGACTGGGGCCATGGGAAAGTGTCAAAGACCGATTCCGATGTGTAGCGAGGATCGGACTTCATGTTCGAGCACTTTGCGTGGAACCACTGGTAGTGCGGGGAGGATTGCAGCACGCCAAAGCTGAAATCGTCTTCGAGCGCGAAAACTTGCAGAGCATCGCCCGGGCGGATTGCCCTTTCCACAAATGAAAAGATCGGCCGCTTGGTAACTCGTGAACACGCCAGATAGCGGCTCATCTTAGCAAGGGCACTAATTAATTCTGTTCTCGGTCGCCAATGGCGCCACCACAGGTCGGCCGAAGTCACCCGCTCCGTATCGCCTTCGCTGGCTTTCGCCGTGATATCAGGCAACACACTCCGCTCAATCAGTGCAAACGCCTTGGAATAACGCTTCGCCTCCAAGATAGACAACTCCGAAAAGTCCACGATGAAACGTGAGATCGCTCGATTGCCCAACAGGTCATCCCCGACGAGATACGGATGAACTACTTCGCCCTCTCCATCAGTCACCAACCTCTGCCGCACGACGCTATCAACCAAAAAGCCAGAATGACCTGGAGTGATGCCCTGGCAAACCACCACCGCGTTGTTGCACGCCAATGGCTTGGCGCCCGCAACATCTACACCGTCTGACAACGCGGAGTTGATGACATTCACCTCACGCATATCCAACTCGAAATCCTTGTCCGCACGTCCGCCACCGCGCTTCTTGCGCTTCGCCTTGCCTGGTATCGGCGCCGCCTTGAACCAGAGTCGGCGCGACGCAGGCAACAGCGCCTCGTCTTGGGTACGCACCCAGTTGACAACGGACACATGCACGTTAGCCTCGCCCGACCACGGCTGGTTATCGACGGCTTCCACCACGGTGCCGCTGGCGCAGATCACATCCAGCCCGCCTACGCGGCTGGCATTGTTGCGGACGTTCTGAGTGCCGACTAGGCCGGCGTGTCCGGTGAGCGGATCGGCCGTGATGCAGGTGGGCAAGAGTTCGGCGGCGCGGCGAAACCAGTACACGCAGAAGTCCGCCATGCCCGGCACCTCCGGGTATGCCCTGCGTAGCCGCTTCACGTAATCCACGCCCAGCTTGGGTTTGAGCAGCTTAGCGCCCAGGAACGGCGGGTTCCCGATGATCACATCCGCGCTGGGCCACGGGGTACGGCTGTTGTCCGGCGCGATCAACGCATCACCGGTGTGGAAGTTGGCGTCAAGGTTGTCCAGTGGCAAAGCATTCTCGCTGATGTGCAGCTCGTCGATGGCCAGCTTGTGCGCCAGCATCATGGTGACCTTGGCCAGCTCCACCGCAAACGGGTTGATGTCTATGCCGTAAAAGTTGCGCGCCGTGACGAACCCGAACGGGCGCTGCGCCGCATCCACGCTCTTGAACTCGCCCATACGCTCGTAGATGGACGCTTCCAGTCGCTTCATCTCGCGGTAGGCGATGTAGAGAAAGTTGCCCGAGCCGCAGGCGGGATCGAGCACGCGAAAGCTCTCGATGCGGGCGAGCAGCTGCTCCAGCCCCTTGAGCGTTTTGGTGCGCTCGATCTGCTCGCGCCACGGCTCGACGATGGTGGGGCCTACCACCTTCATGATGTCCACCGGGCTTGTGTAGTGCGCGCCGTGGGCGCGACGCTCCTCGGCATCCATGCTGTGCTCGAAGATGGCACCGAATATTTCCGGCCGCACCTTGGACCAGTCGAACCGCGCTGCGTCACGCAGCAGCGCGACTTCAGCGGCGGTCAACTCGATGCGCGCGGGATGGGCAAACAAGCCGCCGTTGAAGTACGGCACGCCCTTGAACCGCCCGCCGGCGGTGATCCCGGGCGTATTCATCTCCACGAACAGCTGGCCGATCAGGTCGTAAGCCTGGGGCGGCGTGTGGCAATCGTCCAGCAGATGGGCGAAGAAATAGCGCTCCAGCAGGCCGATGTCCTCGGCAAACAACGCCATCAGCGATTGCAGGGTAAAGCGCTGGGCGAGATCGCGCGGCACCTGACGCCCGATCAGCGCGCGAAACAGCTCCACCAGCTTGTCGGCCGCATCGCGGGTGACGGTTTCCTGATGGTTGCCGAACACCGGCTCTTCATCATCGGGAAACAGGAAAGCCAGCGGGCCGTACCGGGCGGGCAGCTCGGCCAGCGTCACCTTGTCGACCGGGCTGTCCATCTGGGTTTCAAAGTCGTACACCCAGAACTCGTCGAAATTGCACAGCACCACCCAACGCGGGCGTCCCGGCACCAGCCGCGCCCAGTAATCGAAGGCCTGCCGGTAATGCCGCGTGAGGTCTTCGCCCCGCTTTTTCATTTCCACCAGCACGACGGGCTTCCACACAAGGTCGGCAAAGCTGGTGCCCTTGCCCTCTTTCTTCACCCGCTCCTCGAATACCGCGCCGACTTCCTTAACGCCGGGTTGGCCGAAAGCACGAAACAGCCGATCCAGAAAGATTTGCGCCTCGCCTTTTTCATCGCCGCGGATATGGGCGGCGCACCATTGGACGAACTGGTCGAGGTGTTCCTGCTTCTGCGTCATGGGCGCGTGGCTTCCTGCGGTGATACCGATGGGTGACCCGATAAGATTAGGCGGTTTGGTCAGGCGAGTGACGCTGAGACAGCCAGCCTAGGCGCTGTGTTGGAAATGCAACCCGCCCAGTCCTCCCCGCCACGGACCCCGTATCCATGCCGCCTCCTTATCTATCGCACATGTCTGCTTCGGGTTCCCCTGACAGCCTCGGGAACTCTTCCCAAAGAAGCTCACTAAGTCGAACATTCCCTATCCTCCCTTGGGCTTCTTAATAGCGCTTGGACTACCCGCTATTCCCATCAGCCCCCCTTCCAACTCCAAGCGTGTACCCCACACCGGCGCTCACCAGAACAAGCAAGTTTGAAGAAGCGTCAATTTTCATAAACAGCGCTATAACGTACGCGACAGTCACGACAATCAAGACAATCGCACCCGTAAAGGTCCTAACAAAACTATCGCGCGCTTTGGATCGCGCTGCAATTACGGATGGCACCAAGATGGAGCCGGCGCCATCGACACGAGCCTGAGTATTTGCCCTGGCGAATACCGAATTTTGTACAGACTTCCTTTATGAGATAAGGCCCGCGTAGACGGCGGAAAGCAGGCGAACATTCCCGCAGTTTTGACATGTCATGGGGAGTACCGGGAACACTTCCATGTTGCCGCCCAGCTTTACCCCCTCCTCCTTTGTAATCTCCACCATAGTAAATAGTCGATCATTAATGCTGAAATCAGCATGGCCGCAAACCGGACAATCCTTGGACCATTTCTCCCGAATGAAGTCCAATGCTTTTTTTGTGTCGTACGTCGCCATCTGTGCCTCCATAGAAGTGGTCTATATAATGGTCGTAATACAAACAATCATACTTCGGAAAAACCTTTGCTAGACGTAGTTCGTTTGAATGTGGCGAATCGCGTCGTCAAAAGGTCGCGGTTCGTAGCTATAGCGCGCTTCCGCTCCAGGCCCCAGCAACGCCCGGAATCGAGCGTCGACGCCACCGCCGACCGCCTCGGGGTTGTACACAACAATGCGCCTAAGCATTGACTGCCCTACGCAACCCAGAGCATAAAGATTTCTGAAGAAGGAATCAGTCTCTGGCAGAGAGTAGCCAATGATGTAGATGCTTTCAGCACCAGATAACTCCTGGGCTGCGGCTGCCCACACTTGAGAGAGCTGATGATGATAGTCCGCCTTATTCCAACTTGGCGGAACGATAAGCGGCTCCGGACCAACGAGCATCTTTTTTTGATCGATGATTAGCTTGGCAAGCTGAGATCCAACAGGAAGGCGGATCGAGCCTTCCTCAGTGAACATTGGCGTCGTTGTCCAACTCATGTACTCGGCCATATGCATCGGTATAACCGACTTATCGCCTTTTTCATCGACATGGGTTGCCCAATTCAGCGACCCGTGAAGCTTCAACAGATTTACCGGATCGCCGTTATGGTGTGGCGGCTTGTCCAGAACGTAATTGGGCCCAAGGCCCGCATAATAAAGCGCTAGGTCGGCCGCCACGTCGTAGTTGAAAGTAACTACAGAAACGCTTTTGCGCGGATGGGCTTTGCCACGCAGCGCAACAACAAGATCTACAAATGACTCATATGGCTCCGGAGGGTGGTACTTCCTTCCTACCAGCGGATACCTCATCGTTGTTTCGAGTGTTTCAACGATGACAGTTTTCAGCGATGCGATGGTTGCCTCTATCTCGGTAACATTCCCGAGCCCGGGAATGCGCTGGATGACTCGGCCCAGTTCGAACGTCGTAAAGATGGATTCAAGATTAGTGAGATCAAGGCGAGCTTTCGAATGGACCTGTTGCAGGCCGCCAATTGCGCGAAAGACCCTCTCGAAGTGCTCTTCTTTTCCTGACACTTTGTTAGCAGCCCAGAGATCGCGGGCCGTGTCTAGGAAGTCATACATCAAGGGCGCACCACACTTGCGCGATGCCCCTGCACCCAAGATGAAAACGACGTCGCTCATATTTATGCTCTTCCTTGGTCGTCTATGGCGATAAGTTGACGGAAGACGACGGTGGGCTGTTCACCGCTCGAAATACCCTTCAACCCTCCCTCTCCTGAGGTCCACCATGGCCGGGAGCAGACATTTAGAGTCTTGCCGAGCTTACCCGCTGGCCGCAAGGTCAAAGGACCTCACGGAAGGGTGTCGGTGCTACGACAGTGCAACATCACCTAGGGTGAGCCCGTGGCAATCTAAACACACCAATGCTTAAGCCGCTTTATCGGTCCAGTCCATCATGGGGGCGACCGAGAGGCGGAAAGCGGCGGGAGCGGGGGTTTGCATGGGGAATATTCTAGCTGCCCCTTGCACTGGCCATTTCATCGCCGGCCGTCCAGTGGACCGCCATCAGCGGCCACTTAACGGGCCGCACACGTCACACAGGCTTGTCGCCGCAGTGGCTGGTATAGAAAGTGATGCCGTTGCCATCGGGGTCTTGCATCGAAAAATAATGGTGGCCGTATAGCGTTTCGTCGGCGATCTCGGCGGGCGAATATCCTTTGCCAACCAGATCGGCTCTATAGCGTTCCAGATCTTCTTTTGCGTGACCCGCAATCATCAGATCGATTCTTTCGCTAAGGAATTCGGGCCTCTGGCCATTACGGCCGTCCAGCAGCGCATCGCTCTGCTCCTCGCCCTTTTGAAACAGCAGCAGATGCGTGCCGCCCCGCAGTTCGATGATCGCTATTCCAGGGAACGTGCCGGCCTCACGCAGACCCAGGCCGGCATAGAACGGGTAGCTGACCTCGACTTTCCGGACTTTCATGACAAAGTGCCCAAGCGCCGCGGCCGGCAAGGGACTTTCCGCTTCAAATTCTTTCATCGGTTTTCCTTCAGGTGAGTTCGCGGCGGCTGCCTTGTGGTGCCCGCCCCATCGCATTAATCTGACTGCTTAGTCGGAAATAATATGCGACCAGCCAGTCGGAAAAGCAAGAGGTCAGCGTGGCTCGAAAAAAAGAAATCGACAAAGACAGCGTTCTGGATGCCGCCGAGGCGGTCATCGTGGAATCCGGCGGGCGGAATTTCACGCTCGATGCCGTCGCCGAACGTGCAGGCATCAGCAAAGGCGGCCTGGTCTACACCTTCGCAACCAAGGACGGCCTGATGCATGCGGTACTGGAGCGAGAACTGGCTCGCTTCCAGGACGCCGTTCGTCGGCGGCTCGGCAATGGCCCCACCGGGCCGGCCGAACTGGCCCTCGCCCATATCGAAGAAGCATTGAGCGAGGACGACACTTCGACGCAAAAGGCGGCTTTTCTCGTCACGGCACTGGTGCACGCCCCCGACATGCTCGAGTCGATACGGAGCTTTTATCACGCACTGCTCGATCCACTTCGACCGCGTGGCAAAAACGCGGAAATCCGTCACGCGTTATTGGCAGTTGAAGGCATTTTTTTGCTCAAGGGGCTCGGGTTCGTAGAAGTCTCCCCGAGCGATCTCAAATCCGACTTGCTCCATGCACGCAAAGTGATCCTTGCTGCGCTGGGAAGATCGGCATGAGAGAACCGTGCGTATCGCGAAGCGCTATTTCGTCCGCATCTCGCTATGGACCTTTACGCAAAAACATATGCGTAGCGCGCTCACCGGGGACCACTTTGTCGCAGCGATAGCCAAGTGCATGCATATCGAGTCCATGAAACAGAGGCTCTCCCCTGCCCAGCAGCACCGGCCCCACCGCGAGATGCATTTCATCGATCAGCGACGCGCTCAGCATCTGCCGGATGGTCGATGCGCCGCCGCCAATACGCACATCCTTGCCTTCAGCCGCCGCAATGGCCTGCTTCACGGCGGACTCGATGCCGTCGGTGACGAAATGAAATACGGTGCCGCCCTCCATCACTAAAGGTTCCCGTGCGTAATGCGTCAGCACGAACACCGGCACGTGATACGGCGGCTCGTCGCCCCACCAGCCTTTCCAGCTGTCATCCGGCCACGGGCCGCGCACCGGGCCGAACATGTTTCGGCCGAGGATCCATGCGCCGACTTCCGCAAAACCTTGCTGGGCGATTTCGTCATCGACACCGGTTTCGCCGCCCTCGCCACCTTGCATTGCCCGCCACGTGCGCGTCGGGAAAAACCATTGCATCAGTTCCGGGCCGCGCACGCCCAGCGGATTCTCAAGGCTTTGGTCGGGGCCGGCGGCATAGCCGTCGAGGGATACAGCGAGGCTTCTTACCACCAGCTTGGTCATAAACCCTCCGTCGAGCGGACCAGGATGCGGCCATGCACTCATGGCCAGCGACGAACCTTGAATGCGTTCCGGGTACCTGTCAATCGACGACTGAGCGCTCCAACGGCAAAGGTGCTTCGAATTATTCCGCCGGCAGCTTGGCCACCACCTTGATCTCGAACTGGAACCCATAAAGCCACGTCACGCCCACGGCAGTCAGCGTCGGATGGGGAGCCTCGCCCCAATACTTCGGCACCACGCTCCAGACCTTCTCGAATACGGACTCGGGATCGACCATGAAGACAGTCACATCGACCACGTCCTCAAAGGCACATCCGGCCGCGGCCAATACCTCGTTCAAATGTTCGAACGCGAGCGACACCTGCCGCTCCAGATCCGGCTCGGGCGAGCCGTCGTCGCGGCTGCCGACCTGTCCGGAAACGAACAGGAAGCCATTCGAGCGGATGGCCGGCGAATAACGATTGCGCTCGTAAAGCGCGCGGCGGCCAGCGGGAAAAACGACATCGCGCGTTGCCATAAATCCACCTCCATCAGCATCAGGAACGAGAGAGGCACACTCTAGGCAGCAGCAGTGCGCCGATAAACAGCCATTCCCGGCTCACACTGTTTGTAGAATCCAAACAATCCCAGCTCCCACGGAAGCAACAATGGACCGGTTCGATGCGATGCAGGCCTTCGTCCGGGTCGTGGAGACCGGCAGCTTTACCAAGGCCGCGGAAACACTCGGCATAAGCAAGACCGCCGTGACCCAGCTCATACAGCAGCTGGAAGCGAGACTGCGCGTCCTGCTGCTCCATCGCACCACGCGCAAAGTCAACGCGACCGCGGACGGAATGGCGTATTACGAGAGCGCCATCAGGCTGCTCGCCGATCTGGACGATGCCGAGAACGGTCTCTCCGCCGCCACCGCATCGCCCAAAGGCAAATTGCGGGTGGATGTGCCAAGTCCGCTGGCCCGCATCATCCTGATACCGGCCCTGCCCGCATTCCACGCGCGTTATCCGGATATCCAGCTGGATATGGGCGTCAGCGATCGCATCGTCGACGTCATTGGCGAAAATGTCGATTGCGTGGTGCGCGGTGGCGAGCTCACTTCGCTTTCATTGAAGGCTCGGCATATCGGCGATCTTCGACTTGGCGTGTATGCGGCACCGGGCTATCTGGAGCGAAACGGAACGCCTTCGCACCCGCGCGAACTGGAAGGCCCGCACCACCGTATCGTCGGCTACGTATGGTCGCGCACCGGCAAGCCCATGCCCTACGCCATGCGCAGCGGCAGTGAAATCGTACGGATACAAGGGCGCTATGTGCTTTCGGTGGACGATGGCAATGCCTATCTGGAGGCCGGACTCGCCGGCCTCGGCGCACTCTGGCTGCCGGAGTACATGGCCACGAAGCACGTAGCCCAAGGCCAGCTGGTGCCGCTGTTCGAAGCCTGGCGAATGGATGCCATGCCGCTCTACCTGGCTTTCCCGCCCAATAAGCGCGTAAGCGCGAAGCTGCGCGTCTTTATCGATTGGATGGTTGAGCTCATGGCGCAACATGCGCCCGTAGCGCGCCGAGGCTAAGGCCGGGGTCTGCCTATAATGGCCCCCATTACCCACAGGCAAATCCGATGACCGAACCCGTACGCCTCGCCAAACGTGTCGCCGCCCTGGCCCAATGCTCGCGGCGCGAGGCGGAAATGTATATCGAGGGCGGCTGGGTGCGCGTGGATGGCGTGACGGTGGAGGAGCCGCAGTTCAAGGTGCTGGAACAGCACATCGAGATCGATCCCAACGCTCAGCTCGAACCCGCCGAACCCATAACCGTGGCTCTCCATAAACCCGCTGGCGCAACGATAGAGGAAGCCCGTGCGCTGATTCGCGAGGAAAGCCACTCGCCCGACGACGCTTCCGGCGTCCGCATGCTGAAGCGCCATTTCGCGCGCCTGGAATGCCCGCTCTCCTTGCCGGACCAGGCCAGCGGCCTGCTGGTATTCACGCAGGACTGGCGGGTGAAGCGTCGCCTGGAAGAAGACTTCGACCGCATCGAACAGGAAGTCGTGGTCGAAGTAACGGGCAAGCTGGCGCCGAACGGCCTTGCCCTGCTCAACCACGGACTCAGCTTCGACCATTACGCGCTGCCGCCCATCAAGGTGAGCTGGCAGAACGAAACCCATCTGCGCTTTGCCTTGAAGCGGATTGCGCCCGACAGGATCGAGCGCATGTGCCAGGCCGTCGGTTTGAAAGTATTGGCGATGAAGCGCATCCGCATCGGCCGTATACCCATGTCCCGGCTGCAACCGGGACAGTGGCGTTATCTGGCCAGCACCGATCGGTTTTGATGTCTTGAAGACATGCCAGCCTGCTGGTTCGGTTAGAAAATCTCCCAGCAAACGCTTTCTCGCTGGAACTTGAGCGCCGACAACCGGCGCCGGCTTTCAGGAGCCCCGGGCAAGCTCCAGCGGCGAACGCCCCCGGTCGATCACGACCGAAGCTGGATGGGCAGGGTCATAAAGCAGGTGAATGACCTTGAGCGGCTCCTGGAATACCGCCAGAAGGATTTCTTCGATATAGGTGCGGATGGCCGCGGTCCGCCGAGCACCGGAGGCATCCGTGTAATCAACCTCAAGAACCACGGCGCACATGGACTGCCCGTGCGATCCGCCACGACTGAGGTTATCGGAGTGAAGGCGGAGGCTGCGGATCACGCCATCCGCTGGCTGGCCCGTATGGACGAGCGAAAGCCAGAGTTTCTGCTCGGCCAGGTAGGAACTGTTTTCGCGACGGATATAGGCGATGACGCCTACACCAAAGACAGTGACGCCCGCCATTACGATGGCGAAGATGACCCACAGAAGCAGTTCCCAAGAAGCCATGGCGTCCTCGCGTGGCAAAGCAGGTTATCGATGGGGCTTCCGCGGCCCAGGCCCACCGCTATTCCCGGGCTTCTCCGCGCCGGAACCGCGCCCGAATTTCCTCCAGCGACATCGACTGAGCACGAAGCGCGCTGAGTTTGACCGACTCCCTCTCCGCCCACATGATCTCCGCGCCGTCCTGAAACCGCTCGTAAACAGGCAGGAGTTCGGTAATGCCTTCGAAGACCCATCGCACGGGAACGCCGTCATGGCCACCTTTATAGGGTTCGGTATGTTGCAGCCCGATGGCCTCTATCTTTCGGAAAGCCTCATCGAGATCTCCGGCTTCAACGATGACCGTATTTTCCCAGACCAGAAAATCGGCATCGGCATCGTCGTTGCCTGCCGCTTCGAGTTCGATAAAACGCAGGAGATACGATCCCACGTACCACCCCACGGGTGAGGTCGCGGCCGACAGCCGTGCGCCACGGTCATTCATTCCAAGGCACTCCAGCATCGAGTTGGTCGCTGAGCAAAAGGGTCGCAGGAAAGCCGCGCGAGCGGTCGTACTGCTCGACCACTTTCAATCCCACCGGATATGCGCCCGGCTTTCCAAGAAACTGGAAGGACGCCGATTGCGCCAGCAGGGGCATGGCGCAAAGCATTCCGGCCAGCGAAAGGCACCACCGACTCCATGTCTTCATAGCGGATCCGCGGAACGGCAAGCTTCGTAGGCTAGGCTCGATCCGGCCGCTCCACACATGCTGGAAGTCACCAGCGGGCGTGGCTTGCTCCTTTAAAGGCCGGGCGACTCGTTCGACCTGATCGAACGAGTCCGCCGTGCCCGTAGCACGTCTCAGGACCTGGCCCGGCGCAAGCTGTTCTCAAGGGCAGTCGCGGACACTACCTGCCACACTACCGAAGCCACGGCATAGCGATCTGCGGCCGGGGGCGGGACGGTAGCGCCAGCGATCATATGTACGTGACGGCCCCACCCTGAACTAGCTGCTGGACGAGGCAGGCAAGTCGCAGCGTCCAGTGCCGGGGAACCATCCATCAGCCATTCACTGCCTTGGGAGTCCAGCCATGATTCGCCGCTTCCTGATCGCGTGCCTGCTGGCCGCATCGAGTGTTCCAGCCGCCGCCAGCGTTCAACCATTTCCCTCGTCGTTTCGTGTGCAGGATATCGAGACCAACGGCGCCACCATCCATGTGCGCGTCGGCGGCAAAGGCCCTGCCGTCGTGTTGCTGCACGGTTTTGGCGACACCGGCGATATGTGGGTGCCGCTGGCGACGGACCTGATGCGCAACCACACCGTCGTTGTGCCGGATCTGCGCGGCATGGGTCTGTCGTCGCACCCGGAAGAGGGTTATGACAAACGATCGCAGGCCGCCGACGTCCGCGGCGTGCTGGCCAAGCTGGGTATCGACCATGCCGCTGTCGTGGGCCACGACATCGGCACCATGGTGGCGTATGCCTACGCCGCCCGTTATCCAGATAAGACGGATCGGCTGGTGGTGATGGATGCCCCCGTTCCCGGCATCCCGCCGTGGGACCAGATCGTGCGCTGGCCGGCGCTGTGGCATTTCGATTTTGGCGGCCCGGATATGGAGCGCCTGGTAGCCGGCCGCGAGCGTATTTACCTGGACCGGTTCTGGAATGAATTCGCCGGCACGCCGTCGAAGATCGACGAGGCTACGCGGCAGCATTACGCCGAGCTTTATGCCAGACCTGGCGCCATGCACGACGCCTTCCTGCAGTTCCGCGCCATTCGCAAGGATGCCGAGGACAACAAGGCCGCGATGGCAACCAAGCTCACCATGCCGGTGCTGGCGGTGGGCGGCGAGAAGTCGTTCGGGTCGAATGAGGCGGTGGTGATGCGTAATGCCGCGACTAATGTCACTGAGCTGGTGGTTCCCGGTGCGGGGCATTGGTTGATGGAAGAAGCTACGCAGACCACGGTTTCGGCGGTTCATAACTTTATCGACGGCAAGCCGGTGAAGTAAGAAGCTGCGGCGGGCGTCCGCGCCGGATCGAATGCGGACGCCCGTCCCGATGTTTGACTAGTGCGGTGCCGACACCCAATGCGCAAGTAGCGCCGATGCGGTCAGCAAAATCAGTCCGACGATCAAGATCACGGATTGCCTAGCGACTGCCTTGGCCACCGAGCGCGGACATTCGCTCGGCACCCACTTCTTGTCACCGGCCACCTGCATCTCCCACATCCCATATGTGCGGCGATACAGGATGACCTGATATGGACTCAGTCGCTCACCGAGACTTGCCATCAGCTCGTCGAATCCGAGCAGGCCTCCATCGATCTTCGCGATGATGGTGTCGTCCTTGTCCAGCAGCCATGAATCCGTTCCGCTTCTTGGAGCCTTTATGGTGACCACATGAACGATCGTGCTGAATGGTATGGATCGAGTACGGGACAGGCCGGTAATGGATATGCCGTCCGGGTCGAGTTTGATGCGATAGCGGCTGACGTATAGATAGCCGCAGATCAGCAGTACGAGCAGGGACGCCCCAACTACACCCAATGAGATTTGCGCACTGGCGCTTGAACATAGAGACGGCTCGAACGCTGCGATAAGGAAACCGGCAGGCAGCGCGGCGAAACCCAGAATTCCCCGAGAGAGCCATTTTGAATGACGGTACTCCATAGATTCCCTATCGCCAGAGCCTTTCCTTGAACGGGCTACGCCGTCAGCGAAAGCCCTTGAGCCGATAGCCTTCTACCATGAGAACCCAGCAAATGGGACTGCACTCATCGCCCCTCCCAGAGCACGCGAGGCAGGGCACAGCGATGCACCCCCTGCTCGTCATCCCGGCGCAGGCCGGGATCCAGTAGCGAGGCGCCGCAGTCGGGCGAATGCATCCAAAGACTTTGCTCTTGGAGTCCTTCGCGACCATCGAACCGTGACGTTACTGGATCCCGGCCTGCGCCGGGATGACGGTAAGGGTGTAGGTGGGGTTGATCAGGATGCCGGGCTTGGACGCTCCGACACCACCTCCTTCACTTGCAGCCACTGCATCCGCAAATGCGCCTGCGTCGCGCAGCGCGTGCCCATTTCGATAAACGTTGCGATGCTTTCCAGCATCACCGGCAAGCGCTGCGCATTCACGCTGCCGTGTTCGTCAGCCAGTTCCGCCAGCAATCGAATCGCGTTATGCGCGAAATGCAGCCACTCCGTCGCATCGTTCAACAACGCATCCGGCCCCGCCTCCGGATCCGAAAAATAGTCCACGTGGCGGCTCAGCCACGCCTCGCCATAAACGTCCATAAGCAACTCCTTGCTCTACGCCGCCCTCGTCCCGAGAACGGCACGCCGCCGGACAGCACGGCGTGCCGCGACCATACGGACTCGAGGCTTACCGAGCACCTGGAACACAGGCGCCGGGCGGCTTGATTGATGAAGTGGGTTGCGGCTTCAGTCGCTTTCGCCGTTGCACGAGGCAACGCGCCGGGTTTCACGGCTAGGAATTATTACCTGCGAAAACTCTTAGACCGCGGTTCTTCAACCGTGTCCGCAAAGACGGCGGACAGCCCGGTTAGCCGGCGAATGTGTCGCCCTGGGGATCGGCGAGCGGACAAGTGACGTATGATCTGGCACAGCCATGATCAACTCCTGTTTAGTTGGTGATGGTCAGCGGGTCAGGGGTGTTGCTGCACCCTTGGCCCGCGCTTCTCACAGCATTGCTGCCATGGTTGCTCGCGACGCGCACTAAAACACACCGCGAGCAACGCCTGCCACGCTATCAAATGGATTTTCGGTTGTCTGTAGGCGCACGCTCGTGTTGTGCGCACAAGGAGCAATTTACAGACATATCCGATGGCATTGAGGTCAGTGATCCTTCGGCGAGCCGCTGATCGCTTCGCTCAGAGTATTCATGGTCAATTTGTCCACTTCCGGATTGCCGCTGGTCCAGCGATACGTTTCCCGGTACTTGGCGATCGCTGATAGCGCCTTGGATGTATCGCCCTTCGGATCGTGGCCTGTCCTCTTCATCAAGGCCAGCTCATAAATATGGCTGTTCAGCCGCGACTCCAGGCCTTTTTCAGCACCGTCCACATCTTCGGCGCGAAGACTTTTGAGCGAACCCAAAGTCATCATGGCATCGGCGACTTTCGATTCGTCACGCTCCGAAGCCGCCCATTGATTCCAATCCACGCCTATTTGCTTCATGTATTCAAATACCGCGAAGCCCGTCAGCAGGCCGCCGACAATCGCTCCTGCAACCAGCAGACCGATGATTTTTGCCCAGCGCATAAGCCACCTCCCTTCCTTGTGATCAGGTTGTGCCCGCCCGGGCTGAAGACGAACGAATGGCTACGGATTCGCAAATCGCACCACCACATCATTCAACGGCATCTGCAGCTTGCGATGCTCCACTGCCGACTCCTTCCAGACTTCGCCCTGTCCGAACAACTGCGCCTCCGATTCCGGCCCGAGATAATCGAAGCTCTCGAACACATAAGGCAGCCCTTCCGACCCTTCGAACGTCACCGCCGTCGACAACTGGAAATGCAGATGCGGCGCGGCCGAATTGCCGGACTGGCCAAGCTGCCCGAGCGACTGTCCGCGATGGACGCGGTCGCCCGGCCTGACCTTGACGCTGCCCTTCTTCAAATGGGCATAAGTGGCGAATACGCCAGGCTGAAGTTCCAGCACCACGTAATTGCCGAAGAGGCCGTCCGCGGTCAGCGACGGAGGCTCGGGCTGCGGACTTAGCGGTTTGTGTTCCTGCTCGCCGTCGCGGGTATCGCGCACCACGCCATCGGCCACGGCGATCACCTCCGCGCCATAACCGATCCAATCCGCATACGTGGTCTTCTGCATGTCCTTGATGCCCGGCCGCATCGCGTGGCCCGCGTCGTCGACGCCAACCAGGTCCAGTGCATAGCGCTGCGGAATCGTCAGGTCGCCATTCACCGCCACCAGGCTGCCCCAGTGATGCGAATGCGCATTGCCGGGCCCTTCGTGCGCCAGCCACCGTCCGCCACGCAGAGGCGGCCCCAGCGTCATCGGCTTCTGGCTGTCGACCTTCACCGTCGCGCCATCGAGCGTGGTGACGGTCTTTTTCTCGGTATCGAATTCGATATGGTGGCGCAGCGTGTGCGGTAAAGCCGCGCCGGCGGGCAGCGTGATCCATACGAAGACGACGGCACGCTTTCCGGGCGCAATCGATACCGGCGTATGCTCCGCGGGCGAAGGCCGGACAAACTGGGATAGCTGGTTTTTATCGAGCACCAGCAACGGCGTCTTCGCGTCATCGCCGAAGACCTGCAAGCCTTTCGGTTTCAGCGCACCGGTATCGCCATAGAAATTGGTGATATGCAGTTCGTAAGCCAGATGGACCGCGCCATCCGTCCCGGTAAACCCTTCTGGCGCAAACGGCACCCGCGCCTCCACCGGAGCAAGCGCCTTTTCCGCATGAATCCCCGGCACGCCACAAGACAAGGCGACCAGCATCGCCACCGCAGACCTGCGAATCATTCGAACTCCCCCCAAAGGCGCATCGATATGTTGAACGCGACGTCCAGTCCAAATGCCCCCAGGGCACCTTGGCTTGGTGTCCACTCGCGTACCTTAGCGCACTGTCCGCTGCGGCGGGCCACCCCGGCCTTGCACCGGGGCGGCCTTAAGCGGCGGGATAATCCCCCGCCATTACCAGATCCTGACCCGGTCCGCCGGGGCCAGGTACATCGCGTCCCCGGGCTTGATGTCGAAGGCCCGGTAGAACGCGTCCTGGTTCCTTACCGGCACGATGCCGCGCACCGTGCGCGGCGCATGCTCGTTGCTTTTCAGCAGGCGCAGCGTTTCGCTGTCGCGCACCTTGGCCCGCCATTTCCTGGTCCATGCCATAAAGAACCGCTGGTCGCCGGTCAGGCCATCGATCACGGGAGCCGGCTTGCCATCCAGTGAAAGTCGATAAGCCTGGTAGGCCATGGCGATGCCGGTGTTATCCGCAACGTTTTCGCTCAGCGTAAGGGCGCCATTGACCCGATGGCCCGGCACAGCCTCGACACCGTCGTATTGCGCGACGAATGCCTGTGCACGCCGGTCGAATGCTTCGCGGTCCTTCTCAGTAAACCAGCCCGGCTTGCCGAGCAGCCGGCCATCGGCATCATATTGGCTGCCGCCGTCATCGAAGCCATGGCTGATTTCATGCCCGAGGGTGCCGCCGATGGCGCCGTAGTTGGCGGCATCGTCTGCTCCGGGATCGAAGAATGGCGGCTGCATCAGGCCGGCCGGGAACACCACTTCGTTCTGCGGCGGAAATTCATACGCATCTACCGTCTGCGGCGTAATAAACCACTCGCCCTTGTCTACCGGATGGCCGAGCTTGTGCATATTGCGCGCATATTCGAAGGCCCTGGCCCGGCGTACATTGCCGACCAGGTCGCCAGGCTCGATGGCGAGCTTGCCGTAGTCGCGCCAGCGGTCGGGATAACCTATTTTGACATGCAGCCTGGCGAGCTTTTCCTTCGCCTTCAGTTTGGTGGATGGCGCCATCCAATCCTGCGTATCGATCTCCTGGCGAAAAGCTTCCACCAGGTGTTTCACCATGTCCTGCAACTTCTGCTTGGACGACGGCGGAAAGTACCGTTCGACGTAGAGCCGGCCCAGGCCTTCGCCCATCGATGTTTCAACCAGGTCCAGGCCCCGTTCCCAGCGCGACGTGTTCTGCGGAATACCCCGCAGCACGGTGCTTTCGAAAGCAAAGCCTTCATCGACCCAGGCGCGGCTGAGGAAAGGCGCATAGGCGCTCAGCAGGCGGTAGCGCAGATAGGCCTGCCATACCGGCGCCGGAGTGTCTTGCAGCATCCGGCCTAATGCGGCGAAGAAATCCGGCTGCGCGAGAATGAGCGAATCGATGCCGCCGATGGCTTGCGATGCTTTGAGATAGGCCGGCCAGTCAATGCCAGGGGCCGTGCGCGGGAGATCCTTCAGCCGCACCTTGTTGTGGGTCTTGCTCGGATCGCCAAGCTCCGCAGCAGGCCATTGGGCTTTGGCAAGCTGCGTTTCCAGGGCAACGACCTGCCTGGCTTCCGCTTCGGCGTCGACGTCGCCCGCCATACGCAGCAGGGTGGCGACGTGCTTGCGGTAGGCCGCGCGCACTTCGCGGAAATGGTCGGTATCGTCCAGGTAATAGTCGCGGTTCGGCATGCCCAAGCCGCTCTGGTACAGCGTCAAGGCATATTGGCCGGGATCGTCCGCGTCGTTGAGTACGGAATTGCTGAATGGACTATCGACGCCGATGCTTCCGAGCTGCCCCATCAGTGCGCAGATATCGCCGACGGTGCGCGCGTGCCGGATGCGCTCCAGATCCTGAGCCAAGGGGCGCACGCCCAGCTTTTCCAGCGCGGCCTCGTCCAGGAAACTCCGATAAAGCCAGGCGATTTTCCGCCGATCGCCTTTCGCGTCAGCCGGCACGGCCTCGACCAGCTGGCGCAGCCTCTGCCGGATGACTTTATCGAGTTCGGAAGAAGGCGTAATGCGCTCCGCATCCGCCGGGATTTGCGCCGCATCGAGCCAGCCGCCGTTGACGTAACGGTAGAAGTCGTCCTGCGGACGGACCTTAAGATCCATATCGGCGACATCGAAGCCCGATGCGTTCGACGGGGACGCCAACGCAGAGGGCGCAGAAACGCCAGCCCTTGGCAGTTCACCCGCAACGCCAACACTTCCCGCAGCCGCCAACATGGCAGCGACAAACCAAGTCCGCATGCTTCCCCCTGTGACACAAGCGCCAGCCAACCGCCCAACGATCCCACGATCCCACGATCCCACGATCCCACGATCACACGATTACTGGAGCTTGATCAAACCCGCCTCGGTCGGCCTGAATCCGCAGCTTCGGTAGAACGAAGAAAGATGCGGTTCGAAATCGACGTGCAGCCAATGGGCGCCTCGATCCCTGGCAAGCACGGTGGCTTCGTTTACCAGGCGCGTGGCGACGCCTTGCCTGCGCAATCGCGGATGCACGCAAGTATCCAGGATGAAGGCATGCATGCCGCCATCCCATGCCACATTGACGAAGCCGATCAGCTCCCCGCTTTCATAAGCCCCGATATGCGCGAGGCTGCGCGAGAGAATGCGTGGAAATTCTCCGGACGCGTGGCTGCCCCAGGCTTGCAGCCAGAGCGCGTCGAGTTCATCGGCGGACGGAAACGGGTCGACGCGAAATTCCACCATCCCGTTTTCTGATATCACTTGGCAAGCCGATCGAGCGCCGCATGTGCGGCCACTCGGATCAGAACACTGACCTCGCTCGCCGAACGGCCCTCCGCCAGCTGCCGGAACATCGCAAAGCCGGTAAGGGCGAAGATCAGATCGACGGCATCGCGGCGCGGCTGCACACGCGTGCCTTTGCCGGCCACTTTTTCGACCAGGCTTGCAATCAGCTGCCGGCGCCGTTCGTTGCGCGCGGTCAAGGCCTGGGCGAATTCCTGGTCCGGCGCCATGGCGTCGTAGATATGCCGCAGCGCGGGGTCGCTGCTCCAGAACTCGCAGCAGATCTGCACCAGCTGGTCGAGCCCTTCGCGCGGATCGGCCTGTTCCCGCACATGCCGCAGCCGGCCCATCTGCCCGCGCAGCGCGATTTCGTCGAAGACCGCTTCCATCAGCCCGCGGCGCGAGCCGAACTGGTTGTAGACGGTCAGGCGCGTCACGCCCGCGAGCTTGGCCACCATCTCCAGCGAAAAGTTGGCGGCACTGTCCGACTCACGCAGAAATTGCATGGCGGCCTGCAGCACGCGCTCGCGCTTTTCGGCGGCGGCGGCGGCACGGACGGGGCTGGAGTAGGAACGCGTGGTCATGGGTGGTCGCTTGTAAATTACATATACACGTGTATATTCAATATCACCAACCGCAGGAACGGCGCGATATCGGCACCCATGGTAGCCATGCCCGATTCGCCTGCGCATCGATAAATCAAATCAAATTGAATGACCAAGGCCAGGAGCAAGCCTCATGCTAGTCCATGTTTTCCGCGGCCCTGGCCGCGTGTTCGGCGTAACGGCGGATGCGACAGGCGCCAACCTGCCCGCGAAATTCGCCCCATGGAATGCCCTGAAATCCGCGGAACTGGAGCGCGAGCGCGCGATGCCGGGCATCGATTCGGGCGAATGCCTGGACGATATCGCCAGGTACGGATTCCACATCACGGATGCGCACGTGCGCATCACCGATCAAGTCATTTGAATTGACTGATCGCGATGCAGGGGAACGGACTCCCTGCGATCCGGCATCTCAGGCAAGCGCATGGCGCGCGAGCGAAGCGCCCACGCACCAGATCACCACGGCCCACGCGGGCCACCGCACCGCTACCAGGCCCACGAAACCTACGGCGGCGATCGCAAAATCTCCCGCATCAGCCACCGCACCGACCCACACGGGATCGTAGAACGCCGCCGCCAGCAGGCCGACGACCGCCGCATTGACGCCGGCCAGCATGCGCGCCGCCCGGTCGCGCGCGGCCAGTGCCCGCCAGAACGGCAGCGTCCCGGACACCGCCAGCAAGCCCGGCAGGAAGATCGACAGCACGCCGACCAGCGCGCCGGCCGCCCCACCCTGCCCGCCATACATCTGCTTACCGAGGAAGGACGACAGCGTGAACATCGGCCCCGGCACCGCCTGCGCGGCGCCATAGCCGGTAAGGAAGGTGTCCGGGCTGACCCAGCCGGGATCGACGATGGCGTGCTTGAGCAGCGGCAGCACCACGTGGCCGCCGCCGAACACCAGTGCACCGGTCCGATAGAAAGCGCCGGCCATCTGTCCCAACGGCGGCAGCAAGGGCGGCAACACCAAGGCCGCCACCAGCAGCACTCCGTACGCGAGCAGAAGCACCGCGCCGCTGCGCGATCCGTACGTCAACGCAAACGTCTCGCCCTGCCGGGCAACCACCTGCCGGCAGATCAAGGGCCCAAGCGCTGCTCCGCCCGCCACCACCAGCCATTGCATCGCCGGCAGCGCGCTGAAGAGCATCAGTGCCGCGGCAAGCACCGCCAGCAAGGCGCGCGGCGGATCGGGACACAGGCTGCGCGCCATACCGAGCACGCCCTGCGCAACGACCGCCACCGCCACCAGCTTCAAGCCATGCACCACGGCCTGTCCCCACGGCCCCGCCAGTTGCCCGCTGAACTCGGCGAACGCAAACAGCAGCAGCGCCGAGGGCAAGGTGAACCCGACGAACGCCGCCAGCGCTCCCGCCCAGCCGGCGCGCAGCAGGCCGATGGAAAATCCAAGCTGGCTGCTCGCCGGCCCCGGCAGGAACTGGCACAGCGCCAGCAGCTGCGCGAAATGCTCCTCATCGAGCCAGCGGCGGCGCTGCACGAACTCGCGACGGAAATACCCCAGATGGGCGATCGGTCCGCCGAACGACGTCAGCCCCAGGCGAAGAAAAATGGCGCCGACTTCCCAGGCAGTGCCGGGGGGCGAGATTTTCGCAGCCTTGTTCATGCGCAAGCCGACCAGCCCATCGAACCGCCATCCTTATTCCACTGCGCGACTTCGTAGCACAAGCCTATTGCGCGTGGGTTTCCCTGGCCGCGCCGGAATCGGGGATTCGCGTGTAGTAGCTGACGGTTTCCACATGCATCGGGCCGCCGTCATAGGCATTGGCCACTTCCTCTTCGATGCGGTTGTGGTCCGCGCTCATGGTGGCGCGGATGGTGGTGTGCACTTTCTTGCCGTTGGACTCGCCATCGAGCTCCACCGTCCACGAGTTGCCTTTGACGACGGTGACGAAGTCGACGCAACCCTGCATGTTGTCGCACCACACGCTCTTGTAGGCCTTGGCCTTGGCATCCCACCACGCATAGCTCTGGCCCACGACGTCGCCGCTGGTGCCATGCGAGGTGAACTCCTGCACGATGGAGAAACCGCCTGGCCCTTTCTTCATCACCATCACGCCGTTGTCGACGCCGCCCTTGGGCAGGCTTTCGCTCGGCCCGGTGCGCATGAGCACTTTCCAGGTGCCGATACGGGGATAAAGCGCCGCCATCTCGGGCGGCGGTTGCGGGCCGGCCTCCGCGGCCAAGGCACCGGCGATCGACAGCATGCCGGCAAACGCAAACGACCATGGCAGATGCTTGAACATGACACGACTCCTCATCGAATCTAAGGTGTCGGCGCAACCGCTTCCGCCATGCGCGGCGTCGGCTGCGCCGGTCCGTCGCCGCCATCGAAGTCATCCAGCCGCAGCGCTTTCAGGCCACGACGAAACCCGAAGGCGCCCCTCATATCGAAGGCTGACGTAGAGCCCCTCTTACACCGGGAGAGGGGTAAGGGTTGGGGTACGGGCGGAACCGTGCGTTGCGCTTCGCCCGTACCCTCATCCGGCTGCCGCCACCTTCTCTCCCACGGGACTACCTTCGGGTCGCCGGAGGGAGAAGGGATTCATCCCAAACGTTGACGACATTCCGGCGAGCGTAACGAAGCCGTCGAACGACAGCCTGCCCCGTTCGTCACCCCTGCCCCGTCAGCTTTCCCACCGGAACACCTCATCCAACGGCTTGCCAAACACCTCGGCAATCCGAAACGCCGTCTCCAGCGTCGGCGAATACTTCCCCGCCTCCACCGCGGCAATGGTCTGCCGGGTCAAGCCGACGCGCTGCCCCAGATCCGCCTGGGTCATCTCGCCGGCCATGAAGCGCAGCGTGCGGATGTTGTTGGTCAGGCGCTTCTCAGACACGCCAGCCTCGGCGGTAGGCCAGGGCCAGCGAACCGTGGTGGACGACCTCGGCGGCGATCACGGCCAGCAGGGCGCCGTGCACGATGTCCCAGCCGCTGTGCTTGAACGGCATGACGAAACCGACCACCAGCATCCCGGCCATCAGCACGTAGTAGGCGAAGGTGGACGAGCGGGCATCCATGAAGCGCTCGCGCTCGTCCGGCGCCTCGTAGCGGTGGCCGCCGCCGCCCAGGCGGGCGTACAGCCGTTCGCCGCCGGCGATCACGCCGAGCGACCCCAGGGCGGCCGCCAGGGTGGCGATGCGGGTCAGGAAGCTCAGTTCGGCGTGCGCCTGCTGCTGCACTCCCACCGCGATGAAATAGGCGGCGCCGACCACGATGAGCGCGGCGGTCCAGATCCAGGCAAAGCGTTCTCTCGGCAGCATGGGCATGTCCCCTCTTGGCGTGGCCGCAATGTCCGACAAAGATAACTTGATGTCAAATATTTTTTACTTAAAGAAATTTCTTATCGCCGAACCCGAGGTATCTCAAGCGCTGAGATGATGCCGGTGCTATCTTGATTACCGACCCGATATTCAAGCTGCCGCAGCCATGTCTCCTCCCTCCCACGGTGGCTCCCGCCCCGGCGCCGGCCGCCCCTCCAGCGAACCGACCCAGCGCCTGCGCGTTCCCGAAAGCCAGGTGCCGACCGTGCTGGCCTACCTGGATGCCTACCGCCAGGGCAACTCGCTGGATACGCCGCGGCCGCTGTCGCTGCTGCCTTCCACGGTGGCGCTCACCGCCTTCAGCAGCCGCGTGCCGGCGGGCCTGCCCAGCGCGGCGGACGACGACGTCGCGGATGTCGTCGATCTCAACCAGCACCTGATCATCGCGGGACACGAACCGAGCACCTTCATCGTGCGCGTGTCCGGCTGGTCGATGATCGGCGCAGGCATCTTCGACGGCGACGAAGTGCTGGTGGACCGCGCGCTCAAGCCGCGCCAGGGCGACATCGTGGTGGCCATCGTTAACGGCGAGCTGTCGATCAAGCGGCTGGGCCAGGTCGACGGCAAGATCGCCCTGCTGCCGGAAAACGCGCACTTCAAGCCCATCGTGTTCAAGGAAGGCGAAACGCTGGAACTGTGGGGCGTGGTCACCCGCTGCCTGCGCCAGTTGCGTTGAGCGGGCGATGGGCCAGGTCGTCGCCCTCGATGCGCTGTTCGCCGGCCGCCAGGTCTGGCACGGCCGCGCCGCACCCGCCGCGGAACCCGGCAGCCAGCCCACCGGCTGGGCGCAGCTGGACGCCGCGCTGCCCTCCGGCGGCTGGCCGGAGCACGCGCTGAGCGAAATCCTGCTGCCCGCCGATGGCGTGGGCGAGCTGCAACTGGTGTTGCCTACCTTAGCGCGGCTGACGCAGGCCGATGGCGTGATCGCGGTGATCGCTCCGCCTTACACGCCTTGCGTCGCCGGCTGGGAAAACCGCGGCGTGGCGATGTCGCGCGTGGACATCGTGCGCACCGATACGCCGCGCGACGCGCTGTGGGCCGCCGAGCAATGCCTGCGCTCCGGCAGCTGCGCCGCCGTGCTGGCCTGGCCGCAGCAGGCGGACGACCGCGCGCTGCGCCGCCTGCAGGTCGCCGCCGATCACGGCCGCGCGCTCGGTTTCCTGTTCCGCGACCGCCGCCACGCACCGCAGGCTTCGCCCGCGGCACTGCGGCTGGAAGTGGAAACCGCGCCGGTACGGCAGCTGCGCATCCGCAAATGCCGCGGCGGGCAACCGCCGGCCATGGCGATTCCCTTCCCCGCCGAAAGCGGGCGCTGACGCCATGCTCTGGGCCTGCATCCTGCTGCCGCACCTTGCACTGGACGGCGTGCTGCGCCGCCGTCCGCCGTCGGACGAGCCGCTGGTGCTGGTCACCGGCCCGGCGCAGGCACGCAGCGTCTACGCCGCCAATGCATCGGCACGCGCGGCGGGCTTGCGCCCCGGGCAGAAGCTCGCCGCGGCACAGGCGCTGCTGGCGCATTTCGACGCCGTGGAATACGACCCCGCGGCCACCGAACGCTGGCACCGCCTGCTCGCCGCCTGGGCCTACCGCTACAGCGCCGAGGTGGCGCTGTGGCCGCGCGCGATCGTGCTGGAAGTCAGCAAGAGCCTGGGCCTGTTCGGGCCCTGGCCGAAGTTCGAACGCCAGCTGCGCAACGACCTGACCGAGCTGGGCTTTCGCCACCACATCGCACTCGCGCCCACCGCGCGCGGCGCCCACGTGCTGGCCGGCATGCACGACGGCCTGGCGGTGACCACGCCGGATGCGCTGCACAGCGCGCTGCTGTCCGTGCCGGTGGGCAAGGCGCGCCTGCCCGGGCAGGCGGCCGACAGTCTGGCCGGCATGGGCCTGCGCACGCTGGGCCAGCTGCTGCGCGCGCCGCGCGACGGCCTGCGCCGGCGCTTCGGCGACGAGCTGACCGCACACCTGGATTACCTCACCGGCGCCACACAGGAAGTGCTGCCGTTCTATCGCCCGCCGGACCGGCTGGACTTAGGGATGGAATGGACGCACGAGATCGAGCACGTGGAAGCGCTGGTGTTTCCGCTGCGCCGGCTGACCGGCGATCTCGGCGCGTATCTGGCCGGACGCGACGGCGGCGTGCAGCGCTTCATGCTGCGGCTGATCCATCGCGACGGCAGTTCCACCGATGTCTCGATCGGCCTGCTCGCGCCCGAACGCGAACCGGCCATGCTGTTCGAACACGCACGCGGCCGCCTGGACCGCACCACGCTGCCGCAACCGGTGGTGGCGATGCGGCTGGTGGCGCACGAGCTGCCGCCGTTCGTGCCGGCCGGGCGCGATCTGTTCGACACCCGCCCGCTGCATGCGCTGCCGGCGGAGCAATTGCGCGAACGCCTGCGCGCGCGGCTCGGCGACCAGGCCGTGGGCAAGCTGCGCGCCAGCACCGACCCGCGCCCGGAACGCGCGCAGACCGCCGACATGCAGGCGCAATTCATCGGCACGCCCACGCCGCTGCCGCGCCCGACCTGGCTGCTGGACACGCCGATCCCGCTGCGCGGCCCGCCGCCGCGCATCCTGGCCGGCCCCGAGCGGCTGGAGACCGGCTGGTGGGACGGCGGCGGCCTGCGCCGCGATTACTACGTGGTGGAAACCGCGCAAGGACAGCGCGCCTGGGTGTTCTGTCCGATCGGCGAACACGGGCCGTGGATGCTGCACGGGTGGTTCGCATGACGGACTACGCGGAACTGCACTGCCTGTCGAACTTCACGTTCCAGCATGGCGCGTCCAGTGCCGGCGAATTATTCGAACGCGCCAAAGCCTGCGGCTACCGCGCCCTGGCGATCACCGACGAATGCTCGCTGGCCGGCATCGTGCGTGCGTACGAGGCATCGCTGGAATTCGAACTGCCATTGATTGTCGGTTCTCAATTCAAATTGAATGACGAATTGCGTTTCGTGCTGCTGTGCGAAACGCGCGAAGGCTATACCTCGCTGTGCCGCCTGATCACGCGCGGCCGCCGCGCCTCGGCCAAGGGCACCTACCACCTGACCCGCGCCGACCTCGCCGACGGCCTGCCCGGCACGCTGGCGCTATGGCTGCCGGGCGCCGAACCGGATGCCGCCGATGGCCGCTGGCTGGCCGAACGCTTCGCCGGCCGCTTGTGGCTGGCGGTGGAACTGCATCGCGGCCCGGATGACGCGGCCCGCTTGCGCCAGCTCGAAGCGCTGGCCGGTGAACTCGGCATTCCAGCGGTCGCCGCGGGCGACGTGCATATGCATGTGCGCGGGCGGCGGGCGCTGCAGGACACGCTTACCGCGATCCGCCACGGACTTACCGTGGCGCAGGCCGGGGCGGTGCTGTTCAAGAACGGAGAGCGGCATCTGCGCACCCGCGATGCGCTGGCCGATATCTATCCGGCGCATCTGCTGGCCGAGACGGTGCGCATCGCGGAGCGCTGCAGCTTCAACATGGACCAGCTGCAGTACCGCTATCCGGCGGAGCTGGTGCCGGAGGGGCATACGGCGGCATCGTGGCTGCGCAAGCTGACCGAGGAAGGGATCCAGCGGCGCTGGCCCGATGGCGTCAGCGAGAAGAACCGCAAGCAGATCGAAATCGAGCTGGCGCTGATCCGCGAGCTGGACTACGAGCATTACTTCCTTACGGTGGAAGATATCGTCCGCTACGCGCGCAGCATCGGCATCCTGTGCCAGGGCCGCGGCTCGGCCGCCAATTCGGTGGTGTGCTACGCGCTGGGCGTGACCAGCGTCAGCCCGGACGAGGCGCAGTTGCTGACCGAACGCTTCATGTCGGCCAGCCGCAAGGACCACAAATACAACCGCCCCGAGCCACCCGATATCGATATCGATTTCGAGCACGAGCGGCGCGAGGAGGTGATCCAGTACATCTATCGCAAGTACGGCCGCGAACGCACCGCGCTGGCCGCCACGGTGATCAGCTATCGCGGCCGCAGCGCGGCGCGCGACGTGGGCAAGGCGCTGGGCTTGTCGACCGACCAGGTGGCATCGCTGAGCGATGTGTTTGCGTGGCGCAACGGCGGCTCGCTGGACGAGCATCTGCGGGAAGCGGGGCTGGATCCGGATAGTCCGCTGCTGCAACGGGTGCTCTTGTTGACCGAAGAACTGCGCGGCTTTCCGCGGCATCTCTCGCAGCACGTGGGCGGCTTCGTGATCTCCGATGCGCCGCTGTCGGAGCTGGTGCCGGTGGAAAACGCGGCGATGCAGGATCGCACGATCATCCAGTGGGACAAGGACGACCTGGACCGGATGAACCTGCTCAAGGTGGATTGCCTGGCGCTGGGCATGCTCACCTGCGTGCGCAAGTGCTTCGATCTGATGAAGCAGCATGAGGGGGTGTCGCACACGCTGGCGTCGATCCCGATCGATGACGAGCCGACCTACGCCATGGTGCAGAAGGCCGACACCATCGGCGTGTTCCAGATCGAGAGCCGCGCGCAGATGTCGATGCTGCCGCGGCTGAAACCGGCGAATTACTACGACCTGGTGATCCAGGTGGCGATCGTCCGGCCCGGCCCGATCCAGGGCGACATGGTGCATCCGTATCTGCGCCGGCGGCGTGGCGAAGAAAAGGTCTCCTATCCTTCGGACGCGCTGCAGGAAGTGCTCGAGCGCACGCTGGGCGTGCCGCTGTTCCAGGAACAGGTGATGCGCATCGCCATGGTGGCCGCCGGCTATAGCGGCCCCCAGGCGGACGAACTGCGCCGCGCCATGGCCGCATGGAAACGCCACGGCGGCATGGAGAAGCATCGCGACCAGTTGTTCAGCGGCATGAAGGAGCGCGGCTACAGCGAAGCGTTCGCCGCGCAGATCTTCGAACAGATCAAAGGCTTCGGCAGCTACGGCTTCCCCGAAAGCCACGCCGCCGGCTTCGCCAAGCTGGCCTACGCCAGCGCCTGGCTGAAATGCCACTACCCCGCCGCGTTCGCCTGCGCCCTGCTCAACGCACAACCGATGGGCTTCTACAGCGCCAGCCAGATCGTGCAGGACGTAAAACACCACAAAGTCGCCGTGCTGCCGGTGGACGTGCGCTACAGCGACTGGGACTGCACGCTGGAACGCGACCCGCACAGCAAGGGCGGCTTCGCCCTGCGCCTGGGCCTGCGCCAGGTGCGCGGCTGTTCCGAAGCCATGGCGCGACGCGTCGAGCAATCGCGCACGCAGTCACCGTTCGCCGACATCGTCGACCTGTGCACGCGCGCCGGCCTGGACCGCCGCCACCAGGACCTGTTCGCCGATGCCGGCGCCCTGCGCGGACTGGCCGGCCATCGCCATCGCGCGAAGTGGGCCGTCAGCGGCGTGGAAGCGCAGCTGCCGCTGTTCGGGCGCAGCAGCCCCGCGGAGGAAGCGGTTGCCTTGCCGCCACCGACGGCGGCGGAGAACCTGCTGGCGGATTACGCCCACACCGGGCTCAGCCTCGGCCCGCATCCGCTGCGCCTTCTGCGTACGCGGTTGCGCGCGCAGCGCTTTCTGGATTCGAAGCAGCTCACCGGGCTGCAGCACAAGATGCCAGCCCGTATCGCCGGGCTGGTTACTCAGCGGCAGCAGCCGCAGACGGCTAGCGGGGTCACTTTCATCACGCTGGAGGATGAGCATGGTCCGGTGAATGTAGTGGTGTGGCGGCAGGTTGCCGAGCGGCAGCACCGGGCGTATCTGGAGGCGCGGCTGCTTGGCGTGGAGGGGCATTGGGAGACGGTGGATGGCGTTTGCCACTTGATCGCCAGGAGGCTGGTGGACTTGAGTCCGTTGCTCGGGGAGCTGGATGCCCGCTCCAGGGATTTTCATTAGTTGTCGCGGTATCGCGATTGGGCCGCTTATGCGGAGGGCGTTGCCGACGCCCGCTCTTTGCTCGTCATCCCGGTGTAGGCCGGGATCCGGTTTCTGTGTCGCTCGGTTGTCGCGTGGCCGCGATTTGGCCGCTTATGCAGCGGGCATTCCGTGCGCCTGCCGGCGCCCGGGTCACTTTCTCTTTGCTGGCTCAAAGAGAAAGTAACCAAAGAGAGAATGGCCTGAGAGCCAAGGCTCGCGACGCGACTAGAAGGAGCGGTGGGCGGCTGCGGTAGCCTGATTAACCTGGGTCTACACGAAACACCAGTGCGGTTTCGTAACGCGTCCTTCAACGTGCCGTGGCCGAGAGGATGTTCAAGGAACGAGGCCAGCTTTGGCTCTTCGTTCCTGCCTCCCTCACGACTTCACCCCTCTCCCCTCCGGGGAGAGGGCAGGGTGAGGGGTCGGGCGGAGCGCAATGTCAAATCTTGCCGTGGCGTAGGTTGGGGTGAGCCGCAGGCGAACCCCAACGTGGCGAGGCGCGTAAAGGTGCGGGTGTTGGGGTTCGCCTGCGGCTCACCCCAACCTACACCGTACGCTTACGCAACGAACAGGGCTAAGCCCAAAAGCTGGCCTCGGTCATTGAACATCCTCTTCGCCACGGCACGTTGAAGAAGCCGCTACGTAAACGCACTGTCGTTTCGTGTAGACCCAGGTTAATCAGGCTACCGCAGCCGCCCACTGCTCCTTCTAGTCGCGTCGCGAGCCTTTGACTTGAGGCCATTTCTCTTTGGTTACTTTCTCTTTGGGCCGGCGGTTTCAACGGGTCAATGCAACACCCATAGTGTTGATGACCGGGAGAGGCGATGAGC
>NZ_JAAOYS010000010.1:0-179911 GCF_011759495.1 Dyella sp. SG562
AACATCTCGATGGATTGAACGGCTACGCTCACTACCGCCAGCTGTGCTGGATCAGATGCGGGTGGTGGCGTGAAGAACGTGGGGATACCTCAGGGCCGGAGGTAGTTAAGTGCGGTGGCCAGAATCTCAACTTCGGCTGCCTCATATCGAGCGCTTCCGGCGAGTCGGGTAAGCGCTTAACTACCCCCGGCCCCTTTGTCTCCCGCATGTCAGATGGCGCCATCGTTTCGAGTAAGCGCTTAACTACCTCCGGCCCCTTTGTCTAATATCGCTTAGGGGCAAATGTTGCACTGGCTTACGCCCTAAATAGGCTTAAGAAACAGCCAGCCAAAGATGGTGGGGTGAATTTCGCCGAAGTATTACTAGAGATCGCTATTCAGGCGTAGTCCAACATAGAAAATGGCAATCAAGGGGCGCGGGGCGTCAAATGTCCTCGCTCCTGAGTTGCGAGCCAATAGGGGGGGCGGAGCGATGGTATCCCCCGACGAATAAAGGGCCGGAAGGAATAAGTGGCTGGAGTCAGTTAAACGCAGGAAGTATGAATACGCCAGAAAGTGAGTTCTTGGAAATTCAGGGGCTGATTGCCAGCTCAGAACAGGGCCTGTTTCCCGTTGATGCGGTGGCATTTTGTGTTGCGGCATCATTAAGTATGGGGGGGGCTCCGGGTGCTTGGTAGAGTTCCTTTGCATATATATTCTTTGATAAATGTAATGATTGAGGCTTATAAGAAGGATGGTTATTTATTTTCTTATTCGAATGTGGGCAAGGTGGACAAAACTGAGTTCGTGCGAAAATTAGTGGCCGTTCTGGAGAAGCGGTAGTAGGGCGCGCCGCGTTAAATGCTATCGCTCTCTAATATTTAATCAGGCTCCTGGAGTCGTGAGGGATCGATATGAGGTGCTGATCATCAATGGATGTCTGGATAAGGCTGTTCATTTGGCAAAGCACTCCTCGCCTCAAGCAACCGGTTTTCGCGCACAAGCCCATGAATCCCGTGCGCCTCCGACGTAACATCCTCAATCCCCCGAATCCACTCCCCCACATACCGCTCCACCGCCTCCCCACTCAGCCCCATCTGAATCGCCCGATAATCCAGCGGATTCAGATGCAGATCCCGCTCCGGATCCCACTGAATCCGCACTGGCGATCTCCGCTTGAGTTCCTCCCACTCATCCGCACTCATGCCTGGCTCCGGATGGCTCGGGCAGCTGTGCGCAAGCGCCCATGCAAAGCCTTCGTGAGTAATGTCGATGGCGAGAATCCGCCGCTGTCCATCGTCTTTCTCACCCCATCCGGCGCGATACATCATCCATAGGAAAGACGGCTTGATCCACGTCATGCGCTCGCGCTTGAACGGTGGCGAGACGAAGGTCTGGTGGGTGAGGGCGCTGTCGGCGATGGCGTGGGAATAGGCCTGATAAACGCGGAGCGTGCGTTCGTTGTAAAGCGCGCGAATCTGGCGTTGGGGAAAATTTTTTTGCGTCATTTCAAGGGATATCTGGATTTTCGACTGGATTAATTCTGCCGATTATCGCCGCGTAATGTCAGCCCAATTCGAGGCCGCGAAACCCCGCGACATGGCTTGATATTCCAGTCGACAGGTGTTGTTTGGGAAGGGCGCTTTGTACGCGTGCGCGATGTTCCGTCGATTGCTGCACTGCATACAAGTGCTGAAATCCCTGCCCATACCCAAATGACCCAAAGTCGCTAAAACAGGAAAGCCTGGTGCAAGAAATCATTCATCTGCGGCGTCGCGCCCTCATGCGGGCGCAAGAAATAACGACACAAAAATTTATAACAGGCAAAAGAAGTTGCCGAATCAATCACTCGATAAACGGAGCTTCTTAGACATTTCCTTCACGATATAAATCACATTTTCTTTCGGTCATTTGTGAACCAAAAACGCCACAAAGTTGATCTTGCTATGCCATTTCCTTCACCCCTATGCTGATTTGGCGTGCCGCATGGATAGGGATCTGGCGGTTGTTCAGGGGACGCAGTGCCGGCCTTGGAAAGGGTCGTTGGAGGGGAAGTGTCGTACCGGTTCGTCGTGGTGCCTGCGGGCGCCGCCGTTCGTGACAGGGAGTGGTCAAACGGGAGGTCGCCATGGACAGGCTGATCCAACTGCGGGATTTCCATCGCCAGGACCCGGGCAATGACCTGATCGTGATCGATCTGGTCGATGCCTTGCTGGCCCATGGTCTGCTCGACGAGGCCGAAAGCATGCTCGACAGCGTGCCGACCGCATTGCGCGAACGCCCGGATTTCCTCTTCCGCACAGGACGATGCGCGCTCGCGCGTGGCCGCTTCGCGGTGGCCGCGGATGCGCTGGTGGCCTGCCTCGAAGCCGGCGCCGACAGCGTCGCCGTTCGCCACGATCTTGCGTTCGCGCTGCTGGGCGCGGACCGGCTCGATGCTGCCGAACGCGTGCTCGCCTCCGTCTTGCCGCGCTCGCCCGATGAGCCGGCAATCGCCCTTTTGCACGCCCGCCTGCTGCAGCACCGCCAGCAGTACGAAGCCGCGGCGGCCGTCGCCGGCGCGGTGGTGCAGAACCATCCACGGCATGCCGAGGCCTGGGGCCTGCTGGCGATGCTTTACCTCGACCTGGCGCAGGTGGCCGATGCATGCGATGCCGCGCAGCACGCGCTCAGCATCGACGCCGCGCAATCGGACGCACTCACCACGCTGGGCACGCTCGGTTTGTGGTCGCACGATGCCCAGTCCGCCTACCAGTCCTTCGCCCAGGTATTGGCCGCCCAGCCGGAAGCCGGCCGTGCGCTTGCCGGTGCCGGCGAAGCGTTGATGCTCAACGGCGACGTGCCTGCCGCGCACGCGTTTCTCAGCCGCGCCACGGACCGCATGAGCCAGCACATCGGCACCTGGCACGCGCTGGCCTGGTGCGATCTTCTGCTCGGCAACCCGGCCCAGGCGCACGCGCATTTCAGCAAGGCGCTCGATCTGGACCGCAACTTCGGCGAATCCCATGGCGGCATCGCCCTGGTGCATGCGCTGAACGGCCATGCCGACGAAGCGCGCAGCGACATCAAGCGCGCACTCCGCCTGGACCCGCAAAGCCGCAACGCCCGCTACGCGCAAAGCCTGCTGTGGAGCGCGGAAGGGCGCGACCGCGAGGCGGCGGCGATGGTCGACGGCATCCTGGCCGAAGCGGGCATGGACACCACGCGCCGCCCGGTCGATTTCATCCAGCAGCTGCAGGCGCGCCTGCGCCCGGCCGGACGCGCCTGAGCATGGACGCCGATACCGGCATGCACCTGCTGGCCCAGATGCTGTTGACTGCGGCGAAGGTGTCCGCGCCGATCCTGCTCGGCACCTTGCTGGTGGGCCTGCTGGTGTCGGTGTTCCAGGTGGTCACGCAGATCCAGGAGATGACGCTCACCTTCATCCCCAAGCTGATCCTGGTGGTGGCGCTGTTCCTGTTGCTGGGCTCGTGGATGATGGCCGTGGTGGTGGAATTCGCCCGGCAGGTGATAGGCATGGCCGGAGGCATGGGATCGGCATGATCGGCCTGCAGCTTGCCGTGGTGGCCTGGATGCTGGCCACGCTGCGTTTCGTCCCCGTCTTGCTGATGCCGGCGTTTACGCCGTTCGCGTGGGCGCCGCTGCACGTGCGCGCGATCCTGCTGCTGGCGCTGTCTTGGCTGCTCACCGGCGTTGCCGCGCCGTCGGCGCTGCCGGCGGATCTGGTGCTGGCGGCCTGTTCCGAATTGCTGGTCGGCGCCTGCTATGGGCTGGCGGTGACGCTGCCGATGGCGTCGCTGGGTTTCTCCGCGCGCATGCTCGACGTGCAGGCGGGTCTGGCCTCGGCGAACCTGTTCAATCCGGCCTTGCAGGGCACCGATTCGCTGCTCGGCACGGTGCTGTCGCTGGCCGGCACGCTCACCTTCTTCGCGCTCGGTTTCCATCTGCTGCTGCTGCGCCACCTGGTCGCCTCGGTGCGCTGGGTGCCGCTGGGCGCTGCAGCGCATGCGCCGTCGCTCACGGCACTGCTGAACCTGCTCGGCTCGCAATTTCTGCTCGGCCTGATGGTGACGCTACCTGTCGTGCTGGGCCTGTTCGCGGTGGATATCGCGGTGGCCTTCGCCAGCCGCTCGATGCCGCAGGCGAATATCTATTTCCTTGCCTTGCCGCTGAAGGTGGCGACGGTGCTGGTGCTGCTGGCCGGTTCCTTGCGCCTGGCGCCGGCGCTGCTGGGGCGGCTGTTCGCGGACGGCCTGGCCGGCGCGCAATCCATGGTCCGGGGCTGAGATGGCCGAAGATCAGGACAAGACCGAACAGCCATCGCCGTTCCGCCTGCAGGAAGCGCGCGAGAAAGGGCAGGCCGCGCGCAGCACCGAGCTGACGGCGGTGATCTGCCTGGCGGTGTTCTGCTTCGCCTTGATCGCGGGGCTGGCCGGCATCGGCCGCGCCATGGCCGATGCGGTGCGCGCTTCGCTGGCGATGGCCGGCGCAGCGCCGGCACCCGGCGCCGGACTGTGGCATTGGCTGGGCGGTGCGTTCGCGCCGGTGTGGCATGCACTGGCGCCGTCGATCTTTGCATTGGTCATCGCCGCCATCGCCGCCAATCTGCTGCAGACCGGGCCGATGTTCTCGACGCAGCCATTGAAGCCCGACGCTTCGCGACTGAATCCCGTCAAGGGTTTCAAGCGCATCGTCTCGCTGCGCACGCTGTGGGACCTGGGCCGCCTGCTGCTGAAGCTGGGCATCCTGGCCGCCGTGCTGGCGTGGATGGCGCATGCGCTGTGGCAGCCGCTGATGGCTACCGCGGGCGCGGCGCCGTCGGCGATTCCGGCGGAGCTGGCGGATCTGTTCGGCCATCTGGCCAAGTGGCTGCTGTTCGTATTCGGCCTGATCGCGGTGCTGGACCTGCTGTTCTCGCGCCGCGAATTCATCCGCAAGCTGCGCATGAGCCGCCGCGAACTGAAGGACGAACACAAGCGCCGCGAAGGCGACCCGGCCATCCGTTCCAAGCGCCGCCGCCTTGCGCGCGACATGCTCAAGCGCATCCAGTCGGTGGCGCGCGTGCCGTCCGCCGACGTGGTGGTGACCAACCCCACGCACGTGGCGGTGGCCTTGCAATACCGCCGCTCGCGCATGCTCGCGCCGGTGGTGCTGTCCAAGGGCAGTGGCTGGCTCAGCGCGCGCATCCGCCAGGTGGCGGCGCGGCATGGCGTGCCGATCGTGCGCTTGCCGGCGCTGGCCCGTGCGCTGTTCCGCGAATGCGCGCTGGACGAGAGCGTGCCGGCCGAACGCTATGGCGAGGTCGGCGCCGTCTACCGCTGGGTGATGTCGCGCCCGGGCCACAAGGTGCATACATGAAGGGGCTGCTGCGCCAGCTGCTGGATGGCAGGCGGGATCTCGCGCTGGTCGGCGCGATGATCTTCATCCTCACCATCCTGTTCGTGCCGGTCTCGCCGGGGCTGCTGGATTTCCTGCTGATCGTGAACTTCAGCATCGCCTTGCTGGTGCTGCTGATCACCTTCCTGACCGACTCGCCGCTGAGCTTTTCCACCTTTCCGTCGCTGCTGCTGATCACCACGCTGTTCCGGCTGGCGCTGAACGTGTCGGCCACGCGGCTGATCCTCAACGGCGGCAGCGCCGGCCATGTGATCGGTGCGGTGGGCAGTTATGTGGTGGGCGGCAACTATGTGATCGGCCTGGTGGTGTTCCTGATCCTGGTGGTGGTGCAGTACGTGGTGGTGACCAGCGGCGCGCAGCGCGTGGCGGAAGTGGCCGCGCGCTTCACCCTGGACAGCATGCCCGGCAAGCAGATGAGCATCGACGCTGACATGAACATGGGGCTGATCGACGAGGCCGAGGCCCGCCGCCGCCGCTCCCTGATCGAGCGCGAGGCGAACTTCTACGGCGCGATGGACGGCGCCACCAAGTTCGTCAAGGGCGACGCCATCGCCGGCATCGTCATTCTGCTGATCGACATCATCGGCGGCCTGTCCATCGGCATGCTCCAGCATGGGATGCCGTGGACCGAGGCCGTGCACCGCTACACCCTGCTGACGGTGGGCGACGGCATCGTCACGCAGATTCCCTCGCTGGTGATCGCGGTGGCGACCGGCATCATCATCACGCGCGCCGCGTCGGATGCGGAGCTGGGCGGCGAGATCGCCAAGCAGGTGCTGTCCAACCCGCGCACCTTGATGGTGGTGGGCATCACGCTGTTTATCGTGATGCTGCTGCCCGGCCTGCCGGTCTTGCCGGTGGCCTTCGTGCTGGCCGGCATCGCGGCGATGATCTGGCTGGCAAGGCGTAGCGCATCCACCGAATCCGCGGCGGAAACCGAAGCGGACACGCCCGAAGCGAAGCCCAAGGGCGAAGAGGATTTCTACCGCAGCCTGCAGATCGACCCGCTCGAACTGCGCCTGGGCGCGGCCGTGAAGGAAGTCTTCCAGCACCGCGCGGCGGAACTAAACGAACGCATGCAGAGCCTGCGCAAGCAGTTCGCGCTGGACTTCGGCTTCGTGCTGCCGCCGGTGATGACGCGCGAAGCCACCGCGGGCACGCTGGGCGAACATCAGTATCAGGTGCTGCTCAACGGCAACCGCATCGGGCAGGGCGAGCTGCATTTCGACGCGGTGCTGGCGATCAACCCGGGCGGCAAGCGGCCCAAGCTGGAAGGCCGCGAAACGCGCGATCCGGCCTACGGACTGCCGGCGCAATGGATTTCGCCGGATGCGCGCCAGTACGCGCGCGGCGCGGGCTACACCCTGGTCGATCCGGATACGGTGCTGGTCACTCACCTCAACGAACTGGCCAAGCGCCACGCGGCGGACCTGCTCACGCGCGCCGAAGTCGAGCGCCTTGCGCTGCGCCTGAAGGAACGCCAGGCCGGTCTGGTCGACGAACTGGTGCCCACCGTCCTGAGCTATACGGACGTGCAGAAGGTGCTGCAGATCCTGCTGCGCGAACTGGTCAGCATCCGTCAGCTGGAAACCATCTTCGAAGTGCTGGTGGACGCCGGCAAGGTGAGCAAGCAGGCCGAGGACCTTGCCGAGAAGGTGCGCGAGCGCCTGGGCGCGGGCATCTGCCAGAAAGCCAGCAACGAACAGGGCGAACTGCACGTGCTGACCCTTGCACCGGAATTCGAGCGTTCGATGCTGCAGGCGGCGCGCCAGCGCGAGGGGCATTCGATGCTGTTGACCGATCCGAACATGCTCGACGGCTTCCTGGGCAGCCTGGCCCGGCAGTCCGACGCGATGCTGGCCAAGAACCTTTCACCGGTGCTGCTGTGCCCGTCGCTGCTGCGCCGGCACGTGCGCGCCCTGATCCAGCGCTCGCTGCCGCATGTGGCGGTGATCGGCATCAACGAACTGCCCGGCACCATCGTGGTGCGGGCCTTCGGCAGCGTGACGCCCACCGCGGCGGCGCCGGCCGCGGCATAAGGAGACCCAGTGAGCGACCCCATCAGCTCGATTGCCCGTTACTTGAGCGCCGACGTGCGCGCGTTAGGCACGCTCAGCCAGAACGTGGCCAACCTGACCACGCCGGGCTATCGCGCGGTACAGCGCGCCGAAGGTTTCGAAGATACGTTGGGCGCGGCGCCCACGCGCGTGGACCAGCGCGATGGCGCCCTGATCCAGACCGGTCGCCCGCTGGATCTTGCCCTGCAAGGGCAAGGCTTTTTCCAGGTGAGCGCCGGCGACGAGCAGGTGTTCCTGACGCGCGCCGGCCAGTTCTCGCTGGATGCCAGCGGACGCCTGGTGGACGCGCAGGGCCGCGCGGTGCTCGGCGCCGACGGCCCCATCGTGCTCTCGAGTTCTGCCGTAACCATCGGCGAAGACGGCGCCATCCACGACGGCAAGGACGTGGTGGCGCAGCTGGCCCTGGTCGACGTGGCCGACGGCGCCACGCTGCAGCCGCTGGGTGGCGGCATGTACGCCGCCAGCGCCACCGCGGACGCCGATGTGCGCGTGCACCAGGGCGCGCTCGAAGGTTCCAACGTCGACCCCGGCGAGGAAATGGTGCGGCTGATGCAGCTGTCGCGCCACGCCAGTTCCATCCAGCACGCGATTTCCACCTATCACACGGCTCTCGTGGCCGGTATCGACCAGATCGGCAAGGACTCCTGAGGACGCCATGATCGAAGCACTCCATATCGCCGCCAGCGGGCTCAACTCGCAGCAGCAGCAGATCGACGTGATCTCCAACAACCTGGCCAATATGCAGACGCCGGGCTACAAGCGCTCGCGCGTGGCCTTCACCGACGTGTCGGCGCTGACGCCGGCGCAGGCGCAGCAAGGCCTTGCGGCCAACCAGCTCGGCGCCGGCACGCGCATCAGCGAGACCGCGCCGGTGATGATCGACGGCGCCCTGCAGCAGACCGGCAACACCTGGGACCTGGCGATCCAGGGCGCGGGCTTCTTCGAAATCGAAAGCGGCGAAGACGGCGGCCGCCTGTACACGCGCGCCGGCCAGCTCAAGGTGGACAACGACGGCTATCTGGCCACCGCCGCAGGCCATCGCCTGGCGCAGGGCATCCAGATTCCCGCCGACGCCACCCATATCACGGTCAGTAGCAATGGCGATGTGCACGCGCAGCTCGGCAGCGACGCCAAGGACAGCGTGGTCGGCAACCTGCAGCTGGTGACGTTCGCCGCGCCGGAAGCGCTGCGCTCGGTCGGCGGCAACAATTTCGCGGTGACGCCGGATTCGGGCGACCCGGTGGTGGGCAAGCCGGGCGATGCAGGCTTCGGCACGCTGTCGCAGGGTTATGTCGAGGGTTCCAACGTCGACCTGGTAGGCGAGATGTCCGCGCTGGTGCTGGCGCAGCGCGCGTACCAGCTCAATGCGCGCGTGCTGCAGGCGACCGACCAGATCCTGGACACCATCAACAATCTCAATCGATGAGCCTTCGCCTTGCCAGCTTGTTCGCACTGGCGTGCCTGGCGCCGGCCGCCGCGTGCGCCAGCGATGCCGCCGCGGATGGCGCGGTGGCGGCTGCGCGTGCGGCGGTGGAGCAGCGCCTCGGCCATGGCTACGAGCATGTGCAGCTGGACGTGACGACGCGTCCGGAGCACCTGCCGGCCGCCAAGGGCGCGCTGGAATTTCGCGCGCTGCCGATCGCCGGCCGCTGGCCGCGCGCACGCTTCACCGCGATGGTGGAAGTGCGCAGCGGCGGCCGCGTGCTGCGCACGCTGCCGGTGGGTTTTGCGCTGTCGGCGACGGGGCAGGCCTGGGTTTATCGCGACGACGTGGCCGAGCGGCTGCCGGCCGATCAACTGCAGCTGGAAGAACGCAATGTGGACGTGGCGCTCGGCTCGTCCGCGCCGCTGGCCTCGCCGGATGCGCTCAAAGGCAAGCGCCTGCGCCATCCGGTGCGCGCGGGGCAGGTGGCCAGCATCGAAGATTTCGAGGACGTGCCCGACGTCGACAATCGCCAGCAGGTACGCCTGATGGCGAGCTACGGCGGGATCACGGTGGAGCGCGCGGGCGTGGCCATGCGCGCTGCGAACAAGGGCGAGACGGTGCCGGTGCAGGTGGCCGGTACCAGCGAACCCGTAAAGGCGACGGTGACGGACCGGGGAGTGGCGCAAGTTGTTCCGTGAATACACATTCGCAACCCTGCTGCTGCTCGGCCTGCCTGCCGCATGCGCGCAGGACGGCGGCGGCATGATCGACCCGCGCACCTACCGCGGCCTGGCCGAGGATCGCCGCGCGCACCGCGTGGGCGACACGCTCACCATCCTGGTGGTGGAGACTTCGCGCGCGTCAGCCGCCGCGAACACCGACTCGGCCAATAACGTGAGTCTGGGCGGCAGCCTGCGCACCACGCATCACGATTACAACGGCAATCTCGGTCTTTCCGGCAGCGACAGCGGCGCGGGGCAGACCACGCGCTCGGGCGCGGTGCAGGCGCAGATCGCGGTGAGGGTCACCGGCATCGACGACGTCGGCACCCTGCGCATCCGCGGCGAGCAATCGGTGGTGGTCAACGGCGAGAAGCAGCGCATTGCGCTGAGCGGCGCGGTGCGGCCGGAGGACATCTCCTCCTCCAATACCATCCTGTCCAACCGCATCAGCGAAGCGAACATCGAATTCACCGGCCGCGGCGACGTCAGCGAGCCGCAGAAGCGCAGCATCATCTACAGGGTCAGCAAATGGCTGGGGTTGCTATGAGGCGCGGGCTCTGTGCCGTGCTGCTGGCCGTGGCTGCGTTCGCGGCTTCGGCGCAGACGCAGACCTTCGTGGGCGTGCGCCTGAAGGAAATCGCACGCGCCGAAGGCGTGCAGGACAACGCGCTGATCGGCTATGGCCTGGTGGTCGGCCTGGCCGGCTCCGGCGATACCAACCGCAACCACGCCACTTTGCAGTCGGTGGCGAACACGCTCAGCCACTTTGGCGTCAACGTGTCCACCGACGATCTGAACAGCCGCAACGTGGCGGCCGTGATGGTGACCGCGACGCTGCCGGCGTTTGCGGAATCCGGCCAGAAGCTGGACGTGTCGGTGGCCTCGGTCGGCGATGCGCGCAGCCTCGGCGGCGGCACCTTGCTGCTGACGCCGCTCGATGGCCCTGATGGCCAGGTCTATGCGCTGGCCCAGGGCGCGATTTCGGTCGGCGGCTACAAGGTACAGTCGCACGGCAACCTGGAACAGAAGAACCATCCCACCGCCGGCCTGGTACCGGAAGGCGCCACCGTGCAGCGTTCCGCGCCGCTGGGTGCGCTGGGGCCGGGCGGCACCATCAACCTGATTCTGTACCAGCCCGATTTCACCACCGCCTCGCGCGTGGCGCAGGCGGTGCAGCGCACGCTGCCCGGCGTCGAGGCCAGCGCCGCGCACGCCGGCAAGGTGGTGGTGCATTTCAGCCAGGCGGGCAGTGCGGTGCAGAACATCGCCGCGCTGGAAAACGTGATGGTGCAGCCCGACCAGGTCGCGCGCGTGGTGGTCAACGAGCGCACCGGCACGGTGGTGTCCGGCGGCGACGTGCAGCTGGCCAGCGTGACCATTTCGCAGGGCGACCTGCGCGTGTCGATCAAGACCGACTACCTGGTTTCGCAGCCGGGCGACGGCGTGTTTGTCGACCCCTCGCGCAATATCCGCACCGCCATCGTGCCGCAGACCAAAATCAAGGTGAACGAAGACGATGCCCGCATGGTGCAGCTGCCCACCGGCGCCACCGTGGGCGACCTGATTTCCGCGCTGCGCGCGATCCATCTTTCCACCCGCGACGTCATCACCGTGCTGCAGTCGATCAAGGCGGCCGGTGCGTTGCGCGGCGAATTGCTCATCCAGTAAGGGGAATACGGATGTCCGATCACAATGTCACTCTCGGCGCCATCGGCCTTGCGCTGGACATGGCCCAGCGGCGGGCGGAGATCGCCAGCCACAACGTGGCCTTTGCCAACCGGCCCGACGGCACCGTGCAGCGCGCCGACTTCGGCGACGCGCTGGACCTGCTGCAGCGGGTTGCCGACGGCGGCGACGTCGATGCCGGCGCGCTCGCTTCGGCGCGTCTGGGCAGCACTACCTCGCAGCGCATCGACAGCGCCGACGGCTCGCTCAGCCTGGATCACGAAGTGACCGAACTGGCCCTGGCCAGCGCGCACTACCAGGCCTTGTCGGAAGCGGCTACGCGCCAGTTCGCCCTCATGAGCCTGGCGCTCAGCGGAGACCAGTCATGAGTCTGCAGTCATGAGTCTTGATGCCATGTTCGCCGTGACGCGTTCCGGCCTGGATTACGAGCGCATGCGCATGGAGGCGGCCAGCCAGCGCATCGCCACCGCCGACATGCCGGTGCAGCAGCGCGCCGCGGCGCAGGCGGCTGCGTTCACCCGCGAAGTGGATGGGCCGGCCATTGCCGCCGGCGCGTCCAGCGCGGATGGCGCCGGGCAGACCGTGCTCGATCCGTCCAATCCGCTGGCCGGGCCGGACGGCACGGTGCAGTACCCGGACGTCGACCTGGCGCAGGAGATGGCCACGCTGATGTCCGCGCAGCGCGCGTACCAGGCCGATATCCGCGCCTTCAATACGCTGCATGGCATGTTGCTGAAATCGTTGAGCATCGGAGGCCGCTGAGATGATCGAACCCATTGCTCCCCTTGCCGCGCTCGGCGATATCGCTCCTTCCGCGCGCGCCACGCCGGTGCAGACCGCGCCGGGCTTCGACAGTCTGGTGGCCCAAGGCGTCGAAGGCGTCAACCAGCAGCTCAACGCCGCCGACCAGGCGACGCGTGCGCTGGCCGCCGGCGCGGACCTGCCGGTGCACGACGTGATGATCGCGCTGGAAAAGGCGCGCATCGATCTCCAGTTCGTGGTGCAGGTGCGCAACCGCGTGCTGGCGGCGTACCGCGACATCACCAGCATGCAGGTCTGAGCCGTCCATGGAATTCCTTCGTTCGCTCTGGGGCATCTGGTCGCATGGGCGCCGCCTCGCATTCGGCATCGGCCTGCTGCTGATCGTGGTGCTGGCCGCCGGCCTGACCTGGTGGTCGACGCGCACGCGCTACGGCGTGCTGTTCACCGAGTTGAAACAGGTCGACGCCGCGGAAATCGCCGGCGCGCTGGATGGCCTGCAAGTGCCGCACCGCTTCGCCGACGACGGCGCCACTGTGCTGGTGCCGGAGGAGTCGGTCTACGACGCGCGCATGAAGCTGGTCGCGCAAGGCGTGCCGCACGGCGGCAGCGTGGGCTTCGAGGTGTTCAAGGATTCGGATTTCGGCGTGACCGAGTTCGCCCAGCGGGTGAATTACCAGCGCGCGCTGCAGGGCGAACTGGAACGCACCATTGCCACCATTCCGGACGTGCAGGCCGCGCGCGTGCATCTCACCTTGCGCCGCGCGGGTATGTTCGAAAGCCAGGATTCGCCTTCGAAGGCCTCGGTCAGCCTGGCGTTGCAGCCTGGGCGCTCGCTGGCGCCCAAGCAGGTGACCGGCATCCAGCGCCTCGTTGCATCAGCGGTGGATGGTCTGTCGCCGGATGCCGTCACGGTGCTGGGGCAGGGCGGTGCCATCTTGTCGGGTGGCACGGCCGGCGACAGCGGCGAGGAGCAGGCGCGCGTGGAAACGCGCCTGCGCCAGCGCGTCGAAGCGCTGTTGCGCGAGGCGCTGGGCGAATCGGCTTCGTTCGCGGTGTCGGTGAACGTGCAGCTCAACTACGACCGCATCAAGCAGGTGAAGGACACGCTGCTGGCGCAGGGCAAGGATGGCAACGGACTGCTGGTGCGGCAGAAGACGTCGAACACGCATGGCGCACCGGGTCCGGAGGGCGACACCGCCCGTGCGGCGAGCAGCGCGGGCGAGTCGGAACTGGAATACGCGCACGGCCGTCAGCAGGAAGAGATCGAAGTGGCGCCGGGGCAGGTGCAGCGGATCAGTCTGGGCATCATGTTGCCTTCGTCGGTGGACGAGGTAACCAGCGCCAAGCTGGCCTCGGTGATCGGTGCCGCGGTCGGTCTGGATGCGCAGCGCGGCGACCGCCTGGATATCGCGGCGGTAGCTGCCGCGCCGAAGACCGCCATCGTGCTGCCTCCCGTGGCCAGCCAGCGCGGCGCACGCCCGGCGGAGATGGTTGCGGCGTCTTCGAAACTGCCGCCCGGCGCACCTTGGGCGATGGCCGGCCTGCTGGGCCTGCTGTGTTTCGGCACCGGTGTCGGCATGGCGCGCCTGCGTTCGCCGAAGCGGCTGCCCGCCGCGGAACGCGAGCGCTTGCTGCAGGACGTGCGCCGCTGGATCGACGCACCGGAGCGTCCATGAACACCCAGGGCCTGCGCATAGCCGCCGCGCGGCTCGCGGCGCTGCATCCCGGTGACCGCGCCTGGCTGCTGAAGCAGCTGCCCGTGGAGCACGCACGCGCGTTGCAGAGGGTGCTGCGTTCGCCGGAACTGAAGCGCTGGAGCGGACAGTTGGGCGAGCTGGAGATTCCGGCTCCCGCTATCGCGGCCGCGGAAACGGAAGCGACGGTGACGCAGGCTGCGCTGCCTGCCGCCTTGAAGCAGGTCGATCCCGCCTGGATCGCGCTTTGGCTGGCTGCGCATCAGCCGGAAGATCGGGATGTCGACCTCGACAGCCTCGGCGTGACGCGCGCCCGCAAGGTGCGCGAAGAAGCCGCGCGCCTGATACAGCCGTTGTCGCCTTCGCTGCGTGCAGCGCTGGCGCAATGGCCCGGCAAGGCCGGTAGCTTCGCGGAGTGGCTATGAGCCAGGATTTGACCAAAGGCGCCCGCCGGCTGTCGCGGCACGATATCGTGCAGGGACAGTCGCGCGCGTTCGGGGAGCGTGGCGAAACGCTCGCCAGCATCATGCCGGAGGAGGCCGACGCGGAGGAACATCGCTTCGGTTTCGAACAGGGTTATCGCGATGGCTTGCGCCAGGCGAGGACGGAGTTCGAGGCCGCCGCGGCGCAGGCGCGCACTGAATTTGAACAGCAGGCGAAGACAGCGTTGGATGAAGCGCAGCAGACGTTGCGCGTCGAGCACGAACGCCTCGCCACGGTGTCGGATGCATTGACTGCCGCGCTGGAAGAAGACCGCCGCTGGGCGGAGTCGGCTGCCGTCGAGATGGCTTATGCCGCGATGCTGCGCGTGCTTGGCGACAAGGCCTCGGACCGTAGCCTGGTCGCGGCCTTGTGCGAACAAGCGCGCCGCGAGCTGGGCAGCGAGGTGGTCAGCGTCCGCGTAGCGGAAGCCGATGCGGCGGCGCTGCAGGCGCTGGTGCCAGGTATCCCCGTTGTCGCCGATGCCAGCCTGCAGGCGGGCAGCTGCGTGCTGGAAAGCCGCCGAGGCCGCTTCGATGCGGGCCTCGACGCGCGCACGCAGCAACTGCGCCATGCCTTGCTCGCCGCACTCCATGACGGCGACGCCCACGCATGAGCGCCCTGGTCGCCCGTTTCCACGAGCAATTGCGCCAGCTGCCCGCGTTCGTGCGCGAAGGCGAGGTGGTGGCGAGCAATGGCCTGGTGGTGGAAGCGATCGGCCCCGATGCGCAGCTGGGTGAGCTGTGCGAGTTGCGGAAGTCCGGCAGCACCGAGGCCTTGCTGGCGCAGGTGATCGGCTTCCGCGATGGCCGTGTGCTGCTGATGCCGATGGGTCAGGCCGCGGGCTTGCGCGTGGGCGATCGCCTGCGTGCGCTGGGCCATAGCCTGCGCATTCCGGTGGGCATGGGCATGCTCGGGCGCGTGGTGGATGCGTTCGGTGCACCGCTGGACGGCAAGGGTGCTCTGGCCGCGGAAGCGCATTACGAGGTCTACCGCGCGCCGATCGATCCCTTGTCGCGCCGCGAGGAAGATACGGTGCTGGAAACCGGCGTGCGCGTGGTCGACACGCTGCTGCCGATGGGCAAAGGCCAGCGCATGGGCGTGTTCGCCGGCTCCGGAGTAGGCAAGACCACGCTGCTGGGCATGCTGGCGCGGCACGTGCGCGCGGACGTGGTGGTGGTCGGCCTGATCGGCGAGCGCGGGCGCGAGGTTGGCGATTTCGTCACCCAGGCGCTGGGTGAACAGGGCATGCGCCATGCGGTGGTGGTGGCAGCCACCTCGGACCAGCCGCCGCTGGTGCGCGCGCATGCCACCCATGCCGTGCATGCGGTGGCGGAATACTTCCGCGACCAGGGCAAGGACGTGCTGCTGATGGTGGACTCGGTGACGCGCTTCGCCATGGCGCAGCGCGAGATCGGCCTGGCCGCGGGCGAGCCGCCGACGTCGCGCGGCTATCCGCCTTCCGTCTTCAATGCATTGCCGCGCCTGACCGAGCGCGGCGGTGCGCTCAAGGGTTCGGGATCGATCAGCTGCGTCTACAGCGTGCTGGTCGAGGGCGACGATATGAATGAGCCGGTGGCCGACCATATGCGTGCGCTGCTGGACGGGCATATCGAGCTGTCGCGCGATCTGTCCCATCGCGGGCAGCTGCCGGCGGTGGATCCCCTGCGCAGCGTCAGCCGCTGGCTGGGGCGGTTGGCCACGGCGGAAGAGCGCCGGCATGTGGCCGAAGCGCAGGCGCTGCTGGCCACCTATGAAGCCTCGCGCGACCTGATCGACATGGGTGCGTATCAGCGCGGCGCCAATCCGCGGCTGGACCGCGCCGTCGAGCTGGCTCCGGCATTGGAGCAGAGCCTGCGGCAGACGCCCGACGTCAGCCTGGATCGCCACGAAGGTTATGCGGCGCTGGCGTCGATTCTTAATGGCCAGGGGAACCTCGCCCGATGAGCGATCGCGCCGCGACCCTGGTCCGTCTTGCCGCGCTGGAGCGCTTCCGCGAAGAACGCGCGCGGCAGCAGTTGGCCACTGCGCATGCGGATGCGCAGGCCGCGCGCGAGATCAAGGAGCGCGACGAAGCCACGCTGGAGACCTTCGAGCGCGCACGCGAATCGGCCCTGCATCATCCTGCGGCGGATATGGCGCGCTATGCGCTGTATGCGGATGCGGCCATGGCCGCCGAAACCGTCCTTGCGCGCAGCACCGACACGCTGGCGCAGAGCAAAACGGCGCTCCGGCAAGCTTCGGAGGACTGGACCTTGGCCCGCGCACGGCGAGATATGGCCGGCGAGCGCGCCACCGAAGCACGAGAGCAGGCAGAACAGGCGGTCGAAGCCAAGGTGGCCGCCGATCTGATGGATCTGTGGCTAGGCAGGGGGGCGGCTAAGTGAATCCTTTGTTGCCGCTCAATACGCCGGATGTATTGCCTGCCAAGCCGGCTCCGCCCAAGCCGAATCCGCGCAAGGATTTCGAGGCGCATGTGCGTTCGTCGCACGCATCGGAGCAAAGCGGCGCCGATGGTTTGTCGCAAAGCCGCCAGCATGCTCAGCCTCACGCCGACGATGCCGCCGCACCGCTCGACGTGCGTCTGGCGATGGCGGGCATGTCGGGAAGGATCTACCCGCAGGGGCTGCATGCGACCGGTTATCTGTCGATGCTCGACAGCAACCGTGACGGCGCGGACGGCCATGCGGCCGGCAGCGTTTCGCCGGAGTTGGCGTTGGCGTCGACACCCGATGCCATGCCCGTGCCACACGTATCAGCCGATGCTATGGCGGTTGGCAGCGATGCCGACGCGGTTGCCATCCGCACCGATGGAATGGCTATTCCGATCGAGCGAGACAGCAGCGCTACCGTTGAAGCCACCGCACTGCGCACCGGCACCAGCGGCGACTTTGCTGAATGGGCGCGCCGCATGGTGCGCCTCAGCGACGGCACCGCCACGCTGTGGATCCGCGACTACCGCCTGGACGCGCCGCAGCAGCGCGCGCTGGTCGAACAATTGCACTCATTCGCCCGCGGTGCGGGCCAGCCGTTGCAGCGCATCGTGCTCAACGGGCAGGACATCTGGCGCGCAGGCGCCGTTAACCAGGATATCGGCAAGGGAGAACCGCATGGCCGTTGATTCGATCGGCGCCGTCCTCGGCGCGCCTGCCACCGCCTCGGGCGTCAGCAACAAGGCGATCAACCAGGAGGACTTCATCCGGCTGTTCGTCAGCGAGCTGCAGTTCCAGGACCCGATGCAGCCGCTGGATAACAGCCAGTTCCTGCTGCAGCTGTCGCAGTTCGAGGGCATCGAGCTCAATGGCGAGATGAACCAGGGCATCCAGGACTTGCTCAGCATGAAGTCCACCGACCAGTCGATCAGCCTGCTCAACCATCCGGTGCAGGTCACCGGCGTGGATGGTTCGACCACCGCCGGCAAGATCACGGCCGTGTCCTTCACCACTGGCGGCGTGCAGCTGTCGGTGACCGCCAGCAGCGGCGGCAACGTGATGACCGGCGTGCGCCTGTCGCAGATCACCCTTGTGCAGCCCTGAGGAATAGCGCCATGCCCATGATGCAAGCACTGTTCAACGGCCTGTCGGGCCTGCTGGGCTTCTCGCGCGACCTGGAGAAGATCGGCAACAACATTTCCAATATGAATACGCCGGGCTTCCGCGGCCAGACTGCGTTCTTCGAGAACGCCGGCGACGGCATCGGCACCACGCTGTCGCAGGACGTGACCGACCTGGGCCAGGGCGATACGCAGCAGACCGGCACCAGCACCGACGCGGCGATCCAGGGCAAGGGCCTGTTCGTGCTGCGCGACGACAACGGCAATTTGTTCTATACGCGCGGCGGCCATTTCCGTTTCGACGACAGCGGCCAGCTGATCGACGACGTCACCGGCTACCGCGTGGCCGCGCTCAACGACGCTGGCGGGCTGGCGGATTTCAGCATTGCCGATCTGCAGACGCTGCCGCCGCAGGCCACCACCTCGGTGAATTTCAGCGGCAATCTTTCGCCGAACGACACCACCCAGCAGGTCACCGGGCTGCAGGTGTACGACGCTTCCGGCGGCCTGCACACGCTGACGGTGACGCTGACCAACAACAAGGCCGTTACCGCCAACGACTGGCTGGTCTCCGTGAAGGAGGGCAGCAACGTGGTTGGCAGCGGCGAGCTGCGTTTCGATACCAGCGGTACGCCGACGCCGGGTTTCAACAGCTTCAACGTCACCATCAGCGGCAACGGCGCGAGCCAGCAGGTGACCTTCAATGCGGGTACGCCGGGCGGGTTCTCCGGCGCGACGCAGATTACCGGCGCGAGCTCCAATATCGGTGCGCATGCGGTCGACGGCCACGCCGTGGTGGGCATGTCGCAGGTGAGCTTCGATAGTGCTGGCCTGCTGCAGATCACCTACTCGGACAACGAGAAGAAGACCGGCCCGCAGCTGGCGCTCGCCGAAGTGGCGGACGAACAGCTGCTGCAGCTCGGCCCGGGTGCGCTATATACCGCCGGGCCGGATGTGAAGCTCAATTACGGCAAGGCCACCTCCGGCCATCTGGGCAAGATCCTGGGCGGCAGCCTGGAACAGTCGAACGTCGACCTGACCCGCGAGCTGACCGAGATGATCATCGTGCAGCGCGGCTACCAGGCCAGCTCGCGCGTGCTCACCGTGACCGACAGCATGCTGCAGCAGCTGTATTCCAGCACGGGAGGCGGCGGTGGCGGCTAAGGCGTTTGGTTGGATGGGCGAAACGCGCCGCCACGCGGTCATGGCGAAGGCGGGCGCCGTGGTGCAGGCGTGGTGGAATGCCTGGGCCATGAGCGCGGCGCAGGTGCTTGCCGACGGCGGCGCCGACGTGGTGCCGGATGGCGTGTGCCGGCAGGTCGAAAGCCGCGGCGTGGCGTTCTGCGTCGATGGCGATCTGGTCGGTTCGCTGACCGGCCTCGCGGCCAGTCAGGGCGGTGAACTTGCCGCGCATCTGGAGCGTTCCGCGCTGCTGGATCTGGCGCGCCGCATGACCGGCGTCGAGACGCTGGACGATGCGAGCCTCGGCGCGATCGAAGCCGTGCCGGACACGCTGGCCGATCCGCGCTGGGGCGGCTGTGCGCTGGTGCTTGGCATCGGCGGATTGCGCTTGCGCCTGTGGCTGGACCGGCGTGCGGCGGCGCATTGGGCGCCGGCTTCCGCGCCGCGCGTGGCTGCGCTGGTACCGCGGATCGAAGCGATTGCGCCGGCGTCCGCGCAACTGCGCGCGTCGCTCGATCTGGGCGAGATCTCGCTCGACGAACTGCAAGGCCTGGCGCCCGGCGATGTGATTGCCACGCTGGCGCCGCTGTCGCGCCCGCTGGATATCACCGTGGCCGGCGTCGACCGGCCGCTCTTTCAAGGACTGCTGGGCGAGCGCGGCGGACGCCGCGCCCTGCGCCTGGCGTCCACCGAACATCTGGAGTCCGCACCATGAATTCCGTACTGGTTGAACCGCTCGCCTTGCCGCCTCTCGCCGATGCCGAAGCGGACGAAGGCGCATCCGCTCGTGCCGCGGCGCCCGATCTGAGCCTGGTGGGCCACGTCAAAGTGCGCCTGACCGCCGTGCTCGGCGAAACCGAAGTAAGCCTCGCCGAACTGTTCGAGCTGAAGGCAGGCAAGGTGCTTACCTTGGGACAAGGACTGGAAGAGCCGGTGACTCTGCAGCTCAACGGCAAGCCCGTGGCCACCGCGCAGTTGATGGCGGTGGGCGATCACTTCGGCGTGCAGATCGTGCAGGTGCTGTAAGCCCATGCGTGTGGATGTTGCCATGCCAGCGGTCGCGGCTTCGGTCGCGCCGGCCGCGCCGATTCCTTTCAGCCATGAGAGCGCGCCTGCCGCTTCGGGAGGTGGCAGCCTGCTGGTTGCCGCTTTATTGCTGGGCGCAGCGTTTGCCGCTTTATGGTTGCTCAAGCGCAGCGGCTGGAAAGGTGGCGCACTGATCAATGGGCCGCGCACACAAGCGCCCGGCGTCAGCGTTGCGCAACGGCTGCGCCTGGGGCCCGGTTGTTCGGCCTATGTGCTGCATGATGGCGACGAGCGGCTGCTGGTGGTGGAGGCGCGCAGCGGTGTGCAGGTAGCTGCGCTGCGTCCGCTTGCGTCAACGGCCAACGATGGAGCCGCGCCATGAAGGCGCGCTTGCGGCGCTATGTGTGGCTGGCTTTCGCGGCAGTGTTCGGCGTGGCGTTCTGCCTGCCCGCGGCCGCGGCGATCGATCCGCTGCGCGATGCGGTGAACCAGAACAGTGCGGATCTCGCGCCGGCGCTGCGGCAGGTGGCGGTGCTCACGGCGCTGTCGTTGCTGCCGGCGCTGCTGATCGCGATGACCTCGTTCACCCGCATCGTGATCGTGCTGTCCATGCTGCGCACGGCGCTGGGCCTGCAGCAGACACCGCCGAACGCGGTGGTGATCACGCTGTCGCTGTTCCTTACCTTGTTTTCGATGATGCCGGTGCTGCAGTCGGCCAAGGACCATGCGCTGGATCCGTGGCTGGTCAACGGCATCAGCACGGAAACGGCGGTGACGCAGGGCTTTCAACCGTTCAAGGAGTTCATGATCCGGCAGACCCGCGAAGGCGATCTGCGCGCGGTGGTGGACATGGCCGGCGCGGCGCAGCCCAAGTCGCTGGCCGACGTACAGGCACTGCACCTGATTCCGGCCTTCATGCTGAGTGAGTTGCGCACAGCCTTCCAGATCGGCTTCGTGATCTTCCTGCCGTTTCTGCTGATCGACCTGGTGGTGGCGGCGATCCTGATGGCGCTGGGCATGATCATGGTGCCGCCGGCCACCGTGAGCCTGCCGCTGAAGGTGCTGCTGTTCCTGCTGATCAACGGCTGGGTGCTCGTGGCGCAGGCCCTGCTGGGAAGCTACAGGCACTGAAATGGCCGCCATGCCGTATCCAGCGCAGGAGCACGCCGCCGAACCCGGCGCCGAGCTGTGGACGCGCTGGCGCGTGGCCGGGGACATGCAGGCGCGCGAGGCCTTGCTCGGACACTACGTGGGCTGGGCGCGCAAGCTGGCGCGCGCCGTGTTCATGCGCGTGCGCGGACGCAGCGCCGACTGGCCGGATTACGTGCAGAACGCCTCGATCGGCCTGATCGAAGCCATCGACGCTTTCGACCACCGGCGCGGCGTGCCGTTCGAGGCCTATGCCAGGCAGCGCGTGCGCGGCGCGGTGTTCAACGGATTGCGCGCGCTGGCGGGCACGCACGAGGTGCGCCAGCAGGTGCGCGCCGATGGCATCGATTCCCTGCTGGAAGAAACCGAGGACGATCCGGTCGAGCGCCTGGTGCGGCTGGTGGCGTCGCTGGGTGCGGGCTATGCCTTGTCGGTGCCGGTCGAACCGGAACACAGCAGCGTGCCCACACCCTACGACGAGGCGGTGCGCCACCAGCTGAGCGATCGCGTCCATCGCCATCTGGCCCGCCTGCCTGAGCGGGAGCGCCTGGTGCTGCAGCTGCATTATCTGCAGCATATGGCCTTCGTGGAGATCGCCCTGGCGCTGGCGCTGACCAAGGGCAGGATTTCCCAGCTGCATCGACAGGGACTCGAACGGTTAAGATCGCTGATGCAGGCGGACGCCTGGCAATTCGTGCTTTAGCTGCCGGCATGCCCGGCCCAACCAGGTCTCCCGATGGATCGCATACGCCCTACCCAGACTTCGGCCCTGATCGATGCGCTGCGCAAGCTTTCCAGGTCGAAAGCGGGCGCGGCGGACACAGAAACGGGCGCTGCGGCGGGCGATACCGCGCCACCGGATCTGCGTGGCGAACTGCGCAGCCTTGCGGCGGGCGTAGATATCGACAGCGAGGAAGCCTTACGCGCGATCCAGCCCCAGCTGCTGCGCTGCATCCTGCAGCATGAGTGGGGTAAGGACGTGGAGAGCGATCCGGCCTTTACAGGCGTGGTCAGCGCGGTCAACGAGGCGATGTTGCGCGATCCGCGCCTGCAGGCCGTGCTGCGCGAGGCGCTGCACGCCTTGCGCTGAACCTCAGGCCCAGGCGCGCGGGTGCAGTGCTGCTGGCGGCAGCCGCGAAGCATCGCGCTGATCGTCGGGCGAGGGTTGCGAAGGGCGGCGCCAGTCCAGCGCGCGCAGGAACACGGCACGCGCTTCATCCAGGAACTGTTCGCGCTGCCGGCGTGCGGCGCGGCGCTTGCTGGGCAGCAGGCGTACCGGGCGGCGGGCGCCGAAGCGCGGGAGTTCGTGGAAGCCGTGCTCGCCGGGGATGCCGCCGTTTTCCTGCCAGAAGCTGTCGTAGTCGGCGTGGATGCGCGCGGCGAAGGGATGCGCCGCTTGCGCCACGCCGCGCAGGCGCTCGATGCCGTAGAGGCGCGCAAGCACGCGCATCAAGGTGAGCAGCAGGTTCTTCGGCCGCACGCCGTGGCTGCCGCGGGTGAACTCGCGGATCGGCGCGCGGCCCAGGAACGACCACGAGCCCTGCATCGCGCCGATCAGCAGGCCGTCCTCGCCGCCGAAGGTGAAGATGCACGAGGACAGCACTTCCTTGCTGCCGGTGACCAGATAGAGCCCCAGTTCGCCCATCGCACGCACGGCGGGCTTGCGCAGATGCAGATGGACGGCTTCGCCGTTGCGCAGCCGCAGGGTGCCGATGCGCACGTCGTGGCCGCGCAGCAGCTTGTCGCGCAGGCGCGGCGGAAAACGTTCGAGCAGGAACCGGTAATGCGCCTGCAGGATGCGCAGGCGTGCCGGGGCATCGAGTTCGCGCGAAATAAAGGGCGCATGCCAGCGGCTGTAGAGGCCGGGGTCGCTGCGCACGGCCTGGCGCATTTCTTCGGAACCGTCGAGAAAACGCAGCCAGTCCAACTGGCGCGGCAGATAGGCGAGGCTATGGCGGGCGTGGCTCAGATAGCCGTGGATCTGGCGCGGTGCGGGGGTGTAGCCCAGGTCCCAGCGCCCCTGGAACGACCGCAGCAGCAAGAGCGCTCCCGCTCGCGGCGCTAGCGCCGCAGGGGCTGCGTCCAGCCACTCTTCGTGTACTGCTGCCTTCATGAGGATTCCGGTCCAAGCCGCTTGAACGGAAGCCAAGACGGCCGATGTCGGAATTTTTGAAATGCGCGGTGAAGAGGCTGTCAAAAAAGCCGCGATACATCACGCGATGGTTTCGCCGCCAGTCAGTTTCGCCGAAAAAACCTGCGTCAGCCCGCTCAGGCGTCCCAGCCTTCGTCGTCGAACGCCGCGATATCGGTGGCTTCGCCGGTGATCGCCTCGCGCAGCGGGGTCATCTGGCGATTCACTTCGTGGCACCAGTGTTCCATCGATTCGCTGAGCACGCGGGCGCGCGACTGCGCTTCCACTTCGTCCAGCGGGGCCACGATGGCTTCGTACAGGGCGGCCAGTTCGTCGCGCGGGACGATGGTGCCGGCCAGGCGGTGGTAGTCGCTGAGGCGGGTGTGCAGTTCCTCGAGGGTGCGGTAGAGCGGAGGCGGGAAATCGCCGGGCAGGCCGGTGAGCAGGGCGTCGAGTTCGCCCAGGTCGAAGGCGATCTGGGGGGCGTGGACCAGGGTGGCGATGGGCATGGTGGGCTCCGGGAATCGGGCTATGTTCGCGCCGAACGCCGCGAGAGGGAAACCCTTCTTATGCGTCGCGCCGGCTGCGCGCCCTGAGCAGGCACAGGGTGCGCCCCGGCACCGTCAGCATCCCCGGGCTGTCGTAGCGGTTGTTTTCCTGCAGCGAGGCGTCGGTCGACAGCAGCAGCCGCCATTCCTGCACGTCTTCCACCGCCGGCAGCTGGAAGCGCAGCGGCTCTTCGCCGGCATGGACGATCAGCAGCAGGCTGAGGTCCTCGCCCATGCGGCGGATGCCGGTGGGGCTGGCGCGGCCGTCGAGCAGCATGCCCAGGCTGCGGCTGGAAGCTTCGTGCCAGTCGGCCTCCTGCATGGGTGTGCCGGCGGCGGTGAGCCAGGTGACATCGCGCACGCCGAACACGTCGTCCGGCTCGCCGGTCAGGAAGCGGTTGCGGCGCAGCAGCGTGTGGCGCTTGCGCAATGAGGTGAGCTTGCGCACGAAGCGCACCAGCTCCTCGTTGGCGCGCGGTCCGCGCCAGTCCAGCCAGGCCAGTTCGTTATCCTGGCAATAAGCATTGTTGTTGCCCTGCTGGGTGCGCGCGAATTCATCGCCCGCCACCAGCATGGGCGTGCCGCGCGCCAGCAGCAGGGAGGCGAGCAGGTTGCGGCATTGCTTGCGGCGCACGCTCTCGATCGCTTCGTCGCCGCTCGGACCTTCCACGCCGTAGTTGCAGCTGAGGTTGTGGTCGTTGCCGTCGCGGTTGTCTTCGCCGTTGGCTTCGTTGTGCTTCTGCTCGTAGCTGACCAGGTCGGCCAGGGTGAAGCCGTCGTGCGCGGTGACCAGGTTGACCGAGGCATACGGCCGGCGCCCGCGCCGGTCGAACAGGTCGGCCGAACCGGTAAGGCGCGTGGCCAGTTCGCCGATCATGCCTTCGTCGCCGCGCCAGAACGCGCGCAAGGTATCGCGGAAGCGGTCGTTCCATTCGGCCCAGCCGGGCGGGAAGCCGCCGCTCTGGTAGCCGCCGGGGCCCAGGTCCCAGGGCTCGGCGATCAGTTTCACGCGGCTGAGGATGGGATCCTGCCCACAGGTGTCGAAAAAGCCGCCGTCCTGGTCGAAGCCGTGCGATTCGCGCCCAAGGATGGTGGCCAGGTCGAAGCGGAAGCCGTCCACGCGCATGTCGCGCGCCCAGTAGCGCAGCGAATCGGTCACCAGCTGCAGGGTGCGCGGATGGCTGAGATTGAGCGTGTTGCCGGTGCCGGTGTCGTTGATGTAGCGGCGCGGATCGTCGGCCAGCCGGTAGTAGCTGCGGTTGTCGATGCCGCGCAGCGACAGTGTGGGTCCGAGTTCGTTGCCTTCGGCGGTGTGGTTGTAGACCACGTCCAGCAGCACCTCCAGTCCGGCGTCGTGGAAATGCGAGACCATCGACTTGAACTCGTCGATGCTGTGCACGCTCATATAGCCGGGGTGCGGCGCGAAGAACGCCAGCGTGTTGTAGCCCCAGTAATTGCGCAGGCCCTTCTCCAGCAGGTGCTTGTCGTCGACGAAGGCATGCACCGGCAGCAGCTCCACCGAGGTGACGCCGAGCGAGCGGATGTAGTCGGTGACCTCCTGCGCCGCCATGCCGGCGAAGCTGCCGCGCAGTTCCGGCGCGATGCCGGGGTGGCGCATGGTGTAGCCGCGCACGTGGGCCTCGTAGATCACCGTGTTTTCCCACGCCACCCGCGGCGCGCGGTGGCGGCCCCAGGTAAAGGCCGGGTCGATCACGCGGGCCTTGGGTACGTAGGGCGCGCTGTCGCGTGTGTCGAACGACAGGTCGCGGTCGCGATGGCCCAGCGTGTAGCCGAACACGGCGTCGTGCCATTGCAGTTCGCCGACGATGTGCTTGGCATAAGGGTCCAGCAGCAGCTTGTTCGGATTGAAGCGATGGCCTTCGTCCGGTTCGTAGGGGCCGTGCACGCGGTAGCCGTAGATCTGGCCGGGGCGCGCATCGGGCAGATAGCCGTGCCATACCTCGTCGGTGTACTCGGGCAGCACGATGCGTTCGGTTTCCTTGCCGTCCCGATCGAACATGCACAGCTCGACGCGCGTGGCATACGCGGAGAACAAGGCGAAGTTGACGCCCAGCCCGTCCCAGGTCGCGCCCAGCGGGTAGGGCAGGCCTTCGCGCACGCGCGACTGGCGGCGCGCCGGGTGCGGCGCGGCGTCGTGCGGATCCACCGGCTTGGCGCGGCGCTCTTCAGGGGGCATCGTCGTCGCCACCGCTGCTTTCCTCCGCTTCCACCAGCCGCGTGGCCGCGTACCAGTGGCGCAGCTCCTGTCCGGCCGGACAGCCTTCCGCTTCCCAGATATGGTGGGCGAGTTCGCGGATGCGCTGCTCGCGCTCCTCGTCGCCGCTCGCTGTGTCGCTCATGTGGCCTCCTGATCCTGCGCGTACAGCACCGCCAGCGGCAGCTGCGCGAACAGGGCGGAACAGAATCCTGCCGCCGCGCCGCCGGGCATCGCGCGACGCCCGTCCAGCGCGTCGATGAAGCCGCCGGGCGGCGGGTCTTCCAGGCGCAGTCTGCCGTCGCCCCAGTGTTCTTGCGGTATGCGCGGCGTGCACGCGCCGCGCAGCCAGTCCGCGCACAGATGCGGCACGGCGACGACGAGGCGATGGCCATGGCAGCGCCGCTCGAAGGCCAGCACGCGTTCGCGCGCGGCGCCTTCCACCGGTACGGGGCGATAGCCGCCGGCATCGAACACGACGGGCACGCGGCGGCGCAGATGCAGCAGGCGCGCGAGCAGCCATTGCTTGATCGCGCCATCGCGGAAGCGTTCGAGCAGTTCGGCCACCGGTGTTTCCGCGACCGCCGTGGCGCTGCGCGCCGCGTAGTCGACCGCGCGCCGGTTGTCGGGATCGACCAGCGACTGATCCCAGTAGTCGGTGCCCTGGTAGAGATCCGGCAGGCCGGGCAGGGTGTTGCGCAGGACCACCGTCGCCAGACCTTTCGCCGCGCCCGGCACGTCCAGCTCATGGGCCGCGGCGGCGATCTCGTGCAGCAACCTGCCGTCGGGTACGAACAGCTCCTGCAGCAGCGCCTGCGCCGCGCCTTCGCAGGCTTCGTCCGGCGCGGTCCAGCTGGTGCGCAGGCGCGCTTCGCGCAAGGCTTTCATCCACCAGGCATGGATGCGCTCGCGATAGGCGGCCAGCGCCGCGGCTTGCCGCGGCTGCAGCTCCAGCGGCCAGGCGGCGACGATGGTCTGCAGCAGCATCGACAGATCGCCGGCATCGATGCTGCAACGCGCCTGCAGCGCACGTATCCACGCATCGGCGCGCACGCTCCAGTCGCCGGCCAGCTCGCTCAGCACGGCCAGCCGCGCGCGGGTGTCCTCGCCGCGCTTGTGGTCGTGCGTGGCGGTGGCGTTGAGGCTGTGCGGCCATTGCCCGGCGCGGCGCTGCATGGCCGCATGGAAAGCCTCCGGCGCCAGCGCGAAGATGGCCGGATCGCTGCCCACTTCGTTGCGCGAAAGCAGCACGCCATAGCGATAGCCCGCGGTGTCTTCCACCGCCTTGGCGCACAGCGGCGCAGCCAGCTGCTCGAAGCGCTGCCGCGCGCGCTTCAGCGCCACGCCGGCCAGGCCGGGCATCGCCGACGGCACGCGTTCCAGCAGCTGCCGGCGCAGCCATTCGCGGGCGGGGCGATCGTCGCTGCGGCCGTCGCGCGCGGCGCGTTCGAAGGCGATGACCAGCGCCTCGCTGTCCGCCGCGGTGGCGATCGCGGGGCCGAGATAGCTGCGGTAGACCGGCAGGCGCGCGAGCACGCCGTACAAGGCGCGCGCCAGCGCGGCGGCGCTGAGGTCGCCGTCTTCCGGCTGGGTGGCCAGATAGGTTTCCCACTGGCGCAGGCAGCGGATGAAATCGCTGCGCAGGCCGTAGCGCAACCATAGCCGGCGCGCGCGGCGTTCCTCGCGGCGGAAGTCCGGCGCGTGGCCGGTGCAGGCCTGCCACAGGCGTGCGAGCGCGGCGTGGCCGCGCGGATCGTGCTGCACGGCGCCGATCAGGTCCATCGCGTCGTAGCCGGTGCTGCCTTCCACCGGCCAGTCGCGCGGCAATGTTTCGCCGGGGGCGAGGATCTTTTCCACATACAGGCGCACCGCCTGCGCCGGACGGCCGGACTGTGCGGCGGCCTCGTCCATCGCGGTGCGCAGGCGCCGCAGATACAGGCGCGGGCAGGCGATGCCGTCCACGTGATCCACGCGCAGGCCATCGACCCAGCCGCGCGCGATCAGCGCCAGCGGCAGCGCATGCACGGCGTCGAAGGCCTCGCCGTGGTCCATGTCCAGCGCCACCAGCGCGTCGATATCGAAGAAGCGCCGGTAATTGATCACGTCCGGTCCGCTGCGCCACCACGCCGGACGGTAGTGCTGCAGCTCCAGCAGGCGGCGCATCGCCGCGGGCGGCAGGGGCAGGTCCAGCGGCAGGCCCAGGCTGCGCAGATGTTCGAACGAACCCTGCGCCAGCGGCAGGCGCAGTTCGCCATAGGCCAGCTCGCTGTCCGCTTCGCCCGCGTGCGTGAGCGTGAGGCCGCCTTCGTCCAGCACCTCGGCCAGCGGCTTGGCCAGCACCGGCAGCCATACGCGCCCCTCGGCTTCGGGCGAGCTCCAGTCGATGTCGAACCATCCGGCGTAGCGGCTTTCACGTCCGTGCTGCAGCACGTCGCGCCACCAGGGGTTCTCGACGGACGCGGCCATATGGTTCGGCACGATGTCCAGCAGCAGGCCCATGCCGTGCGCATGCAGCGCCTCGACCAGCGCGGCCAGGGCCTCCTCCCCGCCGAGCGCCGCGCTGACGCGGGTGGGATCGACCGCGTCGTAGCCGTGCGTGGAACCGGTGCGGGCCTGCGCGATCGGCGACAGATACAGATGGCTGATGCCCAGCGCCGCGTAGTAGGGCACCTGCGCGGCGGCGGCGCGCAGGTCGAATTCCGGGCGCAGCTGCAGGCGCGCGGTGGCGGTCCAGGGTTTCATGCGGGACTCCGTTCGCGCGACAGCCAGTCCAGCGCCTCGCGCAGGCGCACGCCTTGCCAGCGCAGGCGGCGGCGCCAGTTGGGGTGTTCGGCCACGGTGCCCGGCACGTTGACCTGCTCACGGCGTTCGAGCAGGTCTTCGAGGGGAATCAGCGCCAGGGGCGAGGCCGCACGCAGCGTCATGGCGATGGCCGCGCGCGCCGGTGAAAGGCCGCGCCGCGCGGCGGCGCGATCGAGCGCGGCGGCCTCGCGCCGCCGCGCGGCGTGGGCACGGCGCTGCGCGCCGGCGGGCCATTGCTGTGCACGCGCCAGCACGTCGAGATCCACGCCGTCGCGCCAGCCGGCCAGCGGCGGCAAGTCGTGGGTGGTGCTCATCGCCACCGCGCCGCGGCGCCATTGCGCGGGGTCGATAAAGCGGCCGCGCGCATCGCGGGTGAACAGCAGCACGTCCAGGCCCAGCACGCCGTGCCGGGCCAGCGTGGCGCGCAGGCCGGCGGGCACGGTGCCGAGGTCTTCGCCGATCACCACGCAGCGGTGGCGCCACGATTCCAGCGCCAGCAGGCCGAGCAGCTCGCGCAGCGGATAGCGCACGTAGCCGCCTTCGTTCGCGTCGAGGCCGGCAGGAATGAGCCAGGCGCGCGACCAGCCGAGGATATGGTCGATGCGCACGCCGCCGCCGCGCGACATCGCCGCGCGCAGCAGGTCGATCAGCGGGCGGTAGCCGCTGGCGCGCAGGCCTTGCGGCGCGTAGGCGGCGAGGCCCCAGGCCTGGCCCTGCGCATTGAAGGCGTCCGGTGGCGCGCCGAGTTGCGCGCCTTGCATCAGCAGGTCGCGGGATTGCCAGGCTTCGCCGCCGCCCGGCTGGAAACCTGCCGCGATATCCCACACCAGCCCCAGGCGCTGCCCCGCCTGCCGCGCCTGCGCGTGTGCATGCGCCCAGCAGGTGGCGGCCAGCCATTGCAGGAAGCACTCGAAGGCGATGCGCGGCGGATGCGCGCGGGCGAAGGCCCGCACGGCGGCATCGAGGCCGCGCGGGTCGCGCCCGCTGCGCCCATCGGGGGTGCCGTCCCGTTCGAGCTGCCAGCGTTGATAGGCGGCGAAGCCGGCGTAGGCGCGCAGCGCGGCGCCGCCCTGGCGCACGAACCGGCGCAGCCCGGCCAGCGCCGGTTCGCGTTCGCCATGGCGTTCGAACAACTGCCACCACACGCGATGGCGCAGCGCGTACTGCGCGGGCCAGTCGATAAGGCGCGCCCGTTCGGCGCGCGTCCAGGCTTCGGCGGCGCCGGCGTGCCGGATGGCATCGTGCAAGGCGCTTTCGCCGAAGACGGTGGCCGGATCGATCTGCAGCCAGTCCAGCCACGCGCGATGCGACGGCGCATAAGGACTGTGCAGCCCGGTCACCGGAGCGGCCGCGTGCAGCGGACTCAAAGCCAGCGCATCGCCGCCGGCCGCGCCGACCCGGGTGCCCAGTTCGCCGACGGCGCGGCTGTCGCCCAGGCCGCCATCGCCGCTGCGCCGCAGGCTGTACACCTGCGACGCCAGACCCCACAGGCGCGGCGAGGTGCTGGCGAGATCGGCCGGGCCGAAGCAGCGCGGCGGCGCCACCGCGAGCGTCAGCGTGCGGGCACCGTGCCGCCAGCTGTAATAGCCGGGCGTCGACGGTGCGCGGCCGTTCTTCAATGCCATGCGGCGGCCTGTTTCGTCCACGGCATGCCGCGCGCCGCCGCCAGGCAGTTCGCCGCCGATGGGAAGCACGAGACAAGGCTCTTCATGCGCGTCGATCGGAGGCAGTGCATGCAGCAGTCCTTCCAGCGTGCGGTCGGAGAGACGGCATGGCTTGCCCTGCGCATCGGTCCAGCGCACCCGGATGCCGGCCGCCGCCGCCCGTGCCTGCAGGCCATCACGCGGCATGGCCGGGTCCATGCCAGGCACCGAAACTGCCGGGCGGCAGGCCATCGCCGGATGCGGCGCCATGCGCGTCTTCCCCATGCACGCGGCGGCTGCCATCGGGCGCGGCGAAAGCGACCGCGCGCTCGCCGAGATTGAACGCCAGCGTCCACAGCGAACCATCGGCGAGCTCCCAGCGTGCCGCCAACGCGGCTTCGCCCAGGCGTTCGCAGCCGAGCGCGCGGCAAGGTTCCAGCCGTGGCACCAGTACGCGCAGGCGCAGCTCCAGCAGGCCGCGGAACCATGCACGCGCGGCCGCCGCAGCACCGGCATCGTCCACGCGCGGCACCGAAGCCTCGAACGTCGCCCGCGCATTCGGGTCGGGAATCCGCGCCCGCTGCTGCGCCGACGCATACGCGCTGAACGCGGCGAACTCCGCGCGCCGGCCCTCGCGCACTTTCGCGCCCAGCTCCGCCGGATGGCTGGTGAAGTACAGGAACGGCGTGGCGCAGCCCCATTCGTCGCCCATGAAGAACAGCGGCACCATCGGGCTCAGCGCCACCAGCGCCATCGCCACCCGCCAGCGCGCCGGCGGCACCAGCGCGCTCAGCCGTTCGCCCAGCGCGCGGTTGCCGATCTGGTCGTGGTTCTGCAGGAACAGCACGAACGACGTCGGCGCCAGGTCACCGCTGGGCTGGCCGCGGCGGCGGCCGTGGCGGTCGCGCTGGCCCTGGAAGGCGAAGCCTTCGGACAGCACCCGGGCGAGCCGGCCCAGCGGATCGCGTGCGTAGTCGGCGTAGTAGCCCTCGTGTTCGCCGGTCAGCAGCACGTGCAGCGCGTTGTGGCCGTCGTCGTTCCATTGCGCGCGGGCCGCGCCGCGCAGCAGGCCGGCGTCGTTGCGCTCGTTTTCCAGCACGAGATGCACGTGGCGGCCGCGCGGCAGGCGCTCGCGCACGGCCTGTGCCAGCCGCGGCACGAAGGTGGGCGAGGCGATCGCATGCACCGCATCCAGGCGCAAGCCGTCCAGGCGGAACTCCTCCAGCCACATCAGCGCGTTGTCGATAAAGAAGCGGCGCACCTGTGCGCGGCGGAAATCGATGGCCGCGCCCCAGGGCGTGGCCTGGTCGCCGCGGAAGAATGCGGGTGCATAGGCGTGCAGATAGTTGCCGTGCGGGCCGAAGTGGTTGTAGACCACGTCGAGCAGCACCATCAGGCCCAGTCCGTGCGCGGCGTCGACCAGGGCCTTGAGCGCGTCCGGCGTGCCGTACGAGGACTCCGGCGCATACGGCAGCACGCCGTCGTAGCCCCAGTTGCGCTGGCCGGGAAATTCGCCCACCGGCATCAGTTCGATCGCGGTATAGCCGGCGGCGCGGATCGACGCCAGGCGCTCGCGCACGCCGTCGTAGCCGCCGAGGCAGCCCACGTGCAGTTCGCAGATGACGGCTTCTTTCCACGGCCGGCCGGCCCAATCGGGATGGCGCCATGGATAGTGCGGATCGACCACCACGCTATAGCCGTCCACATCGCCTTGCTGGCGGCGCGAAGCCGGATCCGGCACTTCGCTGGCGCCATCGATGCGATAGCGGTACGCGGTACCCGCGGGCACGTCGAGCAGCAGTTCGAACTCGCCATGCGGCTTTGCGCGCATCGCGTGCGCTTGCGCCCCGATTATCAGCTCCACGTGCCGCGCCGCCGGCGCCCACAGGCGAAAGCGCACGCCGCGCCCGGTGAGGATGGCGCCGTAGCGGCAGGCCTGCGCCGCCATCTCACTCGCCTTCGGCGCGCAGGATCACCGTGGCCAGCGGCGGCAGCAGCAGCGACAGCGAATGGGCGTGGCCGTGGCTGGGCACCGGCTCGCTCGCCAGCATGCCGCCGTTGCCCAGGTTGCTGCCGCCATAGGCGGCGCTGTCGGTATTACACAGCTCGCGCCAGGTGCCGGCATGCGGCACGCCGACGCGGTAGCCGTGGCGCGGCACCGGGGTGAAGTTGCATACCGCCAGCAGCGGCGGCGCCTGGTGCTGGCCGAAGCGCAGGAAGGCGTAGACCGACTGCGCCGTATCGTCGGCAACCACCCACGAGAAGCCGCGCGGATGATCGTCGTTCTCGTGCAGCGCCGGTTCCACCACCAGCAGGCGGTTGAGGTCGGCGAGCAGGCGGCGCACGCCTTCGTGCAGCGGATACCGCAGCAGGCTCCAGTCGAGCGCGCCATCGTGGCTCCATTCCCAGGGGCTGGCGAATTCGCCGCCCATGAACAGCAGTTTCTTGCCGGGATGCGCCCACATGAAGCCGTAATACGCGCGCAGGTTGGCGAAGCGCTGCCATTCGTCGCCGGGCATGCGCTGCAGCAGCGAGCCTTTGCCATGCACCACTTCGTCGTGCGAGAGGGCCAGGATGAAGCGCTCGGCGAACGCGTAGGTCATGCCGAAGGTGAGCTCGTGATGGTGATGCCGGCGATGGATCGGATCGCGCTTCATGTAGCCGAGCGTGTCGTGCATCCAGCCCATGTTCCATTTGTAGGCGAAGCCCAGGCCGCCGTCGCTGGCGCTGCCGGTCACGCCGGGCCAGGCGGTGGACTCTTCCGCGATCAGCATCGCGCCGGGGCAGTGCTCGGCCACGCGCCGGTTGAGATGGCGCAGGAAGCCGATCGCTTCCAGGTTTTCGCGGCCGCCTTGATGATTGGGAATCCATTCGCCCTCGCGGCGGCTGTAGTCGCGGTAGAGCATGCTGGCCACCGCATCCACGCGCAGGCCGTCGACGTGGAAACGCTCCAGCCATTCCAGCGCATTGCCGAGCAGGAACTGGCTGACCTCGCGGCGGCCGTAGTTGTAGATCAGCGTGTGCCAGTCGTGATGGAAGCCTTCGCGCGGATCGGCATGCTCGTACAGCGCGGTGCCGTCGAAGCGCTGCAGGCCGTGGGCGTCGTCGGGGAAGTGCGCGGCGACCCAGTCCACGATCACGCCGATGCCGGCGACGTGGCAGGAGTCGACGAAGCGCGCGAAGTCGTCCGGACTGCCCAGGCGCGCGGTGGGCGCATACAGGCCCACCGGCTGATAGCCCCAGGAGCCGCCGAACGGATGCTCGCTCACCGGCAGCAGCTCGATGTGGGTGAAGCCCAGCTCCTGCACGTAGGGAATCAGTTCGCGCGCCAGGCGCGGCCAGTCGTAGCCGGAGCCGTCCTCGGCGCGGCGCCAGGAGCCGGCGTGCACTTCGTAGATCGACAGCGGCGCGTCGCGCCGCGCATGCCGCGTGCGGCGTTCCATCCAGTGCGCGTCGTGCCATTTGACCTGCAGCGGCGCGGCCACCACCGAGGCGGAGGCGGGCGGGTGTTCCATCTGGCGCGCATACGGATCGGCCTTCAGCGGCAGCAGGCGGCCATGGCGGTCCAGCAGTTCGTACTTGTAGCGCGCGCCGGGCACGACGCCGGGCAGGAAGATTTCCCACACGCCGGCGGCGTGGCGGCAGCGCATGGGGTGGCGGCGGCCGTCCCAGCCATTGAAGTCGCCCACCACCGACACGCGCCGCGCATTCGGCGCCCACACCGCGAAGCGCACGCCGCCGACGCCGTTCAGCGTGACCGGATGCGCGCCGAACACCTCGCCCGGACGCAGCAGCTTGCCGCGGTGGAACTGATCGAGCGCCGATTCGTCCAGCAAGGGGCCGAACGCATAGGCGTCGGCCACCACCTCGACGCTGCCGGGCCAGCGCAGGCGCAGCAGGTAGCCGGGCGGCAGGGAACGGCCGCGCGCGGCGAAGATGCCGTGTGCATCGGCCGGCTGCGCAGCGGCCCAGATCCGGCCGTCCGCATGCAGCACGTCCACGCCGAGTGCGCCGGGGGCGCAGATGCGCACCACGTCGTCCGCGCCGTCGCGATGCGGGCCCAGCCAGGCGAACGGATCGTGGTGGCGGCCTGCCGCCAGCAGGCCGCTGGCGTGCGCGTGTTCGCGCGGCTCGCTCCGGGTGTGTTCCTCCTGCGCGGGCGCGGCGGTGCTGGAGCGCCGGTGTTCCATCGGTTCAGGCCGCCGCGGAGCGGCGCGGCAGCAGCGACGCGTACAGCGCGGCATAGGCGTGCGCCGAGCGGCTCCAGTCGTGCCGCTGCAGCATCGCCGCGCGGCGCATCGCGGCCAGCAGGCGCGGTTCCTCGTGGATGCGGAACGCGCGCTGCAGCGCGCGGCGCAGGCCGGCCACGCTCGGCTCGCGGAACAGCAGGCCGGTGACGCCGTCTTCCACGGTGTCGAGCAGGCCGCCGGTGGCATAGGCGATCGGCAGGCTGCCATAGGCCTGCGCGTACATCTGGCTGAGGCCGCAGGGTTCGAAGCGCGAGGGCATCAGCAGGAAATCGGAACCGGCGAACATGCGCCGCGCCAGCGCTTCGCGGAAGCCGACATGCGCGGCCACCTGGCCGGGAAAGCGCCGCGCCAGCCGCGCGACTTCGCGCTCCATGCCCGGATCGCCGCAGCCGATCAGTGCCAGCTGGCCGCCCGCGGCAACGATCTGCGGCGCGGCCTCGCACACCATGTCGATGCCTTTCTGGTGCACCAGCCGCGCGACCATCGCAAACAGCGGCCCGCGGCTGTCGCGCAGGCCCAGTTCCACCCGCACGCGCTGGGCGGTTTCCGCGCGGGCCTCGCTGCGATGGGCGGTGAACGGCGCCGGCAGGGCCGGATCGACCGCCGGGTCCCAGCTGTCGTCGATGCCGTTGAGAATGCCGGCCAGCTGCCCCAGCGCGGCCTTCTTCCGCAGCAGCTGGTGCAGGCCCATGCCGTGCGCGCCTTCGGTGATCTCGCGGGCGTAGCTGGGGCTGACCGTGGTGAGGTGGTCCGCATGCGCCATGCCGGCGCGCAGGAAGCACAGCTGGCCGTGCGCTTCCGCCTCCGCCGCATGCGGCGGAATGTCCAGCAGGCTGCGCAGCGCCAGCGGGAAATAGCCTTGATAGGCGAGGTTGTGCAGGGTGAGCACCGTGGGTATCCGGCAGCCGTCCCAGCGCGCATAGGCGGCGGCCATCGCGGTGGGCCAGTCGTTGAGATGCAGCAGTTCCGGCTGCCAGGGCAGGTGCGCCCGGCCCGCGGCGATCTGCGCCGCGGCCATGGACAGCGTGGCGAAGCGCAGCGCGTTGTCGCTCCAGTCGGCGCCGACGGGGCTGACGTACGGCGAGCCGGGACGCTCGAACAGTTCCGGCTGCTTCAGCACGTAGATGGTGAGGCCGTCTTCGGTCTGCATGCGGCCGATCTCGCAGGCGGGCAGGCCCGCGCGCGCTTGCGTGCGTCCTTCCCATACCACCGAGCGCGCCTTGTCGAGCACGCTCGGGTAAGCCGGCAGCAGCACGCGGACGTCGAGCATCGAGCGCAGCGCGCGCGGCAGCGCGGCGGCGACGTCGCCGAGGCCGCCGGTCTTGACGAAGTCGGTCATCTCGGTGGTGATGAACAGTACGCGCGAGGGCGGCGTCGGCGCGATGCGCGTGGGGCGCGCATGGCGATGGCGGTCCGTCAGCACGCGGCGGGCCAGCGATTCGCCGTGGCGGTGGGAAGGCAGGGGATCCTTGTGCTGGAAGGGCATGGGCACTTATCTCGCGTAGGACACCGCGGCCGCGGGATGCGTGCGGCCAGGCAGCGGCAGAAGCCGGTCGGGGAGCGCGGATGAGGGAGCATCCGGCAGGCACAGGCTATGCATGCCTCGATCAAGCACGCGTATAGCGCGACCCTGCATGGCGTGAAGACGAGTGCTGCTCATGGACTCTCCGTGGCGCTGCGATCGCGTGCCGCGCAGTGCATCGCGCGCTGTCGGGCTCGTCTTCGCAGTATCGGCAGGCGCACGCCACGCATGCCGTGAAACACGCATGGACCAGATCGTTGACGATGCCGCGCAGGAGTGAGTGCAAGCAGCGAATCCGGGTCACGCCCCCATCACTTCGCGCTGTCTACGCTGCCGCGCGAAATCGCCTGACGCGTTCCATGCAGATTGCAGGGGCGAGCTTTGCGAAAGCTTGCGAAGGGGCGGTCAAAGGTTTCACTATCGGTCCGATGCCAACCTCTGGCATGCGACGCCGCGGTGCTGCCGCGGTGCGCTGCCGATGCGACAGAGGCCGATCTATGCCCCTCACCGAAGAGAACAAGTACAGACTGCTAGTGGACGCCACCATCGATCACGCCATCTACATGCTGGACACCGACGGAGCGGTGCGCAGCTGGAACCGGGGGGCGGAACGCTGCGAAGGCTACGGTGCGCAGGAGATCCTCGGCGCGCCCTTCGAGACCTTCTTCGTGCCCGAAGACCGCGCGCTGGGCTTGCCCGCGGAGATTCTCGCCAAGGCGCGGGAACAAGGACGCCACGACCTGGAATGCTGGCAGCTGCGCAAGGACGGCAGCCGCTTCTGGGCGCAGGTAACGGTGGATCCGGCCTGCGGCGACGACGGCGAGCAGGCCGGCTACGCCATCCTGGCGCGCGACCTCACCGCCGCGAAGCAGGCGCAGGAAACCCTGCGGCGCAGCGAGGAGCAGTTCCGCATCCTGGTGCAGGGCGTGACCGACTACGCCATCTATCTGCTGGACCCGGAAGGCAAGGTGTCCAGCTGGAATGCCGGCGCGCAGCGCATCAAGGGCTATGCGCCGCGCGAAATCATCGGCAAGCATTTCTCCACTTTCTATACCGACGAGGACCGCGAACGCGGGCTGCCGGCCAAGGGCCTGGCCACCGCCGCGCGGATCGGCCGCTTCGAGAACGAAGGCTGGCGCGTGCGCAAGGACGGCAGCCGCTTCTGGGCGCATATCGTGATCGACCGCATCCTGGACGACCACGGACGGCACGTGGGCTACGCCAAGATCACCCGCGACATCACCGCCCGGCGCGAGGCCGAGCAGGAGCTGGCGAACACGCGCGAGGCGCTGTTCCACGCGCAGAAGATGGAAGCCGTGGGCCAGCTTACCGGCGGCGTCGCACACGATTTCAACAATCTGCTGATGGCGATCATCGGCAATCTGGAACTGCTGACCCGCCGCCTGCAGCACGATCCTTCCAGCCTCGCCCTGCTCAACAACGCGTTGTCCGGCGCCGAGCGCGGCGCCACGCTGACCAAGCGCATGCTGGCTTTCGCGCGGCGGCAGGAGCTGAAACCCGCGGCGCTGGACCTGCGTCCGCTGGCGCGCAACCTGGTCGGGCTGATGGAGCGTTCGCTGGGGCCGCGCATCGGCGTCGACCTGGCGTTTCCGATCTCGCTGGAACGCGTGCTGGTGGACGCCAACCAGCTGGAGCTGGCCATTCTCAACCTGGTGATGAATGCGCGCGATGCGATGCCGGAAGGCGGACGCATCACGCTGGGCGCGCAGTCGGTGCAGGTGGACGAAGGCCATGCGGTGGGCCTGGCGCCCGGCCGCTATGTCTGCCTGTCGGTGACCGACGAGGGGCAGGGCATGGATGCGGCCACGCTGGAACGTGCCACCGAGCCGTTCTTCACCACCAAGGGTGTGGGCAAGGGCACCGGACTGGGCTTGTCGATGGTGCATGGCCTGGCCGAGCAGTCCGGCGGCCGGCTGGTGCTGCACAGCGAAGCGGAGCAGGGTACGCGCGCGGAAGTGTGGCTGCCGGTGGCGCCGACGGAGACGCAGATGGAGACGCCGCCCTCGCCGATGGACGAGCCTTCGCGCAACGGCCAGCTGCGCGTGATGCTGGTGGACGACGACCCGCTGATTCTCGCCACCACCGCGGCGGTGCTGGAGGACATGGGCCATCTCACCTATGAGAAGTCCTCGGCGAACGAAGCATTGGAAGCGCTGTTCGGCGGCGTGGAGCTGGACCTTTTGATCACCGACCAGATGATGCCGGGCGTGCAGGGCCATCAATTGCTGCTGCAGGTGCGTGCGCAGTGGCCGCAGCTGCCGGCGATCCTGGCGTCGGGCTATTCGGAAACGCCGAAGGATCTGCCTGGAAACGTGGTGCGCCTGGCCAAGCCGTATGGCCGCGCCGAACTGATGCAGGCGATCGACAAGGCCGTGCTGATGCAGATGCTGGCCTGAGGCCGCTGCATCGCCGGCTCAGTGCTTGATGCAGATATAGGCGCTGTCGGCCTGCCCGGCGAGCACCGCCATCATGGACAGGATTTCCGAACCGGTCGCGCGCGGATGCAGCAGCAGATAGCGGTTGCTGCACGGGCCGGCGGGGCGGCGTGCCGCGGCGGTGCAGAGTTCGCCGTCGGCGGAGGCCAGCACCGGCGCTACCGGGTAGTCCGGATCCCACAGTTGCCGGCGCACCAGTCCATGCTGCGGACCTCCGGCGATCAGGCATTCGACGATCTGTTCCATATTGATTTCCCCTGCAAAGCCGAGGCTTCTGGCCTCGATGGCAGGTAAGCAGGGGCTGGGCCAGATGCGCAGATCACGTGTGAGTTGCATCACGTTTTTCTGGCTCGGCAAATTCAGCGATGTGGTTGCGGTGTGAATTTCGCTCTTCCGGGTAACTGCAGTGGCCTGATGGCTGCGTCGAAACGCGTTTGTATGGAGATGCGCATCCTCCATGGGCCGGCATTCGTGGCTTATCGGATGCCTCGTCAGCGGAAAACGGCATGGCATTTGTCTCGTTCCAGGTGACGTTGGGCGGCAGATTGCAGCCACGGCGTCCCCATTCGCCGCGTTCCAGCGGACTCATCTGGACATCCGTTTTCCAAATGAGATAGATTCTCATTTGTTGGCGGCGGCCTCAGCGCCCCGCCGCTTTCCATCGATCGGCCGCCAGCCTCAGGGACCGCAGTTCCGTTTCCTTTGCCAGCCCGCCGCGTGATTCCACGCTCAGGCAAAGGACTGGTTCGCCCATGCTTCGCATCGCCCCATTGGCCGCCGTGATCGGCGCGCTGCTTGCTGTTCCCGCCGTGGCCGCCGAGTCGGCCGCGCCCGCCGACGCCACCGATCTGCCGCGCGTGCAGGTCACCGCGCTGGCGCCGTCGATCCAGCTCAATGTGCCCGGCACGGTGTCGACCATCGACCGCGCGCAGATGGACCGGCATCTGAATGTGTCCATCCGCGACCTGGTGCGCTACGAGCCCGGCGTGTCGGCGATCGGCAGCGGCGGCCGCTTCGGGCTGGACAGCTTCAATATCCGCGGCCTGTCCGGCAACCGCACGCGCATCGAGATCGACGGTGTATCGATGCCGGCATCGTTCGGCGCCGACGTGGCCGGCGGCAGTTTCCGCGCGGGACGCAACTTCGTCGACCTGGATCAGCTGAAATCCGTGGAGATCGTGCGCGGCCCGGCCTCGGTGCTGTATCCCTCCGACGCCTTGGGCGGCGTGGTCAGCCTGCGCACCAAGGATCCGGCGGACTATCTGCGCGACGGGCGCGATACCTATGTCTCGCTGAAAGAGCTGTACGACAGCAGCGACCGCAGCCTCACCTCCACGGTGACCTTGGCCGGTGGCGACAAGCGCAACGGCATCCTGTTTGTCGGCAACCACCGCGAGGGCAGCGAGCTTGCCAACCAGGGCGAGGCCGGCGGTACCGGCGCCGCGCGCACGCGGCCGGATCCGCGCAGCTACAGCCTGGACAGTTTCCTCGGCAAATACGTGCACACCGCCGACAGCGGCCGCGCCGACCGCATCGGCGTGGATGGCTCGCAGACGCGCACGCGCACCAATTCGCTCTCGAACGTGACGCCGGCCGCCGGCTATTACCGCTCGCAGGACGAGAACATGCGCGTGCGCGCCACCGCCGGCCAATGGTTCCCCCAACTGGGCAGCGCGCTGGCCGACACGCTGGACTGGAACGTTTACTGGCAGAAGAGCCGCACCCGCACCAGCACGCAGACCGAAACCGCCACGCTTACGCGCTACTACCAGAGCCTGCCGCTGCAGGAGAAGGTGTTCGGCGGCAAGCTGGTGGCGGTGAAGCAGCTGGGCGAGGGCGGGCCGGTCACGCAGGCGATCAGCTATGGCGTGGAGCTGTCGCGCACCGATGCGCAGTCGTACGCCGGCGGCTATGGCGTCAACAAGCGCACCGGCGCGAGCGGCAGCGGCAAGCCGTTCATGCCGGGCAACTATCCCTTGCATCTGATTCCGGACAGCGAAACCGATCGCTACTCCGCCTTCGCGCAGGACGAGATCGGCCTGCTCGGCGGCAGGCTGGAACTCACGCCGGCCGTGCGCGTGGACCGCTACTCGTACAAGCCGCAGGACGACGCGCTCTACGCCGCCTACAACCCCGGCTACGTGCGGCAGGACTACAGCAAGACCCACGCCTCACCCAAGCTGGGCGTGCTGTGGCATTTCAACGGCGTGCTCAGTGCGTATGCCAACTACGCGCAGGGCTTTCGCCCACCGCTGTACAGCGAGATCGCCGGCGCCTGGAACGAGCAGCCGTTCCCCGGCTTCAATATCGCCTTCCTGCCGAACGAAAAGCTCAAGGCCGAGACCAGCCACGGGCTGGAGCTGGGCCTGCGCGGCAAGGGCGAGGCGGGCTGGTTCAACGTCGCCGCTTACTACAACCGCTATCGCGATTTCATCTGGTCGGGCTACCAGCTCAAGGTCAGCCAGGTGCCGGACTGGGTGCAGGTCAACCCCGGCATGAACCTGTTCTATCAGGCGGTGAATGCGCGCAAGGCCTATATCAAGGGTGCCGAAGCCAGCGGCGCGCTGCGGCTGGCTTATTTCAACGAAGCCTTGCAGGGCTGGTCCGTGCGCGGCAGCGCGGCGGTGGCCAGCGGGCGCCTGATCGAACCCGGTGCGAGCGGCTACAGCCCGCTCAATACGGTGGACCCGGCCAAGCTGGTGCTGGGCATCGCCTACGACGCCAACCGGTGGGGCGCGGAACTGATCGGCACCGGCGTGCGCAGGCACAGCCGGCTGGGCGATCCCGGGGCCTTCCGCCCCGGCGGCTACGCCACGCTGGATCTGTACGCGCATTACTCGCCGCTCGCCAACGTCGAGTTGTATGCCGGCATCAGCAACCTGGCCGACCGCAAGTACTGGGACTGGGGCAGCTTGAACAGCGGCGCGCTCGGCAACCTCGTCACCGGCAACGGGATCAACGACGCCGGCACCGGCGGCATCCCGGCCGACCGCCTCTCCATGCCTGGCCGCAGCTTCAGCGTGGCCGCGCGTATCGCGTTCTGAAAGGAGTGCCGCACATGTTGAACGAAATCACTTCCGCTTCCGCCGCGCCCTCGCTGCCGGAGCTGCTCGAGGCCTGGCGCCGCCTGCGCGAGGAACAACCGCAACTGCGCGCCCGCGACCTGGCCGAACGGCTGGGCGTGAGCGAGGCCGAGCTGGTCGCCAGCCGCTGCGGCGACGGCGTCACCCGCCTGCAAGGTCCGTGGGCCGGACTGATACGCGCCTTGCCGGAACTGGGCCCGGTGATGGTGCTGACCCGCAACGAGCATTGCGTGCACGAGAAGAAGGGCGCGTTCGCCAACATCGAGATCGGCGGCAGCATGGGCGTGGTGCTGGATGAGGCGATCGACCTGCGCCTGTTCCTGCGCCACTGGGTGTTCGGCTTTGCGGTGCGCGAGGAATCGCGCGGGCGCTGGCTGCGCAGCCTGCAGTTCTTCGATGGCGACGGGCGCGCGGTGCACAAGGTGTATCTCACCGAACAGAGCCTGCAGGATGCCTGGTCCGGCCTGGTGGCGCGTTTCGCGGCGCCGGTGCAGTCGCCCTTGCTGGAGCTGGCGGCGGTGGAAGACCCGCTGCCGCTGCGCCGCGACGACGAGGCGGTGGACGTCGCCTCGCTGCGCGAACAATGGCGCCGCATGCGCGATCCGCACGATTTCTTCGCGCTGCTGAAGAAGCACGAGGTGACGCGCACCCAGGCCTTGCGCCTGGCCGGTGCCGAATTCGCGCGGCGCGTCGATGGCGGCGCGGTGCGCACGGTGCTGGACAGTGCCGCGGCCAGCGGCCTGCCGGTCATGGTGTTCGTCGGTTCGCCCGGTGTCGTGCAGATCCACACCGGTCCGGTACGTAACATCAAAACCGTCGGACCCTGGCTCAACGTGCTGGACGAGGATTTCAACTTGCATCTGCGCGAGGACCGCATCGCCGAGAGCTGGATGGTGCGCAAGCCCAGCCCGGAAGGGCAGGTCACTTCGCTGGAGCTGTACGACGGCGGCGGTGGCCAGATCGTGCAGTTCTTCGGCAAGCGCAAGCCCGGTACGCCGGAACTGGCGGCCTGGCGCGAACTGGCCGAAGGCCTGGCCGATGCGGAGGTGCCGCATGTTTGAGCGCAGCCGTTGCTGGTTGGGCGCGGTGGCGCTCGCGTTGTGCACGCAGGTGGCGGCTGCTGACGCGCCGCGCGTGGTTGCACTCGGTGGCGACATCACCGAAACCGTGTATGCGCTGGACGCGCAACAGAGCCTGGTCGGCGTCGACAGCACCAGCCTGTGGCCGGCGGCGATGCGCGAGTTGCCGAACGTGGGGTATGTGCGGCAACTGGCTGCCGAGGGCGTGCTGGCCTTGCGGCCGAACCTGATTCTCGCCACGCACGATGCGGGTCCGCCGCCGGTGATGGCGCAGTTGCGCGAGGCGGGCGTGCGCATCGAGCTGATGCCGACCACTCGCACGCCCGAAGGTGTGGTGGCGAAAGTACGGGCGATCGGCCGCGCGCTGGGGCGCGAGGCGGCAGCCGACGCCATCGCGCACCGGATCGAAACGCAATACGCCGAACTGTCGAAAGCCGTCGCCGGCATGAAAAGCCACCCGCGCGTGCTGTTCCTGATGGTCACCGAAGGCAGTCCCAAGGCCGGCGGCCGCGAGACCGCCGCCGCCAGCGCCATCGTGCTGGCCGGCGGCACGCAGATCGCGGACGGCTTCACCGGCTACAAGCCGGTCTCCGCCGAAGCGCTCGTCGATCTGGCGCCGGACGTGATCCTGCTGATGCGCGAGCGCGCGGATGAGGTGGGCGGCGTGAGTGGCGTATTGCAACTCCCCGGCGTGGCATTGACGCCCGCCGGCAAGGCGCGCCGCATCGTCTTCGTCGACGGCCAGGCCTTGCTCGGTTTCGGCCCGCGCAACGCCGAACACGAACTGGAGCTGCAGCGCGTCTTCGCCGGCGCGCAGCCGTGAACAGCATTGCCTTGCCTCGCCGCCATGCCCTGAACGCTCGCGGCTGGGCGCTGGGCGGACTGTCGGCGCTGCTGGCGGTTGCGGCGATCGGCGGCATGGCGGTCGGTGCGATGCCGTTGTCGGCCACGCAAGTGCTCGGCGCCTTGCTGCGCTGGCTGGATGGCCTGCCGATGCAGGGCCAGGACGCGGTGGTGCTGACGCTGCGCCTGCCGCGCGTGCTGATGGCCAGCCTGGTCGGCGCAGCCCTGGCGTGCAGCGGCGCCACCATGCAGGGCCTGTTCCGCAATCCGCTGGTGGAACCGGGACTGGTGGGCGTGTCGGCTGGCGCGGCGCTGGGTGCGATCGGGATGATCGTGCTCGGCGGTGCGGTGACCGCGGCGCTGTCGCCCTTGTTCGGTTCGTTCGCCATCGCCGGTGCCGCGTTCGGTGGCGGCTTGCTGGCGACCTTCCTGGTCTATCGGTTCGGCAGTCGCCGTCCAGGCGTCGCCACCTTGCTGCTCGCCGGTGTGGCGATCAATGCGATCGCGATGGCTGGGGTGGGTGTGCTTACTTATCTGGCGAACGAGCACCAGCTGCGCGATCTCACTTTCTGGACCCTGGGCAGCCTCGGCGGCAGCAGCTGGGCGCGGCTCGGCGCGGTCGCGCCGCTGATGCTGCTGCCGCTGCTGTGGTTGCCGACCCAGGCGCGCGCACTAAACGCGCTGCTGCTCGGCGAGCGCGAGGCCAGCCTGCTCGGTTTCGAACCGCGAAAGCTGCGCCGCCGGCTGGTAACGGTAGTGGCCTTGGCGACGGGTGCGGCGGTGGCGATGTGCGGCGTGATCGGCTTCGTCGGCCTGCTGGTGCCGCATGTGTTGCGGCTGGTGTGGGGGCCGGACCATCGCCTGCTGCTGCCGGGTTCGGCGCTGGCCGGGGCCGGTCTGATGATTGGCGCGGATGCAGTGGCGCGTGTCGCGGTGGCGCCGGCGGAATTGCCGGTGGGCGTGATCACCGCGCTGCTGGGCGGGCCGTTCTTCTTATGGCTGCTGTCGCGGCTGCGCGCGGGAGAGGCGGGATGAACCTCGCGGTGGATTGGCGCGCCGCATCCGGCGCGGACGAACGCGTGCTCGAAGCGCGCGACGTGCATCTGCACTATGGCTCGCGCCGCGTGCTGCAAGCGGTCAACCTGCGTGCGCAACCGGGGCGTGTGCTGGCGCTGATCGGCCCGAACGGCGCCGGCAAGAGCAGCCTGCTCGGGGTGCTGGCCGGCCTGCTGCGGCCTTCGCTGGGTGTGGCCATGCTGGATGGCGTGTCGCTGGCGCGCTGGCCGGCACCGGAACTGGCCCGGCGGCGCGCCATGCTGTCGCAGCGCGTGCAGCTGGGTTTCGGTTTTCGCGCGGAGGAAGTGGCGATGCTGGGGCGCAGTCCGCATGGCGCCGCGTCGCCGCAGGCATCCGATCGCCGCATCGTCGAGGCGGCGTTGCGGGCCACCGGTACCTGGGAGCTGCGCCAGCGCAATTACCTGGAGCTGTCCGGCGGCGAGCAGCAGCGCGTGCAGCTGGCGCGCGTGCTGGCGCAGATCTGGGATTGCCGCGAGGCGCCGGGCTGGCTGTTGCTGGACGAGCCGGAGGCCGGGCTGGATATCGCCCACCAGCACGACTTGCTTGGACACGCGCGGCAGCTGGCGGGGCAGGGCTTCGGCGTGATCGCCGTGCTGCACGAGCTCAATCTTGCCGCGCGCTACGCCGACGATGTCGCCCTGCTGGCGCAGGGGCGGCTGGTGCGCCATGGCGGCCGCGATCAGGTGCTGGATGCGCAGGTGTTGTCGAAGATCTATGGCGTGGCCCTCGCCTGCGCGCGCGATGGCGAGGGGCGGCCGCTGATTCATGCCGTCTAGCCGACCGCCTGGCCGGGCCGCCCGGCCGGCCGGTCTCAATCCCTGAGATGTGCCTGGGCGACGCTTTCCGACTCGTCCCCGGAAAGCCCGCCATGTCGTACGTCGACCGGATGTGCCTGCGCCTGATGGCGCCCTGCCTGTTGCCGGCCCTGTGCGGCGCACTGTTCGCATGGGGCACGGAAAGCCTGCTCGGCCTTCCGCGCGTGGCGCATGGCGTGTCGGCGCTGGATCTTCCTTCGTATCTGATCGTCGCCGGCGGCGCGGCGAGCGTGGCCTTGTATGCGGTGCAGGCCGGGCGGCTGCTGCGCTGGCGGCGCGGGCGCGGCGCGGTCTGCTATGTCTGCGGCTGCCTGCTCGGCGGCGTGGGCGAAGGGCGCTGGGGGCGCTACCGGCGTTGCATGGGGTGCGGGAAACAGCATCCGGCTTGAGCACCACCCAGGCCGCCGCGGAGCTGTGCCTTGCGCTGGAAGCGGCCGCCGGGAAGCTCGCGCCGCCCGGCTGAGCGGCATCAGGCGGGCCGGAAAACCTGCGCCATGGCGCCGGAGCGGAACACCGTCGACGAGCGCAGCTGCAGATGCAGCGGCTTGGGCAACCGGGCGAACAGCGCCTGGCCCGAGCCCAGCGCCACCGGGTGCACCACCAGCCGGTATTCGTCGATCAGCCCGGCCGCCGCCAGGTGCTGCGCGAATTCGACGCCGCCCTGGGCCAGGATGTATTTGCCCGGCTGCTGCTTGAGCCGGTTGACCTCGGCCACCAGGTCGCCGCGGATCACTTCGGCCTGTGGCCAGTTGCCCGAGCCGGCCGAGCTCACATCCAGCGCCTCCTGCCGGGTAAAGACCGCCTTGGGAATCTCATTCATAGGCACGGCGAGGGCATCGCCGGCGGTCGGCCAGTAAGCGGCCATGCTGAAAAACGACTTGCGCCCCATCAGATGCAGGCCGGCCTGCGCGAGCGTCTCCCCGACCCACTCGCGGCCGCCTTCGTCGCGGCTGGGCACCATCCAGTCGCCTTCGCCGTTGGGGCCGGCGACGAAGCCGTCGAGCGAGATGGACATTTTCAGGATAAGGCGTCGCATGATCGGGTCTCCAGGTCGGGCCGGTGCATCCGGCTTGTACGGGAACGACGAATGGAGTTTCCGGAAATCGACCAGGGCCCGCTACGTCATCCCGGCCTGCGCCGGGATGACGTTTGATGGAGAGGTGGCTATCGGATGGATGTCAGATCAGTGCGCAAACCACTTCAGGTCGACCGCCTTCGCCATCGCCTCGAACCCCGCCCCGTTCGGATGCAGGTGATCACCGCTGTCGTAGGCCGGCAGCATGCGGTCGGGGTGGGCCGGGTCCTGGGTGGCCTGGTCGAAATCCGCCACGCCATCGAAGGCGCCGCCGCTGCGGATCCACGCATTCACCGCCTGCCGTTTCTGCTCGTTACGTGACGAGTGATACGGCCAGCCCGCGCCGCCGAACGGGGTGAGCGTGGCGCCGTAGATCTTCACGCCCCTGGCGTGCGCGCGGGCGATCAATGCCTTCATGCCTTCGATGATCTGCTCGGCGGTGACGTCGTCCTTCGGCGTGGCCGGCTGGCCGGAGCCGCCGATGTCGTTGATGCCCTCCAGCAGCACGATCCAGCGCACGCCGGGCTGGTCCAGCGCGTCGCGGTCGAAGCGCTTCTGCGCGCTGGGGCCGAAGTTGTCGTTCAAGACACGATTGCCGCCGATGCCGGCATTCGCCACCGCCACCGTGGCCAGCGCCGGGTCGGCGCGCAGGCGTGCGGCGAGCTGGTCGGGCCAGCGCTCGTAGGTGTTCTGCTGGCCGCCGACGCCGTCGGTGATGGAGTCGCCGAAGGCCACTACGGCGTGGCGTTCGGCAGGGCCGGCGACCTGGATGTCGCTGAGAAAGAAGCGGCTGCCGTGCACTTCGGTGCCGGGATATGAGGTGGCTGCGGTGGCGTCGCCGTGCTCGGTCAGATACGCGGTGGCGAGGCCGGCGTTATGTAACGTCGACGGGCCCGGCGCGGCGCCGGCGGGAACATGGAGGCTTACCGCCAGTTCCTGCAGCGGCTTCACTTCCATCGTTACGGCGTCGCTCAGGGCGCTGCCGCCCTTTGCAATGGTGACGGTGGATTTGCCGCCGAAGCGAAGTTCGCGATCGGAACCGGCCACGGTTGAAGAACCCTCGGCGCGCACGGCGACATGCACCGGCCCCAGCGTCACTGGCCCGTCGCCATAGAGATTGGATAGCCGCACGCGCACCGCGCTGCCGCCGATGCTGACGCGGGCGATCTGCCGCACGGTCTGGTCCGACAGCCGCGGCCCCGGCGAATCCATGGATGCACTCCAGGCGGCCACCCAATGCGCGTCTTTTGCGGGGGCGGCGACGGCCGGGGCGAGCAGGGCGCACAGTGCGCCGGCCAGGAAAAACTGCAGGAGGTGACGGTGCATGCCGGATCCTTTGCCTGGAGGTGATCGGGGGAGTTTGTATAACAAAGTCGCGCTTACGGTATCCGCGACCGGCGTTTGCAAAATCAGACGGGCCGGCCTGATGCGGGCTGCCCGAAGGGCGGGTGCTCCTTTTTCCTGGCGATGCGAGGCGACGTTACGTGACGCCTGCCCGGTGTCCTCGGCTGGTCAAAAGACCGCGCCACGGCAAGACAAATCACTCTAAGAAAATTTCTTAAAGAACTTATTTATCTGGAAATTTCTTCCAGAAATGACGGATTTTCGCTTGCTATTTATAGTTACGTAACTTAAAATACCCGCCATCTCACCAGGAGCACGAACATGGTCGATGCACGCGATCCCGGCACCCTGCAGCTGCCCTTGGCGTTCAAGCGCAGCCGCGGTCGTCCGCGCAAGGAAAGTCCGCTCACCGGTGCCCAGCGCCAGGCGCGTTTCCGTGCCCGCCGCGAAGCGCAGGCACAGGTGCTGCGCGAGCGCCTGCAGAAGGCGCTCGGTTATCTGGAGCAGGGCGATACGGGGATGGCTCGCTACGAGCTGGAGTCGCTGGTCGCGGCGACGGCAAGCCGGCGCGAGGAAGACGCTCTCGATACCTAGGGTGTTGTTGCCGCGGCGAGCGTGGCGGTGCCGCGTCATCGGCTTTGCGTGACGTGACCGATGCGCCGATGGTGCTCCGTGCCGGTGCATGCGCCACTGTCCTGCATTGCCGGTACGGGCGCATTACGTGACGGATTTCCGCTGGCCGAGATCCGCGTCTGGTGCGCAAATACCTGCGTGCTATCCTCGGCGGCGAGGCGCGCCGGTCATGCGTCCGATCCAGGAACACCCTGTCGGATCGGTCGCATTGCCGGTGTCTCGGTCGGCGGAAAAGGGATCTTGCCGCGAAGCGCTACGGCGTCGAAAGGGAGATTCCACGCTGCTCAGGGGATACCGGCAAGACCATCCACCCCACGCGCTTCTGGCGTTCCTCCGTTTGTCCGCGACGGCGGCGGGACCACACCGACCATGGAAAAGGAAAGGGAATCATGAGGAAGACTTTGAGCCTGTTGTCCATGCTGGCGCTCGCCGGCTGCTCCACCATGAGCGTCAATGAGGCGATCGTGCCGCTGCAGACCGAGACGGCGAAGATGATCGGCCTGGCCTCGTCGGACGAGCTGACCATCTCCAACGTCAAGGCGGGCGAGCCGGACAAGCTCGGCGCCCAGCAGCTGACCTACACCGCCACCACCACCAAGGGTCGCGTGTTCAACTGCTCGTCGGTGCAGACCCCGGGCCTGCTGGCCTCGCCGCCGACCCTGAGCTCGCCCAGCTGCAATCCGGTGCAGGTGCACCAGTAAGCGCCACCGGCGGCTTCGATGCAGCATCCAGTGCCCCGCCTTTGCGGGGCACTTTGCGTTACGGAACCTGCGTGGTTGCGGCCACTGCGGGTTATGTCACGGAAACCGGTGATCTCGTGCGCTGAGATCGGGTGCGGTGCGGGGGCGCCGTCCGGTCGAAGGGGGATTCATGCCGAATCAGCAGGGAAAGCCATCGAGCGGCAGTGCACGGCGCGGCAAGCGCCACGCCATGCGGCAGGATCTCAGCCCTTGCGGGCGCGGCGCACGGTCTTCTTCGTGGCCTTCTTCGCGGCACGCGCCGGTGCGCGCTTGCCGGTCTTCTTGCCGGCGGCCTTCTTGGCCACCCGCTTGGCGGCGACGTTCTTGCGGGCCGGTGCGGCCGTGCCGTCGATCAGCAGGCTGTCCAGCGTGACGCCGCGCTTCTTCAGCTGGGCCACCAGCCACAGCGGGCGCTTGCCGCGGCCCGACCAGGTCTGGCTCGGGTCTTCCGGGTTGCGGTACTTGGCCGCCACCGTGCCCTTGGCCTTGCCCTTGCCGACCTGGCGCGGAAACACCTCGGCCAGGGTCAGTCCGGAGGACTTCAGCAGCGCTTCGATCTTGCCGCGCACTTCGCCGATCTGCTGGCTGCGCGACTGTTCCAGTTGCGAGCGGGCATTGGAGATAAGGGTTGCCAGCTGGTCGGCGGAAAGCGACTTCAGATTGATAGCCATATAAATGTCCTGTACCCGTTAGGCGGCCGACCTTAACACATGGCCTGCGGGCGGCATGGGGTGCCGCCGCCGATTCTGTCGATCAGATCGCGCCGACGGCGAGGGTGAAGCTCTGCAGGAAATGGAAATCCGGACGGCGCAGGGCGAAGTCCGGATGTTCGGGGTCGCACAGCCGCACCAGGGCGGCGTAATCCCCATCCGACAGATAAGGCCGCAGCCGCTCACCCCAGCTGCCGCGAAAGATCGCTTCGACCAGATACGCCTCGTCCGCCGCGCTCACCGGCGCCACCCGCTCGATCAGGCAGGTGCGCACGGCCACGTTGCGTAGGCCGCTGTGGCGCAGCAGTCCGACCAGCGAGCGCACCGCGGCGAGATCGCGCTCGTGCAGGCCGTAGCGGTCGCGGTAGTACTGGCGCACGGCTTCGTTGGTCACGCGCTCGAGGCGCGAGTCCCAGGCGAAATACATGTCCGGCAGCAGCGAACTCTGGCCCAGCGCGATGCGGCCGCCCGGGCGCAGCAGGGCGGCGAGGGCGCGTACGCCTTGTTCGGGATCGCGCAGGTGGTTGACCGTATTGACCGACCACACCAGGTCGAAGGTCTCGCGCGCCAGCGGCGCCATCAGCAGGTTGGCCTGCATGATCCAGGCATCGCGCGGCGCACAGGTGCGCGCCGCCGAGGTATGCGCCGAGGCCAGGTCCAGTCCCACCACCATGCCCGCGTGGCCGACCCTGGCGGCCAGCCAGCCCAGCGCTTCGCCGGTGCCGCAGCCCGCATCCAGCACGCGCATGCCCGGCTGCAGGTCCAGGGCGGCGATGGCCTGGCGCAGTTCCGGTTCGGCGTAGGCATTGAACAGCCGCAGCTTGTGCGAGTAATCGCGGGCGACGGTATCGCCCAGGAGGCCCGGGCCGGCGGCGGGACGAAGCTGCGGTGCGTTCATGGGCGGGGCGACGGTCGCTCGCCAGGGCCGGATGCCCTGGATCACTACTGAGTCGCCCCGCGGCGGCGAATGGTTGCGATGCGCGGCTTACAAGGTGAAATCGGCCGCGATCGGGAAGTGGTCCGACGGATAGCGTCCGTCCTTCGAGGTGGTCAGCACGCGTACCGCGTTGGCCTTCACGCCGCGATAGAGGATCCAGTCGATCTGCACGGTCGGCTGGCCGGTGAAGTCGTGGAAGGTCTTGGCCGGGCCTTCGCGCTTGGGCGCGGTGTCCCAGGCGTCTTTCAGTTCCGCGGTCAGCACCTTGTGCGCTTCACTGCTCGGCTCGGTATTGAAGTCGCCGGTGACGATCACCGGCACGTCGGCCGGCAGCTTGGCAATCCAGGCGGCCATTTCGCGCGCGCCCTTGGTGCGGGCGTCCTCGTCCTGGTCGCGGTAGGGGAAATGGGTGTCGAGCAGATAGAAGCGCTTGTGGTCGTCCAGGCGTTCGAACAGCGCCCAGTTGACCATGCGCGGAAAGACATTGCCCCAGGTGATGCTGGCCACCTTGTCGGGCGTGTCCGACAGCCAGAAGTCGCCGGACTTCACCAGCTTCAGCCGATCCTTGCGATAGAAGATGCCCATGTGCTCCTCGGCATGCTTGCCGAAGCGGTCGCGGCCGAACCAGGTGTATTCCGGCAGGCGCTGCACGGTGTCGTCGCCCTGCTGCTTGAACAGTTCCTGCGTGCCGATCACGTCCGGATGCACCTGGCGGATGGTTTCGGCGAACAGTTCGCGGCGCTTGTCCCAGGCATTGGGTCCGTCCTGGGCGGCGAGGGTGCGGACATTGAAGCTCATCACTTTCAGCTCCGCCGCGGAGGCGGACAGGGCGGAGGCGGCGAGGGCCAGGGCGAAGGCGAGGCGGGAAAAGTTCGGCATGGACGTAAGCGCTTGGTGGAATGGACGTCCGACTATAGCCCCGCCGTGTGACGGAAAGTGGGTAATCGTTCCGTTATGCTGGCCGCGGCCCGGCCTCGGGCCAGCGGCTCTTCAAGGGATCCGGCATGGCCTCTGAACGTTTGACCGATCTGGCCCACGGTGGCGGTTGCGGCTGCAAGCTGGCGCCCGCGGTGCTGCAGGAATTGCTGGCCGGCAAGCCTGCGCTGCAGCCGTTCGCGCAACTGCTGGTGGGCACCGAATCCAGCGACGACGCGGCGGTATGGCAGGTGGACGAACGCACCTGCGTGATCGCCACCACTGATTTCTTCATGCCGGTGGTGGACGACCCTTACGATTTCGGCCGCATCGCCGCGGCCAATGCGCTGTCCGACGTGTACGCCATGGGCGGCAAGCCGATCATGGCCCTGGCCATCCTGGGCATGCCGCTGGGCAAGCTGGAGGTGGACACGGTGTGCGCCATTCTCGCCGGCGGCGAGTCGATCTGCGCGCAGGCCGGCATCCCGGTGGCGGGTGGCCATTCCATCGATTCGGCCGAGCCGATCTATGGCCTGGCGGCGATCGGCCTGTGCACGCCGGCGCAGGTGCGCCGCAACGCGGGGGCGCGGCCGGGCGATGCGCTGATTCTCACCAAGGGCATCGGCGTCGGCATTTATTCGGCGGCATTCAAGAAGCAGATGCTGCCGATGGATGCGTATGACGAGATGCTCGCTTCCACCACCTTGCTCAATCGCGTGGGCCACGAGCTGGCGCAGGACGAGGACGTGCACGCGCTCACCGATGTCACCGGCTTCGGCCTGCTCGGGCATGCGCTGGAGATGGCGCGCGGCAGCGGTGCGCGGATCCGCATCGAGCTGGCAAGCCTGCCGCTGTTCGCGCGCGCGGAAGCCCTGGCCGAAGCGGGTTACGTAACGGGTGCATCGAAACGCAACTGGAGCAGCTATGGCGACGGTGTGGTGCTGCCTGCCGATGTACCGGAATGGCGGCGTGCGCTGCTGACCGATCCACAGACTTCCGGTGGTTTGCTGGTGGCTTGCAAGGCCGACAGGGCCGAGGAAATACGCGCAACGATCGAGGCGGCGGGATATCCGCGGGCGAGCATCATCGGAACAGTGGAAAAAGGGCTGCCTGGTATCGACGTGGTTTGAGGCGGCTGGTATGTGCGCCGTCGTCCCATGCTCGTCATCCCGGCGCAGGCCGGGATCCAGTAACGATGCGGCCAGGTTTTTGCGTAGAGCCCATCACCGGGTTGCGTATCGGCAGTGGCGGGGCATTGCCGCCACTGGATCCCGGCCTGCGCCGGGATGACGAGCCAATTCAACGCTGGCGATACCGCCACGCCGAACGACGATGGCGGAAGAGAGTGGGAGTCGAACCCACCCGAGACAGTCTGATCTGCCTCACCCGGATTTGAAGTCCGGACGCCCCACCGGAGACGATTCTCTTCCATGCGCTGCGCTTGCCGCCGGCGCGAACAGGTCCAGATACCGCGCCTGCACCCGGCGCAAGGTGCCGCGATTGAGCGTCACGCCTTGCCGGTCGAAGAATTCTAGGATCTGGATCGCCACTTTACGACCATTGTCCAGCCGGTCGCGGAACTGCGCGGCGGTAAAGCGGCCGTCCGTGCCTTCGGCTGCGAGCGCGGCGGCGATCAGGGCCATCTCGTGCATGGTCGCGCGCAGGAAGAAATGATCGTGCGCCACCTCGTCGACCCGGCCCAGCCGCGCGGCGAAGCGCAGCAGCTGCCGCACTTCAGGCTCCTGCCGCCCCAGCGCCCAGGCCAGGTCGCGCACCCGCGGCGGGCGGAAGCGGGCCTCGCCGTCCAGCAGCGGGGCGATGGCCTGCCACAGCGCTTCGCGTTCGGGGCTCAGCCGCAGGGTATGGCCGGGCAGGCGCACGAAGGCGCCGTCGCGGACGATGCGCCCGGCCAGATCCGGATGCTGCAGCGCCTGCGCGAAGGCGGACGCGGGCAGGCGCGGCTGCAGGGCCAGGCGCAGGCGTTCGCGGCCGATGCCTTGCAGGTCCGGATTGGCCGTATGGAAGGCCCCGAGAAACTCGAGCAGCCGCGCCACGAAATGTTGCCAATGCACTTGGCCGATGGCGATGCGTTCGCCGCCATCGGCGAAGATGACGGGCGCCAGCGCGGCGGCAATATCGTCCGCGCGGGCAGCAGATAAGGCGCGATCTCTTGCGAATGCCGCCAGGTCCCAGGCGAACGGCGGCGCATCGAGCAGTGCCGCGAACGCCTGCAGCGGATCGCTCATCAGCAGCGCGGCGCGCTGCGCCTGGCGCTCGGCGGTGCGGCGCTGGCGCGGCGGCCCGCGCAGATCCAGGAACTGGCCGCCGCCGATGGTGCGCTGTGCGGAGACGTCGCGCAGCACGAAGCGGTCCAGCGCGGCGGCAGCGATCGGACGGCTCAGCACCAGTTGCACGTCGGCCGCCTCCCCGGGCGCCAGCTGCTCGCCTTCGACCAGCACCACGCGCACGCCCACCTCGCTGGCGCCGTGGTGCAGGCGCGCGGGAAACCACTGGCTCATCGGCTTGGGTTCGCCGGGCAGCAGGCGCAGGCGCGCGTCGATGCGTTCGACCGGCGCATGCAGGAACGGATCGACCACCATGTCGCCGCGGCGGATCGCATCCTTGGCGATGTCCTCGCCGCTGAGGTTGAGCGCGCAGCGGTCGCCGGCGCGCCCGAGTTCCACCGCACGGTTCTGTGCGTGCAGCGAGCGCACGCGCGCGCTTAAGCCGGAAGGGCTGAGCAGCACCCGGTCTTTCACGCGCACCGTGCCGGACAGCACCGTGCCGGTCACCGTCAGGCCGATGCCGGGCAGGGTGAATACGCGGTCGACCGCCAGGCGGAAGCGGCCGTCGGCGGCGCGTTCGCCCAGCGTCCGCGCTTCGGTGGCCAGGCGCTCGCGCAGCGCGTCGATGCCAAGGCCGGTGGCGGAAGAAACCGGGAACATGTCGGCATCGCCGAGCGCCGTGCCCGCGGTGGCGGCGCGAATCTGCGCGCCTATTTCGGCCAGCCTTCCCGGTGGCGCCAGGTCGACCTTGGTCAGCGCGATCACGCCGCGGCGGATCTGCAGCAGGTCCAGGATCGCCAGATGTTCCAGCGTCTGCGGCATCACGCCATCGTCGACCGCCACCACCAGCAGGGCGATATCGATGCCGCTGGCGCCGGCCACCATGGTGTGCACGAAGCGCTCGTGGCCGGGCACGTCGACGAAGCCGAGCGTGCCGGCGTCGCCCAGCGGCAGGTAGGCGAAGCCGAGGTCGATGGTGATGCCGCGGGCCTTTTCTTCCTTCAGGCGGTCGCCGTCGACGCCGGTCAGGGCCTTGATCAGCGAGGTTTTGCCGTGATCGATATGGCCCGCGGTGCCGACGATCATGGAGTGCCCGCGTGGAGTCCGTCGAGATCGAGCCAGGCCAGGCTGGCCAGCAGGTCCGCTTCGTCGGTTTCGGCCAAGCAGCGCAGGTCCAGCCGCAGCGCGCCGTCGGCGATGCGGCCGAGCACCGGCTGCGGGAGCGCGCGCATGGCGGCGGACAGGCGTTCCAGCACGGCCTGGCTGCCGTGCGGGCGGATCAGCAGGGCCGCGCTGGCCAGCGTATCCAGGGGCAGTGCGCCGGAGCCGACCTGGCTGAGGCAATCGCCCACCGCCACCTCGAAGTGGTTGCCGAGCCGTTCGGCAACCGCCGGTTGCAATCGATGCGCCTGGGCTGCGATCGCCGCTTGCGTGCGTGCAAGAAAGCGCAAGGTCGGCAGGCGTTCGGCCAGGCGGTCCGGATCGCGATAGAGCTTGAGCGTGGCTTCGATCGCCGCCAGGCGCAGCTTGTCCACGCGCAGCGCGCGCTTGAGCGGGTTGCGGTTGATGCGTTCGATCAGTGCGCGGTCGCCGACGATAAAGCCGGCCTGCGGGCCGCCCAATAACTTGTCGCCGGAGAAGGTGATCAGCCGCGCGCCCTCGGCCACCGCTTCGCGCACGGTCGGCTCCTTGGCCAGGCCGTAGCGCGCCAGGTCGACCAGCATGCCGGAGCCCAGGTCGTTCAATAGCGGCACGCCCGCAGCATCGGCGATGCCCGCCAGTTCGCGCGCGCCCACTTCCGCGGTGAAGCCCTGGATGCGGTAGTTGGAGGTATGCACCTTGAGCACCAGGCCGGTGCGTTCGCCGAGCGCTTCGCGGTAGTCGGCGGGATGGGTGCGGTTGGTGGTGCCCACTTCGATCATGCGCGCGCCGGCGCGCGCCATGATCTCGGGCAGCCGGAAGGCGCCGCCGATCTCGATCAGTTCGCCGCGCGAGACCACCGCGTCGCGGCCCAGCGCAAAGGTGTTGAGGCAAAGCAGCACGGCAGCCGCGTTGTTGTTGACCACGGTGGCGTCTTCGGCGCCGGTCAGTTCGCGCAGCAGGCCGCGCACGTGGTCGTCGCGCTCGCCGCGTTCGCCTTCGTCCAGGTCGTATTCCAGCGCCACCGCATGGCGCATCGCCGCGGTGGCGGCTTCGATGGCGGCTTCTGCCAGCAGGGCGCGGCCGAGGTTGGTGTGCAGCACGGTGCCGGTGAGATTGAACAGCGGACGCAGGCTGGGCCGTTGCGCATCCAGCCGCGCCGCGGCGCGTTGCGCCAGTTCGTCGGCGCCGGGTGCGCTCGAAGACGTGGCGCGCATGATGTCGCGTGCTTCATCGATCGCGCTGCGGATGGCGTCCGTGGTGGCCGCGCGGCCATGGCGCTCGACCAGGACAAGGGCCTCGCGGGTGGCCAATACCGTGGCAACCGCGGGGAGGTGGCGCAGGGAAGTGGCCTCAGGGCCGGTCACATTGCTTGTCCATGGGCATTGCCGGGTATCCGATTACAGCGCGCGCTGGCGAAGCTGGCGTGACAGTTCAGGCCGCGCAGCGGGACCTATGCTGCGTCGCGGATCGGGGCAGGGTCAAGGCGGGAGTGAAGGTGGAACCCTTCTCCCTCCGGCGACCCGAAGGTAGTCCCCGTGGGAGAGAAGGTGGCGGCAGCCGGATGAGGGTTCGGGCGGAGCGATGTACATCACTGTTGCGCTCCGCCCGTACCCTCACCCCAACCCCTCTCCCAGGGAGAGAGGGGCTTTACGCAGTCGCGAGATCCATAGCATTCTGCGCAGCGCGCAGGAGATCTCCTTTTGCGCATGTCTTGCCCCCGCCGCAGCGCCTGCATCCTGCGGCACCGGTCGGCAGCTTCGTGCCCTGTAGGGCCGCTACATCCAAGCCATGGGTTGGGATAGCGATGTCCATCGCCTTGCCGGCCGCGCGTGCCGCGCGCCTGTGCGTGTTCCTGTTGCTGGCCGTGGCCGGCCTGTTCTACGTGAAGTGGCATCCGTACTACGACCGCGCCTTCGTCGCCGCGGCCGGGCATGCGATCGGCCATTCGATCCTGATGGGCGATGCGGCGAGCGCGCCGTCGCCGTCGTGGCAGGCGGCCATCGGCTATGCGCTGGCCTATGGCAAGGCGATCTGGCAGGCGATGCTGCTGGGCCTGCTGCTGGGTTCGGGCATCCAGGCCCTGCTGCCGGCCAGCTGGGTGCGGCGCGTGCTGGGCAGCAGCAGTATGGGTGGCGTGGTGGCCGGCGGCCTGCTCGCGTTGCCCGGGATGATGTGCACCTGCTGCGCGGCGCCGGTGGTGGTGGGCATGCGCGGGCACCAGGCCGCGGCGGGGCCGGCGCTGGCGTTCTGGCTCGGCAATACCGTGCTCAATCCGGCGACCCTGGTGTTCACCGGCTTCGTGCTCGGTTGGCATTGGACCGTGTTCCGCCTGTGCTTCGGCGTGCCGCTGGTGTTCGGCCTGGGCTATCTGGCCGGCCGGATGGCGGCGCCCGCGAATGAGTCATCGCCCGCCGATTTGCCAACCGTCGAGCCCGAGCCGCATTCGCTCGCGGAAGTCGGCAAGCGCTGGGCCGCGATCTTCGGACGCATGGCGCTGCGCCTGCTGCCGGAATACCTGGTGATCGTGCTGCTGCTGGGCGCGTTCCGCGCCTGGATGTTTCCCGTGATCGGCCCGGCCATCGGCGACCAGTGGTACTGGATCGCCGCGATGGCGCTGGCCGGCATGCTGTTCGTGATTCCTACCGCCGGCGAAGTGCCCATCGTGCAGGCGATGCTGGCGCTGGGCATGGGCAGCGGGCCGGCGGCGGCCTTGCTGTTGACCTTGCCGCCGGTGAGCCTGCCGTCATTGGCGATGCTGGCGCGCTCGTTTCCATGGCGGGTGTTGCTGGCGGTAGCCGCCGCGGTGGTTGGCTGCGGCCTGCTCGGCGGCGCCATCGCCGCGTGGCTGGCCTTGCGCTAGGCGACCAGCAGCAGGGGATTCGGCGCGTGCCGCGCGAAACCCGCTTCGGCGACCAGGATGTCGAGGCCGATCGAAGCGAGATCGTCCGCGTACGGGTCGGCCTTCATGTCGTGGATCTGATAGAGCAGCTTGGCGTAGGTCTGGCATTCGCCGCAGGTCTCGGCCTTCACCACGCCGGGATCGCCCTCGATAGCTTGCAGGGCGAGATGCCGCGTGCCGCTGCAGGTGATGCAGACGGCGCGCACGTGGTTCCATGCCGTGGAGCACAGCGAGCAGTACAGATAACGCGTCCCCGGCGTACTGCCGCTGGCGGCGACCATGCCGGCGACCGGAGGCGAACCGCAGCAGGGGCACAGTCCGCGTTCTTCCAGCAGTCGCAGCTCATCGGCTTTCAGGCGCGCGGCGGAGCAGGTGAAGTAGACCTGCAACGCGGCGGCGACATAGATCGCCGCGCCGGCATCGGCGGTGGACAGGCCGCCGCGCAGGAACTGGTCGGCCAGGCGCTCCTGCGTCGCGGCTTCGCAGCCCAGCAAGGCATCGACGACAGCCAGCGCCGGAGGGGGCAAGCTGTTGCGATCGATGCGGTCGAGCAGCAGCGCCAACCCTTCGCGCCAGGACACGTCGCGGCGATGGCCATCGGCCGCCAGCGGCGGCAAGCGTGCTTCGATCGATTGCGCGACGCTAGGTGGATCGAGCGTGGCGGCAGGCGCCAGCGTGGTCGCCACCTCGTGCTGCGCACGCGCCAATACCGCGACGAAGCGCAGCCACGCTTCCATCGGATGTCCCGCCGATAATTGTTCCAGCCGTTGCGCGGTGGCGGCGAAGCGCCGGGCGGGGTCGGGGAGCAGGATCGGGTCCGGCGCCTTGACGCCGGCATGCGAAGGTCCGGTCCATTTGCCGCTGGGCGGCGCTTCGGCCTGTCTCACGTGCGTGGTTTCCTGGCGCTGACGATCGCGCTGTCTTGCTTGCCGTGCTGCGCCAGTTCCAGCAGCCATTTGCGGTGGTGCCGCCACGCCCAGCCTGGCGTGACATAGCCCTGGGTCATCGCGCGCACCGAATGGCGCACCCAGATCGCCGCATAGACATGCACGATCCAGATGATGATTGCGGCCAATGCCGCCAGGCTATGGATCAGCGCCGCCGCGCGCTGCACCGGAATCGAGGTGGCGCTGCCGAAATACACTTCCCAGAGGGTCAGCCCGCTGAAAAACAGTACCGGAATCAGCAAGGTCATCGACCAGAACACCAGCTTCTGGCCGGCATTGTTGCGGCCGACCGGCGGCGTGTGCTCCTCGTCGTTGACGATCACCGCGTCGATCGACTTCATCCACGCGGCATCGTCCCGGTTCAGCAGGTTCTCGCGCCAGAACTGCACGATCAGGCCCAGATAGCTCACCAGCAGCACCACGCCGATCCATGGATGCACCGCCCGCGTCCATTGCCCGCCGCCGAACAGGCCGGACAAGAAGAACAGCATCGGATGGAACATCGACAGGCCCGACAGCACCAGCAGCACGAAGCAGATCGCAGTGATCCAGTGATTGACGCGGTTGGCCAGGGTGTAGCGCACGATGGCGTTCTTCGGGCGGCTCATGACAGTTTCTCCTCGTCATTGCGCAGCACGCGCTCGCCCTCGGCCTCGTCTTCCTCGGTGACTTCGTTGGGGCCGGCGCTGATCCAGTGGAAGAAGCCGGCCAGCGCGGCGAGCGCGATGCCGGCCAGGCCCAGCGGCTTGATAAAGCCCTTCCACAAGTCGACAGTGGCGCTGATGCGCGGCTTGTCGGGCAGGCCCGAATACAGCGAAGGCTTGTCCGCATGATGCAGCACGTACATCACATGAGTGCCGCCGACTTCCTGCGGGTCGTACAGGCCGGCATTCTCGAAGCCGCGCGTCTTCAGCTCGACGATGCGCAGCTGCGCCTGCTGCTGCATGTCGGTCTTGGCGCCGAACATGATGGCCCCGGTGGGGCAGGCCTTGACGCAGGCCGGTTCCAGCCCGACCGACACGCGGTCCGAGCACAGCGTGCACTTGTACGACTTGTGATCCTGCTTGCTGATGCGCGGGATGTTGAACGGGCAGCCCTTCACGCAATAGCCGCAGCCGATGCACTTGTCGCTGATGAAGTCCACGATGCCGTTGGCGTACTGCACGATCGCACCCGGGGCAGGGCAGGCCTTCAGGCAGCCCGGGTCTTCGCAATGCATGCAGCCGTCCTTGCGGATCAGCCACTCGAGGTTGCCCTCTTGGTTTTCGTGCTCGGCGAACTTCATCAGCGTCCATACGCTGGGGCCCAGGTCCGCCGGGTTTTCGTACGAGCCTTCGAAGTGGCCGATCTCCGGGCGCAGGTCGTTCCATTCCATGCAGGCGGACTGGCAGGCCTTGCAGCCGATGCAGCGGCTGACGTCGATCAGCTTGGCGACCTGGTCCTCATGGCTGCGCGCCATCGGCGGCGTCATGGTGGTGGCGGAGATGCGGACGTAGTCTTGCGATTGCAGTTCTGACATGACTGGAGTCCTCAGGCTGCGGGTGCCGTGGTGCGCTCGACATTGACCAGGAACGCCTTGAACTCCGGCGTCTGCGTATTGGCATCGCCCACCGACGGCGTCAGCGTGTTGGCGCCGTAACCCTTGCGGGCCTGCCCGGTGAAGCCCCAGTGGATCGGCACGCCGATCACGTGGGTGGGCTTGCCGTCCACCGTCATCGGCTTGATGCGCTTGGTCACGTAGGCCTTGCAGATCACCTCGCCGCGCTTGGAACTCACTTTCACCCAGCCGCCTTGCTCGATGCCTTTCTCCTTGGCCAGCACCTCGCCGATCTCGATGAATTCCTCCGGCTGCAGGATGGCGTTGATCAGTGCGTGCTTGGTCCAGTAGTGGAAATGCTCGGTCAGGCGATAGGTGGTCGCCACATAGGGGAACCGCTTGGGGCTGCCGAACGAGGCGCGGTCATCGGCAAACACGCGCGCGACCGGATTGCTGCTGACCTTCGGATGCAGCACGTTCTCCACCGGCGATTCCAGCGGCTCGTAGTGCTCGGGGAACGGCCCTTCGGCCATCAGGTCGCGGGCGAACAGGCGGCCCATGCCTTCGGCATTCATGATGAACGGGCCGACGCCGTCGGACGGTTTCACCGTGGGGCCGTAGTCGGGCACGTCGATGCCCACCCACTTGCTGCCGTTCCACGAGATCACCGGCTTGGCCGGATTCCACGGCTTGCCGTCCGGGTCCGCGCTGGCGCGGTTGTAGAGGATGCGGCGATTGGCCGGCCAGGCCCAGGCCCAGTTCGGCGCGATGCCTTGCTCGCGCGGATCGCTGGCGTCGCGGCGGGCCATCTGGTTGCCTTTCTCGGTAAAGCAGCCGCTGAAGATCCAGCAGCCCGAAGCCGTGCTGCCGTCGTCGCGCAGCTGGGCGAAGCCGTCGAGCAGGGTGCCGGCCTTGGTAACCACCGCATTGGTGGCCGGGTCGACCAGGTCGGTGAGCGCGCGGCCGTTCATTTCCTTGGCCAGTTCTTCCGGATCCGGTTCGCGCGGATCGGTGTACTTCCAGCTCATGCCGAGCACCGGATCGGGGAAGGCGCCGCCTTCCTTGCGGTACAGCTCGCGCAGGCGCTGGAAGATGCCGGTCATGATCCAGATGTCGGATTTCGCCTCGCCCGGCGCATCCGCCGCCTTCCAATGCCACTGCAGCCAGCGCGCGGAATTGACCAGCGAACCGTTCTCCTCGGCAAAGCACGTGGTGGGCAGCTGGAACACTTCGGTCTGGATCTCGGCGGACTTGGCCGGATTCTGCGGGCCGAAGTCCTGCCAGAAGCGCGAGGTTTCGGTGTCCAGCGGATCCATGGTGACCAGGAACTTCAGCTTGCCCAGGCCGCGGCGGATCTTGCCGCGGTCGGGGAAGGCCTGCAGCGGATTGAAGCCCTGGCAGATATAGCCGTTCATCTGGCCGTTGTTCATCATCTCGAACGCGCGAATGATGTCGTACAGCGGCACGTCGAGCTTGGGCAGCCAGTCGTAGGCCCAGTCGTTGTCCTTGGTGGCCGCGTCGGCGAACAGCGCCTTCTGCAGGCTCACCACGAACTTGCGGTAGTTCTGCCAGTAGCTGGTCTGGCCGGCGCGCAGCGGCTTGTACAGCTTCGTCTTCATGTATTCGTCGAAGCTGGTTTCGCGATCGTTGGGCAAGGTGAGGTAGCCGGGCATCTGGTTGGAGAGCAGGCCGACGTCGGTCAAACCCTGGATGTTGGAATGCCCGCGCAGCGCATTCATGCCGCCGCCGGCCACGCCGATATTGCCCAGCAGCAGCTGCACCATGGCCATGTTGCGGATGTTCTGCGCGCCCACCGAATGCTGGGTCCAGCCCAGCGCGAACAGGCTGGTCATGGCCTTGTCCGGCGCGGCGGTGCTGGCGAACAGCTCGCACACGTGCAGGAACTTGTCCTGCGGCGTGCCGCAGATGCGCGAGACCATTTCCGGCGTATAGCGCGACACGTGCTGCCTGAGCAGGTTGATCACGCAGCGCGGGTGCTGCCAGCTGTCGTCGGACTGGGCGTAGCCGTCCTTGTCCAGTTCGTAGTCCCAGCTGGACTTGTCGTAGCTGTGCTTTTCCTCGTTGTAGCCGCTGAACAGGCCGTCCTGGAAGCCGAAGCCGTCCTTCACGATCAGGCTGGCATTGGTGTAGGCGCGCACGTACTCGTGCTGGATCGCGTCCTTTTCCAGCAGGTAGTGGATCACGCCATTAAGAAAGGCAATATCGGTGCCGGGGCGGATCGGCGCGTAGTAGTCGGCCACCGAGGCCGTGCGCGTGAAGCGCGGATCGACCACCACGAGCTTGGCGCCGTTCTCGATCTTCGCCTCGATCACCCACTTGAAGCCGCACGGATGCGCTTCGGCGGCATTGCCGCCCATCACCACCACGACATTGGCGTTCTTGATGTCCTGCCAGGTGTTGGTCATCGCACCGCGACCGAATGATGGGGCCAGACTGGCCACCGTCGGTCCGTGTCAGACGCGCGCCTGGTTGTCGAACACCACCATGCCGAGGGAGCGGGCCACCTTCCAGGTGAGGTAGGCGGTTTCGCTGGACGAGGCCGACGCGGCGAGCATGCCGGTCGTCGTCCAGCGGTTCACCGTGGTGCCGGCCGGGTTCTTGGCGATGAAGTTCTTGTCGCGGTCGTCCTTCATCAGCCGGGCGATGCGGTCCAGCGCGAAGTCCCAGGAGACTTCCTTGAACTCGGTGCCGCCGGCGGCGCGGTAGCGCGGCGCCTTCAGGCGGGTGGGCGCATGCACCACGTCGAGCAGGGCCGAGCCTTTGGGGCAGAGCGTGCCGCGGTTCACCGGATGGTCCGGGTCGCCTTCGATATGGATGATGTTCGAGCGCGCGTTCTTGGCGCGGTCGCCCATGCTGTAGATCAGGATGCCGCAGGCCACCGAGCAGTACGTGCAGGTGTTGCGCGTCTCGGTGGCGTGGGTGAGCTTGAACGGCCTGACGGCGGCGGCTTGCGCCTCGCCGGAGGCGCCGAAGCCCAGGACGCCCAACCCCGATGCTGCCAGGCCGAGGCCGGTGATCTTGATGAACTCGCGACGTGTAAGTGCCATCGCTGTGCTGCTCCCGTCAGTTGGCTGGACATGCCGCCCGGTGAAGGGGGCGATGCGGCTCGAGAGACTGCTGGACGAATAGGACTGGTCCCATTGTCCGGATGGAAATTAGCACAGAACATCGTTTCCGATGGCGGGATAACAAGAAAGTTACAGCCGCCATCGACGGCGGGAAAAGGTCAGGATCCGGGCCAGCCCCAGCGGGCGAGCAGGCGCCGCAGCGGGCCGCGGTCGCGCAGCCGATACGCGGAGGCCGCCTTGGGCGAATCCACCATGACCGCGTCGGCGCCGAGTCCGGCGGCAAGCCGGTAATCGGGCTCGCTGTTGATGCCGAACAGGACGATCCGGGTGCCGTTGGCTGCGTTGAAGCAGGCGATGGCGTGGTCGTTCCACAGCAGTGCCGAGACCTTGCTGGTGCCCTTGCCCAGAGTCAGCGCCTCGGTGACTTCCAGGTCGCGGCGCAGCTCGAAGCCGACCTGCGCGCCGGCGGGCGGGCTTCCCGGGCAGCGCTGCTCCAGCAGCAGGCTGAGCAGCCGCTGGCGGGTGGCTTCGCGCGCCTCGAAGCGGCGGGCCTGCGCATGGGGCCCGAAGGCGTGCAGGTTGTCCGCCAGGGTCGAATAGAGCCAGGTTCTGTTCCAGAAGTGCCGGCGCTGCAGCACCCCGGCGATGGCTTGCGCCGCGCGTGCGGCGTCCGGCGTCTTGATGTCGATGAAAAGCTCGACGTCTTCCGGCAGCTGGTCGATCAGGTCCTCCAGTGCCGGTATATGCACTGGAGTATCCCGGTACGGATAGGTCACGGCGCCGGAGGCTCCCGTTTCCTTGAACTGCCATCCGGCATTGAGTTTCACCAGCGCCGCATAGGGCGTTTGCGCGACTTCGCCGTTGCCGTCGGTGAGCGCGGAAAGATCGCGCGGCCGATACAGCACCGGAATGCCGTCCTGGGTGACCTGCACGCTGACCCAGAGTTTCTTGATGCCGTAGGAGATGGCCAGGCGGCAGGCGGCGAGCGTGTTCTCCGGCGCGTCCGCGGTGCCGCAGCGGTGCGCAATCAGCGCGGGCGGACGATGCGGCGGGTGCGCGGCGAAGGGGCGCGCCACCGCGAGCCAGGCCAGCGCCACCGTGACCATGCAGGCAAGCAGGACGCCGACCCCCAGTCTGATGCTCATGCGAGTTCCTGCCGTTCGTGTGGAGTGGTGCCGGATCAAGTTAGCGATCCGGCACGATCGCTTGAATGGGATTTATCCAGAAATTTGCCCGCTTTCGCCGTCACCGAAGCCTGCGTACTGGAATAAGACTTTTCGCCGACATTCCTCCTCCTTCGCCTCGGCAGATGAGTCCGGAACGCAACCGCGGCGTGGCGCCAGGTCCCAGCTCCGGAAAATTCAGGTTCAGCGCACTGGTCCGCTTTCATACGCTGGCGGTCATGGGAACGATCCGTCCAAGCCGGGCGAGTGTGTCGGAAGGGGGCTTCGGCAAGATGTCAGCCACCACGATGCACGGCGTCGATCATGCGCAGGCAGAGCCGGCGCCCAAGACGGTGCGCCGTCGCGCAGGCCGCCTGCATCCGGCCGTGCTCGCCGTTTTCATCGCCTCGACGATGAGCGCCTGCGGCGTGGAACCGTGGCAGGAGCGGCCGTCGGGTCGTGATGCCGCCTCGGCGCAACGCGAGGGTGGCGATGCGCCGTTGGCGCCGGCGCCGATGCCGGCGCAGACTTTTCCGATCGAGCCGGTCGATGCGGAGCGCAAGGCCAGAAAAGCGCGGGCCGCGTCCGCGGTACCGCCGCGGCAGGCGCGGCGCGCAAAGCTGGCAGAGCCCGCGCCCGATACGCCTGCACTTGAAGATTCGGAGCTCACGCCGCCCGAGGCCGCTGAAACGCCGGCGGTGGAGGCGGCGCCTGCCACGGCATGGGTCGATCCGCTCGCGACCGAGGAAGTGGCTACGCCGGAGCTGGCGCCCTCGCTTCCTCCCGGCGCCGAGGCCGGCGCCAATCCGGTGGCGTGGCTGGTGGTGGCCAGCTGCGGCGTGCTCGGAGCCTTCATCCTCTGGCGCCGCCGGCGCGAACGCCAGCGGCGCCGGCGGCGCGAAGCATGGACGCCGATCCGCTGGGGCGGCCCCAAGCTGATCCGCCCGCACTGGGACTACGACCCAGGCCAGTTCGACTCGGATGCCTTCCTGCAGCGCTGGGATTCGATCGGCTTGAGCATCTCCGGCGACTGGCGCCTGCTGCTCGCCATCGCCGGCCGCATCGCGCCGAGTGCGGCGCAGTTCGCCGGCTGGCGCAGGGCGGTGGCGCGGCCGCGGCCGTTGCTGTCGTTCCGTCCGGACTGGCATTACCTGCCGTTTGCGGGCGATGCGGCCGAAACGCTGGCGAGATGGTGCCGGCTGGGCTTGAGCATCCATGGCGATGCCTTGCAGGCTTCGATGGTCGGCGGACAGCTCGAATGGGTGTTCGAGGTGGACGCCGGACGGGTCGAGGCGCCGGTGGAGGCGCCGGTGGAGGCGTTCGCGCCGTTGCCTGCGCCAGCGCCCGGGCAGCCGGCGGAAATCGTCTTCGATGTATCTCCTTCCGATCTCGCAGCAGTGCCGGCGGAGGATCAGGCCGTGCCGCATGACGATGCGCAGGACCTGCCTGCGGAAATTTCATCGCCCATGCCCGTCGCGGACGAGCCGCCTGCATCCGGGGTGATGGATGCCGAGCCGGAAAGCCGCCAGCCCATCGTCGAAGCCGTGGCGCCGGTCGCCTGCGACATCACCGCCGCACCGCAGGAAGAACAGTCCGGCACAAGCTGGCTCTCTCGTCTCGGCAGCTTGCTCAAGGCCTGGGAAAGCCAGCCCGCGCCGGAACTCGAAGCGGAGCTGTGGGGCGCATCGCTCCGCCTGTCCGCCCATGCCGCGGCCTTGCCGCCGGCCGCGCGCGCCCCTTGGCTGGATGCCGTGGAGGCGCTGGCCGAACGCATGGTGCGCAGCGTGCCGGCCGCGTCGCGCGGCGCCTGGCAGGCCCATTGGGTCGACCTGCGGCTGGACCGGCTCGGCGCCATGAACGGTGCATGGCGCCTGCTGGAGCTGCGCGCGCTCGACGACGCCTGCGCCGGCGACGGCGCGCCTGAAGTGATCGAGGCGAGGATCCGCCTTCTCCATCTATGGGCCGATGCGCTGCTCGGCCCGGCCGCCAAGGCCAAGCGCGCGGAAGCCGCGGCGCTGGCGGTTTCGCTTCGCCCGGCGCAGGCGGCGAGCGCCTGAGCGGATTCGCCGCTCGCTTTCTCGCTCCATCCACCTTCCATCCATCTGTTGTCATCACCATCCAAGAGGAACTACCCATGAACGTTTTCAATGCCGCCGCTCAAGAACCCGTCCCGCCGCTGCTGTGGACCGTGCGCTACGGCGTCGTCAGCGCCACCGCTTCGCAGCATCCGGCTGCGCGCTCGCTTCAGCTCTACGGCGAATGGGCCGAAGCGGAAATCGATCTGCTCAGCTCCGTGCTGCAGGAACAGCACACCGTCCTGCAGTTCGGCGGCGAATACGGCGCGCACACCTTGTGGCTGGCCCGCGTGGTGGGCGAGGCCGGCAAGGTCTACGTGGCGGAGCCGGCGCGCATCGGCTTCCAGCAGCTGTGCGCCACCGCGGCGCTGAACGGCCTGACCAATGTCTATACGCTCAACCAGTGGCTGGGCCGCACCGGCGCGGCGGCGCCACTGAGCGCGCTGCCGGGCGGCGCATCGCTGCGCTGCGAGACCGACGACGTGGTGCGTCCGGTCGCCGTCGACGACCTGGGCCTGGATGGCCTGGACCTGCTCAAGATCAACGTGCCGGGTTCGACCATTCCGCTGCTGCAGGGCGCGGTCGAGATGGTGCGCAAGCATCGGCCGGTGATCTACGCGCGGCTGGAGCCGGAGCAGGCGCTGGCGGAAGTGCGCGCGATCAAGGAGCTCGGCTACCGCTGCTGGTCGCACGCGCCGCACATGTACAACCCGGCCAACATCCTGGGGCAGGGCGACAACATCTTCCCCGGCCGCGTGCTGCAGAACGTGATCGCGATGCCGGTCGAAGGCGGCACGGTGTTCGACCAGCTGATGGAAATCTGATGCGGGCTGCCGCTTTCAGAATTTTCCAGTCCACATGAGGCGGGCCATCCGGCAATCTGTACATGGCTCGACACACATGACTCCACGCTCTCTTCCCCCTGGGCCACTGGATCATTCTCGAGCCAGCCCGTGAAAACGTTCCTCTCACTGGCACCCGACCGTCACAAGCTGTGGCAGTCACCCCGAAGGCCCTCAGCAATGAGGGCCTTCTCTTTGCGAGACCTCCCTGTTTCGGCGGGCTGCGCGCGGGATTTTGCTGGCCATGCAGGGTCGATGGCAGATGCTCCGGGCGTAATCGTTCACGTACGTTTTCCGCCAAGGCCCCGCTGGGGCCTTTTTTTTGGCGTGGAAGCCGCCCGCCATCAGTGGGTGGCGTGATCTTCGATGGTGTGAAGCTCGGCCCGATGGCGGGCCAGCGTATCGATCAGGTTCGCGAGATCCTGTCGATAGTGCTGCAGCGGTGTTTCCTGCCCGTCGACCCGCTGCTGCGCGAGCAAAGCGGTGCGGATATGTTCGCCCGCATCGGCCAGGCCGGCCGCGCCGAAGATCTTGATGGCGCCATCGATGCGATGGATGCAGCCGGCGATGGCCTGGATATCCTCCGCGCGCAAGGCCTCGTCGAATACCGCCAGATCGTCGCGCGCCGTCGCCAGAAAGCCGTCCAGCAGTTCGTCCAGCCGCGCGGATGGGCCAAACAATTCCGTCAGCGCCTCGATGGGCGAGAACGCCGGTCCCGCCGCCTCCTTGCTCCGGCGCAAGCCGGCCGCGGCGGGCATCCAGCGATGCAGCGCCTCCTGCAGCTCGCTGAGCCCCGCCGGCTTGACCAGCAGCGCGTCCATGCCCGCCTGCGAGCAGCGTTCGGCTTCATCCGGCAAGGCGCTGGCGGTCAGGGCGAGAATCGGCAGGTGCCGGTCTGCCGATTCATGGGCGCGTATGTTGGCGGCAAGCGCATATCCGGCACAGAGCAAGGAAGTCGACGTGCGCCTGCGCAACGAGGGCGCCGAGCCGGTGGTGGTGCAGTCCTGGCTCGACCTGGGCGATCCGCGGCAGGCACCGGATGCCATCCGCGTGCCGTTCGTGCTGATGCCGCCGATGGCGCGGCTCGATGCCGGACGCAGCCAGATCGTGCGGCTGGTGTACACGGGCGATCCGCTGCCGGCGGACAAGGAGTCGGTGTTCTGGCTCAACGTGCTGGAGATTCCGCCGAAGGCCAATAAGGACTCGCAGCAGAACATGCTGCAATTCGCCATCCGTTCGCGCATCAAGCTGTTCTTCCGTCCCGACGGCATCCAGGGCAAGCCGGAAGAGGCGGCGGCCGGGCTGTCCTGGTCGATGGTGCGCGATGGCGATGGCTATCTGCTGGAGGCGGTAAACCGCAGCCCGTATCACGTGTCGCTCAGCAGCGTGGTGCTGCAGGACGGCGCGAAGGATATCCGGGGCGGCGACGGCATGATCGAGCCTCAAGGCCGCAAGCGCTTCGCGCTGAAGGATCTGCATGCGCAGCCTGGGCATCCGCGCGTGAGTTATGTCGCCATCGACGACTACGGCGCAAGCCGCGAGTACACGGCGACGCCCGCCCCCTGATATCCCTGCCCACCACCCTTCAGGAACGACTTATGAGCAAGGCGACGACCTGCCTCGTAGGAGGCGGGGCTGGACGATTGCGGCCCAGAATTCTTCATTTATGGATGATGCGCGCGCTGGCTGGCGGCGTGCTGGTGATCAGTCCGGCTTTCGCTGGCGCCGTGGAAGCGCCGGCCGCCGAAGGCGCGCATGCGGTGGATTTCGATCCGGTGTTCCTGCCGGGCGGCGTCGGCTCCGCGGACCTGGCCAAGTTCAGCCAGGGCGAGCAGGTGGCGCCGGGCACGTACCGCGTGAATATCTACGTCAACGAGCTGCTGCACGGCAGCGAGAGCATTGTGTTCAAGGCCGGCCCGAACAAACGCGATGCCACGGCATGCCTGCCTTACGCTTTCGTATCCGGCCTGGTCGACAAGCTTCCGCCGGAAGCTGCCGCGCAGCCTTGCGTCGATCTGGCCTCGCTGGTGCCATCGGCGAGCGTGCGTTTCGATCTGGGCGAGCAGCGCCTGGATGTAAGCATTCCGCAGGCGGCCATGCGGCGCAGTGCGCGCGGCTATGTCGATCCTTCGCGCTGGGACAACGGCATCACCGCCAGCCTGCTCAATTATCAGTTCAACTGGTTTCAGCGACAGGGCGGTGGCAGTCAGGACGGCCAGGCTTATCTGGGGCTTACCGGCGGTTTCAATGCGGGAGCGTGGCGTTTCCGCCATCAGTCGTCATTGCAATGGAACAGGCGCGATGGCTTGCAGTGGCAGAACCTGCGCAACTATGTGCAGCGGGATATCACCGCGCTGAAGTCGCAGCTGGTCGCCGGCGATTTCAGCACCAGCGGTGAGTTGTTCGATACGGTGGCCCTGCGTGGCGTCCAGCTTTCCACGGATGAACGCATGCTGCCGGATTCGCAGCAGGGCTACGCGCCGGTGGTGCGCGGCATCGCCGCCAGCAATGCGAAAGTGAGCATCCGCCAGAACGGTTACGTCATCTATGAAACGACGGTGGCGGCCGGCCCATTCCGCATCGACGATCTGTATCCGACCGGCTATGGTGGCGACCTGGAAGTCAGCGTGCTGGAGGCCGATGGCCGCGAGCAGAAATTCACCGTGCCTTATGCGGCGGTGACGCGCATGCTGCGCCCAGGGTCGACGCGCTTCAGTGCCGCGGCGGGTGTTTACCGCGAGGCCGGAGTGGACGTGCATCCATGGGTGGCGCAGGCCACCTGGCAGCGCGGATTGTCCAATCGCATCACCGGCTATGCCGGCGCCGTCGTATCGAGGCATTACCAGGCGGTGCAGTTCGGTTCCGCGTTGAATACACCGTATGGCGCGTTCGGCCTGGATCTGACCCATGCGCGCACCGTGCTGCGCGCGCCGGCGCTGGTGCCGAAGGATGCTGCCATCGGCGATGGTGCATTCGGCGGTGGGCGCGTTGCTTCAGGAGATAGCCTGCGGCTGAGCTACAGCAAGAATCTCAACGCCACCGGCACCAATCTATCGGTGGCGGCCTATCGCTATTCGACCCGCGATTACTACAGCCTGCGCGATGCGGTGCTGAGTACGTCGGCGATGGGTATCGGCGCCATGCACCGGCGCAACTCCGCGCAGATCACGCTCAGCCAGTCGGTAGGCGGCAGCGGGAGCTTGAACCTGACCGGCTCGACCCAGAATTACTGGGGCGGTGCCGGTTCGGATGTGCAGTACCAGCTTAGCTACAACGGCAGCACGCGCTGGTTCAATTACTCGGTCTCCGCGGCCAGGCAGCGCGATGGAGCAGGGCGGACGGATAACCGGGTCTACGCCACGTTTTCCATTCCGCTGAGCCGCGACACCGTGGACACCAGCATCGGCTTCGGCCGCGAAGGACATAACGAACAGGTGGCGTACAGCGGCTCGCGTGGTGACCGCATCAGTTACGGCGCGTCGGTTTCGCGCGATGCGCAGGGCAGTACCGCATTCAATGGCAGCGGCACCTATCGCCATCCGTATGCGCTGCTGAACGGCTCACTGGCTCTGGGGCCGGGCTATCGGCAATACGCGTTCGGTGCCTCCGGCGCGATGCTGGTGCATCCGGGCGGCGTGACGTTCGGCCAGGGGCTGGGCGATACGGTGGCGCTGATCAAGGCGCAGGATGCGGCAGGTGCCGCGGTCAGCTCGTATCCGGGCGTCAAGCTCGACCGGCGCGGGTACGCGATCGTGCCGTATCTGACGCCGTATCGGCGCAACCAGATCGAGCTCAATCCGCAGGGACTGTCCAGCGAAGTGGAGCTACTTACGGGAAGCCACGAAGTGGTGCCGCGCAATGGCGCCGTGGTGATGGCGGCGTTCGCGACGCGCAAGGGGCGGGTGGCGGTGATCGATCTCAGTCCCGCGGACAGCGCGGCGATTCCGTTTGGCTCGGATGTGTTCGACGATGCAGGGCGGGTCGTCGGCGTAGTGTCGCAAGGCGGGCGCGCGCTGGTGCGCGGCATCGCCGACGAAGGGCGCCTGGATGTGCATATGGACGAGGGGCGCGTGTGCAGCTTCCATTATCGATTGCCGGCGGTGGATGCGGCGCGGCATGGGGCGAGGGACTATGCCTATTTGCAGGCGACCTGTGGCGGAGCGTCGGTATCGCGTGGGCAGGCGCCGTGAGGGTGGGGTCTTGTCGCTGGAATAATCCGGTTAACCGGTGGTGCTCTTGCTCGCTAATGTGTTCTGCATCGAAGCGATGATCGTGCTTCGCGCTTGACTTTGGTGTTCCCGTCTCTCCTCTCCACCGGATGGACATTCCATCCGGCGCCAGCGGTCTGTCACCCCCTGGGCTCCTGGCGCGGCGGATGGCCGGTGGAGGGGACCTTCTTAATGTCCGGCGATGCCGGGCACCGGAGCCGTTCGTCGGCTCCGGTGCCCGTGCGCACTCAGTTTCCGCGGTAAGTGGAATAGCCGAAGGGGCTGAGCAGTAATGGGATGTGATACGGCTGGGCGGGATCGTCGACACTGAAGGTCACCGTGACGGAAGGGAAGAACGTGGCCTGGTGATGCGCGGTGAACCATTCACCGGTGGCGAAGGTGACGCGGTAGACGCCTTTGTGCAGGGGCTTGTCCGCGGGCAGCAGGCTGGCGACCCGTCCGTGCTCGTCGGTAGTGCTGTGCGCGACCATCTTCCAGCTGTCCGCTCCCTTTGACTGTTCCTCCAGCGTGACGCCCACGGTGGCGGCGGGCTGTCCTCGCACCTGATCCAGCACGTGCACGCTGATGGCGCGCGATTCCGCCGCACAAGCGGCTGCCGAGGCGAGGGTGCAGGATACGATCCATATCATCGAACGAAGCAAGGTCATGGCATACCTCTCTGGTGATGTCTGAATGGCCCGCGGATTTGATTCGCGGGCAGCATCATTCCAGCGCGTGAGGCTCCGCATTCCGTCCAGAATCGTCCAGTTCGCTGGGCTTTTTCGCGTACCGCATTGGTGCGGGGGGAGTACGAGAAATTTCCTGTTGGTAAGGCCCTGTCGCATTCCTAGTCTGGCGGCCTCTGATTAGGGGTTTTCCGCATGCCTTATGCAGATATTTTTCTCGTCTATGATTTATTGGGCGCCGCGATCGCGCGAGGGCGGCTCGACGTTGTTCATTACGGGCGCGATGGCAAATACACCCGTTCGGAAATCCTTTCCTGTCTTTGCATGCTGTGGCGCGAGCGGATGATCGAGCCGCCGGTGGTCAGTTTTGCCGCCGGCGAGGACAGCATCATCTCGTTCGATGAGGGCGCCAGCGAATGCGGGCGCGGCATGCATCGGTTTTTGCGGGAGACGCTGCTTATTTCGCCGGCGTTGTCCGAGGCCGCCGCGCGCATGGGCGATGGCAGGGCGCCCGCGCGGTCCATGCGGGCGCCGGCCGGCGCAGGAGGTGCTCATGTCCTTCGCTGACATAGCGCTGATCTTCGATCTGCTGCACGCAACCGCCTTATGCGCGCCCTTGCTCGCCACCGAGTACGACGCGGGCGGAAGCGATTCGCGCGCGCAGGTGCTGGGTGGTTTCAGTACCTTGCATAAGCATGGATTGATCCACTGCGAGATCATCGCCGATGCCTCCGGCTATCGGACCATCGACCTTCGGGTGCACGGCTTGACGCCCATGGGGCGGCGCGTCTACCAGGTGATGCTGCAGACGCAGCTGGCTTTCGAGGATCCGAAGGGTTGATGGGCTGGTGTCGGCAGGGGCGATTTCCTGGTTGGTTTGAATTTGTCTGACAATTAGACAACACTCTGCGGATCGTCACGGTTCGGGAGTGCGCGCATGCCTTCGCTGTCTTCGATGAGCCGCCGGTCCTTTCTGCAAGGGATGGCCCTGGCTGGAGTGGCAGGCACACTGACGTTCCGTCCGCTTCATGCGGTAGCTGCGCGGCCTGCGGAAACAGCCGGCCGCGCACAGCAGGCCCCGTGGTTTCCCCAGGCGCCGTTGGCGCCGCAACCCTTTGTCTTGCTTCCGGCCGGCTCGATCAAGGCGAGCGGATGGCTGTTGCGGCAGCTCCAGATCCAGGCCGATGGCCTGAGCGGTCATCTCGATGAGTTCTGGCCGATCGTGGGTCCGGATAGCGGGTGGTCGGGAGGGAAGGGCGAGTCGTGGGAGGACGGCCCGTATTTTCTCGATGGCCTGGTGCCGCTGGCGTGGCAGCTCGATTCGCCGAAGCTCAAGGCGAAGGCGATGCGTTTTATCGACTGGACGCTGGACCATCCCTGGGAAAACGGCATGTTCGGTCCGCGCGGCAATGACGACTGGTGGCCGCGCATGGTCATGCTCAAGGTGCTGACGCAGTATCACGAGCTGACCGGCGATGCGCGCGTGATGCCGCTGATGACGCGGTATTTCCATTATCAGTTGCAGGCATTGCCTGCCCGCCCGCTGCGCGACTGGGGCCGGATGCGCTGGCAGGACGAGCTGCTTTCCGTGCTGTGGCTGTATCAGCGCACGCAGGACGCGAAGCTGCTGGAGCTGGCGCATCTGCTCAAGCAGCAGGGTTACGACTGGCAGAGCATGTATGCGCATTTCCCGTTCAAGGAAAAGACCGATGCCGAAGCCTTGCGCAAGCAGGCCGGTGCTTCGGACGCGTTCATGCAGGACCTCGGCCTGCAGGTGCACGGCGTCAATGTCGCGCAGTCGTTGAAGGCGTCGCCGGTGTGGTCCGTCGTGTCTGGCGGTGCGCCCGATCGCGAGGCCATCCATCATCAGCTGCGGATGCTGGATACCTATCACGGCCTGCCCAATGGCATGTTCTCCGCGGACGAGCATCTGGCCGGCCGCAGCCCTTCGCAAGGCACGGAACTTTGCACCGTGGTGGAGGCGATGTTCTCGCTGGAGGTGGCGCTGGCCGTTACCGGGGATGCCGGCCTGGGCGACCGCCTGGAGCGCATCGCCTTCAATGCGCTGCCTGCCGCATTGACCGACGACATGTGGGCGCACCAATACAACCAGCAGCCCAACCAGGTCGAATGCAGCCTGCATCGCGAGCCTTGGACAACCGATGGGCCGGAATCGAATCTGTTCGGGCTGGAGCCGAATTTCCGCTGTTGCACCGCGAATTTCCATCAGGGCTGGCCGAAGTTCTCCAACAGCCTGTGGATGGCGACGGCGGATCGGGGGTTGGTGGCGATGAGTTATGCGCCTTGCACGGTGACCACCGAGGTGCGCGACGTGCGCGTGGTCGTTGAGCAGGTCAGCGAATATCCATTCCGGCAAACCGTCAGCATCACCTTGAGGCCGGAGCGCGCCATCGCGTTTCCGCTGAGGTTGCGCATACCTGCATGGTCGCAAGGCACGCATCTCTCGGTGAATGGAAGGCTGGTCAAGGTTTCCCCGGGCTTTACGACGATCGAGCGCACCTGGGCGCCGGGCGATACGGTCGAATTGACGTTCGATGCCGGCGTCAAGGTCGAGCGGGGCTACAACGGCGCGCTGAGTTTCAGTCGTGGCGCCTTGCTCTACGCCTTGCCGATCAAGGAAAACTGGGTGGTCTGGCGCAAGCGCGAGATGACCAGCGATTGGCAGGTCTATCCCGGCTCCCGCTGGAATCTCGGCATCAGGCCGGACGTGCAGGTCGCTGTGACCGAGCATCCTGTGGCGGAGAGGCCCTTCGCCGGCGCGGCGCCCGCGGTTCAACTGGCGATGCAGGGGCGTTATGTGCCGGCATGGAAAGCCTCCGATGGCAATGCCGAGCCCGTGCCGGCCAAGGCGGAGCCATCGGGCGACGAAGACGTCCAGGCGATTACGCTGGTGCCTTATGCCGGAGCGAAGCTGCGCATCGCGGCGTTTCCGGCGCTGGACTGATCGCCGATTGTGGATGCCTCCGCCCCGAGGCAAGCAGGGCGGAGGCATCGCCAGGCTTATTCGACGATAGTCGAGGCGACGTGATAGACGCGCCCGCCCCAGCCATCGTCAGGGAAGGCATCCGATACCCTCACGTAAATCGGCCGCGCGCCATTCGCGGTGGGGCCGAGATAGGGCGTAAGGTCGATGCTGCGATCCGCCTTGTTCGATCCATCGGTAATGCGCCGGGTTTCCTGCAGCACGGTCGTCCATTGCTGGTTGTCGTTGCTGACCTGCACCAGGAATTCGGCGTCGATGGTCAGGGTGACGTTCGCCGAGGTGGTATCGGCGGGGAAGGGGAGGCGATAGGTGAAGTGGGCATTGCCGTCGGCAAAGCGATTCTGCACGCCGTTGCTCTGCGATCCATCCGGATCGAACAACCAGGGATTTTCGTCGACGGTGCCGGTGTCGAAATCGATCTTGTGCGCGACCAGTACATCGGCCTGGGTGGTGAAATGCAATCCGGCTGCCAGCAGATTCGCGGTGACCAGGTGATGGCCATCGGTGGCCGAACTCGGCACGGCAACTTTAAGCGCAAGCGCGCCGTTGACTGGGATGGCATTGCCGTGCGGCTGCAGAGGTATCTGAGTGGCTCGCGGTGAAACACTCCAACCGGCAGGTGCATCGATCGAGGCCAGTGCGCGGAGCGGAACGAATCCCGTGGCCGAGATGCCGAGGTCGATGTCGACTGGCGTGGCGCCGGATGCTGACGGCATGATCACCGGCTGCGCCGGCGACATCGTCGCGGCCAGCGATTCCAGCGGCGGCGGTATCGGCACATTGCCGATCAGTGCGCTGAGCGCACTGGCCTGGGTGCGCCAGTCGAACACATTGGGGTGGTCGTTATCGGTGGCGCCGGACCAGCGTGTGCCGAGGCGGCCAGCCGCGTCGCGGTCGTCGTTCCAGATGTTTTCCGCTTGCTGGCTTAGAAATGCGGCGTAGCGGCGGTCGCGCGTGGTGTCGGCCAGGTCGGTCCAGTAGCGCATGAAGATGCCCTTGAACTGCTTGCCGTTGTCGTCGCAGGTCTGGGTGATGGCGTCGCAGGATTCCGTCAATACGCCATTGGTGACTAGCGCATTCGGGGCTATGGCTGCGTCGGCGAGGCGCCGCACACTGGCCAGGATGGCTGGGTCCCTGGTGGCTCGCCACAATTCCAGACCGGCGCCGATCGCCAGGCCCTGGTTATACGTCCACACGTTCTGGCCATTATTGGTGCAGGCATCGGTAAGGCCGTCGTTGACCAAGCCGCCGGCGTTGATCATGCCGCTGCGCTGAAACCAGTCCCATGCGGTGCGCGACCGGCCCAGCCACAACTGGTCGCCGGGGATGCGGTTATGCAGCTCGGCGGTAAGCCGGATCCACAATCCATTGGTGACGGCATTCTTATAAGTGCGCTCGGCATTCCACCAGACGCCGCCGCCACAGCTACCGGCATCCCAATAGTTATTCACGTAGTTGGCGATGGTGACCGCCATGTCCAGGTATTTGGGATTCCTGGTGAGGTCGTAGGCCTGCAGCCAGGTCAAACCCCACCATTCCGAATCGTCGATGGCCCGGCTGGTGAAATTGCCCAGCAAGGGATCGCCTGACAGCACTCCCGCTGGAAATACGCCTTTGTCTTTTTCGAAGGTGTTGTCCAGCTGGCCGAGATAACGGCGGTCGCCGGTGCGTTGCATGTAATCGGCGATGGTTTGCAGGGCGACCGCGGAATTCCACCAGCTGGAGGGAAACCAGGCCTTGCCGGGATCGTACGAATTCATCAGCACGTCCGCCGCCACGCGTGCGCGGGCGACGGCTGTCGGGCCATCGGTTCGAGGATTGGCGGGCGATGCCTGTTCGGTTGCAAAGGAAGGCGTTGCGGCGGCCACGGTCAGGCCGATCACGGCCAGCAGTGTCCGGACTCGTACGCGTACGGCTTCGAGATTCATGATCGGAAGCGCTCCTATCGGATGCCCACGAATGCGATGGGGAATCCAATCCATCTGTTGCCGGACCGTGGGCGGTGATCCGGGGTTGATGTAGATCGATCTAAATTGGTGGTCCAAAAAAGGGGCGTGCGTTGATGAGCCCCGGGGAATGCTCAGTCGGCGACAGACGTGCTGTCGTCTGAGCGGCATGGATCATGGTGTCTTCGCGAGTACGGTTCCGCACCGGGTGTCGCAGTTTTGAGGGTTGCGCGGTTCGTGGGCGGTTGTGTGGGTGCTGGCCAGGGCTGGCGAGATCGAGGGCTATGGGTGGCTGAAAACCGGCCAGCGGTGGGTGCGGAAGGGGTTAGGGGTGCGGGTGGCTAAAACGGGCTTCAGCTCGGCAAAAGGCTGTTCCTACGTACAAATGTAATTTTACATAATATACATTATGCGCAATTGCGCAGGCTGCTGCGCGCGGTCGGCATGCTCCGTGCATTCCTGCGTTCCCTGCTGCATGGAACGCGGGAATGTCTCGTAAGCGCTTGAATTGGATATATAACGAAGAGCGTCAGGAATTCGTCACACCGGCCGGCACGCTGTCGTTACTCCAGGTGGCAGCCATCCTCGCAGATTACGCGCAATGCCGAATCGACCTCGCTGGCCCATGGACGGGCTGGCGTATCCGAGGCAATCGCTTGATCCCACCTGGCGGCTCACTACGCGGCCCGAGCATCACCGCAACCAACGCTCGCCAATTCACTCGGTGGCTGGCGAGCTTTGAGCCGCAGCAGGCAGCATTTGAATTTGGCAGCGCGCCGCATCCAGGCCGTTGGGAGCAGCAACAAGCCGAACCCCATGCTTCATGTCGTGCCAATACAGAAGACCGCCGCGGCACTCAACACGCCCTACCACGGTCGCGCGGAGATTCAGAGGAACCGCGGGCGCCGGCTGCGCTACACGAGGCACGGCCAAAGGCGCAGGTTGTGGATATGGCTCGGTTTCGACAACGCCGGCAGTCCGGTGGCGGGCGTAGTTGAACATCAGCCAGTAAAGCGGCACCGAGAGCAATATCAGCGCACCGCCAAAGGCGTAGTAGAAGCCATCCCTGGATCGCATGTTAGCCCCCTAAGTCCCCGCTAGAGCGTAAGGGCACCCGTCTCCACCAAACAACCCTACGGGTTGCCCGGTGAAGCCGGAGGTAGATCACAGGCAGTGCCGGCATCGGCACTCGGCGAGCAAAAAGGCACTGGCCTCGCCTTCCCAAACCTACGGTTTGCTCAGTCAAGTCCAGGTAGGTCACAGGCGCCAACCCTACGGGATTGGCTGTCGAGCAAAGAACACCTGCAGGATTGCTGTCATGGCAAATGGCGCGCTGCTGCAGCAAAAAGGCCGCGTAGATCCGGAGAACCAAAAAGCGGGGTTGGCGGGGTGGCCATGGGAACCGAGAAGCCCTTGAAGATACGCCGGGCCGCCTGCGCCTGGTCTTCGCCTGGCTCCTAGATCAAGGGCGTATCCGTAGGGGCTTTGCCCCTACACCCCATCAGCCATCCTGCACGAGCTGGACAAGGTCGCGAAGGATGGCAACGACAGCGTCAGCCGCCTCGCGCTTAACTGGTCCGCTCGCAGGCACAATGCGCTTAGCGCTGCACCACGCGTCATACGTCGCGTCCTCGACCCGCTTACGCCAGGCGCACCAGTCCTCATCGGCAGAACGAAGATTGCGCAGGTCCAGCTCGAGCCGGGCGACCTTCGCAACTAGGCGCGCATGTTCCTTCGATTGGGTCGCCCCTACCTTTTGCGTGATCGTCTTCTGCGTCACGGAAATGCCAGCGTCGCGCTGACGGGCGCGGTAGAGCCTAGCTCGCTCTGCATCGGACATGGCCTTACCCGTCGGCGGGCGGCCGCGGCCACGCTTCGCGGGAAACGCGTCAATGGTGCCTGGATCGTTCGCGTGCTTCGCCATGGACCTGCTCCGTTGCGGGACAGGGTTAATTATCGTGACGCGTCACGATAATTGCAACGAATATTTACCGTGATGCGTCACGGTATTTGGGTTGGATTCATTTATCGTGATGCGTCACGATAATCGATCGATCACGGCCGCGGAGAGCGGTCACGTTGCCAGCGCTGAAAATCGCGATCCATCCAGGCCGCGTAGGCGCGATTGCTGCGCCTCGCCCATAGCTCGCCTAGCCTGTACCGCATCAACTGCCAGAAGGTCATACGCGCCGCCCTAGTGCTTACTACTGCCACCCCACGGATCAGCGTTCCAATCGCCGTAGGTGGGCGGAGTGTAAGGCTTCGCCGTGGCCCTATCGCGGGCCACAAGGCCGCCCTGGGTGGATACGTCGGCCTGAGGCTGCGCAGGGGCCACAGGGGCCGCCGTAGGCTCCTCCCGTGGCCGCAGGCGCTGCTGGTCAGGCGAGGGGCGCCGGGTGGGGTTGTAGACGCCATTGCGAGCCACGGTGCGGCACATGGCCGGCTCCATCGCGTAATGCGTGCCCTGCTCCGTAATGCAGCCGCAGCGGCCGTCGTCGACGGCCATGCAATAGACCTCGGGCTCGCTGGCCACGGGGCGCCCGTCATACGCCGGCGCGGTCCATGGCTGGCCAGGGAGGCGAGGCGTCAGCCACTTGACCAGGTCGTCGGGCCTTTTTGCCTCGGCAGATCCCACAGAGCCAAAAACACCGGCCACGGGCTTCGCACCATCAGCAGCCACCGCCGCCGGGCGGGCACTCTTGCTTGACCAAAAAGCGTTGGCGTTGTGCACGAGATAGGCCACGAGTGCCAACGCCGCAACGAGCGCATAGGCCCACCACGGCACGCGTCTCTCCGTAGTGTCTTGCACCGTGGACTCGTAGAGATTGCGCTTCATCAGCGCCGAGGGGTAAGACCAGAACTTTTTGTTGTCGCTAACGCGCGGGTTCGATTCGTAGCGATCCCACGAGAGGATGATCGCTTTCTTAAAACCGAACTTGCGGCGCACGTGCTGGTGTCGATCCACGAGGCCTTGAATGAAAGGGTGCAGCTGCTTACTAGCCTGCTGGCACACCAGAATGAAATCGAATGCACGATGTCGGTGCGTGGCCAGCTTCTCGATGTAGTCAGGAACCTTGGCAGTGCCGCCGCCCTTCGGAAAAACGGTGTAGCACTCGTCAATGAGCAACACCGAGCCATCCGGGCAGTCTTGCCACTTACGCGGATCAGCCAACTCATGGAAGCCGGCTTCGCTGTACTTCAAGCCACGCACGCCGTGCGCAAACACCTCCCTGCCCTTCGCCTTGAATTCCAACGCCATCTGGATAGCAAGAAGCGTCTTCCCGTGGCCGGGCTGGCCAGTCACAAGCTCGATCATGAGTTCACCCTACGCAGCACCATATTGCCGGCGGTCGAGGCAATCGATGCGGAGATCACCATCGAACAGAAAACGTCCATGCCAATGGCACCAAAGGCCTGATAAACAGGGCCGGGCAAGCCATTAGCGTAGCTTTGAATGAGCGCCATGACCGCAGGAACGGCAAGCTTGTTCGTCACCACGGTAAGGCCAAGCGTCACGAGAATTTTGAGCACCCACTGGCCAGCGTACGTCGAAACGAGCCAAAGCAGCATGCGTCCGAGAAGCGCGAGTATGGCGGGCATCACCGGCTCCCCAGGGCAAGAATGGTGGCGGCCGCAATGGCACCAAACACCAAAATGCACGCGCGCACCTTGGCCAGCCACGCGCAAAAAAGCTCGGGGTCAGCAGCGGTCCACTGCTGGCCAAACACTTCGGCAGTGCCAATGTCCGGGCACGTGTTGCCGGCCCAGCTGGTCTGGTCGACCTGCGTCATGTCCACCGTCTTTTCCTGAAACACGCTGCTGGGGTTCGTATCGGTCACGCCATAACGATCGCCATCGGAATCCGTCACCTCGGTCCAGTCGGGTTGGCCGTTATTGTTCTTGTCGGTCTTATCGGGGCCGCAGCGCGCAAGCCATTCCTGGCGCGCAATCATCGCGAGCGCAGCGTCGCCCGTCATCATGGGTGGCGAAGAACAATCGCCGCCGCCGGCAGCGGTGTTAGACGTGCCTGCACTGGAACCGGACGCAGGGCCTTTGGGCGGCCCCTTATCCGCGCCCGTTTGACCGCTGGTAGTCGGCGACTGCTGCGGGCCGCCCACACCGTAGGTGTTGACGTTGATGGGCGTCACGATGGGCAAGCCGCCATCGGTGGGCGTCGACGTATGCGTGTAGTGATCGCTGCCCGTAATCTCGGTGGCCGGGTCATTAATCTGCGAAAGCTGCGGCGGCGTCGGCAACGGCGGTTTCTGGCCGGCACAAATCGCGCCGGCATCGGAGCCAGTGCACGCACCGCCCGGTCCTTGCGCAATCGGCCCACCCACGCACATTTGCTTGCCCGTGGCATCGTACGAGCAGACGTCCCCGTTATTCGGGTTCATGCAGCTGCCCTTGGCGCACAGGTTCGCCGGCGGCGGCTGCGGAGAGCCATCGAAGCCAGGGCTGCTCGTGCTGCACTGATGACCGGTAGGGGTCCACGTGCCCCTCATGATGCTCTGGCCGAGGCCGTTGGAGTCCTGATCGCCACTCGTCATCGCGTATTCGCACGAGCCATCGCATGCGCGCTGCGTCGACGTCGTGTCCAACTGCAATTCGCCCTGCCTGGGCTGTAAGCCACCACACACAGGGCCGTCATAGCGGAACGCCTGCCGGTAGCTCAGCGACGGGGCACCGCCATAGTTGTCGTAGAGCGCAATGAACGTACCACCATTATCGGTGCCCTGGCGGCACTCATACTGGTACGTCGGAAATCCATTCGCGTCATTGTTTGCCTTGCGAGACGCGGCACCGCTCTTGCAAGCAGCCATAGCAACAGCGTAGGTATCCGCAGCGAAACTCTCGCGAGGCCATAGCCACGCGAGAGCAAAGAGAACCAGGGCTAGACGCAACGCGCTCATGACAGCATGAGCCACGCAGCGGGGAGAAACGCGAGCATTACCAAATAGCCGTCCATATCGCACTCCCGTGAGAAAAAACCCGCCCGGTTGCCCAGGCGGGTTCGCACATCAACGCGCCGAACGCTTGCCCATGCTGATCAGCAGGGCCACCGCACACAGCGTCAGCACGATGCCGCCGATGGTGTAGAGCTGGCCCTTGCCGCCGGCAACCTCGGTGCTGAACGCGCCGGTCATATCGCTGCCGGTGCCCTGGGCGAACGCGCTGGAGCTGAGCATCCCGAACACCGCCAGACCGGCGGCGTTGTACGCCTTCGGGATGCGGCGCAGGGATTCCTTCACAGCCTTCGGAAAGTTCTTCATGTTGTTTCCTCCACAGTTTTTCGCATGCGCCGCACGAGAAAACCGATGCCCCAAACTCCGATGATCACGCCGGAGATTGCAGTGCCTTCGGCCGCAGAAAGGGGCGGCAGTCCCCCTACGTAGTTAACCCACTCCACGTGGGAACACGTGCCCGTGGTGGCGTCCACGTTTTCAGGTGCGCATGTCGCAACGAGATTCGGCATAACTCACCACCACGGCAAAATCGTTAGAGCAAAGTCGCAGGGGAAACGTCGGTTCCCCCTGCACCCCCCGGTGTTTAAACCTTGGCCTGCGCGGCCGGCGAAGAAGCCGAAGGCTTCACCACCGGAGAGACCGGAAGGAGCTTCACGCGCGAGAGGCCCAGGCGGCCATTCGTCACCGAGAAACTCCGCGGGTCGATCACCGCAGGGCCGGGCGGCAGCGGCTCATCGTTCGAGAACTCGAACGAGGTGCGCAGCCCATCCACCGTCAGCTCGGCCCACTGGGAGTAGTAGTTGCGCACCACGCCGTCGCGCTCAAACTTCTTCGGCTCCGGCTCGCGCTTGAGAATTTCAATCTGGAAATCGTCTTTGTTGCTCATGGCACTGTCTCCGTTAGCGGCGGTATGTACCGCCATGCAAATACACGCCCCGATGGCGTGACCGTCACTTTCCACTCCGAAGCGAGAAACTCGCCGGTGTTCTTGTCCATGTAGCCGCCGTTGATCTTGCGAATGTCGGCGGCACCGCCGAGCGCATCGCGCACGAACACAGGTGCACGCCACCAGCGAATCACGCGCTTGCCTTCAGCCGTGGGGCCACACACGCCGTACATGCGCGCGCCCTTGGGCACGCTCATGGCCTGCTGCAAGCTCGCCTTGCTCGCATACTTGGCCATGTAGGAGACCGGCCGGTTAATGGTCACCTTGCTGCTCAGCACGTGCGCGAAGCCGTGCGGCCACCAACCTGCCTTATGCGGGTTCGGGAAGTAGTCGCGCGCGCGAATCCAGATCATGCAGTGGTAGTGCACGGCGCCGCGCTTTTGCAGTTCGAGCACCCACACCATGCGCATGCGCGTGCCATTGCACTTGCGCCGGAACCAGTCGCGCACGTGGCGCTGAAAATCGCGCACATGACCGGGCTTCCAGTCTTCAACCTTGGCGTAAGTCAGCGTCACGAACAGCCGGCGCCAACGCACGTTCTGCTCATCGCAATGCGCGGCGCTATCGAGAATGTGCGCAGAGTTGCGCACGGCTTTCTGAAGTCGCCGCACCCGTGTGGAATAGACGTCTATTTCAAGGAACTCACGCGGGCGTGCGGCCTTTGTTTTATATGGGTCAAGTTCCGGGGGCGCGCCTGCGGCGCGCCCCTCGCTCGCTTCGCTCGCAATGGGCACACCGCCGTCGCGCCCCGCGTCGTGGCCCTTAAAGAAGCGCTCGCGCGCCATCTGCTGAAAGGGCGCGTCCATGGCGCTCTGCTGGTCGGCGTACTCGCGGGCTTGCCGTGCGCCAATCGCGCGCAGCGCGCGCATCGCGGGGTTCGCGTAGGCACGCACGGCGTAGGGCATCTTGCCGGGCACATGGTCGAGGACAGACGAGCCGCACGCGGCTCCCCTGCCCTCACCCATGCACGCGTATAGGTCGCGCTTGCCGTCCAGGGCGGAATCAAACATCCATCACCCCGAACGATAATCCGAGCTGGTCGGCATCCAGCTCCACGCCATCTTCGAATGCCGCCTCAATGAGCATGAGGCGGCACGCGAGAAAGGCTGCCTCAACATTCGGGTGGCCAGCCTTCGCGTAGGCATCGGCGTGGTCGCCCATCGCCGAAATGCACCGGCCCAACTCCACATCACAAGCCATGGTCGCGCTCCAGGCAGGTGCGCAGCCGCGCTTCCCACCGCTTGAGGTAATCGATAAGGCGCTCGCGGCGCTGCAAGGCGGCCACGGCGAGAGAAAGGCCGGCCACCACACCTTCGGCGTAGACGGTGGCCGCATGGCGAAGAACCAGGTCTTCGCCCTTAGCCACGCGGCCCACGTGGTCAGCGAGACGGCCATCGAAGGTCGCGGGCGGCTCGGAAATGCCGCGCACGGGGGCGTGCAGATCAGCGGCCACGGGGGCCACCGCGAAGGGTGAGAGCGAAAGCAACGCAAGCCAGGAAGCAGCCGCAGCCGAACGGGAAGACGAAGCTATGGGCCAGGGCGTAGAGGAACGAGATGCGGTCGGTGCAGAACATCAGAGCCACCCTTTCGCGCGTAGATCGCGTTGGCGGCTCAGGAGGGGTTCGAAGGCAAGACGTGCCCAGAAGGCTGGCAGCGCCACGCAGGCGAGGGCTAGAGCGGTCATCCATGGTCCCCTGTCGAGTGCGAGGGTCTCGCACTGGCGGCAGAGTACAGTACCCTCGCACTCTCCAGTCAAGGGGTCTCGCACTCATGAATGCAACAAATCAGCTGCTTGACAAGTTCGCCAAAGCATGCTCCATCGCACAAGATAAGGACTTGGCGGCAAAACTGCGCGTCACGAAAAGCGCAGTAAGCGGCTGGAGAAACCACCGCGCGCACCCGGACGCAGAAAGCGTGGCGCGCATGTGCGAAGCAACTGGGGAGAGCGTCGCGCACTGGCTGCCGCTCATAGAAGCAGACCGCGCCCGCAACCCGGAAGCACGCAAGGTGTGGCTTCGGCTTGCACAAATGGCTGCGGCGATCACGCTGGCGATAGGCCTGCACCCCGCCCAAGCAGGGGTCTCTCAGCGCATCGAGACCACTTTCTCAACCGTCCCGTCTATACATTATGCGCATTAGAATTGAGTTGTCCCTGCTCGCAGTAGAAGCGCTCGAGGCTGGCCGTCAATGAGCCTGATGGCTGGCGGCATAACCCATCACCGTCGAGAACGGCGCCACCCAGAGGGTGCCGGCATGCGCCTTGAGATAGGCGAGCAGCTGGGCGTGGGCTTGCGCGGACACGGCGAGGTAGTCGCCGCCCACGCCGTGGAAGCCGAGCACGATCATCCCGCCCTTGCGCTCAGCTTCCCGCACCGCGGCGATCAGATCGGCGCCGGTTGCGTTCGAGGGGAAGAAATGGGCCGGCACATCCATCGGATCGAAGGGGCGCTCTGCCGGGTCCGCGGCACGGGTATAAGGCGCCAGTCCGCTGGTGCGCAGCGCCGGAAGATAATCGACGCCTCCGGCCAGGTGCTGGCCACACGGTGTGGCATAGCTGTGCTGCGGCTTGCCGTCGATCGCCGTCAGCATCGTGTTCATCGTGCGGATTTCCGCCAGCATGGTGTCGACGTCATAGGTTTCGCTGGTGTCGATTTTCTTCGCGGGCGGATAATTGGCCTGTGGGCAGGCATGGCGAATGGTGTGGTTGCCGAGTTCGTGGCCTTCGGCCGCGGCCGACCGCCAGCGCGCTATCTGCTCAGGGGTGACCCTGCTGCCGATAAGGAAAAATGTTCCTTTGAAGCCGGCGGCATCGAGCGCCGGAATCGCGGTGTCGAGCTGCGAGACGAGCGTATCGTCATAGGTCAGCACCACCGCCGCCCGCTTGCCGTCGGGCCAGGACCCGGCCACGGCCTGCGTGGCCACCAGGGTGATGGCCAGGAAAATCGGCCTGATTCGCATGACTGTCCTCAGGATGGCGCGGCGCCCCTGCAAGTTTCCGATTCGATCGCGATGGTGCTGATGTCAGCTTATCGGCCGGCGCTCTTATCCCCGATCACGGACACGACCGGGGCATCCGCGCCATGCCAGGTCTTTCCGCCATCGTGCCCGAATCGATGCCCGGCCTCATCCCAGGTCAGCGTGGTGACGGCGTATTTGCCGCGCTCGTAGCCATAGGATGTGCCGTCATCCTGGAAGAGCGTGAACTTCGCATCCGCTCCCGGATACACGTGCACCGCAACGACCTTCTGCGTTTGCTGCGCCCCTGCCCCGTCCGGACCCAGCGGCACGATGCTGCCCGCCTTGACGAACAGCGGCAGGATATCGATGGGCGCATCCACCTCGATCGCCTGGCCGCCATGCAGGCGCTCGTTCGTCCAGTAGTTGTACCAGTCGCAGCCTGCCGGCAGATACACCGTCCGGTGGGTCGCGCCCTGCTCGGTCACGGGCGCCACCAGGAAGGCGGGGCCATACATATATTCGTCGGGAATGTCCGCGACCTTGGGGTCGTTGGGGAAATCCATGAACAGCGCGCGCATGTAGGGCGCGCCGGTCTGGTAGCTGCGATAGGCCGCCGAATACGTATACGGCAGCAGCCGGTAGCGCAGCTTCAGGTATTTCGCCAGGATCGGCTCGGCCTGTTTGCCGTATGACCACACTTCGTTGTGTTTCCTTTCGCCATGCGCGCGCATGACCGGTTGAAAGGCCCCCCATTCGAACCAGCGCACGAACAGCTCAGGATAATCCTCGTAGTTGCCGATCGTGTCGCGCGCATCGGAACCATCGATCAGCGGTTGCCGCGTTGCCTTGTAATCGGCGGGGATGGCCGGCGACATGAAGCCCGCGATGTCGGTGTCCCAGTACGGCAGCCCGGTCGCGGTGAAATTGAGTCCCGCCGGAACGGATCGCTTGAGCATGTCCCAGCTCGCGGCGATGTCGCTCGACCAGAACACGGTGCCGTTGCGCTGGGCGCCCAGGTAAGCGGCCCGCGCCAGGATCATGACCCTGCGCGCATCGCCGAAGTCGCGCCGGAATCCTTCATAGGCTGCGGCGGTATGGAACAACGGGTAGACGTTGTAGTAGCGCGAGCCCGGGCCGATCCAGAACACGTCATTGGCGGGATCGACATCCGGTTCGGTCTCGTCCAGCCATAGGTAATCGAATCCCTGCGGCTTGATGTAGCGGTCGCGAATCTGTTGCCAGAACCACTTCGCCGCTTCGGGATTCGTGGTGTCGATGTTCGGGCCGATGATCGTCTTGTACCAGCCCTTATCGGGCTTGCCGTCTCTCCCCCGCACCAGCCAGCCCTTGCTGTCGAGCATGTCGTAGAACAGCGAGCCTTCGGAGAAGTGCGGCCACACGCTCAGCAGCGAGTCCACGCCCATGGCGTGCAGCCGGCGATTCATCGCGGCCGGGTTCGGCCAGCGCGCGGGATCGAGATCCAGATTGCCCTGCCGGGTCATATTGAGGAAATCGACCACCATCACGCCCAGCGGCAGGTTCTTCCGGCGGTATTCCTCGGCGACCGCGAGGATCTCCTCCTGCGTCGCATAGATCGCCTTGCTCTGGATATAGCCGTAGGCCGTGCGGGGCAGCATCTGCGTGACGCCAGTCAACAGGCGGTAGCCCTGGTAGATCTCATCGGTGCTGTTTCCCGCGATGACGAAATAAGAGATCCGGTCGCCCACTTCCGATGACCACACGTTCTGGCCATTGAAGCCCAGCTGCACGGTGGTCTTGGACGGGTTGTCCCAGACCAGGCCGTAGCCGAGATTGGACACCATGAAGGGTACGCAGACATTCTCTCCGCCCAGCGCGCCATAGTCGTGCCAGCAGCGAACCTCGTGATCGCGCAGGTCCATCCATCCTTGCTGCTGCTGTCCCAGTCCGTAGTAGTGCTCGTTGCCGGGCGAGTCGAAGATGGCGGCGCTGCGGAAGCTCTTTGCTCCCGCGTCCGCCGGCGGCTGCCCCGGCACCATGCTCCAGGTGCGCATGCGCAACAGCGGCTTGCCGTCGGCGGTGGTGATGCTCAGTGCGTCGTCGAATTTGTTCGGGTCTTTCCATCCTCCGAAGTATTGCTCGCGCAATGCATGGTTCAGGGCGTCCAGGGGCAGGCCCAGGGAGAGTCCCTGCGTGGCCGGGTGTTCCGGCGCAATGCGAACCACCATCCTCGAGGAGCGGAAGACATCGCCGCCGGCCTCATCGCGTGCATGAGTCCATCCCGGGGCCGAAGGCCTGGCTTCGAACCCATAGCCGGGCGATGCCGTCGCGGCGGCGCGGTCGACGCTCAGCGTCACCCGCAGGATATTCGGCGCATAAGGCTCGATGGCGATCGTCCGGCCGTGGCGCTCCAGCACGAAAGGCGCGTCACCGGCGATCGCGGTATCGATTCGCCAGACCAGCAGCAATGCGATGCAGGCGCAGAGAAATGGCTTTCGCGTCACGGAGACAACATCCTTATCCACTGAATTCATCGAAGCACCCAGTGTCCGGCACAAGGCGATGCCTGTTTTTTACGAAATCAGATAATCCATTGAACGATTCTTCGTTTGCGCTTGCCGCATCCCGCCGCGCATCTTGCTGACGCGGCGGGAGATGTTCCGCTGCGATATCCGAGCGCATATCGAAACGTCACGATTGCTTATTGGACGGCCATCGGCACCACCCTAGACTCGGCCACCGCCCCGCAAGCGCTCATTGCAGGGCCCGGACCAGCCTGCACGGCGATATCGGTCGGCAGGCAGATGCGTACATGCCATAGGGAATCGCCATGCCGCTGTCTCGCCGCTCTTTTCTGCTGGGAATGACGCTCGGATTGTCCGCGCCCTGCTGGACTCCCCGCCTCGCCCGTGCCGCAGCCGATGGTCCAGCGCCATTCCAACCCACCTGGGACTCCCTGCGCGGCTATGCCGCGCCCGCCTGGTTCCGCGACGCCAAGTTCGGCATCTGGGCGCACTGGACCGCGCAATGCGTGCCCGAACAAGGCGACTGGTATGCGCGTAACATGTATCTGCAGGGTGAGCCGCAGTACGAATACCACTGCCGCACTTATGGCCATCCATCCCAATTCGGCTTCATGGAACTGGACCATCGATGGAAAGCCGAGCACTGGGATCCGGATGCGCTGATGCGCCTGTACAAGGCGGCCGGCGCGAAGTATTTCGTCGCATTGGCCAATCACCACGACAATTTCGACAATTACGATTCCAGCCATCACGCCTGGAACTCGGTCAAGGTCGGGCCGCGCAAGGACATCGTCGGCGGCTGGGCCCGCGCGGCGCGCGAGCATGGGCTGAGGTTCGGCGTCAGCAATCACTCCGCGCATGCCTGGCACTGGTTCCAGACGGCGTATGGCTACGACGGCGAAGGCCCGCGCGCGGGACAGCGCTACGATGCCGCACGCCTGGCCAAGGCGGATGGACGCGGCACCTGGTGGGAGGGCCTGGATCCGCAGGAGCTGTATACCGGCCCCAACATCGTCATCCCCGATGGCATTCGCGGCGCCGCGGCCGTCAGGCAATGGCATGAGCAGCACGACCGCCCCTGGAACGAAAACCCGCCGCCGCAGAACCCGCGGTTCGTGCGGCAATGGTTCCTGCGCTGCAAGGAGCTGCTCGACAAGTACCGCCCCGACCTGCTGTATTTCGACGACACCGGACTGCCGCTCGGGCAGGCGGGCCTGGACATCGCCGCTTACTACTACAACGCGAACCGGCAATGGCACGACGGCAGGCTCGAGGCCGTGCTCAACGCCAAGGGGCTGACGCCCGGACAGGTGCCCGCCATGGTGGAAGACATCGAGCGCGGCGTCAGCGATGCGATCCGCCCCCTGCCCTGGCAGACCGACACCTGCATCGGCGACTGGCATTATTCGCGGCGGCTGTTCGAGCAGCACGGTTACAAAAGCGCCGCCACCGTCATCGCGCGCCTGTGCGACATCGTCTCGAAGAACGGCAATCTGCTGCTCAGCATCCCCCTGCGCGGCGACGGCACCATCGATGCGGACGAGCGCAACGTGCTCGAGCAGCTGGCGGCCTGGATGAAGGTCAATGGCGAAGCCATCTTCGGCACGCGCCCATGGCGAACGTTCGGCGAAGGGCCCACCAAGGTGGCCGCGGGTATGTTCGCGGAGGACAAGGCGGGCGCCTTCACCGGCGACGACATCCGCTACACGGTGAAGGGCGACGTGCTGTTCGCCATCACGCTCGGGCGCCCGTCTTCGCCGCAGCTGGTACTGAAGTCGCTGGGGTCGGCCATGCCGGGCAGCGTAGAGCGGGTAGAGCTGCTTGGCATGCAAGCGCCATTGCAGTTCAAGCGCGACACACAGGGCCTGCAGCTCGAACTTCCGGAGCGCCTGCCCGGCGCTTCTTCCGTGGCGTTCAGGATCATGGGGCGCGGCTTGGGCGTCGCAGGCTGAAGATCCCGCGGCGCGGATCCAATCGCCACCGGTTCGCGTATCGATAGCCATCAGTGAACGCCGGGGCGTCCATGGCATCGATCAGCTGGCGCAATCCCCATCGGCGATGCCGCTTCGCCGAGGCCGCCCTGCTTCTCGCCGTGCTTGGCGCCTGCCCGCTCCGCGCGCATGCGCAGGACCGGCACTACCTTGGCGTCGCCAGCGCGGAAAACGGCTCGGCCGTTCGCTACCGCGAAGAGCACTGGCTGTTCCGCGCCGACGGCGTGGCTACCCGGCTGGTGTTGTATCGCTGCCCTTCGGGCGAGCCCTTCGCGCGCAAGCTGGTCTACGAGCGCGGCGATCCGGCCGCGCCGGATTTCGATTTCGAGGACGGACGCGACGGCTACCGGGAAGGCGTGCGGCGCGAAGGCGAGCGCTGGCTGGTCTATGCCCGCGAGCGCGGCGACGCCCCCATGCAGACCCGCCTGCTGCAGGCCGTGCCGGACATGGTGGTCGACGCCGGCTTCGATGCCTATGTGCGGGAACACTGGGCGAGCCTTGCCGGCGCCGCGCGGCGCGACATCGCCTTCGTGATGCCCAGCCGGCAGGACTACCTGCGCCTGCGCCTGGGCGATGCGCGCGATGCGTGGCTGGACGGCGTCGCCGTGCGCCGGTTCCGGCTGGGCCTTGGCGGCCTGCTCGGCGCGCTCGCCCCGGCGATCGATCTTACCTACACCATGGATGGCCACCTGCTGCGCTTCGAGGGCATCGGCACGATCCGCGACGAGCGGGGGCGCCATGCGTGGGTGCGCATCGATTTTCCCCGTTCGCTCGAACGCGCCGCGCCGCAGCCGGGCGAGGTGGCGGCGGCGCGGACGGTGCCCCTGGTGACGCGCTGCGGCGCCTGAGCCATGCATCCGAACGCCTCGCCGCGGCGTATAGAAGTCACCAACCAGGGATCGACCATGCATCCGATCGCGCCATCTTCCGCAGCCGCCCCTGCCCGCGCCGGCCGATGGGCGACCGCCTTGCGGCGCTGGGTCGATACCTCGGCGCAGGTGACGGACGAGGAAGCCGCGCGTATCGACTGGCTGCGGGCGGCCCCCTTCATCGCGATGCATCTGGCCTGCGCGGCCGTGTTCTGGGTCGGTGTATCCCCGGTGGCGCTGTGCACCGCCGCGCTGCTGTACGCCGTGCGCATGTTCGCGCTGACCGGTTTCTATCACCGCTATTTCTCGCACCGCACGTTCCGCGCCTCGCGCGCCGTGCAGTTCGCGTTCGCCCTGATTGGCGCCTCCTGCGCACAGCGCGGGCCGCTGTGGTGGGCGGCCCACCACCGGCGCCATCACGCCCATGCGGACACCGCGCTGGATCCGCACTCTCCGGGCGTGTTCGGTTTCGTCTGGAGCCACGTGGGCTGGTTCCTCACGCGCGGCGCGTTCCGCACGGAGCTGGAGCGCGTGCCGGACCTGGCCGCCTACCCGGAGCTGCGCTGGCTCGACCGCTACGACACCGTCGTGCCGGTGCTGCTGGCGGCCGGCCTGTATGGCCTGGGCGCCCTGTTGCACGCCGTGGCGCCAGGACTCGGCACCAGCGGCGGGCAGATGCTGGTGTGGGGCTTCTTCGTGTCCACCGTGGTGCTGTTCCATGCCACGGTCACCATCAATTCGCTGGCCCATCGCTTCGGCCGCCGCCGTTTCGACACGCGCGACGACAGCCGCAACAACGTGTGGCTGGCCCTGCTCACGTTCGGCGAAGGGTGGCACAACAACCATCACTACTTTCCGGGCTCCGCCCGCCAGGGTTTCCGCTGGTGGGAGATCGACCTGACCTGGTACGGCCTGTGCCTGCTGGCGCGGCTGGGCCTGGTGCGGGACCTCAAGCCGGTGCCCGCCTGGGTAGCCCGCAAGGCGAGGTACTGAGCGTGCGCATCGCGGTGATCGGTTCGGGCATCAGCGGGCTGGCCAGCGCGTGGCTGCTGTCGCGCGCGCACGACGTCACGCTGTTCGAGGCCGGCGACCGCTTCGGCGGCCACACGCATACGCACGAGGTCGAGCAGGACGGCGAGCGCTACCGGGTGGACAGCGGCTTCATCGTCTTCAATCGCGCGCATTACCCGCTGCTGCACGGCTTGTTCGACGAACTGGGAGTGGCCGTGCGTCCCACCACCATGAGTTTTTCCGTGCAGCACGCCGGCACGGGCCTGGAGTACAACGCGGGCAGCCTCGACGGATTGTTCTGCCAGCGCAGCAACCTGTTGTCGCCGCGCTTCCTGGGCATGCTGCGCGACCTGCTGCGGTTCTATCGCGAGGCGCCGGCCCTGCTGGACGGCGGCGACGCCGCCTTGGCGCTGGGCGACTATCTGGCACGGCAAGGCTACGGCGCGGCCTTCCGCGACGATCACCTGGTGCCGATGGCGTCCGCGCTGTGGTCTTCCCCCGCGCAGGACATCCTGCGTTTTCCGGCGCGCTACCTGGTGCAGTTCATGGCCAACCACCAGATGCTCCAGGCCAGCGGACGGCCGGCATGGAGCGTCGTGGAAGGAGGGTCCGCCAGCTATGTCCACGCCTTGCGCCGGCGCTGGACGGTGCGCGAGCGCCTCGCCTGCCCGGTCCTTGCCGTGCAGCGCCTCGAGCAAGGCGTGCAGCTGCGCCATCGCCATGGCGTGGAGCTCTACGACCAGCTGGTGATGGCCTGCCACAGCGACCAGGCCTTGCGGCTGCCGGAAGATTCCAGCGAACGCGAGCGCGAGGTGCTGGGCGCCATCGCCTACCAGGCCAATGACACCGTGCTGCATACCGATGCGCGGCTGCTGCCCCGCCACAGGAAGGCCTGGGCCGCATGGAATGCCCACGTGCCGGCCGCGGCCGGCGAGGCATGCACGGTGAGCTATTGCATGAACCTGCTGCAGGGCATCCGCTCGCGCGAGCCGTTCGTGGTGACGCTCAATCGCACCAGCGCCATCGATCCGTCCAAGATCCTGCGCCGGATGAGCTACCACCATCCGGTGTACACCGTGGCATCGGTCGCGGCGCAGCGGCGCAAGCCGGAAATCCAGGGCCAGCGGGGCACCTGGTTCGCCGGCGCGTACTGGGGCTGGGGCTTCCATGAAGACGGCATGCGCAGCGCGGTGGACGTGGCGCGCGCGCTTGGCGGCCGGACCGTTCCGGCGCCCGCCGCCGCGGTGCCCGCCTGACATGGCCGGCGCGCTCGCCAGTGCGGTCTACGAGGGTGCGGTGACGCACCGGCGCCTGCTGCCGCGGCGCCATATGTTCCGCTACCGCATGGCCCAGCTTTACCTGGACCTGGACGAGATCGACGCCGCTTTCCGCGGCCGCTGGCTGTGGTCCGTTGGGCGCCGCAACCTGGCCGAGTGGCGGCGCGAGGATTACCTCGATCCGGACGTTCCCTCGCTCGCCCAGGCCGTGCGCGGGCGGCTCAGCCGCGCCAGCGGGCGCGAGGTCCGCGGGCCGGTGCGCATGCTGGCTCATCCGCGCTATGCCGGCTACGTGTTCAATCCGGTCGCCTTCTACTACTGCTATGCCGAGGACGGCGCCACGCTGGATGGCATCGTCGCGGAGATCACCAACACGCCCTGGGGCGAACGCCATGCCTACGTGCTGGACGCGCGCCTCGCCGAACGGCGCGGCCGCAGCCTGGGCTGGTCCTTCGACAAGCGTTTTCACGTGTCGCCCTTCATGGCGATGGAGCGCGAGTACGACTGGCGCTTCACCGCGCCGGCCGACGACCTGCGCGTGCACATGAAGGTGCGGCGCGGACCCGCATGCGAGTTCGACGCCACGCTGGATCTGCGCCGCCGCGCGCTGGACGGTGGCGCGCTGGCGCGCGTGCTGTGGCGCTACCCGCTGATGACGGCCCAGGTGATCGGGGCGATCCATTGGCAGGCGCTGCGCCTGTGGCTGAAGCGCATGCCCGTGCACGACCACCCGCGCCTGCGCGAGCGCATCGCTACGCCTGTCCACGGAGACTCGCCATGAACGAACTTGCCAGGACCGCGCCGGTAGCCACGGCCGACGGCGCCACCGCCACGGACCGCTTCCTGCGCCGCCGCCTGCTCGATGCGCTGCGCGGGCTGAAGCATGGCCGGCTGGTGGTGCACGACGCGCTGGGCAGCACCGAGTGCGGCGAGCCGGTGGCGGAGCGTCCCGCGCTCAGCGTGCAGGTGGAAGTGCGCGACCTGGGTTTCTACCGCGCCCTGGCCTTCCAAGGCAGCGTCGGCGCCGGCGAAGCGTACGGCGACGGGCAATGGCATTGCGACGATCTGGTCGCGCTGGTGCGGCTGCTGGTGCGCAACCGCGACCTGCTCGACGGCATGGAGAGCGGTACCGCCCGCCTGAGCGGCCTGCTGCTGCGCGCATGGCATGCCCTGCGCGCCAACAGCCGGGCCGGCAGCCGGCGCAACATCGCCGCGCATTACGACCTGGGCAACGATTTCTTCGGCCTGTTCCTGTCGGCGGACCTGATGTACTCGTCGGCGCTGTGGACGCAGCCGGACGACACGCTCGAGCAGGCGTCCACCCGCAAGCTGGAGGTGATCTGCCGCAAGCTGGACCTGCGCCCGGGCGACCGCGTGATCGAGATCGGCACCGGCTGGGGCGGTTTCGCGCTGCACGCGGCGCGCCACTACGGCTGCCACGTCACCACCACCACGATCTCGCGCGAGCAGCATGCGCTGGCGGCCGCCCGCATCGCCGAGGCCGGCCTGCAGGATCGCGTGACGCTGCGGCTGGACGACTACCGCGACCTGGCCGGGCGCTACGACAAGCTGGTTTCGATCGAGATGATCGAGGCGATCGGCGCGGAGTATCTGGATACCTATTTCGCCAGGCTCGGCGCGCTGCTCGAACCGCACGGCTTGGCGCTGATCCAGGCCATCACCATCGAAGACCACCGCTACGAACAGGCGCTGGCCTCGGTGGATTTCATCAAGCGGCATATTTTCCCCGGCAGCTTCATTCCCTCGCTGGCCGCCATGCTGCAGGCCAAGAGCCGCGCGGCCGACCTGGCGCTGGTGCACCAGGAGGACTTCGGCCTGTCGTATGCCATGACCCTGCACGCATGGCGCGAGCGCTTCATGGCGCACCTGGCCGACGCGCGCGCGCTGGGCCTCGACGAGCGCTTCCTGCGCCTGTGGGAGTTTTACCTGGCCTATTGCGAAGGCGGTTTCCTGGAGCGTTCGATCGGCGTCTCCCACCTGCTGCTGGCCAAGCCCGGCGCGCGGCCGCCGGCGCCGCGCTGGGGCGCGCGCGCGGAGGACGGGCCGGCATGAGCTTCTGGGGCAATCTGCTCGGCTACCAGCTGGTGTGGCTGCTCGCGGTGGGTGGCGCGGCGCATGGGCGGGCCTGGCCCGGCGTGGCCGGCGCGTGCGCGTTCGTGGCGTGGCAGGCGCTGGGTTCCGCGCAGCCGCTGGTCGAATGGCGGCTTGCCGCGCTGGCCATGGCCTGCGGGCTGGCCGTGGACGGTGTCATGGCGTACTGCGGCTGGGTGCGTTATGCCGCGGCCTCGCCGGCGCTTCCGCCCGGAGCGCCGCTGTGGATCGAAGCCTTGTGGGCTGCTTTCGCGATGACCCTCAACGGCTCGCTGGCCATCGCCAAGCGGCACGCCTGGCTCGCGGCCGTGCTGGGCGGCCTGGGCGCGCCCGCCGCCTATTACGCCGCGTCGGGGCGGGCGTTGACGGTAGTGGAGCCGTCCTGGCGCGCCTGGCTCTGGCTCGCCGCGGGCTGGGCCATCGCCCTGCCCTTGCTGGCCGGCCGCGCCAGGCAGTGGTCGCTGCGCGCCGCGGCGGGGGCGCCATGAGCGCGCCGGCGTGGTCGCCGTGGCTGCAGCTGGGCGTGCTGGCGGCGGCGATGGCGCTGCTGATGGCCGCGGGCTGGCGCTGGCAGCGGCGCCATCGCAACGCCGGCATCGTCGACGTGCTGTGGGCCGGCGGCCTTGCGTTCGCGGCGCTGCTGGCCGGAGCGACCGGCAGCGGCTCGCCGACCGCGCGCCTGGCCGCGGCCCTGCTCGGCGGCAGCTGGGGCTGCCGGCTGGCGTGGCATCTGTGGCGCCGGGTGCGCAAGGAGCCGGAGGACGGCCGCTATCGCCATCTGCGCGCGCACTGGCACGGGCATCAGGGCAAGTTCTTTCTGTTCTTCCAGGCGCAGGCGCTGCTGGTGCTGCTGTTCGCGCTGCCGTTCGTGGCGGTCGCCGCGGCGCCCGCGGACGGATTCTCGCCATGGTTCGCCGGCGGTGTCGCCCTATGGGTGGCCGGCGTGCTCGGCGAGAGCGTGGCCGACCGCCAGCTGGCCCGCTTCCGCGCCGATCCGCGCCACCGCGGCAAGACCTGCCGCGAGGGGTTGTGGCGATATTCGCGGCATCCGAATTACTTCTTCGAATGGCTGCACTGGTTCGCCTATCCGGCACTCGCCGCCGGCTCGCCCTGGGCCTGGGCGGCGTGGCTGGGGCCGGTCGTGATGTATGTCTTCCTGCGCTGGTTCAGCGGCGTGCCGTTCACCGAGGCGCAGGCGCTGCGCTCGCGCGGCGAGGACTATCGCGACTACCAGCGCCGCACGCCCATGCTCATTCCCTGGTTTCCCCGTTCACCTGACCGCAAGAGCGAATCATGAGCGCCTCCGTGCTCGATACCCGCGAACTGGCCGCCGACCGCCCCGCCCCCGGCCTGCTGGGACTGGCCGAGCGCGGCCTGCTGCCGGACGCGCTGATCCGCGCCGGCATCCGCCGCCTGTGCGCGCAGCGCCTGCGCGAACTGCATGCCGGCAGCGTGGAAGTGGCGCACGCACGGCAGACGCTGCTGCTGGACACCTGGCGCGAAGGGCCGATCGCCATCCACGCCGACGCCGCCAATGCCCAGCATTACGAGCTGCCCGCGGCTTTCTTTCAGTACTGCCTGGGGCCCCAGCTGAAATATTCCAGCTGCTACTACCCCGAAGGCAGCGAGACGCTGGCGCAGGCCGAGACCTGCATGCTGGAGCGCTACGGCCAGTGCGCCGAGCTGCGCGACGGCCAGGACATCCTGGAACTGGGCTGCGGCTGGGGCTCGCTCACCTTGTGGATGGCCGCGCGCTATCCGCACGCACGCATCACCGCCGTATCCAATTCCAGCTCGCAGCGCGCCCATATCGAAGCCTGCTGCGCGGCGCGCGGCCTGCGCAATGTGCGCGTGCTGACCTGCGACGTGAGCCGCCTTGCGCTGGAAGCGGCCAGCTACGACCGCTGCGTGTCGGTGGAAATGTTCGAGCACGTGCGCAATCACGGCCTGCTGATGCGCCGCATCGCCTCCTGGCTGCGTCCGGGCGGAAAATTGTTCGTGCACATCTTCGCGCACCGGGACACGGCCTATCCGTTCGATACCGAGGGCGAGGACAACTGGATGGGGCGCCACTTCTTCACCGGCGGACTGATGCCCGCGGTGGACACGCTGCTGCACTATCAGCGCGGGCTGCATCTGGAGCGGCGCTGGCTGCTCGACGGCACGCATTACCAGCGCACCGCCGAGCACTGGCTGGCCAACCAGGACCGGCATCACGAACCGGTGCTGCGCATCCTGCAGGGCGCTTACGGCAAGGCGGCCGCGCCGCTACGGTTCCAGCGCTGGCGGATGTTCTGGATGGCCTGCGCGGAATTGTTCGGCTACGCGGGAGGCCAGGCCTGGCTGGTGGCCCATTACCGCTTCGTGCGCGACGCCTGACGCCGCCGGAGCATCCGATGCGCATCCCCATCGCCGCTCTGTTCGCCGCCTGCGTGGCCGCGGCCGCCCTGCCCGGCTGCGTGGCGCAGCCACCGCTGCCGCGTGCCGCCGACGTCGACCTGGACCGCTTCATGGGCGACTGGTACGTGATCGCCTCGATCCCCACCTGGCTGGAGCGCGATGCATACAACGCGGTGGAGTCGTACGCCCGCCTGCCGGACGGCCGCATCCAGACCACCTTCCGCTACCGCGCCGGCGGCTTCGGCGGCGCCGCGAAGACGATGCATCCGATCGGCACGGTGCGGGCCGGAACCGGCCGGGCCGAATGGGGCATGCAGTTCGTCTGGCCGGTCAAGGCGCAATACGTGATCGCCTGGCTCGACCCCGGCTACCGCGAGGTGATCGTCGCGCGCAGCAAGCGCGACTACGTCTGGATCATGGCCCGCACGCCCGCGCTGGACGATGCGCGCTACGCCGCGCTGGTGCGGCGCGTGGCTGCCATGGGTTACGACGTTTCCAGGCTGCGCCGCGTACCGCAGCGCTGGTCGGCGCAGTGAGCGCACCGGCCAGGGACTGCATCCAGAAGCGGCGCGGCGGCGTAGAAGGAGAAAGCGGCCTGCGCGCGGGCCGCCAGCGACGGCGGCCCGCGCGGCCGCCTCCAGGCAGCCAGCCCCATGGTTAAGATGAGCAGCGATCCGGCAACCACGAAGGTGACGCCTCTGAGGGCGCAACGATCCTTGTCCACGCCAGCCAGCCAAGCCAATGCCGATGCGCAGTACTGGGCCGAACAGATGGCGGCCGTGGCCCTGCGCCGGGATATGGATTGCTTCATGCGTATCTACGACCACTTCGCCCCGCGCCTGCAGCGCTACCTGCTGGGCATGGGCGTGAGCGCGGCACGCGCCGAGGAACTGGTGCAGGAGGCGCTGCTGCGCCTGTGGCGGCGCGCCGAATCGTTCGATCCGGCGCGGGCCGGCCTGGCGACCTGGCTGTTCCGCGTGGCGCGCAATCTGTACATCGACAGCCTGCGCGGCGAACCGCACTGGCTGCCGATGCAGGAAGGCCTCGACTGGCTGGACGAGCAGGCGCCCGCCGATGCCGGCTCCAGCGCCGAGGCATTCGCCGATCACGCCGGCCTGAAGCGTGCCATCGACAGCCTGCCGCCGGTGCAGGCCAGGCTTATCCGCATGTCGTATTTCGAAGCCAAGAGCCACAGCGAGATCGCGCACGAGCTCGGTATGCCGCTGGGTTCGGTAAAGTCCTCGCTGCGGCGCGCGTTCGCCAAGCTGCAGGCCGGCCTGGGAGGCGTGCCGTGAGGCCGAACCATCACCTCGATGCCGCCACGCTGCTGGGCTATTCGGCCGGCGCCCTGCCGGCGGCTTTCATGGCGGTGGCCGCCACCCACCTGAGCCTTTGCCAGGCCTGCCGCGAGCGCCTGCGCCAGGCCGACCGCATCGGCGGAGCGCTGATGCAGCAGCAGGAGCCGGCGCCGCTTTCCGCGGGTGCGCGCGAGGCCATGCGCGCGCGGCTGGCGCAGTTGCCGCCGGCGCAGCCGCCGGTCCCGCCCGCGGCTGCCGCTGCGTCCGATCACGACCGCCTGCCCTTGCCCCTGCGGCCTTATTTCGGCGAAACCTTCAGCGGGCTGCGCTGGCGCACCATCGGTCCCGGCGTGCACCACATCCGCGGCCCGCGCATGGAGGGCGGCGACCTGATGCTGTTGCGCATCGCGCCCGGCCGCAGCGTGCCGCTGCACAGCCATGGCGCGAACGAGCTGACGGTGGTGCTGCGCGGCGCCTACGACGACCTGCTTGGGCATTTCGCGCCGGGCGATGCCGCCGACCTCGATGGCGACACCGAGCACCAGCCCGTCACCTCGCCCGGCGTGCCGTGCATCTGCGTGGCGGCGACCGATGCTCCGCTGCGTTTTTCCGGCTGGCTGGCCCGCACGCTGCAGCCCTTGTTCAAGCTCTAGCGGCGCCCGCTCAGCGGCGCGGCGGAACCCGGCATGGCCAGCGGCTGGTTTCTGCGTCGCGAATGGACTGCAGGAGCTTGTGCGCGCGGTAGCTCAGCTGGATGGCCAGCGGGCGCCCCGCCAGCACCATGCGGTATGAAAAGTAACTCGTATGGCCCGGCGGCACGGGCATCAGGTAGCCGCGCATGAGCAGGCTCGCTGCTGGCGCGCTCGCCAGGATCAGCGGCGAGTCCTGCTCGATCTGGCTGTGTTCGATTTGGCCGTGCTCGATTTGGCCGCGCTCGATTTGACCATGCTCGATTTGAAGCAGCAGTTCCACTTCTGCCTGGGTCAGTCCGGTCGGAGCGGCGTCGAGTGGCATGGCGCGGTCCATGGCGTAGCGCGGCGCAGGCGGGAAAGGCGCCGGCTCGCCGCGGCCCGTCGCGCCCTGCCCTTGCTTACGGCGCCCGGCGGAAAACGGATGCCGCGCCGCCGCGCTTTTACCGCCCGACGACCTTGGCCAGTCCCGCCACTTTCCGGTTGAAGGCGGCATCGCCGCCGGTCGCGCTCAAAGTGCCTGACGCCTGGTTCCAATGCAGCTGCGTCATGGTGCTTGCGCCCCGCTCGTAGCCGTACGTACCGCCGTCGTCGTCGTAAAGCGCGAAGCCGGCGTCCTTGCCCGGATAGATGCGGATCTCGGCAATCGATTGCTTCGTCGCGGTCGACGCGATGTCCGAACCCAGCGGCACGATGGAGCCGGCGCGGACGAAAACCGGGATCTGATCGATGGGAGCGGCCACCTTGACCCAGCGCCCGCCGGCTAGCTTTTCGCCGGTCCAGAAGTTGTACCAGTCGCTGCCGGCGGGCAGGTATACATCCTTCTCCGTCTGGCCCTGCTCGGTGACCGGCGCCACCAGGAAGGCGGGGCCGAACATGTATTCCGTGCCCAGGTCGGCGACTTGCGCATCGTGCGGGAAATCCATCCACAACGGACGCATGAACGGCGCGCCGGTGTCGTAGGTATTCCTGGCCTGGCTGTAGATGTAGGGGATCAGCCGATAACGGAGCTGGTCGTACTTCGCCATGATCGCTTCGGCCTGGCGGCCGAAGGCCCAGATTTCCGTGTGCTTGCGGTCGCCGTGCAGGCGCAGCGTCGGCAGGAAGGTGCCGTACTCGAACCAGCGCGTAAGCAGCTCGGGGTAGTCGTCGTTCCGGCCCACCGTGTCGCGCGCGTCGGAAGGATCGAGCAGCGGCGCCTTGCTGGCGCGGGTGGTCTGCGGCAGCGACTGCCAGCCGCCGATATCGTTGCCCCAGTAGGCGATGCCGGACGCGGTCATGTTGAGGCCGGTGGGAATCTGGCGCTGCAAGGCTTCCCAGCTGGGATCGATATCCGACGACCAGAACAGCGCGCCGGTACGCTGCGAGCCGAGATAGGCGGCGCGCGAAAGAATCAGCACGCGCTCGTCCGGCTTCCACGCGCGCATGCCCTGCGCCACGCCTTCGACGTGCACCAGCGGGAACAGGTTGTGATAGCGATCGCCCGAGCCGATCGAATAGAAGTAACCGTCCGGCACCAGGTCCGGCTCGGTCTCGTCGAGCCATGGATAGTCGAAGCCATGCGCGAGGATGTTGTCGCGCGCATGCTCCCAGAACCACTGCCGCGCCGCCGGATGGGTGGCATCGAGCAGCGCGCCGGCGCGATCCGAGCGGAACGCCAGGCCGTCGACCGTCCTGCCGTTCCGGTCCTTCAGCAGGTAGCCCTTGGCATCGAGCTCGCCGAAGTAGCGGCTGGAGCGCTCGAAGCGCGGCCAGATCGAGATGATCGATTTCAGCCCCGCGTCGTGCAGCTGCCGGTTCATGGCGTCCGGGTCGGGGAACTCCGCCGGATTGATGTCCAGCTGGCCCATGCGCGTCCAGTAGAACCAGTCGAGCACCATCACGTCGAGCGGATAGTTCTTTTCGCGATACGTCCGCGCCACGCGCAGGATCTCGGCCTGGCTGTCGTAGCGCGCCTTGGACTGGATCAGGCCGAAGGCCGCCTTCGGCGGAATCGGCGTCTTGCCCGTGACCCGGGCGTAGGCGGAGTAGATGGCCTCGGGCGTGTCGCCCGTCACCACGAAGAAGCTGACGCGCTCGCCCACCTTCGACTGGAAACTGGTGCGGCCGCGGATGCCCGCCACGAAGCGCGTATCCGAAGGATTGTCCCAGATGATGCCGTAGCCCTTCGACGACACCATGAACGGCACGCAGACGGTTTCGCCCGCGGGCGCGTCGTACCAGTGCCGGCAGTCGATGACGCGGCCGCGCAGGTCGAGCGGGCCGAGGCTGTCCTGGTTCTGGCCCATGCCGTAATAGTGTTCGCCGGCCGGCGCCGCGAAGGTCGCGCCCACCTGGTAGGTCGCCTCGCCTGCCACTTCGTGCGGGGACATTTCCCAACCGGTCATGTCGACGACGGTGGCGCCGCTGGCATTCCTTACCTGCAGGCGCACCGGCGCCAGTTCGGGCGCGAAGTAGCGCTCCATGGTGCCGGGGGTGTGCGTCGGCGGCGCCGCATCCACGTGCAGGCTGAGCGCGGAAGAGGCAAACGTATCGCCGCTTCGATCCTGCATGTGCCGGAACGTCGATGCGTCGGCATGGCCGGCAAGAATCCCGTAGCCCGGGGGCTGCAGCGCCTGCGCCTTGTCGGCGGCGATCGTGATGTGGACCGCGTTGGGGCCATACGCTTCGACGCTGACCCAGGCGCCGTGCCGGTCGAGCGTGGCGACGGGCGCCGCGTGCGCGGCGGTGAACGCCGTGGCGAATGACAAGGACAGGCCGAGCACGGCAAGTTGGCAGTTCCGCACGAAGTTCCCTCAGCGTCAGCACCGGCATCCGCATCGCCTGGCGTGCGGCCGAATGCGGGTTTCTAACATGCCGAGCCGGCAGTTCAGCCGCCCCGGCCCGGCCGGCTGGGTAAATTCGTTATGCCTGTTGCGAGATTTAGCAAAGGCGCGGCGGGGACGGCGCTGGCGTCAGAAACGCCAGCGCAATCCGGCAGCGGCACGCCAGCCGCCGGCGACCACGTCGGTGCGCGAGGAGCGCCCCGCTTCGGCAAAGGCACTCCATGCCTGGCCGAACGCCAGCCGCACGCCCGCGGTGGCTTCGCCGGCCGTGTCGTGCCGCGTCGGCAGCGCCACCGGCAGCGAGCCGCCGTCCAGCGATGCGGTGAAGTCGGGCCGGCTGCCGACGGTGTGGACCACGCCCAGGCGCACATAGGCCTCGCCGCCGACGCCGCCCGTCCAGGTGAAGGCCTGTCCGGCCAGCACGCCGGCGCGCGACTGGAAGGTGCGGTTGTGTCCCACCTCGAAGCGCACGCGATCGCTGGCGGTGTAGCTGCTGGGGCCGAGCGTGCCGTATGCGGCTTGGACCTGCGGCTCGATATAGGCGCCGCCGCCCAACTGAAAACGGCGGCCCGCGCGGACGCTGACGCTCGCGGCGTGCGTGTCGTAGCGGCCGGAGGCGGTGCCGAAGCTGTCTCTCGATACGTAGCTGTCGCGCAGCCGGCCGACGCGCGCCGTCGCATCGGCAAACCAGCCGTCACGCGTGTTCCAGGTGCCATAGGCGCCCACGGCGTTGCCGCGCAGGTCGGCGTTGCCGCTCTGGAAGGTGGCGCGCGATTGCGCATGCGTGTAGAGCAGGCCCACCGCGCCGTGCCCGCCGTCGAACGGCACGCCCCATTCGACGCCTGCCGAGGCGCTGGTGGCGTTCTGCCGATAGGTGCTTCCTTGGTTGTCGTCGCCTCTCAGCTCGCCGCCGTCGGCATCGGCCCAGAAGGTCGCGTCCGTTGCCGCCCCGTCGGTGCGCAAGGCCTCGCTGCGGCGTGCGATGGCCCGCTCGTCGGGCTGCCACAGGTTGGCCATGGCCAGTGCGGCGTCGGCAGCGACCAGGACTCCGGTCGAAGCTGTGATCGCCGGAGGCGCGCCCGTCCCGGCGGGCGGCACGGGTGTGCCGGCGGGATTGCCGGAGGCGGGCGGCGTGCCGCTGCCGGTTCCGCTTCCAGTTCCAGAATTACCGGAGCCGCCGCCGGTCGAGCCGCCTGCGTTTGAGCCGCCCGGTGTCGATCCACCCGGAGTCGAGCCGCCGGGAGTGGAGCCGCCCGTGCCCGCGATATCGATACCGGTGAGCAGCAGCTGCTTGCCGTCCGCGCTGAGCTGTACGCGCGGCACGTAGGTAAAACGCGCCAGCGCGTTCTCGTAAGTGGCGCTCCACTGCCCCGCCACGCCGGCGACCGATTGGAACGCCGCCTTGCCGCCGGCCGCGGCGCTGGCGTCGACGACGACGATGGGCTGCGCCGCCGCGATGGTGGTGCCGTTCTGCAATGCCGCGGCGCTCACCCAGGAGGCGTCGTCCAGCACCGGGTCGTAGGCGATGCGCAGCTTCTGGGTGCCCGTGGCGTTGAATGTCGTGATGCCGGCGCCGAAGCTCACCTTGTCCGCCTGCGCGTTGCGGATGTCGCTCAGCAGCGTGAAGGTGGCGCCGTCCGCGAGATTCACCGTGGCGCCGCCGGTGGAGCTGTCGACGCTAAGGCTGCGCAGGCTGTGCGCGGGCACGCTTCCCGGCGCGAACGCCCCCCAGCTCGCCGCCAGGTCGATCGCGCCACCGTTGCCGAGCGAGAGGCTGCCGGCGCCGAAATCGCTGGCGAGCGTGCCGGTGCCGGTGGGCATCCAGCGGGCGCCGTTGGCGAAGCTCAGGATGGGCACGCCTGCGTTATAGGTGTACACGCCTCTGTTGCCGCTGGCAGGGATCACGCCGCTGCCGCCGAGCACCATGCCCTTGAGGAACGACGCACTATCGTTGAAGTTCACCTGGGTGGTGGCGGTGTACTGCTTGCCGCCGGCATTGATCAGGTTGCGCGTCAGCACGTCGCCATCCAACTTGACGGACTGCCCGCCAGCCTGGTTGACGCTTAGCGTGCTTTGGGTTTGCCACCAATCACCCCCTATGTTCCATATGGCATAGCGAGCACCGCTGCCGGTGTTGCTCACGGCCACGTCCAGGCCGCCGGCCATGGTGAGCGTGCCGCCGTCGTTGTAAATGCCGTAGACGTCACACGTTTTGCAGTCCACGCTCGCGCGCAGCACCGCCGTCTTCGCGGCATTGGTAAAGGTCATCACGCTACTGTTGGTGACCGCGAAGCTCGTGCTGACGCCGCTGACGCGCGCGTCGACGGCGCCGTCCAGCGTCATGAAACCGTAGGTGTGCCCGTACGAGTTGCCCAGCGCGGTGGGCGATCCGTACGGCGTGTAGTCGGTGTGGCTGACCACCGTCACTTTCACGTCGCCGCCGGCATGAAAGCGCGCGGAGGCATGGGTGGCGACGATACCCAGGGCGGAGCGCGGTCCGTCGGAAGTGACGGTGGTGTTGCCCGTCACATAGATCGTGCCCTGGTTGCGGATGCCCATCACCGTCGAGCCGTTCGAGGTGGCGGCGATATTCAGATCGCCATTGACGGTGATCCGCGTGTTGACGTTGTCGTTGTAAATGCCCTGCACGGTGTCGTTGGGCCAGTCGCCGTAGCTGACGATGCCCAGGTTGCCGTTGAACACCACGTTGCCGGTGCCGCCGCCGGAGTTATAGATGCCGGCGGTATTGGTGCCGCGTCCGTGCGTGACGATGTTGGTGTCGCCGTTGACGGTCAGGAAGCCGCGGTAGATCCACAGGCCCTGGCTCCAGTCCGCGCCTTTGGTCGTAACGTCCAGCTTGCCGTTGAAGACGGCCGTCGACCGGTCAAGGTGCAGACCCCGCGCCTCCGATCCACCCACCCACACCCCGTTGACGACGCGGGCCCGGTCATCCGCCTGCGCGGTGAGCGAGGTGTTGCCGTTCACCGTCAGGTATTCGCCCGCGCCCATGTCGATGGCATGGGCGGTGCCGTGCACGCCGGGCCAGGGTGTCTCCGGGCGGTCGACGGACACTGTCAGTGCGCCCTTGCCGTCGGCGTCCACCTGCAGCACCACCTTGGGCGTGCCGCTTTGCAGGCTGACGGCGCTGACGCTGTCCGTGCCGGTCGTGGTCGTGCTGATGCTGTCGCCGCCGGCCAGGCGATAGACCAGGTTGCCGTTGGCGTCGGTACTGCTCGAGTACGCGGTGTCCGCGTTGGTGCCGGTGAGCACGGTGGTGTAGTTGGTGGCCGCGCGCGCCTTCGCGGCGCTCAGCGCGGCCAGCCCCGCCAGCACGGAGAGCGGCAGTACCGAGCGGCGCTGCCGGAGCTGCTGCCGTTGCCGCGCATGCGCGTAGTGCTCGGCGATGGAGTGCCGCCACGCTTCGGGCAGCTGCGCGAAAAGCTCCGGCTCGCGCCGGTAATGCAGCCAGAGCGCGATGCTCGCTTCGTCTTGCTTGTTCACTGTCGTACCCCTGTCGCAGATCAAGCGCCGCCGTCGCCGGCCGCGCAGACCGGACGCAAAAAGCATGTGTTGATGTCCGGCGGATAACTCGCGCCGCCGCAAGCACGACTGACGCCCCTGTTGCGAGTGCGCGTTCCTGATGCGCACTCAGTGCATGCTGAGTAACACAAGGTGCGCCGATAGTTGACGGCGACTTGGCTGTCGCGTGACTGCAATCACAGCTGATTTTCCTGGCTTTTTTTCGCGGCGCCGGCAATGGTGATGAAAGGCACATTCGCGCAAAAACATTAAGTCCATCTGGTGAAAATCTTAAAAAGCGGGCTCGACTTGCGCGTCGCCCGCGCGTCTTTCGCCAGTACGGATAAGTCAAGGGATTGAGGGGCCAAAATGCCGCTTTTACCAGGCCCATTCCCACGTATGAAAAAAAGCGGCGGCAAGTCTGCCGCCGCCAGTAACCACTTCAGGATTCAAACCGCCATCGCCTCTTGCGGGCGAATCACGCCGCCTGGTTCTGCAGCCGGCGCGGTTCGATGGCGGGCTGATCCGGATTTCCGATGGGAATCCGGCGCGGCTTGAGCGCCTCGGGCAGCTCGCGCTTCAAGTCGATCACCAGCAGGCCGTCCTTGAGGCTGGCCCCATCGATCTGCATGTGCTCGGCCAGCTCGAAGCGGCGCGTGAACGGCCGGTTGGCGATGCCGCGATGCAGGATTTCGCCGGCGTGGTCGGCCTTGCGCTCGCCGCTGACGGTGAGCACGTTGTTCTGCAGCGTGATCTGCAGGTCGTCGCGGCCGAAGCCGGCGACCGCCATGGTGATGCGGTACTGATCGTCCGCGACCTTGATCGAATCGAATGGCGGCCAGTTATCCGCCGGCGTGGTGCTGGCCGCCGTTTCCAGCAGTTCGAACATCCGGTCGAAGCCGATGCTGGAGCGATGAAGAGAAGAAAAATCGAGCACAGTGCGCATAGCCATATCCTCTTTAAGCAACATGGGAGTGAACACTCGCCACACCTTTGCGGCGTGGTCAGGCCGATCCCGCAGCGATCGGCGGGGCGTAAAGATAATCAGCGGAAGGCGTTTGGCAAGCGGGGTTTTTCGAGGCGATTTAATTTTGGTTCGGCCATGCGCCGGGTGCGCGAATCGCTTGCCGGGCGGCAGGCTCAGCCGCGGACATAGGCGGCCAGTTCGTCCGGCGTTCCTCGTGGAAAAGCTTCCCTGAGATAGTCCAGAAACGCCGACACGCGGGCACTCAGCAGGCGGCGGGACGGATAGAGCGCCCAGAGCGCGGTTTCCGGTCCTTCCACGTCGCCCCAGTGCGTCAAGGTTCCGTCGGCCAGGTCCGGACTCACCAGCGACAACGGCAGGCGCGCCGCGCCCGCGCCCATGCGCACCGCGTCGCGGACCATCACCAGCGATGACAGGCCGAGCACGGGATGGGCGAGCATGGCCGACGTCCCGGAAGCTGTCTTCATGGTCCAGGTCTCGGCCTGCTTGACGGGGCCGCGGGTCACCGCCGGGACCGGTGCGGCGCCCACGGGCCGCGCCAACGCCGGGCTGGCCACGACGACCATGCGGTCGCGCAGGAAGATGCGCCCGACCAGGGTGGCGTCGGGTTCCGGGTTGACCCGGATCACCAGGTCATAAGCCTCTTCGATCATGTCCACGGCGCGGTCTTCCGCGGTGACTTCCAGCCGCACCTGCGGGTAGCGCAGCGCGAAGCCCGCGGCGAGCCGGCCCATCGCGGTCTGCGAAAAAAGCAGCGGCGCGCTGATGCGCAGGCGGCCGCGCGCAGCATGGCCGCCGGAGGCGATGGCGGTCGCCGTCTCGTCGAGCTCGGTCAGCAGCAGTGCGGTCCGCTCGAACAGGGCGCGGCCCTCTTCCGTGAGCTTGAGCGATCGCGCCCCGCGCTCGAACAGGCGCAGCTCCAGGCTGGCCTCCAGCTCGGCCACGCGCCGCGACAGGGTCGCCTTCGGCCGGCCGGCTTCGCGGGCGGCTTTGCCGAAGCCGCCGTGGCGGGCGACCAGGTTGAAATCGGCCAGTGCGAGAAGGTCCATGGGTGTCTCGTGAGTGGGACGTCGCGTCTAATTTTAGCGGCTATTCGCCAGAATTTGGATCAATAACATGGCCGGCACGTTCCCAACCCACTCGGAGTACTGCCATGACTATCCTCGTTACTGGTGCCACCGGCCGCGTCGGCCGCCAGGTCGTCGACCAGCTCGTCCAGCGCGGCGCAGCCGTGCGCGTGTTGACCCGCGATCCTTCCAAAACCAGCTTCCCCGCCGGCGTGGAGGTGGTTCAGGGCGACCTGCTCGACCTCGACGCCATGCGCACCGCCTTCTCCGGCGTGCGCACCCTGTTCCTGCTCAACGCCGTCACCGGCGATGAATTCACCCAGGCGATCCTTACCCTCAACCTGGCCCGCGAGGCGGGCGTCGAGCGCGTCGTGTACCTGTCGGTGATCCATGCCGACCGCTTCGTCAACGTGCCGCATTTCGCGGTGAAGTACGGCGCCGAACGGATGCTGCGGGAGATGGGTTTCAGCGCCACCATCCTGCGTCCGACCTACTTCATCGACAACGACCACACGATCAAGGACGTGGTGCTTCAGCACGGCGTCTATCCGATGCCGATCGGCGGCAAGGGCCTGGCCATGATCGATACGCGCGACATCGCCGAGCTCGCCGCGATCGAACTGATCCGCCGCGACCAGGCGCCTGCCACGCTGCCGACCGAAACGATCAACCTGGTCGGCCCCGACGCGCTGACTGGCGTAGATGCGGCGGCGATCTGGTCGGATGCGCTGGGACGCCCCGTGGTGTACGGCGGCGACGATCCGGCCGGCTTCGAGCAGAACGCCGCCGGCTTCCTGCCGAAGTGGATGGCCTACGAAATGCGCCTGATGGCCGAACGCTTCGTCAGCGACGGCATGCTGCCGGAGGCGGGCGACGCCGAGCGGCTGACCCGGATGCTGGGACGCCCGCTGCGTTCTTATCGCGAGTTCGTCGCCGAGATCACGGCCGCGGGCTGAGGCCGATCTGTTGCCGGCAACGAGGCCATGGGCGAACCCTCGCCCGTGGCCTCTGTCGATCCGGTGGCCGCAAGATTTTGTCGCGTTGCAAAAAAGCACCGGGCCGACGATTACAGCGCAATGACGCGCTAATAACCAGATATTGACGCGCCGCAGCAATCGCGCTTAGCCTCGAATCGTCGCAGCCCTGGGGAGGATTGCTGCGACGCAAGATCCAGGCAAGGAGCCTGTCTACTGACTGCCTGACCGGGGAAACCACTGATGACCAAACGACTTAAGCGGCGCCTGCCGGCGGCCGCGCTGCTACCTCTTTGCTGTATGAATGCCCTCGCCGCCTCGGTGGCCTGGGCCGACGAAACGCCCGCCGCCGACGCGGCATCGCCCGAAAAAGCCAAACAGCTCCAGCAAGTCGTAGTCACCGGAACGCGCAGCACCGACCGCACCGCTTCCGAATCCCTCGCACCGATCGACGTACTGACCCCCGCGGATCTCAACGCCACCGGCAGTACCGATCTGGCCAGCGCCCTGAGCACCCTGCTCCCTTCGCTGGACTTTCCCCGCCCCGCCATCAACGACGGCAACGACGCGATCCGGCCGGCCAGCCTGCGCGGCATGTCGCCGGACCAGGTGCTCGTGCTGGTGGACGGCAAGCGGTACCACACCACCAGCCTGGTCAATTACAACTCGGCGATCGGCCGCGGCTCGGCGCCGGTGGACCTCAACTCGATTCCCATCGCCGCCATCGATCACATCGAAGTGCTGCGCGACGGCGCGGCGGCGCAGTACGGCTCCGACGCCATCGCCGGCGTGATCAACGTGGTGCTCAAGCGCGGCGGCGCGGCGGGCGGCAACAGCGTCACCGCCAGCGGCGGCGTGATGGACAAGGGCGACGGCGCGCAGAACGGCGTGCAGGGCAGCATGGGCATTCCGCTGGGCGGTACCGACAGCAAGGCGCCGGGCTGGATGCGCGTGGCGTGGAATTACCAGAACGCCATGAACACCAACCGCGCGGAGAATCGCGACAAGACCACCACGCTGGCGGGCGCCGCCAATCCCAGCGGCATTCCGTACGAGCGCTACGGCGACCCCGCGGTAAAGACCTATCAGCTGCTGCTGAACTTCGGCTACGACATCACCTCGGGCGTCGAGCTGTACGGCTACATCAACGGCAGCAAGCGCGACGTCACCTCCAACGGCTATTACCGCGCCTACAACTCGGCACGCAACGTGCCGGCGATCTACCCGAACGGCTTCCTGCCGCAGATCGTCAACCACAGCAACGACATCGCCGCGGTACTGGGCCTGCGCGGCACCACGGCGGGCGGCTGGCACTGGGACTTCTCCGCCGACCACGGCGAGAACAACCTGGCCTTCGACATCGCCAACAGCGTCAATACCAACCTGTACTACACCAACGGCTATTCGCCGACGTATTTCAACGCAGGCACTTTCCGCAACAAGCAGAGCGTGGCGAATCTGGATCTGAGCAAGGACATCCATGTCGGCTTCCTGCCCAATCCGGTCACGCTGGCGTTCGGCGCGGAATACCGCAAGGAAACCTATGTCATCGACGCGGGCGATCCGGATTCCTATTTCTTCGACCCCAACACGCTGATTCCCGGCACCACCACGCCGTACGCGGGCGGCTCACAGGTGTTTCCGGGCCTGACGCCGCAGGTCGCCGGCACGTTCGGCCGGCATAGCCAGGCGGCGTACGTGGATCTGGAAACGGACGTGACCAGCAAGCTTTCCATGGGCCTGGCCGGCCGCTACGAGCATTACAGCGACGCCGGTTCCACGCGCTCGGGCAAGCTGTCGGCACGCTACCAGTTCACCGATACGTTCGCCTTGCGCGGCACCGCCTCCAACGGCTTCCGCGCGCCGTCGCTGGCGCAGCAGAACTACGAGTCGGTGGTGACGCTGATCCAGAACGGCACGCTGGCGCAGATCGGCACCTACCGCACGTCGGACCCGGTGGCGATCGCGCTGGGCGCCAAGGCGCTGAAGCCGGAGAAGTCCACCAACTACGGCCTTGGCGCGGTGTGGCAGCCGTGGAGCGATTTCAGCGCGACCCTGGACCTGTATCAGATCCGTGTGGCGGACGCGATCCTGTATTCGGACCAGATCGCGGTGAGCATCCCCAACAGCCAGGTCACCGGCGCGCAGTTCTTCGTCAACGGCGCCACCACGCGCACGCGCGGCGCGGACCTGATCACCAACTACCGCATGGACCTGGACGACTGGGGCAAGCTGAACCTCACCGCCAGCGGCAACTACAACAAGACCAAGGTGCTGGAAGTCTCCACGCCCGCGTTCGGCCGCGCCAGCGAAGGCCTGCTCACCGCGTCCACGCCACGCACCAAGTACGTGTTCAGCGGCGACTGGCAGCTGCAGGGCTTCGGGCTGCATGCCAACCTCACGCGCTATGGATCGGTGATCCGCCGCGGCGATGCCGACGACGGCAGCCAGGACCAGAAGTTCGCCGCGCGCTGGCTGCTGGATCTCTCCGCCAGCTATGCGTGGGACGCGTGGACCTTCACCGCCGGCGTGGACAACCTCACCAACCAGTATCCGACCAAGGCCTCGCTGGCCAACGTGTACGAAGACCGCGCCGACGGCCTGCAGTACTCGTCGCTGTCGCCGTTCGGCTTCAACGGCCGCTACTGGTACGGCAAGGTCGCCTATCGCTTCTGACGGCACTCCCTCCGCGCCCGGCCGGCGCGGAGGGGCGAGACGCACCGCGTGCGCGCGGCATGTCCCCATCCACGTCAGAGGTGATCCATGCAAGATGATCTTTCCGCCGCCGGCGAGCGCCCGCGCTCGATGAGGCGGCGCGACCTGCTGCGCATGATCGGCGCCGCCGCCGGCGGTGCGGCGATGTACCAGGCGATGAGCAGCCTCGGCCTCGCGGCCGAATCGCCCTACCGCGGCCCGCCGCGGCTGGAAGGCGCCCCGCGCGGCGCATCCGTGCTGGTGCTTGGCGCCGGCATCGCCGGCATGGTGGCGGCCTACGAGCTGCGCCAGGCCGGCTACCGCGTGCAGGTGCTGGAGTACAACCGCCGTCCCGGCGGCCGCAACTGGTCGCTGCGCGGCGGCGACCGCTTCACCGAACTGGGCGGCTTTACCCAGCACTGCCAGTTCGAGGACGGCCTGTATATCAATCCCGGGCCATGGCGCCTGCCTTATCACCACCACGGCATCCTCTCGTATTGCAAAAAACTCGGCGTGGCATTGGAGCCGTTCGTCCAGGTCAATCACAACGCCTATCTGCACGGCGCGGATGCGTTCGGCGGCAAGCCGCGGCGCTATCGCGAGATCAACGCCGACTACCGCGGCCACGTGGCCGAACTGCTGGCCAAGAGCACGCAGCAGGGACAGCTGGACCAGCGCGTGAGCAAGGAGGACCAGGAACGCCTGCTGGAATCGCTGCGCGCATGGGGCGCGCTGGACAAGCAGTTCGCCTACGCGCGCGGCGAAGCCAGCAGCAACCGGCGCGGCTACGACCGCGATGCCGGCGGCGGCCTGTCCGCCAGGCCGCAGCCGTCCACGCCGCTGCAACTGAAGGACGTGCTCGGCTCGCGCCTGTGGCAGCACCTGGTGGCCGGCGAGATCTACGAATTCCAGACCACCTTGTTCCAGCCGGTCGGCGGCATGGGCCGCATCGGCGAGGCGTTCGGCCGCGAACTGAAAAGCGTGATCCGCTACGGCGCCAAGGTCACCGCCATCGAGCAGGACGAACGCGGCGTCACCGTGGCTTACGAAGACGCCGAAGCCCCCGGCGCCACGCATACGGCAAGCGCGGACTGGTGCGTGTGCACCATCCCGCTGTCGATCCTGGGCCAGTTGCCGCTCAAGGTCGGCGCCGCCATGGCCGAGGCGATCGCCGCGGTGCCTTATGCGGCCTCGGTGAAAGTGGGCCTGCAGTTCAAGCGGCGCTTCTGGGAAGAAGACGAGCAGATTTACGGCGGCATCACCTACACCGACCTGCCGATCGCCAACATCAGCTATCCGAGCACCGGCTTTCACAGCGGCGGCAAGGGCGTGCTGCTGGGGGCGTACATGTGGGGCGTGGACGCCTATCAGTTCACCGCGATGCCGCCCGAAGAACGGGTGCGCAAGGCGGTCGATTACGGCAGCCGGATCCATCCGCAATACCGCGATGAATTCGAGCACGGCGTCGCCGTGGGCTGGCATCGCTCGCCGTTCACCCTGGGCTGCTTCGGCGTGTGGTCCGACGAGGCGCGCGAACGCCATTACGACAACCTGTGCCAGCTGGACGGGCGCATCGTGCTGGCCGGCGAACATGCCTCGTACCTGCCGGCGTGGCAGGAGGGGGCGGTCACTTCCGCGCTGGATGCCATCGGACGCATCCATGCGCGCGCAACGGGAGCCAGCGGATGAAGCGACATACCAGGCATCGATTGATGGCGCTGGCCGGCGCCGCCGTGCTGCTCGCCGCGGGCGCGGCGCGCGGACAGTCTTCCGATAACGCCGGACATGCGGACGGACGTCTCGCCGCCGCCGACGGCGAGGCCGTGTTCCGCGGCATCTGCCAGGGCTGCCACATGCCCGACGCCAAGGGCGCGCGGGGTGCCGGCAGCTATCCGGCGCTTACCGGCAATCCGCGGCTGGTCTCGCCGCAATACATGGCCGCGGTGATCCTGCATGGCCGGCGCGACATGCCCTCGTTCAAGCCGCCGCCGGAAGGCGAGGAGCGTTTCCTGCGCGGCGCGGGCTTGAGCGATGCGCAGATCGCCGGCGTGATCAATTACATCCGCACCCATTTCGGCAACCGGTACACCGACAGCATCAGCGCCGACGATGTCGCCGCGCTGCATCGCTGACCCCATTCCCCAAGGAGCACCCCATGCGTCAGATCATCCGCTGCACCCTGCCCCTCCTCCTGCTCGCCGCCACGGCGGCGTCCGCGCAGGAAGTGAAGCGCTACAAGATTCCCGACAGCGACTTCCCCATTTCGGCCGCGGTCGAAGTGCCCGCCGGCAAGGCCACCGTGTACGTGAGCGGCAACGTGCCGCCGGTGGTCGATCCGAAGGCGCCCAAGGATGCGGCGGCCGCCTATGGCGACACCAAGACCCAGACCGTGGGCGTGCTCACCGCGATCGAGAAGCAGCTCAAGGGCATGGGCCTGGGGCTGGGCGACGTGGTGAAGATGCAGGTGTTCCTGGTGGGCGACGAAGCCCATGGCGGACACATGGATTTCGCCGGCTTCATGGCCGGCTACCGCCAGTTCTTCGGCACGCCGCAGCAGCCGAAGCTGCCGGCGCGCTCGGCGTTCCAGATCGCGGCGCTGGGCAATCCGGGCTACCGGGTCGAGATCGAGGTGATTGCCGTGCGGCCTTGAGCCGCGGCGAACGCCCTGGCCGCTAGGGCGTGCCGAACCAGCGCAGGTCCACCGCCTGCGCCATCGCCTTGTAGCCCGCGCTGCTGGGATGCAGGTGATCGCCGCTGTCATAGGCGGGCAGCATTTTTTCCGGAGCCGCCGGATCGCGAATGGCCTGGTCGAAATCCACCACGCCGTCGAAGGCGCCGGCGTGGCGGATCCACTCGTTCACCGCCTGGCGGGTCTTCTCGCCGGCAACGCTGTGGTAAGGCCAGCCGTTGCCGCCATACGGCGTGAGGGTGGCGCCATAGATCTTCACGTGCCGGGCGTGCGCGCGGTCGATCAGGGCTTGCATGCCGTCGATCAGCTGCTGCGCCGAGACCTTGTCCTTGGCGTCCCATGCATAGCCGGAGCCGCCGATATCGTTGATGCCTTCCAGCAGGATGATCCAGCGCACGCCCGGCTTGTCCAGCGCATCGCGATCGAAGCGCGACGGCGCGCTGGGTCCGTAGCCGTCATGCAGGATGCGGTTGCCGCCGATGCCGGCATTCGCCACGGCGATGGATGCAAGCCTGGGCTCGGCTTGCAGGCGCTCCGCCAGGGCATCCGGCCAGCGCGTGTTGGCGTCCTGGGTGGAGCCGGCGCCGTCGGTGATCGAGTCGCCGAAGGTGACGATCGTGGACTTGGCGGCAGGCCCGGACACCTCCACGTCGGTGAGGAAGAAGCGCATGCCGCTCACCTCTTCTCTTGGGTATGCCGCTGCCGCACCGGCGTCGCCGCTTTCGGTGATGTAGGCGGTGGCCTGGCCGGCATTGTGCGCGGTCGAAGCGCGATATTGCTCGGCGGCCGGCACATAGAGGCTTACCGCCAGTTCCTGCAGGGCCCGCACATCCAGCTTGACCGGATCGCTCAAGACGCTTTCGCCCTTGGCGATCGTCACCGTGGGCTGGCCCTGAAACAGCAGCGACCGGTCGCTGCCGGGCACGGTATCCGCGCCGCTTGCATGCAGCGCGACATGCGCCGGGCCCAGCGTAACGGGTGCATTGCCGAGCAGATTGGACAGCCGGATGCGCAACTCCGAGCCGCCGGCGCTGATCCGCACGATCTGGCGCACGGTCTGGTCGTTCAGCGCGGGGCCGGCGGTGTCGGGGACGGCGGACCAGGCGTCGACCCAGCCGCGATGGTTCGAACCGGCGGCCAGCGCACCGGCCGTGCACGCGCATAGCGAAGCGCCCAAAGTCCATGTCAGAAACCGATGACGCATGCCGCCTCTCCCGCCAGTCCGGAAAGCGGCGATATATAGCAAAGGAGCCGATTAACTTATTTGCGGATCGGCATTACAAAATCTATCAGCGGCGGGAACGGCCGCCGTATCCACCTGCAAGGTTCCGTCCGCGCGGACCGTCACCGGCATGGGATCGCACAGCTCCCCAATGAACGCACCGTTTGCGCCGTTCTTGCGAAAGGCCATGAAACGCAGGCCGCCATCGCGCGCCGGCAGCACCCGTCCCGCATACAGGCTGCCGGCCGGATCGCCCACCAGGAAATCTCCCGGCACCAGGCGCCACTCGCCGAGCGGATGGTCCGCCATCAGGTAGTGCGTGCCGGTCATCGGCCGGGACATCGCGCCGCGGGCGTAATCGCTGTCGATCAGGTTCGCGGCCGTGCAGAACAGGCAATACCAGCGCCCCTGCCAGCAGAAGATCTGCGGCACTTCCATCTGCGCGAACACGCGCGAACGGAACAGTGGCGGCTGCAGCGTCCATTGTTCCAGGTCGTCGGAGGTGGCGTGGCCGATGACGCCGCGGCCGATGCTCGGGCCGTCCGGCTCGCGCGCGGTGAAGACCATGTGCCAGCCGCGGCCGTCCGGGTCGGGGAAGATCCACGGGTCGCGGCAGGCCTGTTCGTACCAGGTGTCCCGGTCCAGCGTTTCGTAAAGCCGGTTGTCGGGCAATTGCAGGACGGGGTTGCGCGGTGAGCGCTCCCAGCGCCGCAGATCCGGCGAGGTGGCCAGGCCGATGCGCTGGATCAGGCCTTGTTCTGCGCGGGAGGTCCCCGTGTAGAACATCAGCCAGTGCCCTTGCGGCGCCCGCAGCACGGTGCCGGTCCAGGTGGTGTAGTCGTCCCATGCGGCGGATGCCGCCGGCCGCAGCGCGGTTTCCTGCTCCGCCCAGTTCACCAGGTCGTCCGAGACGGCGTGCCCGATCGACACGTGCCAGTGGCGCTTGTTCGCATCGCCAAGCGACTTGGGCGCCTGCAGGAAGAACAGGTGCGTACGCCCGCCGTCCTGCGCAAACCAGAAATCCCATACCCAACGATCGTCGAGGCGAAACGCCATGCTTGCCTGCCCGGAAGTGCGCGACATTGCGCGGCGCAATATTACTCATAAAGTTACTTAATTACCCGGGCCGCGATGCGATCGGTCGCCCGATGGCGACACTCCGCTCTGAGGCGGCTCTGCGCACACCATCGACAAAGCTATTTTTCAAGGTCTTTTCAGGCCTCGGCGCGGGTGAAGCGGGACTTTTCCTTGTCCGCCAGGATTGTAAATAATATGACACATGGTGAGTGATATTGTTCCCCGGTCCGCGCTGGCGACCTCACCGCCGCGCCCCTTATCCGAAGCACGGGAACCTTATGCTCAAGCGCACCGAACGACCGCATGGCCGCCGGCTGTCCCTGCTGGCCATGGCGATTCTGGCGGCCCTGCCGGGCGTGAACATGGCGGGCGAAACCGGCGCCGCGCCCGGCACCGCGCCCGAACAGTCGAAGGCCAAGACGCTCGCCGATGTGCGGGTCAGCGGCGAACTGGCGCCGATCGGCATCGCCATCGCCGCCAAGCAGACCCAGGACCGCGTCATGGACGCGGCCACCAGCGAACAGATCCAGGCGCTGCCCAGCCTGAATATCCCGCAGGCCGTGCAGCGCGTGGCGGGCGTCTCGGCCAGCTTCAACTCCGACAACGTCAACGGCCGCGACGAGGCGCAGCAGATCGCCATCCGCGGCCTCGACGCCAGCTACAACAACATCAGCTTCGATGGCGCGCCCATGGCGACCACCGACCGGGTCAGCCGCGGCGTGCGGACCGATCTGCTGCCGGCCTCGCTGGTGCAGGAAGTGGACGTGTACAAGACCTGGCAGCCGGACCAGGACCCGAACGCCGTCGGCGGCTCGATCAATATCGTCACGCGCAGCGCGTTCGACCATCAGGGGCGCACCTATGCCAGCGTGACGGCGGCACTCGGCCACGCGACCGGCACCGGCAAGGCCTTGTCGGCGAACCAGGGCCTGGGGCGGAAAGGCGATGCGGTATTCAGCGCCACGTTCGGCCCGGACCACAGGCTGGGCCTGGTGCTCGCGGCCAACGTCGAAAACCGCAATCTGTATTCGCTGGGCCGCATGACCAGCGACAACATCTTCTACAACTACTACGGCGCCAACGGCGCCAACGCCAACAATCCGGCCACCGGCGGCCCCGCCTTCGGCAATGGCATCCCGGTGCCGCAGCAGTTCAAGTACTGGCGCTTTCCGGAGAACCTGCAGCGCAAGGGCCTGGACGGCAAGCTGGAGGCGCAGTTCGCGCCGGACCTGTACGGCTTCCTGTCGTTCGGCGCCAACGCCGAGGCAGTCCATTCCTCTCGCAACGAAGTGTTCCTGGACGACAGCCGCTCCACCGGCCCCAATCCCGTGCTCGGCCAGACCGCCAGCACCGGCGCCTTCGCGCGCGGCGAAGCGGAGGTCGGCCGGATGCAGGGCACGCTCAAGCGCGAGGACCGCTTCGCCCAGAGCGGTTTCGACTGGCATATCGGCGAAGACAAGCTGCTGTCCGCGCGCGCCTCGTATTCCTCCGCGAGCGACCGCAATCCCGTCGCCCTGAGCAAGTACGCCTACGGCGCGTTCAAGTACAACGGCGCCGGCGGCGTGGCGATCACCGGCACGCCCGGCCTGGCCATGAGCTACGACACCTCGGGTTTCCTGCCCGGCGTCAGCCTGGCCAACCCGGCCGGCTTCGCCGACCTCAACAACTTCAATGCGGTGTACTGGCGCCACGACACCATCAGCATCGACGACAGCGTCGGCGACCTGAAGCTGGATTTCCGCCAGAACCTGGACGGCGACGCCCGCGGCTTCGGTTACGCCGCCGGCGTCGATGCGCGCCGGCTGCAACATCGCTACAACGAGTTCTACCAGCAGTTCGTCGCCGCGTCGCCCGGCGACACGCTGGCCGGCGCCGGCAGCATCGGCGGGACGCTGCCCGGCAGCAACCTGCCCTTCCTGCAGATCGACCCGCGCCAGTCCTGGGCGCAGCTGGCGGCCAGCACGCATGCCGCCGCTTACGCCAGCAATGCCGCCAACAGCCTGCAGGGCAATTACTCCCATGCCGAGGACACCGCCGCCGCGTACCTCATGGGCAGCTACAAGACCGAACGCCTGAGCGTGCTGGCCGGACTGCGCCAGGACGACACCTGGCTGTCGACCACCGGCAACGTGCGGCAGATCGTGGGCGGCGCGACGCAATGGCAGCCGCAGACCCTGCGCTCGCAGTACCGCTTCACCCTGCCCGCCGCCTCGCTGGTCTTCAACGCCACCGACGCCGTGCGCCTGAAGCTTGCCGCCAGCAAGACCATCGGCCGGCCGACCTACGACGCCTACGCGCCCAACACCACCTATAGCCAGAACACCGACGGCAGCATCGGCGTGACGCGCGGCAATCCGGCGATCAAGCCGCGCCAGTCGCTCAACCTGGACAGCTCGGCGGAATGGTTCCTGCCGCACGACAGCCTGTTGTCGGCGGCGCTGTTCCACAAGCGGATCAGCGACGAGATCTACACCCTCAACAGCGTCGGCAGCGTGTTCTTCGGCGGCGCCGACCGCATCGCCGCCATTGCGCAGCCGATGAATGCCTCGCGCTCGCAGCTCAATGGCGCGGAACTCAACTTCGCCAACGGCAGCCTGGAGTGGCTCGCGCCCTGGCTGGCCGGCGCCGGCTACAGCGGCAACGCGACCTTCCTGCGCGGGCGCCTGGACGCCGTCACCTCGTCGGGCGCCACGCGCGTCATCGACGGCCTGGTGAACCAGCCCGGCCAGATCCGCAACTTCAGCGTGTTCTACCACCGCGGCGGTACCGGCGTGGACCTGGGCTATCACTGGACCTCGCGCAGCCTGCGCCTGGTCGACAGCACCCTGCCCAGCCAGGACGTGTACTGGAAGGCACGCAAGGAGATCGACCTGCGCCTGTACCGCAACGTCGGCAGCGATGTGCAGACCTTCTTCGAGATCGCCAACCTCACCCGCTCGCCGGTGACCAGCGTCACCGGGCCGGCGCACGACCTGCTGAAGGACAGCTTCTCGATCGGCCGTACCTACTGGGTGGGCGTGAAGTACACCCCGCATTCGCTGTGAACGCGCTCCGCGCCGCCTGAAGCCATCGGCTTCTCCAGCCACCCCGGCAGACACTCATCATGCTCAGCAAGTACCACCAGCCGCTTACCCACCTGGACCAGAAGTTCGATGCGCACGGCCATGTGCTGCGCTTTCCGGGCAACACGCTGCTCTGCCACGTGCCGCTGTTCACGCCGCTGTCGGATGCGCTGACCGCCGTGCGCGACCGGATCGGCGCCGCTCCCCATGCCGACGCCCTGGCGACGCTGCCGCCGGAGAGCTACCACATGACGGTATTCGAGGGTGCCAACGATCTTGCCCGCACCCGCGAGCGCTGGCCGGCGGCGCTGCCGCTCAATGCGACGATGGCCCAATGCACGCGCCATATGGACGGCAAGCTGCGCGCGTTCGACCTGGGCTGCGAGCTGCCCCTGCGCATGAAGCTTGACGAACCCGGCCAGCAGCTGATGATCGGCGCGATGCGCCTGGTGCCGGCCGATGCCGCGGAAGCGCACAAGCTGCGCGGGCTGCGCGATCGCCTGGCGCAGCACCTGGGCATGCGCACGCCGTGGCACGACAGCTATGCGTTCCACATCACGCACTCCTATCTCATCAAGCTGCTGAGCCTGGATGCGGTGAAGCAGGCCCTGGCGGTGCATAGCCAGCTGTACAGCGAGCTGGTGGCGCCGCTCGGCGTCATCGCGCTTGGCGCCCCGGAGTTCTGCACGTTCAACGACATGCTGGCTTTCGACAATCGTTTCCTGCTGCGGCGGCAGGAGCACGGCGCATGATCGGCCGCGCGGCCGCACGCTGGCTTGCCTGCGCGCTGTGGGCGCTCGCCGCCGCGGCGCCGCTGGCCGGCCGGTCCGCGGAGGTCGAATTCTGGTATGCGCATGGCGGCCTGTACGCGCAGGCCATCGACGAGCTCTGCGACGGTTTCAACGCGACCCACCCGCAGGACCACGTGCATTGCCTGTCGCAAGGCACCTACGAGCAGACCCTGCGCAAGGCAGTGGCGGCCTATCGCGCCGGCCAGCCCCCCGCGCTGGTGGAGATCTACGACATCGGCACCGCCGACATGCTGCACAGCGAAGCCATCTACCCGGTGGATGCGCTGATGAAGGACAACGGCCAGGCCGTCGATGACGCCGATTACCTGGACGGCATCCGCCGCTACTATGCCGCCGCGGACGGCCGCCTGTTCTCGCAGCCGTTCGGCACCTCCACCCTGGTGCTGTACGGCAACCGCGGCAAGCTCGCGGCAGCCGGCATTCCCGGGCTGCCGCGGACCTGGGAAGCGTTCGAGCAGGCCCTGCGGGCGCTCAAGGCGCATGGCGAAAGCTGCCCCGCCGTCGCCGACTTCACGCCATGGAAGATGCTGGACCAGGTCAATGCCGCGGCCGGTGCGCCGATCGCCAGCGCCGGCAATGGGCGCGACGGTCTTGCCGCGCGCTATGCGTTTGCCGACGGCATCCACCGCCGCTACATGCGCGACGTGGCGCGCTGGCATGCGCAAGGGCTGCTGCTGCCCGCCGTGCTGACGCATGCCGGCGATCAGCCCCTGGCCTTTGCCGATGGCGAATGCGCGCTGTCGCTCGACTCCACCGGCTCGTATGCCATCGTGCTCAAGGCCGGCATCGTCGACGCCGAGGTCGGGCCCTTGCCGGCGTATGCCGGCGCCGCCCGCTACGGCAATACCATCGGCGGCTCGTCGCTATGGGTATTCAAGGGCAAGCCTGCCGCTGTCTATCCGGCGGCGGCGCGGTTTCTGGCGTATCTGCGCGAGCCGCGGCAGCAACGGCTGTTCTCCGCGCGCACCGGCTATCTGCCGCTCACGCGCGAGGCGCAGCGGCAGCTGGAAGCCTCGCCGCTGGGCGAGCCGGCCGCCATCCGCGTCGGCCTGGCCTCGATGGCCCTGCCCGGCAATGCCTACAGCGCCGGCGCGCGGCTGGGCTTCATGTCGCTGTTCCGCCTGATCTGGCAGGAGGAAGTGCAGCGCGCCCTGGCCGGGCGGCAGAGCATGGACGACGCCCTTGCGCATGCGCAGGCGCGCGGCAATCTGCTGCTCGCGCGCTTCCAGGCCACCTATGCCGGAGCGGCACGGAGCCAGCCATGAAGACCAGCGCGCGCTTCCACGGCCGCTGGATGCCCTTGGCGCTCGGCCTGCCCCAGCTGGTGCTGATCGCGTGGTTCTTCTATTGGCCGAGCTGGAAGGGGCTGTGGTGGTCCTTGCACCTGGAGTGCCCGTTCGGCCATTGCACGCGCTTCGTCGGCCTGGACAACTACCGGCGTGAACTGGGCGACGCCAGCCTCTACGCATCGCTGCTCAGCACCGCCGTGTTTTCGCTGTGCGGTGTCGCCTTGTCGGTGGCGGCCGCGCTGGCGCTGGCATGGATGGTGGAATTCCATCGCCGCAGCGGCAAGCTGTTCCGCTATCTGCTGATCTGGCCGTACGCCGTCGCCGGCTCCGTGCTGGGCGTGATCCTGCGCGCCGCCGCCAGCCCGGGCATCGGGCCGATGGCTTACCTCAACCGGCTGTGGCCGCATGTCTGGCAGCCGCATCTGGATGGCGCGCAGGCCATGGCCCTGGTGGTGGCCGCCTTTGCCTGGACGCAGATTCCGTTCGACTTCATCGTGCTGGTGGCGGCGCTGCGTTCGATTCCCGCCGACTACCTGGCCGCGGCGGCGATCGACGGCGCCGGGCCGCTGCGCCGGCTGCTCGATATCCAGATCCCGATGATCCGCCCGCAGCTGTTCTTCGTCGCGACCATGAACCTGGTCGACTCCATCACCAACAGTTTCGCCATCGTCGACACCATGACGCAGGGCGGCCCGGGCGGCGCCACCGGCATCCTGGCCTACCGGGCCTATCGCGACGGCTTCGTCGGGCTGGACCTGTCCGGCTCCTCGGCGCTGTCGATGCTGTTGATGCTCCTGCTGCTTGCCGCCATCGCGGCGCAGTTCGCGGCCATGGAACGCCGCGCGCGGCGGGAGGACTTCCGATGATCGAACGCCATCCCGTACTGAAGCTGCTCACCTTGCTGCTGCTGATGCTGAGCCTGGTGTTCGCGCTGGGGCCGCTCTACCTGGCGCTGTGCTCGGCCTCGGTGACCAGCCGGCAGATCCTGCTGCACGGCCTGGCGCTGGCGCCGGGCGGGCATCTGCTGGAGAACCTCGCCGCGGTGCTGCATCGCGCCGATATCGGGCACATGCTGCTGAACAGCCTGGTGGTGGCGCTGATCGTGGTGGCCGGCAAACTGGCGCTGGCTTCGACCAGCGCATTCGCGGTGGTGTACTTCCGCTCGCGCATGCGCCACGTGGTGTTCTGGGGCATCTTCGCCACGCTGCTGCTGCCGCTGGAAGTGCGCATCGTGCCCACTTACGCCGTGGCCTCCGATCTGCTCGAACCGCTGCGCGCGGTGCTCGCGGCCTGCACCGGACTGCACCTGCGCGTGTCGCTGAACCTGCTCGACAGCTACGCCGGCCTGTCGCTGCCGCTGATGGCTTCGGCCACCGGCACCTTTCTGTTCCGCCAGTTCTACCTCACCGTGCCGGCGGAGCTCGCCGAGGCGGCGCGCATGGACGGCGCCGGCGCATGGCGCTTCTTCGTCGACATCCTGCTGCCCCTGTCGAAGGCGAATTTCGCCGCGCTCGGCACCATCGTGTTTCTCACTACCTGGAAGGACTACATGTGGCCTCTCGTCGCCACCAGCCGCCCTGAGATGCGCACCATCGCGCTTGGCATCGCCAGCTTCCTGCCCACCGAAACGGGCCAGCCGCCGGAATGGAACCTGGTGATGGCGGCCGCGCTGATCGCGCTGGCGCCGCCGCTGCTGGTGATCGGCCTGACCCAGCGCTGGTTCGTGCGCGGCGTGACCGGAGCGGGCAAGTGAGCGGCGCGGCCATCCAGGTGCGCGGCCTGTGCAAGCGCTACGGCCAGCGCGCGGTCATCGACCGGCTCGATCTCGAATTTGCCGCAGGGGCGTTTACCGTGGTGCTCGGCGCGTCCGGCTGCGGCAAGTCGACCCTGCTGCGGGTGATTGCCGGCCTGGAAGAAGCCGAGCACGGCACGGTGAGCATCGGCGGCGCCGACGTGACGCGGATGGCGCCGCAGGACCGCGGTTGCGCCATGGTTTTCCAGAATTACGCGCTCTATCCGCATATGAGCGTGCGCGACAACATCGGCTACGCGCTCAAGCTGGCCGGCCTCGAACGCGCGGAGCGGGAGCGGCGCATCGGCGAGGCGGCGCAGCTGCTGGGTCTGCGCGACCTGCTCGAGCGCAAGCCGGCGCAGCTGTCCGGCGGCCAGCGCCAGCGCGTCGCCATCGGCCGCGCCATCGCGCGCCGCCAGCGCGTGCTGCTGTTCGACGAGCCGCTGTCCAATCTCGATGCCAAGCTGCGCCACGACATGCGCGTGGAACTGCGCCGGCTGCACGACGAGATCGGCGCTACCACGATCTTCGTCACGCACGATCAGGTGGAAGCGATGACCCTGGCCGACCGCGTGGTACTGCTGAATCAGGGGCGCGTCGAGCAGGCCGATACGCCGATGGCGCTCTATCACCAGCCGCGCACGGCGTATGTCGCCGGCTTTATCGGCACGCCGCCGATGAACATGCTGGACGCGTGGCACGAAGGCGATCACGCCGTCATCGAGCACGGCGGCCGGCTGCGCATGCGCCAGCACGCCGGCCAGGCGATGCCGGTGGTGCTCGGCATCCGCCCGGAGGCGATCGTGCTGGACGTGCCGGGCGGCATCGCCGCCACGCTGGAAGCGGTGGAAGATCTCGGCAGCCATCGGGTGGTCTACGCGCGCGTCGGCGGCCAGCGCGTCCTCGCCATCGACGGCAGCCGGCGCCCGTATCGACCCGGCGAGATGCTGTGCCTGGGCTTCCCGCCGGCCGCGATCCGCCGCTTCGATCCGGCTACCGGCGAACGCCTCCCCGGCGATGGCGCGGAGACCGCCGCATGATCGGCCTGCCGGCTCGCCTGACCCTCGCCATGCGCGTGGCCGAAAGCGGCGGCCAGCTCGCCCACCGCTATTTCGGCGCGCGCGAACAGCTGGCCGCCAGCAGCAAGGGACGCATGGATTTCGCCAGCGAGGCGGACACGGCGGTGGAGCGCCGGTTGCGCGACGAGCTGGCCCTGCACGTCTCCGGCGAAGCCATCGTCGGCGAGGAGCTTGGCGGCGAGGCGGCTGCCTGCGGCTGGGTGCTGGACCCCATCGACGGCACCAGCCATTTCCTGCGCGGCTCGCCGCTGTGGGGCGTGGCCGTGGCGTATGTGCGCGATGGCGAACCCGTCGTCGGCGCCATCTGCTATCCCGCGCTGGGCATGAGCCTGGCCGCCGCCGCGGGCCTGGGCCTGTTCGTCGGCGGCAAGCCGGCCAGGCGCTCGGTGCCGTTTCCCGAGGTGCGCGTGGCGGCGATCGGCGGCAATGCGCGCTGGGATGTCGCGCAGACGGCGGCGCTCGAGGCGCATCTGCGGCAGCACCAGTGGACCTGCGCCCGCTATCGCTGCGCCAGCGTGGGCCTGGGCTTCGCGGCGCTCGGCTATATCGACGGCTACTTCGAGGATCGCACCCACACCTGGGACATCGCCGCCGGCATGGCGCTGTGCCGCGAAGCCGGGCTGCTGGTCGAATCCACCGTTTCCGCCGAGGCGGGCACGGTGAGTGTCGCCGCGGGCACGCCGGCCTTGATGCAGGCAGCCATGCCCTGCTGGTCTATCCTGCTGGCCGGCGGCCATGCCCAGGGCGCGCCACGTTTATCGCATCCGGAGGTCGGTTGAGGCCATGAGCACCACCAGGAAAAAATCGGCAGGCACCGCGGCGAAAGCGCCGCGCGCGAAACCTCCGGGCGAACTGGCGCTGTCGCCGAGCGAACGCATGATCCTGAACATCGTGCGCCGCCATGACGCGATCGCGCGCGCGGCCATCGCCGCCGAGACCGATCTGGCCCAGCAATCGGTGCATCGCCTGGTGGAACAGCTGATCGAGCGCGGCCTGCTGCGCGCCGGCGCCGCCATCCCCAACGGGCGCGGCCAGCCCAGCCCGCGCATCGAACTGGTGCGCGAGGCGGCCTGCAGCGTGGGCATTTCGATCAATACCGATTCGATCACGCTGTGCCTGGCCGACCTGGGCTGCCGCGTGCTGGAAGAGGTGCATATCCGCACGCCGCCCACGCATCGCAAGGCCTCGCTGGCCGCCATCGTCGATGCGCTGGAGCGCATGCTGGCGCGCAACGGCGTGGCGCGCGAGCGCCTGATCGGCGCCGGTGTGGCGATCGCCGGTTTCTTTATCGCCGGCCGCAGCCAGGTCAATGCCTCCGAGCCGCTGCAGGACTGGTCGCTGATCGAGCTGGCGCCGATCCTGGAAGAGGCCTTGCGCCTGCCGGTATGGCTGGAAAACAACGCCACCACCGCCGCCATCGGTGAAAGCCTGCTGGGTGCCGGCTTGTGGGCGCGCAACTTCGCCTACCTCGCCTTCAACTACGGTTTCGGCGCGGGCATCGTGCTTGACGGCAAGCCCCTGTTCGGCACGCATGGCAATGCCGGCGAACTCACCTTGTTCACCACCGAGGAAGCCATGCACCGCCCTACCCTGCGCTCGCTGATGGACGAGCTGCGGGCCCACGGCGTGATGGTGGATTCGGTGGAGGATCTGCGCCAGCGCTTCGATCCCACCTGGCCCGGCGTGGAGCGCTGGATCCAGCGCAGCCTGCCCGCGCTCAACCGCACCATCAATGCGCTGGCCGGCCTGTTCGATCCGGAAGCCATCGTGTTCGGCGGCCAGTTGCCATTGCCGCTGGGCCGCATGCTGATCGAGCGTGCCTGTTTCCTGGAGATCCATCGCTATGGCATGGGGCCCGACCGCCCCAGGCTGGTGCTGGCCGAAACCAATGGCGATGCGTCGGCGATCGGTGCCGCGCTGGTGCCGCTGAAGGAGCGGCTGTTCGAGTGAATACGTAGAGCCGATGGCTGCCATCGCGCATGGCGCGGTGGCCGGCCACTTGCTACAAGGCGTCATTCCGGCGCAGGCCGGAATGACGGGCTTGAGGTTTTTTGTTTTACCGATATTCCATCAGGCCATTGATGGCTCGAAAGAAGACATTGCACCAGGAATTCAACGCGGCGCGATTATGACATTTTCCAGCGACGGCGCGGACCAGAAACAGCGCTTGAGCATCCCTCCGCAATTTCCGCTTCAAAGCAGATATTGACCTGATTGGACATGTCGCCGGCCGCGTAATTAGGCCACCTTCCAAACGCTCAATAGCTGCGCAGTAAAGCTCGTCACATTTAAAGGAATCGCCACCCGAATTAATCGCGAGGCTTCTAGCCGCCTCACGTAAATCGAGTACCGCAAAGCGGCCCGAACGGGCATGACGGCCGCCACAAAACATTAGGACAAGGATGTCCACCCGCTTATCGAAATCGAACTTCGACGCTTCGCGCCGTTGCGGGCGTCCGCGTGCCTGGTTTTACCGATGCCCGACCGAAAACCAACCTTCAACCGTTATCCACCGACTGGAGTTCGTTCGTTTATGAAGCTTTCGCTCAATAAGTTCAGCAAATGCCTGATGGCCGCCGTTGCCACGGCGCTGCTCGCGCCCAGCCTGGCCTCGGCCTCGCATCTGGTGGCCCATCGCGGCATCTTTCACGACGCCACCGATCGCTGGAATCTGCCGGAAAACTCCTTTTTCGCCATTCAGCGCGCCTACGACATGGGGCTCAAGGGCGTCGAGCTCGATCTGCGGCTTTCCTCCGATGGCCAGGTCATGGTGACGCACGACCAGATCGCCAATCGCACCACCCGCGACGATTTCGCCGGCGGCAACTACAACCCGATCGACGGCGCGCTGAGCGGCAGGCCGCCGGGCGCCCACTGGGTGGACAAGGACAACGCGCATCATTGGCAGAACACCAAGCTCAAGGTCTACGGCAAGAACGGCCAGATCGTGAACTGGGGCGCGGACGGCGACTTCAGCTCGTACATGCAGACGCTGGACGGCCTGCTGGGCTACTTGAATGCCAATCGAGGCGACATCCTGCGCAGCAGGGACTTCATGATCATCCTCGACATCCAGGACCCGAACATCCTGCAAAAGGCCGGCCAGATCGTCCAGAACTGGGCATCCCGCGGCGCCAGGAATTCGGTCTACCTGAAGTTCTTCGCCAGCAAGGCGCTGTTCAACGACACTCGTTATAACGGCGCGGACACCTGCTACCAATACGCCTGGCATAACCATCTGAACGGGCTGAAGATCATTCCGCAGATCAACGATGGCGAGCTGACCGCCTACTCGAACGACCCCGAGGCCGAAAACGACGACCGCGGTATCGCCGCGTTCCAGACCTGGCTGAGCATCCCGGACTTCCTGGGCTGCTGGGCCGGCGCCCAGGCGCAGCACAACGACAACGCCGCCCAGATGCCGATCGTCAGCGCCAGCGTGCCGTGGAACGACTCCAACGCCACCAAGGCCGCGTGGGAAGCGATCAACTGGGCGCGGCACAACGGCCGCCAGACCATGTCCATCGTGCCGAACCCCGATGCGGGCCGGCGCGAGGGCGGCTCCTGCAAGTACTACACCTGGCAGTCCACCGATCCGCGCGCTGCCGGATTCAACTTCAACGCACGCCAGGCCAAGCAGAACTTCGTCAACAGCGCCAATCCCGACTACGTCATCATCGACATCATGGGCGACATGAACCACTCGCAGTGGAGCAGTTCGCTCTCGGATTTCCAGCGCGATCTGTGCAACTGATCTGACCCGGCCTGACTGACCAGGCCGCGGAGTGCGGGCTTCGTCCGCGCTCCGCGGCTCCTCGGTGTGCCGCGGCTGCGCGCCGGCTCTAGAATCGCCAGCTCAACTGTGCCCTGAGCGACGCATCCTTCGTAGGCGAGGCGAGCTGCGCATCGTACGAAACGCCAAGCCTGACGCTCCTGTTTACCGCCACGTCGACGCCTGCGCTCAGCGCAAGAGCGTTGCGCGCGATCGGCAATCCATACACGGCAAACGCACCGGTATCGGCAAAAGCCAGCGAGCTGCGCGCCTTCAGGTCACCGGAGACATGGCGCCATCCGGCACTGGCATAGGCGTTGAACGCATCGCCCTGGAACACGAAGTGCGTGGCCGCGCGCGTACCCAGCGTGGTATAGACCACCGCGCGCTGGTTGCTCCTGACCGCCAGCGCCACGGAGCCGCCGCGCTCCCGGAACGAATCCGTGGCCAGCTTGACATAGGCCGCCTGGGCGAACGGCTCGACGACCGTGTCGTTCACGGCTATCCGATAAGCGGCGTTGCCATAGAACTCCGCGGTATGCGCTGCCGCCCTGCTGTACAGGCTGCCGCCGGCATCGGCTACCGCCACGCGACGGGTGGTGTCCGCGCAGTGCCGCGTGTAATCGGCGCCGGCGCCCAAGGCCAGCGCGCCGACCGAGCCGCCCGCGTAAAGACCGGCGTAGTCGTCATTGCTGGACAGCGAGGAGCCGCGCTGCGGCACGCCGAGCGCGGTTCGCGTACGGCCGCCGACGATTCCCAAGCGACCGCCCTCGCCCAGCGGCATGTCCGCGCCGACAAGGAGACCGCCGGTCGTGCGCGACATCGGCGCGCTGTTGGCCGTCCCGTCCATGCGCCCCCACGAGCCAACGGATTGCCCCCACCAGGCCAGGCCATTCGATTGGGTTCTGACCCGCTGGCCGGAAACGGCGCCTGCGACATCGGCGTCCGGATCGGCCTGGCCAAGCCGATGGCTCACGGCATCGCGCACGATGCGCGTGTCGTCCAGATAGGCGCTTTGCGCGCTGGCGTAGATCTCGCCGGAGAGCCGGTCCGCGGCCATGCGCAACGGCGCATCGCCCTGCAGGCTGCTCAGCGCCATGAACGGCGCACTGCCGGTCGGCATGTCCTGGATGGCCGCCAGCACGGCCGCCTGATTGGGTGTATGCGCCGCCGCGGCGAAGGCGGGCGGTGGCGGTGGCGGTGCGGGCGCAGGAGCGGGAGCCGGTGCAGCGGCATCCGCGTACGACACATCCAGATAGACGTGCTCGCCGTCATAGACCGGCACCACTTTCAGATTCGCGCTCAGGCCGGCATTGCCCACAACCGTATAGGTGCCGCTCAAGCCGCCATTGGCCGTCAGCAAGGTATAGCGCCTGACGCCCTGAAACGCCGCGACCGATGTCGCCGAAGGCACCAGGCTGAGCACCGCGCCGGGCTGCAGCAGCGCGCTGCCGCCGATGCGCAGCTGGCTGGATACGCCATCCTGCGCCATGTTCCACTGCGCGACATAGGTGGCCCCTGCTGCCTGCGTGTAAGCGCCGCCGACCGTCAGCAATTGGTACGTCCCGCCGGCGTTGCCCGGCGCCACCGTGCCGGAGACCCGCAGGTCGCCGCGCACCAGGCCATGGCCGATCAGCGTGCCCGCATCGAGCACCGAGCCGCTGACGGCGCCCTGCAGATGGAGCAAGGCCTGCGGCCCGATGCTGGTGGGGCCGCTGTAGAGATTGTCGCCGGCCAGCACTTCCTCGCCGCTCACAATGCTCAGCGCCGCTCCCGTGCCGCCGCCGAGGCCGCCATCCGCGAGTTGGCCACCGAACGTGCCGCCGGCCTGGGTCAGTACCAGCGTATTGCCGCCCAGATAGACGGTGCCGTTGCCGGAGAGCGATCGGACATTGACGCTGCCGGCGGCGCGCGACACGTCGAACGCGCCATCGGCCTGCACGCCCGCCGACGCGGCGATGCTCACGGGCCCGGCCAGCCCCAGCCATCCGCCCTGCTCGATCACCGTGTTGCCGGTGTAGGTATTGGCGCCGCTCAGGTTGGCGATGCCGCCATTGGCTACCGTAAGCGCGCCGGCGCCGGAGATCACGCCGGCGAGTCCGAGCGGCCCCATGGCCTGCGTCACCGTCAGCCCGGTCGAGAGCGGCGCATCCGTCACATAGAACGGCGTATAGGCCGTGGCCTGGTTCTCCAGGTCGTACATCACGGCGTTGTCCATGAAGAACGACACGCCATACAGCGCCGTGCCGGACGGAATCAGCGCACCCGCGTTGCCCGTGCCCACGACATGGAGTGGATTGCCTTTGCCATCATCCGCGGTGGTGACTGCTACCGTCTTTGCGCCTGGCGCCGCGCCGGCCGCACTGAGCGACAAACCGGCGACCTCGTTGCCATTGGCATTGATATGTCCTGCCGCGGTTTCACTCGCGATCAGCCCGCTATCGTTGAGATAGATCCCCGATGTGCCGGTATCGAGCACCGTCTGCAACTTCGCGGTGTAGGCGCCATGGTTCAAGCTGTAGGTGAAATAGGTATCGAACTGCTGCGCCGCGTGCGCACCGGAGACGCCGAAGGTTTCCTGATAGGTGCCCTGCTGCGTCCCCGGCACCCATGGCACCACGCTCAGGAACTGCGCACGCAAGGCGGGCGTGAGGCCGACCACGAAGCATGCCTGCCCGCAGCCGCCGGGCGCGCCGGGTTTACCGTTGGCCTCGACGATGTAGCCCGTGGTGGTGAGCATGCCCGGCACGCCGCCGTTGTCTCCCGCATACAGGAAGTCGCCCGCGCCGAACCTGCCGTGGAAGCGTCCTTGTTCCGGTGCCGCGTCCCGGTCGAGTTGCTGCTGCCAGGTCAGGTCCTGGTACATCGTCACCGGCTGGCCCGATGCGTTCATGCCGGTGGCGATGGGCACGCCCTGGGTGTCACCGCCGGGCACGTTCGGCGCGAAGTGGTCGGAGGTCATCACCGCATCGAGCACCGCCGCCACCGGCAATCCCTGTGGCGGCGCCGCACCGAACACCTGCTTTCCCGTGCCCGGGTTGTAGAACTGGACGCTTGCCGCCGTGGTGTTCTGCTGCCAATAGCCGGTGGTGCCGTCGCCATAGCTGAAGACGTAGGGCGAGTTGCTCGCGGACGCCTTCCAGCCGGGGAACCATGACACCGCGCCGCCATCGTGACCGACGGCGATATTGAACGAATCGGAGCCCGTGTCGAACAGGTATTCCCGCGGCGCGCCGCCATTGAGCCCGACCTGGATGCCCAGGCGATAGGCCGGCGCGGTGCCGCCGCCAGGCTGCTGGACGAGGTCCAGCGGAATATCCGATGCCGCTGCGTGGCCGTGTCCGAACAGGCACGCCAGGGCGCACCAGATCGGTGAATGTTTCAACTTGCTCATGCTCTCCCCTGCTCCGCCCGGCGCGTTGCCGGGCGGAGAGGCGATCCCAGGGATCGCCTGTGCCTGTTGCGTGCGGTTACTTGGCCAGCGCCGCGATCTGGGCGTCGCTCAAGGCCATGGAATAGAAACGGAAATCCTCGATGCGTCCATCGAAGGACGCATGTCCCCCATCCCAGCCGAGCAGCCTTTTCTGATCGATCAGCTGGCGCGGCGACAACTCGAAGGAATCGTCACGGCCAGCAAGCCGGCCATCGATATAGATCTTGGCCGTGCCGCCACGCAAGGTCACCGCAACGTGCACCCAGCGGCGGAATGGCAAGGCCTGATCGGCTTCGACCGCCTGAGTCCCGTTGACGCCCGAGGCGGTGATGCCAAAGCGCAACCTGCCGCCGTTGCGGCCCGACAGCGGCGCAAGAAACATGCAGGCGCCGCCATCCAGTCCCATGAACAGCAGGCAGGTATCCCAATGCAGCGGCGCATTGGCGAAGGTCCACATCGACAGCGTGAAATCGGCGACGTCCGTCATCATTCCAGCCGGAAGCTGCACGTACGACTGCTTGCCGTCGAACAGCAGCGAAGCACTGCCCGGCAGGCGGCCCGCGCCCCAGCTCGCACCGTTCATCAGCGTGCCGTCGCCGCGCAGCCGCTCGCCATCGGGCGAGGTGATCCAGCCCATGGCCGTGTTGCCGCTGCCGTCGGTAAGCTCGATCGAGCAGCGCAACTCACCGGGAACCGCGACGCGTACCGCACGCGATACGAGATTGAGGCCGTTGCTGGCCTGGATCCGGTAGTACCACACGCCTGGTGCAGGCGTGTCGCTGAAGGTGCGCGTTGCATCCCCAGGGACCGAGCCGATCACGCTGAACGGCCCGTTCGCGCTGCTGCCGCGCTGGACCAGATAGGACAACGTACCCTTGCCGCCCCACCACGAAAGCGTCACCTTGCCTTCGCTGCAGAAACCCGACACGCCGAACGGCGCGCGCAGCGATCCGGCGTAGTCGTCCAGCCGGCTCCACAGCGTGGTGTACGGCATGTCGTCGCTGCCGCCATCGGGGTTTCTGAACTCGGTGTCGTGCGTCATCTGCGCGATGTAAGGCGCGTCGATGCCCATGCGGTTGACGTAATGGTTGTAGATGGTTTCCCAGCAACCACGCAACGAAGGGCCGGACTGGTTGGCCGCGGCGGTGAACAGGCCGGTGGGACTGGACTGGCGCGCGAACGGCATTACGTATTGCTTGCCGTTCTTGTCCAGCACATTGGACTTTGCCACGTATTCCGCGCCGGCCAGGAAGCGGTTGTTGAAGGCGGAATACAGGTCGTCGCCCTGCTTCCACGCCATTTCGAGAAAATCGCCGCCCAGCGACATGCCGAGCGTGGAATGGCCCTGATCGCGCCCGCTTTCCTGCCACTGGCCGAGGTGGCCCGGATGCACGAAATACACGCTGTGCATGGCCATGCCATTGCCGAACTGCGTGTGCACGTCACCGTGATTGTTGCCGGTGTAGTAGTCGATCGCCTGCCGGTACAGGTCGATGTCGTCGCAGAACACGCCGATGGCCAGCGTGCCGACGAGCGCGGCATAGTCCCAGTTGGCGAAGCTCCACAGGCCGCCGTCGGTCAGGTGCCCGTGCAGTCCCTTGGAAATCGGGCCCACGAATACGTTGCGCAGCATGTCCTGGAAGCGCGCCACGCCCGCCGCCGACCAGCCCGAGTAGGTGCGCATGATTTCCGCGGCGTTGGCAAACTGGCGGCCTTGCATGCCGCACATCAGGTAGAACGTGTGGTCGTCGTGCGCGGTGGAACCTGGCGGAACGGTCCCGATGATCTTCAAGGTCGATGACCACGCATCGAGCGTTTCCACGGCCGACTTGGCGTAAGCCTCCTCACCGGAAATCTTCCAGCGCAAGGCAAGGCAGAATGCCCGCTGGGTATCCCTGTACAGGGCCCACTTCGTTCCATCCTGGCGATAGCACGCCGGCTGGGGATTGGGCTTGGCCGTCAATGAGGTGTCGCCGGAGGCGCACAGTTTCTGCCACCACTTGGTCCACGGCTGCTCGCCGTTCTTGATCTTGTTCCTGATGCGCGCGAAATCGTCTTCGTCGGCCAGCAGGCCCGGATGCTTGAAGCGCCCGGTGATCAGCGGGCTGCCCGCGGGTGCGGAACCCGATGGCGGAAGGCTGCGGGCGCGGCTTTCGCCCACGCCGAATCCGAATCCGAGCAGCAAGGCGCCGGCACCCAGGCCGCCGATGAAGCGGCGGCGAGAGCTGTCATCGATGAGGTCGTGCGTATCGGCACCGAGCTGGGGAGTGGGCTCGGGATGGTTGGTTTGCTTCATGGGTTTTCACCTTGATCGCCGTCGGACATGCAGTCAGCGGCACGATGGGGGAAGTAATCGGCAACAGTTGTGCACCAGCTGCCCGGACAGCGCCATGTCATTCAGGGGCAAATGGTAGTTTTTGAGAAACGGCATGCGCTTTCTTTGCGCTCTGTCGCCGACCGGGCCGAAGAGCTATGCGGAATCGGCATTCGCAGATATCCAAATCGATATCGATGCCAGCGCAAATCCATGCCGTGCCGAAGTCGTCACCAGTCGATGCGCAGCCCCGCCTTGCCGCTATAACCCTTGCCGTGATCGTTGACGCCGAAGTCATGCCCGGCGCTGGCGTACACGAAGACGTTGCGCGTCAGCTGCGCGCTCATGCCGGCGCGCAGACTCACCCACGAGCGCTTCAGGTCGGTGCGGAAATTCATCGGTGCCGCGGGTGTCGAGAAGGCCACTTGCGTATCGCCGCTGAATTCGCGCCATAGATCGGCGCGCAGCCACGCGGTCAAGGCCCTGGGATGCGCTGGCGTGCCGCCGATCGACCAGCTCTTGTCGACTTCGCTGCCGACGCGGCCGGCGAGCGCGCGGGCATTCCTGAAGTACACGCTGGATGCGGCGTCGTCGGCGTCGTTGAAGGATGCATGGCGATAGACCAGCTGTGCCTGCGGCTCGAACACCCAGCCGTCGTGCAGCCGCACCCGGTAGCCGCCTTCGAACGAGGCGGCAAGGCCGCGGCCTTCGGTCTTCAGCGGCGCCATGCGGGTGGAGCTGGCCTTGACCTTGTAGCTGCTGCCTTGCGCTACCGCGTCGGTGTACCACCCCGAGGGATCCCGATGAGTCCAGTAACCGCCGAGCGTGTAGTTCTGCAGGCGGTCGCGGCCGGCGCTGAGGCCGGTGAAGTTCTTGACGTCGCCGGCGATCTGGCCGAGCGCGACATAGACGCCGGCAACGTCGCCGCTGCCGCCCTGCTCATCGCGATACAGATCCATGCCAGCCTGCAGGGCATACATGTCGTCGCTGTATTGAGGGCCCTTGCTGCCATAGATGCCGGCCGTACCGCCATCGCGATGGTCGTGCTGCGCGATGACGCGCGTCCAGCCGCCGCCGTCGTCGGCCGTGGCTTCCCGGCCGACGCGTTCCCGCAGGTTGTCCACCAGGTGCAGGTCGTAGGACAGCGCCATCGACGGAATGGCCGCATAGAGCGACACCTCCTGGCGATAGAGCGGAACGGCTGCCTGGCTTGGTGCAGGTGCTGGCGCAGGCGCTGGTGCCGGCGCAGGCGCTGGTGCTGGTGCTGGTGCTGGCGCAGGTGCCGGTGCCGGTGCAGGCGCTGGTGCTGGCGCTGGCGCTGGCGCAGGTGCTGGTGCAGGTGCTGGTGCAGGTGCTGGTGCTGGTGCTGGTGCAGGTGCTGGTGCAGGTGCTGGTGCCGGCGCAGGCGCAGGCGCTGGTGCAGGTGCTGGTGCTGGTGCTGGTGCTGGTGCAGGTGCAGGTGCTGGTGCCGGTGCAGGCGCAGGTGCAGGTGCTGGCGCAGGTGCTGGCGCAGGTGCCGGCGCAGGCGCTGGTGCAGGTGCTGGTGCTGGTGCTGGTGCCGGCGCAGGCGCTGGTGCAGGTGCAGGTGCTGGTGCAGGCGCTGGTGCTGGCGCTGGCGCTGGTGCTGGTGCCGGTGCAGGTGCCGGCGCCGCACACACGGGCGCCTGCGGCATCAGCGAACAATCCAGCTGCGAGCGCAAATACCAGTTCTGCGCACTGCTGCCATCGGTGCTGCCGCGATAAAGCGAATACTCGTAGGGGCCCGCCGCGACCGAATTCGCCAGCGTGAAGGCATTGACGGCAGTCGTACCGCCATTGATCGCATCCACCACCTGGATGCCGTTGGCCGAGGTCAGCGCGCCCGGGCCGCCCGCATTGGCGATGCGCAAGGCGGTGCTGCCGGTGGCGGTGCCGCCATTGATGACCAGTTGATCCGAGGCCGAGCCGTCGCCGCCCAGATAGGTATTGAGCGCCACCACGCTGCCCGCGCCGCCGACGTAGCTCGATGCCACCAGCCGGTTGCCGGTGCCGGTGCCGCCCACCTGCGCCAGGCCGTTATTGTTCAAGCTGCCATTGACGGTGAAGCTGCCCTTGGCGCTGCCCAGTGCCGGCAACGCATCGGCCACCGCGATGGTGCCGGCGCTGGTCACGCTGCCGCTGACGCTGCCATAGCCGCCGAGCGTCGCGCCGGCCGCTACGCTGATGGCGCCGCCCCCGCTCAATGCGGCACTCGCATGGCTGCTGTCGCCCACCGCCAGCGTGCCGGCGCTCACCTGGGTATTGCCGGTGTACGGATTGTCGGCGTTGAGGATCACCGTGCCGCTGCCGAGCTGGTTGACGCCGCCCGCGCCGGAAATGCTGCCGCCGAATACATAGGTGCCGGTGCGATCGAACGCCACCGTGCCGTCATTGGCGATGTCGCCGTTGATGCCGCCGGCCGCGCCGCCATCGCCGAGCTGCAAGGTGGCATCGCCGTACACCGCGACCGAACCGCTGAACGCCGCGTTGTCGGAGGCCAGCACCAGGGTGCCCTCCTGCACATAGATGCCCAGCTGCGCATCGGGATTCGCACTGGTGTTCTTCATGTCGCCGGCCAGTGTCCAGGTTCCGGCGTCCACCTTGGTGAGCGTGCTGAAGTTGAGCAGCGCGCCTTGCTGCGTGCCGGTATCCGCACCCGCCAGGGTCAGGCTGCTGCTGCCGCTGCCGCCGTCGATCGTGCCGGTGACGCTGGATCCGGTATACAGCGTCACCTCGTTGTTGCCGCCGGCGAAGGCGATATTGCCGGTCACCACGGCGCCGCTGCGGTTGAACACGGCCACGTCGCCGTTGCCGGCGTTGCCGATCGCGCTGGCGTTGCCGCCGTTCGCGCCGGTCTGGATGGTGCCGTAGTTGTCCACGGTATTGACTGCGCCGGCCTGCGTCACCTGGTCCTGGAACCAGACCGCCGGCGCGCCCTGGGAGCTGATGGTGCCGTAATTGGTGATGGTGTTGCCGTAGCCGACCGCGTTGACCGCCTTGGCGGCGGCGCTGCCGGTCTGGGTCAGCTGCGCATTGGCGTTGACGACCAGGCTGCCGTTGTTGCGGAACTCCACCGTGTTGTAGCCGAGGTTGTAGCCGCCGCCATTGCCGCTGCCGCCGCTCGGGCTGTTGGTGACCAGCGCGCCGCCGTGGAGCGTGATCAGCGCATCGTCGCCCAGGCTGATCGCGTTCTGCGTGGCGCCCACATTGATGGTGGCGCCATTCTGCACGTCGACCGTGGTGACGGTGGTTTCGCTGCTGCCGGCGCCGATCTGCGCGGTATAGGGATTGGGCGCGGTGCTGTCGCAGCTCACCGTCGCGTTCGATCCGCCGGGACTGGTGCAGTTGGCCAGCGCCGTATTGATGAAGCCGAACGGGCTGGCGATGACCACGGACGAGGCGATGATGCGCGTTGCTGCATGCTTCATGAGTATGCCTTGCGAGAGATGGAGTGCCCTTCCCGCAGGCAAGGCAGCCAACGCGCGGCGCGCATCGGCGGCGTGCATCGATGCGGTAGGCAGTGGCGATTCCCCCTGCGGAATCAGTCGTCCGCACGCTGGTTGCCCGCTTCAGGCATCGCAGAAAAATGCGGTGTTTCCGTGCATTAAAAAGTACTTGATCGCGCAACGATGCATGCGCGCGAATTTTTCAAACGGTGAGCCAGAGCGCGAATTTGGCCCCAAATGACTAGTGATCGAAAATCTCGTCAGCGTCACGCAAGTGCACTGTGTGCCGCGCATCACGAATGCCGGAACGCATCGCGCGATCGACTTCGACACGCGGTGTTCCGGAAACATTTCGAAGTACATTGCTCGTCGCTCGAACGAGCGCGCACCGAACATCCTCATCGCGATCGCGCCGGCACAAGCATTCGATCCGCCGGCGGCAAATACCTGCGACGCACGGTGCGGCCTGATCTGACACCTATCTGGAGGGGTAATGAACAAGCGCTTACACCGAGCCATCGCCCGGGGGCTGACCTGTGGCGCCGCCATGCTTTCGCTGTCGCATGCGGCGATGCTTTCCGCGCAGACCGCACAGATTCCTTACACCTGGAACAATGTGCGCATCGTCGCCGGCGGCTATGTCGACGGCATCGTCGCGCACCCTGGACAACAGGGCCTGTTCTACGCGCGCACCGACGTGGGCGGCGCCTATCGCCTGGATGCGACATCCAGCAAATGGGTGGCGCTGAACGATTCGACGGCGCCGTCCAATCAATCCTGGACCGGCATCGAGAGCATCGCCGTCGATCCGCACGATCCCAACATGCTCTTCATGGTGGCGGGCCTGTACGTCAAGACCTGGGCCGCCAATGGCGCCGTGCTGGTATCGACCGACCAGGGCAGGAGTTTCACCGCCCACCCGCTGAGCTTCCGCGTCGGCGGCAATGAAGACGGGCGCAATGCCGGCGAACGCCTGCAGGTCGACCCGAATGACGGCTCGGTGCTTTTCTACGGCACTTCCAACGCCGTCTACAGCACCGCCAACTCCAATGTGCCGGTGCAGGTCGCCGGACAGAATGGCTTGTGGACCAGCAAGGACAAGGGTGCGACGTGGTCGCAGGTGAGCGGCTTCACCGCGCTGACCAGCGACGGCACCGGCGCCGGCGTGGTGTTCATCGCCTTCGCGCCCGCCGGCGAAACGGCGGGCACGCCGACCCGGACCATCTACGCCGGCGTGTCGACGCGCGCCGCGGCGAGCAGCGGCGTCACGCTCTACGTGAGCAACGATGCCGGCGCCACCTGGAATCCCGTTTCCGGCGGCCCCGCCAACCAGCTGCCGCAGCGCGGCCAGATCGGGCCGGACGGCAATCTCTACGTCACCTACGGCAACGGCACCGACAGCAACGGCAACTACACGTATGCGATCGGGCCCGGCGGCATGACTTCCGGCGCGGTGTGGAAATACGACACCGTGCAGCACACGTGGAAGAACATCACGCCGGTCGACCGCTTCAACTACGCCTCCGGCTACAGCGGCCTGTCGGTCGATCCCACGCATCCCGGCACCCTGGTGGTGATGACCATGGACCACTGGTGGCCGATGGACACCATGTACCGCAGCACCGACGGCGGCAACAGCTGGATCGACGTGGGCGGCGCCACCTGGGACGGCAGCACGCCCACTTCCGGCACCTATGCGATCCGCGATGCCAGCGTAGCGCCCTGGCAGGTCGAGCCGGGCCAGAAGCAGGCAGGTTTCGGCAACTGGGGCCAGGTGGCGCTCGATCCCTTCAACCCGGCGCATGCCATGTACGGCACGGGCGGCATCGTGTGGACCACTTTCGACCTGACCGCCGCCGACGCGGGCAAGCCGACGCACTGGTCGGTCGGCGCCAGCGGTATCGAGGAAACCGCGGTGATCACGCTGCTGTCGCCCACCTCCGGTCCGCATCTGCTGAGCGGCCTCGGCGATGTCTGCGGCTTCGTGCACACCAGTCTGACCGCGGCGCCGCTGGCGCAGCCCGACAACCCCACCTGCGGCGACAGCATCGGCACCGGGCTGGACTTCGCCAAGAATTCGCCGTCGACCATCGTGCGCATCGTCCAGCACGGCAACAGCAACCTCACCTCGTACGGCTCCATTTCGCGCGACGGCGGGTCCACCTGGACCGGCTTCCCCAACCAGGCCGGCTCCCCCAATGGCGGCGGCACCGTCGCCATTTCCGGCGACGGCAAGACCATCGCATGGGCGCCGAGCGATATCGCGCCGGTGGTTTCGAACGATGGCGGCGCCAGCTGGACGCGCGCCAGCGGCAGCGGACTGGCTTCGCTGCCGGTGGGCGTGCAGATGCTTTCGGACGGCGCCAGCACCAATGTGTTCTATGCCTGGAATAGCGCCAATGGCAGCTTCTACAGCAGCACCGACAAGGGCGTGAGCTGGCATGCGTCCAGCAACACGGGACTCCCTTCCGTACCGTCCTGGCTCAGAAGCCAGGCCGCCGCCGTGACCGGCGTGCCCGGTGAAGCCAAGGCGGGCGACGTCTGGATCGCCACGCCGTCGGGCCTGTATCGCAGCACCAACTACGGTGCCAGCTGGGCGCGCGTCGACGCTTCCGCGGTGACGTCGGCGACCTCGGTCGGCTTCGGCAAGGCGGTGAGCGGATCGCGCTACCCCACGGTCTATCTGTCCGGCACCGTCAACGGCGTCACCGGCCTGTTCCGCTCCGTCAATGCCGGCGCGACCTGGGTGCAGATCAACGACGCGCTTCACCAGTGGGGCGGCGTCGCCCTCGTGATCGGCGATCCGCGCACCTTCGGCACGGTGTACCTCGGACCGGACGAGGCGCGCGGCGTCATCTACGGCACGTCCCAGCAGTGATCGGCTGCGACGCTCTTCTCCGCCACGGACGGAGAAGAGCGTCCTCTGCGGTGGGCTGAAAGCCGGGCTGCCCGCGCACGCAGGATCAGCGTGTGCCTTCCGGCGAAAGCTCGAACAGCACCACATCGTTGTCGTGCATGGGGATCACCGCATCGCCGGCACCGGAGCTGGCGACGGTCAGCCGGGCCGTAACGGCCTGATCCTCGGTAAGCGCGCGCAGCTTCTGCAGCTGGGCCGCATCCAGCGACGCGGGCGATCCCATCCGCAGATACGCGGTGTACGCATCGTTGGCGTCGTAGCCCGTGCGATGCGTGGTGATCCGGTAATGCCCTGCCGGCAGGCCCTTGATGCTGAGCCGCACGCTGGCCGCCGGCGCCGCGGGGGTGACCTTCGTATAGAAGGAGCGGTTGCTCTGTGCCTGCCGGGGCTGCTGGAAATGCCAGACTAGCAATTTGAATGCGCGGCCATCCCAGGTGGCGATGCTTTCCGCGTCCGCGGTGGCCAGCTGCTGCTTGCCGAGCTGGTTGAGATATTTGTAGGCGAAGTAGGCGGGCTTGCGGATGCCCTGCGGATTGAGCAGGCCGAAACCGCCCTGGAACGGCGCCGTCGGCGGTCCGGGTTCTTCGAACAGATCGCTGAAGGTCCAGTAGCTCATGCCCTGCGCCATCCCGTCCACCGCCTTGAGCTTGCCCAGGATGTAGGCCGCGCTGAGGTAGGCATCGTGCACGGCATCGCGCGGGGTGTAGCTGGTGCTCCACTCGGTGAAGTACAGCGGCAGGCCGGGACGGGCCGAGGCCTGGATCTGCTGCCGCACCCTGCGCACGTCGCTGACGATGGCGTCGGGCGACGCCGACAGCTTGGTGTCCTCCTTGCCGTTCTCGTCGAGAAAGCCGCCATCGACGCCATAGGTGTGCGTGGTGATGAAGTCGAGCGGCACATCCGCTTTCGCCGCATGCGCGATGAACTCGGGCACCCAGGCCGCTCCGGCCGTGGCGGGGCCGCCGACCTTCAATTGCGGGTCGACGCGTTTCAGCGCGCGCGCGGTCACGTCGTACAGCGCGAAGTAGGCGTCCCGGTCCGCGCCCTCCCAGAAGCCGGCGAGATTGGGTTCGTTCCAGACCTCGTAGTACCAGCGGCGGATTTCCGCGCGGCCGTAGCGTTGCTCCAGGTGGCGCGCGAAGGCCTCGATCAGCGCGGCCCACTTGGCCAGGTCCGGATGCGAGGTATTGCCCTTCCAGTAGAAAATGCGCTGATCGGAACTCTTCATCGCCTCCGGCGTGAAACCGAGTTCGACGAAGGGCCGGATGCCCATGCCCAGGAGCCTGTCGTACAGCGCATCGATCTTCGTCCAGTCGTAGACCGGCTTGCCGTGCTCCTCGCGATAGGTGCCGAGCACATCGTGGAAGATGGCGTGGAAGCGGATGTAGCGGAAACCCAGTTCCTCACGAACCGTCCTGAGCTGGGCGAGGCTGTCTTCGCGCAGCAAGGTGCCTGGATAGTCCGAGCCCACCGAGAACGTTTCGAAGCCGCTGCGCGCCGTCGCCGGTGCGGCGACGTCGATGGAGATCGTGCGGTCGGGTACGCCGGCGCGCGCCGCGCCCTGCAGTGCCAGCATGAGCGTGATCGAGCCTGCTGCCAAAGCATGGATCCTTCCCCGCACGACTCATCTCCCCGTGATCACGTGTCGCCGGATTGTATCGGCGCGCCACAGAGAGGCAGGCAACCGTGCACGCCGACTGGCGTAAAACACAACTTGTGCCGGTGAATTTCGCAAAGAACGAAACCGCACCTGGCGGTTGCCGGTCAATCCGGGCCAGATCACCGTTCCTGCGCTTCGCATCACATTTGCATGCGCATCCAACACATCGAATCACCAGAGCCCTCCATACACTCCGTCTTCGGCGCATCGGCATACGTGCGGATCGCCCCTCATTTATTGCAACAGGAGAATCGGATGACGATCGACACGCATGAGGACATGCCGGAGCAAAACCCGGGGACAGAACTGAACGCGGACGACGCGCCGATGAAAGCGGCCGCGATGTCGCGCCGGGCCTTCATGCGCGGCCTGGGCGGCGTCGGCGCCGCGGCGCTGCTCGCGCCCGCCGGACTGCTGCGCGCGGCCGGCCTGCCTTCGCTGGCCGCCATCGCCGCGGACCATGCACTGGCGGCGACGTCGGCAACCGCGGCGTTCGTGCATCCCGGCCTGCTGCACACGCAGGCCGATTTCAACCGCATGGGCGCCAAGCTGCGCAGCATGGCCTATCCATGGAGCACTACCTGGCTGAACATCCTGGCGCAGCAGGAGGCAAGTTCGAGCTGGACGCCCAATCCGCGCGCGGTGATCTATCGGGGCAGCGACCAGGACAACTCGTGGCTGTTCACCGAGGACGTCCGCGCCGCCTACCTCAATGCCTTGCGCTGGAAGATCTCCGGCGACACGCACGCCGCCGACTGCGCCGTGCGGATCATGAACGCATGGTCGTCCACGCTGAAGCAGATCTGGTGGGCCGACGGCCATTACGACGGCTTCCTGGTCGCCGGCATCCAGGGTTATCAATTTGCCAACGTGGGCGAAATCATGCGCTCGTATACGGGCTGGCAGGCGGCGGACTTCGCGCGTTTCCAGTCCATGATGAGCCAGATCTTCTATCCGATGAACGCCGGCATCGCCGACCTCGCCCATCCCAGCAGCCTCAGCGTCTATTCCAGCTGGGACCTGTGCGCGACGGCCGCGGTGATGGCCATCGGCGTGCTGTGCGACAACCGCGCGATGTTCGATGCGGCGGTGACTTACTTCAAGCAAGGCCTGGGCAACGGCGCGATCGGGCAGATGGTGTACTACATGCACCCGGGCTACCTCGGCCAGACCCAGGAATCCGGCCGCGACCAGGGCCACGACACGCTCAGCATCTCGCTGGTGACCAGCATCTGCGAAATGGCCTGGAACCAGGGCGTCGATCTGTACGGCTATGCCAACAACCGCGTGCTGGCCGCGTGCGAATACGTCGCCAAGGGCAATCTGATCCAGTCGGGCAGCACGTATTACGCGATGCCGTTCGCGCCCTACGACGGCCCCGGCTTCAGCGACCGGGTGTTCGCGACCGGCGGCCAGGGCAACAACCGGCCGATGTGGGCCATGATCTTCAATCACTACGTGAACCGCCGCGGCATCGCCGCGCCGTATTCGCAGAAATTCGCCGCGCTCACGGCACCGGAGGGCGGCGGCGGCTCGGACCAGTTCGGCTACGGCACGCTGACCTTCCAGCGCGACCCGATCGCCGCCGGCAGCCCGCCGAGCGGCCTCACCGCGATCACGCTGGGCGGCCGCATCGTGCTGTCGTGGTGGGGCAGCGCCTACGCGCAGAGCTACACCGTCAAGCGCGCAACGGCGAAGGGCGGCCCGTACACCGCCGTCGCCCACGGCATCACGGACCTGCTGACCTGGAGCGACCATCCGGCCCAGGCCGGCACGTACTACTACGTAGTCACCGCGCAGAACGCCACCGGCGAAAGCGCCGCCTCGAACGAGGCCTGGGCCGTGGCCGGGACGCTGCTGGACACGCATCTGGCTTTCACCGACGGCACCGGCGGCAATGCCAGCGACAGCAGCGGCCACGGCCACGCCGGCAAGCTGCTCGGCGGCGCGGGCTGGGGCAGCGCCGGCAGCACGAAGCGCCCGGGCGTCGCCTTGAACGGCAAGGGCGCCTATGTCGCCCTGCCCGCCTCGCTGCTGGACACGGTCGGCGATTTCACCATCGCCGCCTGGGTGTACTGGCATGGAGGGCAGACCTGGGCGCGCATCTTCGACTTCGGCGCGAGCATCGACAAGAACATGTTCCTGACGCCGAACGGCGGCAGCGGCACGCTGAGCTTCGTGATATCGCCGAACCAGAACAATGGCCAGTGCGTGATCAACGCGCCGGCGCCGCTGGCCGCTGGCGAATGGGTGCACGTGGCGGTCAGCCTCGGCGGACAGACCGGCAAGCTCTACGTCAATGGCCGCGTGGTAGGAAGCAACCAGGCGATGTTCTTTCCCCCGTGCCAGATGGTGGAGGCGGCGAACCTGTGGATCGGCCGCTCGCAGTTCGCCAACGACGTGACGCTCGATGGCCTGGTAAGCGACTTCCGCCTCTACCGCGGCGCACTCTCCGACGCCGAGGTGGCGGTACTGGCGGCCGGCTGATCCGGCCGGCCAGGCCGGGCTTGAACGGCCGCATTTCCGCCACGCATCCGCGGCCCCGTACGCGCACCCCTGCAATGCGGCATGCCATGCCGCATTGCAGCGGCGAATTTCGCAACCGCGCCTGCGCTATTTCGCCAGTGACTGGCTGCACGCACTGCTGCACCGTGGCCGCCGCCGCGCTGCAGCCGCGGCTTCCCGCCACTCCCGAGCCGCCTATGACCGCCAAGCATGGATGGGCTTTCTGCTTAGCCCTCGCCGCCTCCGTTCTCTCGCCGCATGCGGCGGCCGAGCAACGCAGCCTGTCGCAGGACTGGCGCTTCCAGCGCGGCGACGCCAAGGGCGCCGACGTGGCTGCCTATGACGATCGCTCCTGGCGCCAGGTGTCGGTACCGCACGACTGGTCGATCGAGGACAAGCCCGACGGCTCCCCGCCGTTCGACCGCGACGCGGTCAGCGGACAGGACTCCGGCTATCTGCCCGGCGGCGTCGGCTGGTACCGGCGCCATCTGTCCTTGAGTGCGCAAGACGCAACGCGCACGGTGCTGGTACGCTTCGAAGCGATCTACATGGATGCCGACGTGTGGATCAACGGGCAGCACGTAAGCAAGCATCACTACGGCTACAGCGCGTTTACCATCGACCTGACGGGCAAGCTGCACGCCGGCGACAACGTGCTGGCGATCCGCGTCGACCATGCCGATCCCTCGTCGCGCTGGTATGCCGGCTCGGGGCTGATCCGCCCCGCCACTCTGGAATTGCTGCCACCGGTGCATATCGAACCGGACAGCGTCCAGGTCGTCACGCCGTCGGTCGGCGCCGCGGCCTCCAGGGTGGAGGCGCACCTGGAGGTCGCCAATGGCTCCGGGCGAAGCCAGCCTGTCGAGGTGAGCACGCGCATCCTTTCACCGGATGGAAGCGTGGTGGCGCGGAACGATCACAAGACGACGCTTGCACCGGGCGCGAAGGTCGCCGACGCAAGCGCGTTCGACCTGAGCCAGCCCGCGCTGTGGTCGCCCGACTCGCCCAACCTGTACGTGCTGGAGCAGACCGTGCGCACGGCCGACGGCGGCTCCGACGTGCGGCGCACGCGCTTCGGCATCCGTAGCATCACCGTCGACGCGGTGCACGGGCTGCGCATCAATGGCAGGCAGGTGCTGCTGCGCGGCGGCAACATGCACCACGACAACTACATGCTTGGCGCGGCCGGCCTGCCCGCCGCGGATGCGCGCAAGGTCGCGCTGATGAAGGCCGCGGGCTACAACGCCATCCGCAGCGCGCATAACCCCGCCAGCCAGGCCACGCTCGACGCCGCGGACGAGCTGGGCATGCTGGTCGTCGACGAGGCATTCGATGCCTGGAGCCGACAGAAGAAAGCGCAGGACTATGCCCGCTTCTTCGCGCAGGACTGGCCCGCCGACCTGGACAGCCTGGTGCTGAGCGGCCGCAATCATCCCAGCGTGCTGTTCTGGAGCATCGGCAACGAAATTCCCGAACAGGGCGCGGCACCGGGCATCGAGACCGCGCGCCGGATGGTGGCCCGCGTGCGCTTGCTCGATGCCACCCGCCCGGTTACCCAGGCCGTCAGCACCGGCGGTCCGGAGAGCGACGGCCAGTTCGCCGTGCTCGACGTGGCGGGGTACAACTATCACGCCCATGAATTCGCCGACGATCACCGGCGCTTTCCCGCGCGCGTGATGTTCACTTCCGAATCCATCTCGAACGATGCGTTCGTCTATTGGCGCAGCGTGGAGACCATGCCCTGGGTGCTGGGCGACTTCGTGTGGACCGCCGTCGACTATCTGGGCGAAACGGGCATCGGCTGGATGGGCTACAGCCAGGACTGGCAGAAGCTCGGGCCTTACCCTTGGCACCTGGCCTATTGCGGCGAGATCGATGCCACCGGGCGCAAGCGGCCGGCGGCGTATTACCGGGAAGTGCTGTGGAAGACCGGCATCGATCCGATCTCCGCGTTCGTCAGGCAACCGCCCGGCACCGAAGACCTGCCCGACCGCCATCTGTTTCCGATCACGCCGCCGCATCTGGACTGGTCGCTGGACGACGTCCATCCAAGCTGGAGCTGGCCGGGACAGGAAGGCAAGCCGCTGGACGTGGTGGTTTATGCCGAGTATCCGGAGGTCGAACTTTTCCTCAACGGCAAAAGCCTGGGGCGCAAGCCGGTCGGCGTGCAGACGGAATACAAGGCGGCCTACCGGGTGCCCTACGCGCCCGGCCGCCTGGTGGCGGTCGGCTATCGCGACGGCCGCGCTGCGGGGCGCTGGGAATTGCGCACCGCGGCCGAGCCCGCGGCGCTGCGGCTGTCGGTGGATCGCGCCCGCCTTCGCGCCGACGGCCAGGACCTGGCCTACGTCACGGCGGAATTGATCGACGCCGAGGGCGTGCCGGTCTATGCGCCGGACCAGGACCGGCCCATGAACGTGCTCGTCGGCGGCGCCGCGACACTGGCCGGCGTGGGCAATGGCGATCCGCACGATGCCTCCAGCTTCCAGTCCGGCCGGCGGCGCAGTTTTCATGGCCGCATCGTCGCGGCGGTGCGGGCATCCGCGCTGGCGGGCGACGCCACCGTGCACGTGGAGGTGCCGGGACTGCCGGCGCAGGAGGTGCGCATCGGCGTCGTTTCGCCTTAGTGCGCGCCGCGCGGCCTGCTTTGTCTTGTCGCGCGGATCCCGGACCTCAAGGCCATCCATGGCCGGCCGATACCATCCGAGATAAGTTGTGCGCGAGCCGAGGGACCATCGGCCACCGAAGCGCCATCGTTCGGAGAGGTTATGGAATGGATCGCGAGCTTGATGCATGCCGGCACGCTGCTGCTGGTCAATGCCTTGCTGGCCGCGCTGTCCTCGGCCCTGTTCCTGGCCCTGTACATCGCCCGCCCCGGCGCCGGGCGCGAGCCTGGGGTGCTGTTATGGAGCCTCAGCTACGCGGCATTCGCCGCCGGTTTCGGGGTCCTTTTCGCTCCCGCTTTCCATCTCGATTTTCCTGGCCTGGGCCTGGCCGGCAATCTCCTGATCGATGCGGGCACGGTGCTGGCGCTGCTGGCGGCCAACTTCTACCTGGGCTTGTCCAGGCGCGCATTGTGGGTGCTGGCCCCGGTGGCGGTGCTTGCGCTGATCGAAACCGGACTGGTGATCCATGAAGGCGAAAACCTTCGCCACATGGTCATTCTCGGCGGAGCCCTGACCGGCGTCGTTACGGTCGCCACCGGCGTGGCGTTCTGGCAATGCAAGGACCCGGCGCAGCGTCCGGTCGCGCGCCTCGCAGGCCTGTTCCATTTCCTGTGGGCAGCCATGCTGCTGATGCGGATGTCATGGTGGATGGCGCACCCGCAGGTCCTCGCCGGCCCCGACCACACCTCGACCTTCGGCCTGCTCTCCAGGGTCGTGCTTACCTGGGTCATTACGCCCTGCCTGCTGTGGATGCTGACGCGCAAGCTCGACGCGGAATTGATCCGTCATGCCAGCCAGGATCCCCTCACTGGCGTGGCCAACCGGCGCGTCATGTGGGAACAAGGCGAGCAGCGCATGGCGCAATCCCAGCAGCGCAACACTGCCATCGCCGTGCTGATGATCGACGTGGACCGGTTCAAGTCGATCAACGACCGCTGGGGCCACGACGGCGGCGACCAGGTGCTCGTCGCCATCGCCGATGCGCTCAGGCGCAACATCCGCGAGAAGGACATCCTGGCCCGCGTGGGCGGCGAGGAATTCATGGTGCTGCTTCATCAGGCCGAGGAACCGGCGGCGACGGAAGCCGCGGAACGCTTGCGGCGCGCCGTCGAAAGCCAGGCGATCGCGCTGCTGCACGACCAGCCGCTGCAGTGCACGGTCAGCATCGGCTACTGCATCGCCAGGGGCGCCGAGGCGAATTGGCGATCGGTGGTCGTCGCGGCCGATCGGGCGCTCTATGCGGCCAAGCAAGGAGGCCGCAATCGCGTCATGCGCGCCATGGAGGACTCACCCATCCAGCCATTCAGGGGCTGAGACTGCTGCGCATCGCCGGGCTTGCTGCAATCGGCTGGCCGTGCTGCTGATTCCGCCGCCTGCGCGGCTTGCTCGCGCATGGATCGCTATTTTCAAGCGAATGCCTATTAGTAGTGCGCATGCCGATCCTTGAGCGTATTTGTCGTGGCATATCCCTGCCGATACCAGTCCATGGCTGGCTGGTATCGGCTGGCTTTCTCATCTGCGCACGACTAGCCGTCATGGCCATTAATGCGTTCACGTCTGCGCTACATGCTGCGAGCACATTGATCGCCATTTTCAAACGGATGTATATCGGCGGAGCTGCGCGTTTCCCGCAGCGGTCAACTGATGAGTCGACGACGGTTGTACGACGCGATCTACAGATTTTTATTTAGCGGTCTCTCTGAATCGGCGCATCGATTGACAGTCACATCTTGTCGGTAGATATTCGATCGCTATACCCGAGCACAACCGGGTTTGTGGAAGCGCCCACCGATTTCATATTTTCGTCACGCTGGCTACAGCGTTTTTGATTTGATCGCGGCAAACGGTGCGGGGAGAAGGATTCTCATGAGCAACCCATTCGATGACGACAAGGGCATCTTCCTGGTGCTCGTCAACGACGAAGGCCAGCATTCGCTCTGGCCCGATTTCGCGGCGATTCCGGCGGGCTGGACGACGGCTTTCGGGCCGGCAGCGCGAGCAGACTGCATGGATTATGTAGACCGGAGCTGGACCGACATGCGGCCCAGGAGCCTCATCGCGGCGATGGAACATCCACCCGCTTAGGCAAACGCAACTGGACGCCGACACCAGCGACGCGTCGGCATACCGATTGAACCAAACCTGCCCGTTCAAGGGCGACCAGAGGTTCATGGGCCATGGAAGGGTTCCCGCTCGATGGCGCTTACATTGACGTGCCGGAGGCCACGCAAGCGGGCCTTCCCGACGTCGGTTTTGCCGCGCTGTTCGAGCGGCAGGTCGACCTGACTCCGCATGCCACTGCGCTGGTCTTTGGCGATGCCCGGCTGAGCTATGCCGAACTGGATGCGCGCGCCAACCAGCTGGCCATATGGTTGTCCGCAAAAGGCATTCGACCAGAGGATATCGTCGCCATAGCGCTGCCGCGATCGTTCGAATCGATCGTGGCGATTCTGGCGTTGCACAAGCTCGGCGCGGCTTATCTGCCGCTCGATCCGGATTATCCCGAGCAGCGGCTGATCTACATGCTCGAGGAGGCGGCTCCGGCTTGCGTGCTCTGTTTCCGCGAGACGGTCCTGAAGACTCCGCCTGAACTGCCCGTCCATCTTCTGGACGATGCGGACCTCCACAGCGGGATCGAGGCGCTGGCGTCCGCGCGGATCGGGATCGCGCACGACGCGGAAGCCGCGCAGCGCGCCGCCTATGTGATCTATACCTCGGGCTCGACCGGCCAGCCCAAAGGCGTGGTGGTGACCCATGCCGGCGTCGCCGCGCTGGCAGCCACCTACCGCGAGCGGCTGCGCATCGGACCGGAAAGCCGCGTATTGCAGTTTGCGTCGCTGTCTTTCGATGCCTCTTTCGCCGAGATCGCCATGGCGCTCGCGCTCGGCGCATGCCTGGTGCTGGCTCCGTCCGACGAGCTGCTTCCCGGCGCCAGCCTGGCGGCGCTGTGCCAGCGGCAGCGCATCACCCACCTGGCCTTGCCGCCGAGCCTGCTGGCCTTGATGGCGCCGGGCGATCTGCCCGGCGTGGAGACCTTGGTCGTGGGCGGCGAGGCGTGTCCTGCGGAGCTTGCTGCCCGGTGGGCTCGCATGCATCGCCTGGTCAATGCTTATGGACCGACCGAAGCTACCGTCGATGCACTGATGTCAGCGCCGATCGGCACCGAAGCGAAGGCCGCCGTGCCGATCGGAAATCCCGTGGCTGGCGCGGCTGCCTATGTTCTGGACGCCGCCTTGCGGCGCGTGCCGGAAGGCCACGCCGGCGAACTGTATCTGGCCGGCGCGGGCCTGGCGCGCGGTTATCTGCATCGCCCTGGCTTGACCGCGGCCCGCTTTCATCCCGACCCGTTCGGCCCGCCGGGCAGCCGCATGTATCGCACCGGCGATATCGCGCGGCAGCTGGCGGACGGCTCCCTGTGCTTCGTCGGGCGCGCCGATCAGCAGGTCAAGCTCCACGGCCTGCGCATCGAACTCGACGAGATCGAAACCTGGCTCAGGCGCGACGCCAGCGTGGCGCAGGCGGCCGTGCTGATGCGCGAGGATCGCACCGGCCACCGGCAACTGGTCGGCTACGTCGTGCCCAGGCATGGGCAGCAGGAGGCGATGCGGGACGCGGACTACGAGGCGCAGCAGGTCGAGCAATGGCAGGTGCTGCATGACGGCCTGTACAGCCAGCACGCGGAGCTGGCGGACGACGAGGATTTCGGCGGCTGGAACAGCAGCTACGACGGCGCTCCGATTCCGCTGGAAGAAATGCGCGAATGGCGGGATGCGATCGTCGGCAGGATCCTGGACCTGCGCCCGCGGCGGCTGCTGGAGATCGGCGTCGGCACCGGCCTGATCCTGTGGAAAGTGGCGCCGCATTGCGCGTTTTATTGCGGCACGGATTTTTCGCTGCCGGTCATCGAGTCCCTGCAAGCCAGGGTGGCGGACCATCCGCAGCTGCGCGAACGCGTGGATCTGCGCTGCCAGCCTGCGCATGAGATCGGCGGCCTGCCGCAGGGCGGTTTCGACACCATCGTGATCAATTCGGTCCTGCAATACTTTCCCGGCGCGGGTTACCTGACGGCGGTGCTGCGGCAGTGCGCGGCGCTGCTGGCTCCCGGCGGACGCATATTGATCGGCGACGTGCCCGATTTCCGCCTCATGCGCTGCTTCGCCACCTCCGTCGCCTGGCACCGCGCCAGCGGCGGCGATGCGCGCGCCATTCGCCACGTGGCCGAAGAGGAAATGCGGCTGGAAAACGAGATGCTGGTCGATCCAGGCTATTTCTCGGCGCTGCCGCAACACGTCGAAGACCTGGCCGGTGTCGACATCCAGCTCAAGCGGGGGCGCGCCCGCAACGAAATGACGCGCTATCGCTACGACGTCGTGCTGCACAAGCGCGGCACGCGCCTGCGTTCCGCCGCCGCGCTGCCCACGCTGGCGTGGGGCCGCGAGGCCGACACAATGGCATCGTTGCGCCAGCGCCTGCTGGACGCCGGTGCCGAAGGCCTGCGGGTGAGCGCCATCGTCAACGCCCGGCTGACCGGCGAGTTCGACATCTCGCGCCGGGTCTGGGGTGAGCGCGAAGATGCATCGGCGCCTGCGCTGGACCCCGAAGACCTGAAAGCGCTCGGCGCCGAACTCGGCTACCAGGTGGCCGCCACCTGGTCGCCGGACCGCACCGGCCGGCATTTCGATGCCGTGTTCCTGCCCGTATCCGATGCGCCTGGCGCCGCGCTCGACGGCCTGTATCTGGCGCCGGCCATCGCCGCGGGTTCGCCGCTCTGCCACGACCCCGGCGCCATGCAGGACCATCGCGGCTACGTGGCGGCGCTACGCGAGCGCCTCGCCGAACATCTGCCCGCCTTCATGCTGCCCGCCTCGATCGTCGTGCTGGCCGAGCTGCCGCTTACCGCCAACGGCAAGCTCGATCGCCAGGCCTTGCCCGCGCCGACCGGCGCCGCCGTGCTGCGCCATGCCTACGAGCCGCCGCAAGGCCGTGTCGAACAGCTGCTGGCGGAGCTGTGGGAAAACCTGCTGGGCGTCTGGCAGGTCGGACGCGGCGATCACTTTTTCGAACTCGGCGGCAATTCGCTGCTGGCGATCCAGCTCGCCAGCCGCATGCGCGACACGCTCAACGTGGACGTTCCGATCCGCACCCTGTTCGAGGCCCCCACCTTGTCTGCGCAAGCCGAGCAGCTGGCCCATGCGCGCCATTCCACCCGCCTGCGCCTGCGCCGCATGCAACCAAGCGAGTCCGCCCAATGATTCCCATGTCCCTCGCCCAACAGCGCCTGTGGTTCCTGCACAAGCTCGAAGGCCCCAGCACCACCTTCAACGTGCCCCTGGCCTTGCACCTGGAAGGCGAGCTGGACGCGGACGCCTTGCAGGCGGCGGTGCGGGACGTGATCGTCCGGCACGAGGTCCTGCGCACCATCTTCCGCGAAGCGAACGGCGTGGGCGAGCAGGTCGTGCTCGATCCCGCCGCGGTCGAACTGACCTTCGAGCGGAGCGATGCCACTGAGGCAACGCTGGCGCAGTCGGCAAGGGCGTTCTCCGAATACCGCTTCGACCTGACCCGGGATATCCCGCTGCGCGCCGCGCTGTTCCGGGTGGCGCCGCGCCGCCACACGCTGGTGCTGCTGGTCCAGCACATCGCCAGCGACGGCTGGTCCTGGGCGCCCTTGATGGAAGACCTGAGCATCGCCTACGCCGCCCGGCGCCGCGGCGCCGCAGCGGATCAGCCGCCGCTGCCGGTGCAGTACGCCGACTACGCGCTGTGGCAGCAGGAGTGGATGGCGCAGGAATCCGATCCGGACAGCGACATCGCGCGGCAGCTGGCGTTCTGGAAAGACAAGCTGGTCGGGCTTCCCGAGCAGACCGGCCTGGTGCCGGATCGCCCGCGCCCGGGCAGGACCGTCCATGCCGGCGACAGCGTCGAGGTCGACTTCGGTCCCGCCGTGCTGCGCGACCTGCACGAACTGGCGAGCCGGCACCGCTGCAGCCTGTTCATGGTGCTGCACGCGCTGGTCGCCGCGCTGTTGACCCGGCTCGGCGGCGGCACCGATCTGCCCATCGGCACCTCGGTGGCCGGGCGCCATGACGAGGCCTTGAACAACCTGGTGGGCTTCTTCGTCAACCTGCTGGTATTGCGCACCGATACCTCCGGCGATCCCTCCTTCCATCAGCTGCTCGATCGGGTGCGCGAAACGGACCTGGCGATCTATTCACACCAGGAGGTGCCGTTCGAGCGCCTGGTCAACATGGTCAATCCCTTGCGCCAGTCGTCGCAGCATCCCTTGTTCCAGGTGGCGATGGTGCTGCAGAACAACCGCAACGCCAGTCTTGCGATGCCGGACCTGGCGGTGCGTACGGAATTCCTGCCGCTGGGCACCGCCAAGTACGACCTGACGTTCGAGTTCATCGAGCAGTCGGACGCGGATGGAAGCGCGCACGGACTGTCCTGCAGCATCGAATACATGGTCGATCTCTACGACCGCGCCACCATCGAGGGCTATGCCGAAAAGCTGGCTCGCCTGATCGCCACGGTGACGAAGCAGCCGGACCTGCCCCTGAGCCGTGTCGACCTGCTCGGCGAAGAAGAACGCGACCGCCTGCTGAACCAGTGGAACCGCACCGCCCGGCCGATGCCGCCAGGCACCCTGCCCGACCTGTTCGCGGCGCAAGCAGCGCGCGATCCCGACGCCGTCGTTGCATCCGACGGCGAACGCACGCTCAGCTACGGCCAGCTCGATCGCCGCGCCAACCAGCTCGCGCATTACCTGCGCGGCCTGGGTGTCGGCCCGGACGTGCTGGTGGGGCTGTGCATGGAGCGTTCGCTGGACCTGCTGGTAGCCATGCTCGCCATCGTCAAGGCCGGCGGCGCCTATCTGTCGCTGGACCCGGAGCATCCCGCCGAACGGCTCGCCGCCATACTCAACGAAAGCATGGCGCCCATCGTGCTCACCGAGGCGGCGTTGCGCGATCGGCTGCCGGCGCACTGGGGCTTGATGCTGGTCCTGGACGAGCAAGCGGCGGAGATCGATGCGCAACCGGAGCTGGCGCCGCCGCACGGGTTGCAGGACGAGCATCTGGCTTACGCCACCTACACCTCGGGATCGACCGGCGCCCCCAAGGGCATCGTCGTCACGCAGCGCAACGTGATCGACCTGGCGTTCGATCACCGCTGGCAGGACGGCGGCGAGCGGCGCCTGCTGCTGCATGCGCCACTGGCGTTCGACGCTTCCACCTTCGAGATCTGGGTGCCGCTGCTGCGCGGCTGGCGCATCGTCGTCGCTCCGCGCGGCAAGCTCGGCGCGCGGGAGCTGGCGCGCGCGGTCGTGGCGGGCGGGATCACCGATCTATGGGTCACCGCTGGCCTGTTCCACCTGATGGTCGACGAGGACGTGGCAGCCTTCGCCGGCCTGCGGCGGGTCATCTCCGGCGGCGAAGTCTTGTCGCCGCCGCACGTCGCCAGGCTGCTGGCGGCGTGTCCGCGGCTGACCATGTGCAACGCCTACGGCCCGACTGAAACGACCACGTTCGCCACCCTGCACCCCATGCGCGCCGGATCGCAACCGGCCGGCAGCCTGCCCATCGGCACGCCGCTCGACAACATGCGCGCCTGCGTGCTCGACAGCGCCTTGCAGCTGGCGTCGGTCGGCCAGGTGGGCGAGCTGTACCTCGGCGGGTCCGGCCTGGCCCGCGGCTATCTGTCGCGTCCCGCGCTGACCGCGGAGCGCTTCGTGGCCGATCCGTTCCATGCCGGCGAGCGCCTGTACCGCACCGGCGATCTGGTGCGCTGGCGCGCCGACGGCACGCTGGATTTCGTCGGACGCGCCGACCGCCAAGTGAAGCTGCGCGGCTTCCGCATCGAACCGGTGGAGATCGAAGCGGCCCTGCTGGCCCAGCCTGGCGTGCGGCAGGCGGCGGTGGTGGTGCGTGAGGACCGGCCCGGACAGAAGCAATTGGTGGCCTACCTCGTCGGCGCACCGGACCGCACGCTGGACACCGCCGCCCTGCGCCGGGCGCTTGGCGAGCGCCTGCCCGCCTACATGGTGCCGGCTGCGCTCGTGCCGCTGCCCGCGCTGCCGCTCACCGCCAACGGCAAGCTCGATCACCGCGCCCTGCCCGCGCCGGACTTCGACCGCGCGCAGGCACGCGCGCCAGGCACGCCGCAGGAACAGGCGCTGGCGGGCCTGTTCGCCGAAGTGCTGGGCCTGCACCAGGTCGGCGTGGACGACAGCTTCTTCGAACTGGGCGGCCATTCCCTGCTGGCGGCGCGCCTGATCTCGCGCATCCGCAGCGTCATGAGCGCCGAGGTCCCGCTGGCCGATATTTTCGACGCGCCGACGGTCGCCCAGCTCGCCGCGCGCATGGAAACGGCGCGCCGTCCTGCCCGCGCGCCGCTGCGCCCCATGCGCGCCACGGAATCCCCCTCATGATCCCCTTGTCGTACGCCCAGCAACGGCTCTGGTTCCTGCAGCAGCTGCAAGGCCCGAACACCTTGTTCAACGTGCCGCTGCTGCTGAAGCTGCGCGGCGCGCTGCGCGCGGATGCGCTGCAGGCGGCGCTGGACGACGTGGCGAGCCGGCATGAAAGCCTGCGCACCGTCTTCGCCGACGTCGAAGGCGTGGGCCGGCAGATCGTGCGCGAAGCCGCACAGGCCCGGGTTCCGTTCGAGCTGCGCGAGGTCGATGCCGGCGCGCTGGAAGCCGCGCAATGCGAGGCGGCCGGGCACGTCTTCGACCTGGCCACGGAAATCCCCATCCGCGCGACCTTGTTCCGGCTGGGGCCGGACGAGCACGTTTTGCTGCTGCTGTTGCATCACATCGCCAGCGATGGCAGCTCGCTCGCGCCGCTCACCGGCGACCTGGCGGCCGCCTACGCGGCGCGCTGCCGCGGCCAGGCGCCGGCCTGGGCGCCGCTGCCGGTGCAGTACGCGGATTACAGCCTGTGGCAACGCGAATGGATGAACGAAGCGCGCGATCCGGCCAGCAGCGTGGCGCGCGAGATCGACTATTGGACATCGGCGCTGGCCGGCCTGCCGGAACAGCTGACGATCGCCGCCGACCGGCCGCGTCCCGCGCATGCCAGCCACCGCGGGGCGAGCGTGGTTTTCAAAATCCCCGCGCCGGTGCACCGCCGTCTGCGCGAGCTGGCCCGCGAAACCCAGGCCAGCCTGTTCATGGCACTGCATGCCGCGGTGGCGGCGCTGCTGTCCTTGCATGGCGCGGGCGACGATCTGCCGATCGGAACGTCCGTCGCCGGCCGCGACGACGAAGCGATGGAGGCGATGGTCGGCCTGTTCGTCAACCTGCTGGTGCTGCGCACGGACATCTCGGGCCAGCCGGGTTTGCGCGAACTGATCCGCCGCGTACGCGCTGTCGATCTCGCCGCCTTTTCCCATCAGGCGCTGCCCTTCGAGCGCGTCGTCGAGCTGGTCAATCCGCAGCGCACGCAGGGCGCGCACCCTTTGTTCCAGGTCGCGCTGGTGCTCAACAACAATGCCGCCGCGGCGAGCGCTTTCGCGGACTTGCAGTTGACCCTCGATTTCATGCACGTGGCCGTCGCCAAGTACGACCTGGGCTTCGGCTTCGTCGAGGAGTTCGACGCCGATGGCGCGCCCGCGGGGCTGGGCTGCGACCTGGAATACGCGCTCGACCTGTACGAACCGGATACCGCGCAACGCCTGGTCGACCGGTTTCTGCGTCTGCTGTCGGCAGCGACCGCGCAACCGGATCTGCCGCTGGACCGGATCGACCTGCTCGAGGCATCCGAGCGCCTGCATGTGCTGGAGCACTGGAACGCGACGGCGCACGACGTGCCCGCGGACAATCTGGCCGATGCCTTTGCCGCCGTCGCCACGCGCACACCCGATGCCGTCGCGATGCGTGCCGGCGATCGGACGATGACGTACGGCGAGCTCGACGCGGACGCCAACCGTCTCGCGCACCACCTGCAATCGCTGGGCGTGGGGCCGGATGTGCTGGTGGGTTTGTGCCTGGAGCGTTCGCCCGAACTGCTGACGGCCACCCTGGCCATCGTCAAGGCGGGCGCCGCCTATCTGCCGCTGGATCCGGATTACCCCGCCGAACGCCTGACGCAGATGCTGGGCGAGAGCATGGCGCCGGTGCTGGTCACGCAGGCGGATCTGCTCGACCGGCTGCCCACGCACTGGGGTGCGCTGGTCGTGCTGGAGGAAGAAGCCGAAGCGATCGCGCAGCAGCCGCGGACCGCTCCAATGCACACCTTGCAGCCGGCCCATCTGGCCTATGCGATGTACACCTCCGGCTCGACCGGCCTGCCCAAGGGCATCGCGGTCACGCATCGCAACGTGCTGGACCTGGCCCTGGACCGGCGCTGGCAGGACGATCGCCAGCAGCGCGTGCTGCTGCACTCGCCGCAGGTCTTCGACGCGTCCACCTACGAAATCTGGGTGCCGCTGTTGAGCGGACGCCAGATCGTGGTCGCCCCGCCCGGCAAGACCGATATCGACGCCTTGGCGCGCACCATCGTGGACGGACAGGTCACGGCGCTGTTCCTGACCACGGCGCTGTTTCGCCTTATCGCCGACATGCCGGACTGCCTGGCTGGCGTACGCACGCTATGGAGCGGGGGCGAGGCGGCATCGACGCAAGCCTTCGAGAAAGTGATGAAGGCCTGCCCGCACGCAAGGATCGTGCACGTCTACGGTCCAACCGAGACCACGACCTTCGCAACCTGCCATGCGCTGCCGCCGCTCTGGCAGGCCGATGGTGGCGTGCCCATCGGCGCGCCGATGGACAACACGCGCGCCTACGTGCTGGATCGCCGGCTGCGCCCGGTTCCGATCGGCGTGCCCGGAGAGCTCTACCTGGCCGGCTCGGGACTCGCGCGCGGCTATCTGCGGCGTCCCGCCTTGACCGCCGAGCGCTTCGTGGCCGACCCCTATGGCCCGCCGGGCGGCCGCCTGTACCGCACCGGCGATCTGGTGCGCTGGCGCGCCGATGGCCAGTTCGTTTTCGTCGGCCGTATCGATGCGCAGGTGAAGATCCGTGGTTTCCGGATCGAGCCGGGCGAGATCGAGGCGGCGCTGCGCGAGCAGGCCGGAGTGGCTCAGGCGGTGGTCGTGGCGCGCGAAGACCAGCCCGGGCACAAGCGCCTGGTCGGCTATGTGGTGGCCGCCGCGGGCCAGGCGCCCGATCCTGCCGCGCTGCGCCGCCAGCTCGGCGCGCGCTTGCCCGAGTACATGGTGCCGGCGGCGGTCGTGCTGCTGGAGGCGCTGCCGCTCACCCACAACGGCAAGCTCGATCACAAGTCGTTGCCCGCACCGGATTTCGTTCCGGCCGGACGCCGCGAACCGCGCACCGCGCAAGAGGTTCTGCTGGCGCGACTGTTCGCCGACATCCTGGGCCTGGAACAGGTCGGCATGGATGAAAGCTTCTTCGATCTGGGCGGTGATTCGATCCTGGCGATACAGCTGAAGGCGCGTGCGCAGAACGCGGGCGTCGCCTTCGATCTGGCGCATCTGTTCGATCATCAGAGCGTCGCCAGGCTGGCGGCGATCGCCACTTTCCCGGTGGACGGGCAGGCGCGCCCGGTGGAGGCGTTCGAACTCATTGCCGAAGCGGATCGCCAGCTCGTCCCCGAACACATCGAGGACGCCTACCCGCTCAGCCAGGTGCAGGCGGGCATGGTGTTCTACAACCGCTACGACACCGCTTCGTCGCTCTATCACGTGGTCTTCTGCGCCTCGATGCGCCTGCCTTTCGACGCGGCGGCGATGCGCGGCGTGCTCGATGAACTGGCCCTGCGCCATGAGGTGCTGCGCACCAGCTACGACTTCGATCGCTACAGCGTGCCCTTGCAGCTGGTGCATCGATCCGCCAGCGTGCCGCTGGCCGTCGACGACTTGCGCGGCCTGGATGAAGCGGAGCGGGAAGCGGCGTTCGACCGGTGGTGCGGACAGGAATCGCGCAATCCTTTCGACGTCCACGAGCCGCCCCTGCTGCGTGTGTTCGTGCATCGCATGACCGACGCGGAATTCCGCTTCACCCTCAGCTTCAATCACGCCGTCCTGGACGGGTGGAGCGATGCCAGCCTGGTGACCGAGTTCATGCAGCGCTACCAGGCCAGGCTGGAGAAACGCACGGTGCCCGCCGTGCCTCTGCCCATCAAATACCGCGACTACATCGCGCTGGAGCTCCAGGCGATCGCCGCGGAGACCACGCAGCGCTTCTGGCGCGACATGCTGGCGGGCTATCGGCCGGTGGAGGCGCAGCGCAGCGTCCTGCCGGTGCGGGAAGACGCGTCCCACGCGCCGCCGGAACACTACGCCTTGATCGAAATATCGAACCGGACCTTCGAGGGCCTGGTCGACCTGGCCCAGCAAAGCCAGGTTCCGCTGAAGACGATTTTGCTGTCCGCCCACATGGCCGCGCTGAGCGCGCTGACCGGCAGCCGCGACGTGGCGACGGCGATCGTCACCCATGGCCGCCCCGAGGCGGTCGATGCCGAAAAGCTGATCGGCCTGTTCCTCAATGCGGTGTTCCTGCGCATGCGCATCGGCAGCACCAGCTGGCGCGGCCTGATCCGGGACGTGATGGAGGCGGAGAGCCGCCTGTTCCCGCATCGGCGCTATCCGCTGCCCACGATCCTGCGCGACAGCGGCCTGAAGAACGGGATCGGCGTCATCTTCAACTACATCCATTTCCACGTTTACGACCAGCTCAACGAACTGGGCAAGAAGCTCGACGTAGGCAGCGGCGAGGGACATTCGGCCTTCCCGCTGGGCATGGATTTCCAGCGCGACGCAAACGGAATCACCGCCACGGTCACCGGCCATGGCCATCTCTACGACCTGGCCACGCTGCAGCGCTACGCGGATGGCTATGCCGGGGTGCTGAAGACGATGGCCGAGGCGCCGGACGCGCCCGTGGGGACGCGCAGCCTGCTCGACGACGAGGAAACTGCTCGCATCCTTGGCGCATGGTCGGCCGCCACGCGCGCGGTTCCCGGCGCATCGATGCCGGCGGGCCTGCGCGCGGAGAAGGTTCGCGCCTATATCCTCGACGGCACGCTGCAGCCGGTGCCGGCGGGCGTGACGGGCGCCCTGTATCTCGCCGGAGACGGCATCGAAAGCCATCACGCCGGTTCGCCCGCCGCGACGGCTTGCCGCTTCATCGCCCATCCGTTCGCCGCTGGCCGCCGCCTGTACCGGACCGGGGAGCTTGCCTATTGGTCGGCGGACGGCACGCCGGTGCTCCAGGCACCCGCCGGGCGCCCGGCGCCGGGCGCGGATTCCGCCATCGACATCGAGCGGATCGACGCCCTGCTGTGCGCGCATCCGGCGATCGCGCACGCGTCGAGCGTGCTGCGCGAGGACGAGCCCGGACGCAAGCAGCTGGTGTCGTACGTCGTCACCGGGCCCGGCCAGTCCGTGGATGCGGATGAGCTTCGGGGCCGCGTGAGCCGGCTGCTTCCGGCCTATGTCGCCTCGACCCTCGTCATCACGGCGCCGCAGCCGTCCGCCGTGCGTGGCGCGCGCCTGGAGCAGGAGACTTCCATGCTGTGGTAGCGGCGACCTGGCGGCGGAGGTCGCAGGATGCGTCCCGGCTCTGCGCATGCAGCACGGTGCCGGCATTTCAACCCGGAATGAGTGTCAGCCGATGGGTGGTGAACATGAAAAAGTTCAGCCGTTATTGCCGATCGATCCTCTTCACGCCCGCCCTGGTGGCCGAGCGATCGGTCAAGGCCGATGCGACGGATGCCGATATCGCCCTGATCGACCTCGAGGACTCCGTCGCCGCGATCCATAAGGCCGAGGCCAGGAACCGCGCCGTGGCGTTCTTCTCCAGGCCCTCGATCACGGCGTGCCGTCGCGCGGTAAGGATCAACAATCTGGGCAGCGCCGATGGATTGCTCGATCTGCTGGCACTGTGCGGGTGCCCGTACAAGCCCGACGTGGTGATGGTGCCCAAGGTCGAGTCGCCGCGCGATCTGGAGATCGCCGGCAGCCTGCTGGGCGGCGGCGTCGAACTGATGGCGATCATCGAGACGCCACTGGGCATCGAAAACATCTCCGCCACGGTATCCACGCGGGCACGCCTGACCGCGACGATCTTCGGCGCCGCCGATTTCGCGCTCACCACCGGCACGTCGATCGATTGGCACTCGCAGCACTACGCGCGCTCGCGCCTGGTCACCGCTACGCGCGGCGCCGGCCTGCATCCCCTCGAATCGCCCTGGTTCGACGTTCGCGACACGGACGGCATGGTGACCGCGGCCAGACGCGCCCGCGAGCTTGGCTACGGCGGCATGGCCGCGGTGCATCCGTGCCAGGTGCCGGTGATCAACGAGATTTTCTCCCCGAGCCAGGACGACATCGATCGTGCAAGGCGCCTGGTCGCCGCGAGCGCCAGCGACGGCAGCGGCATCTGCCTGATCGACGGGGTCGCCGTCGGCGCGCCATTCATCGAATCCGCCCGGCGCCTGCTGCAGGAGTTCGACGCGCCGCGGCCGATGGCCAAGGACCGTTACGCGGAGCCAGCGAACATGGGCCGGGCATGAATGGCCTGACGCGCAGGATCCCGTTGGAGGAAGCCGCCGCGTCCGCGGCGCCGTATGTGGTTTCCGACATCGCGCCGTTGCGGCGCGTGATCGTCAATGCGCCATCGCCCACCGACTATCACCTTGAGGTCGCGACCGGCAATTTCCTGCACTACAACCCGCCGCCGGTGGAGGCCGCGCGTCAGCACGCGCAACTCGAACGCCTGCTCGCAGCCTCCGGCGCGGAAGTGCTGTCGATGGAGCGGCTGCTGGACGAGGCGATCGAGGAAGCCCGCGGCAAAGGGCAGTTCGCGACCTGGCTGCGCGCCTCCCTGCCCCGCCTCGCGCCCTGGGCCGGTTCGGCGACTGGCGCCACGCTGCTGGCCCGCGCCGGGCAGGTGCAGTTCCAGACCGATGCCGAGGGCATCTACCGGCATATCGTCGACCATCGCCTCGGGCTTGCCTTCACCCGCGACCTGGCGGTGATGACGCCGCGCGGATGGATACTGGGCAACTTCATCTCGCCGTCGCGGCGGGGCGAGGCGGCGCTCATGCGGTTCGCGGCGGAATTCGCGCCCTCGCTGCGCCCATACCCCGTGCTGTTCGACGCCCTCGAAGCGGGGCTTTGCCTGGTGGGCGGCGACCTGCAGGTCGTCGACGAGCGGACCTTGCTGGCAGGCGTGGGCCATTGCACGGATCCGCGCGTTGCCCCGCTACTGGCCAGGCGGCTCGACATGGACGTGATCGCCGTGCGCATGCGCGGTAGCAGCACGGTGCGCTGGCAGCCGGACAGCAGCGTTCTGACGCATATGTTCCTGCACCTGGACAGCTGCTTCACGCGCGTGGACACCCGGCTCGCGGTCGCGCTGCCCTATTTCCTCGAAGCTGCATATGCGGATCGCGATCCGCTGACCCGGTTTCTGAAAGGCCTGCTGGTGGAGCCCACCGTCGACGCCGCACAGACGGACGCCGCCATCGCCAGCCTCGCGGGCATCGGATGGGTGCGCCGCTACCGCGCCGGCAGCGGCGATGTGGACGACAGCTGCGAAGGGATGAAGCTGGTCGACCTGGTCCGCACCTGGGGCTGGCAGGTGGACTTCGTCGGCGGCGCCGCCACGGACGCTCTCGACATGGAGCATTTCTTCCGTGTGGTGCTCGCCGAGCACGACAAGCAAGCGTCGAATCTGGTGGCTACCGCGCCCGGCCGGGTGCTCGCGTATGCCGATGCGCCGCGCACCCATGCGGCGCTGCAAGCCCGCGGCGTCGACGTGCAGACCTTCGATGGCCGCGATCTCTGGCCGTGGTGGGGCGGGCCGCACTGCCTGACCTTGCCGCTGGAGCGCGGATGAGCCGCTCCGTGCATCCCTTTCCCTTCGCACCGGCGTATCGCCGATCCCCATCAGCCAGGAAACCGCCATGAACCAGAGCGAGTCGAACGACATCGTCGGACCGCATCATTATCGCAATGCCGAAGCCATGCTCGCGCATGGCGAGCGGGTGTGGCTGCGCGCGGCCGATAGCGGATTGCTCAATATCCAGGTCGACCACGAGTCCAACGATCGCCTGATCGTGCGCGACACCGGGCACGAGTTCACCTTGTTGTGCTCCTGCTCGTACCTGGGCCTGAACCACCACCCGAAGATCATCGAGGGCGCGGTGTCCGCGCTGCGCAAGGCCGGGACCACGGGCCTGTCGATCGCGGAAGTGCGCGTGCGGCTGAAGCTGCTGGTCGAGCTGGAGGAAAGCCTGCGCGATCTCTACGGCGCGCCCGCGCTGCCCGGCGTGAGCTGCAGCGTGCTCACCGCCGGAATCCTGCCGCTGATTGCCTCCGGACACATCGGCGGCGGCAGCGGCCCGCGGGTGATGGTGTTCGACCGCTTCTGCCACTTCTCGATGGCCTACATCAAGCCGATCTGCGGCGACGAAGCCCTGGTGCTGAATTGCCCGCACAACGACCTGAACTACCTGGAAGACATCTGCAAGAAATACCCGCGCGTGGCCTACGTCGCCGACGGCGCCTATTCCATGGGCGGGCGCACCGCGCTGGAGGGCTTGCTCGATTTGCAGGACCGCTACGGGCTGTTCCTCTATTTCGACGACTCCCATGCGCTGTCGATCGAGGGGCCGCGCGGCGAGGGCTATATCCGTTCCAGGATGGACATGAATCCCCTGACCATGATCGTGGGCTCCCTGGCCAAGGCGTTCGGCGCCTCGGGCGGCGTGGCCATGCTCGGCAGCGAGCGCGATTTCCAGTTCCTGTATCGCAATGCAGGTCCGGTGACCTGGTCGCAGAATATGGACGTGGCCGCGGTAGGCGCCTGCCTCGCCAGCGCCGAGCTGCACCGCACGGCGGAACTCGGCCAGCTGCAGGCGAAGCTGCAGCGGAACATCGATGTGTTCGATCAACGCTTCCCTACCCGCTTCGCGGGCAACGGCCTGCCGATCCGCCTGATCGACGTGGGCGACGAGGATCTGGCGGTGCGCCTGTCCGAACAGCTTTACCTCGCCGGCTACTACTGCTCGGCGGTGTTCTTCCCGATCGTCGCGCGGGGTGCGGCCGGCGTGCGGGTGATGCTGCGCGCCGATCTGGAAGCCGATCGCCTGGATCATTTCTGCGACGCCGTCGAATCGCTGATGGCCAGCGCATGAGTGCCATACCGTCAGAACAGCAGCCATCAGGAGAGCAGCCGTACATGGATCGAGACGATCGTTTGTGGGGTTACCGGGCTGTCGGCGAGAACCGTTATCGCGAGGTCATCGGCTTCTGCTACGACGACTTCCGCCCGGGCGATGTATTCGAGCACCGTCCGGGACGCACGCTGGCCGAATCGGACAATCTGTTGATGGCCGGGTTCAGCATGAATCCTTCGCCGCTGCACATCGATGCCGAATATTGCGCGCATACGCCGTGGAAACGGCCGCTGATGTCCAGCCTGGTCACTTTCAGCATCGTCTGCGGCATGAGTGTGCGCAGCACCAGCGGCCGCGCGCTGGCCAACCTGGGCTGGGACAAGGTGCGCCTCACCCACCCCGTCTTCGCGGGCGACACCATCTATGCGGAGAGCGAGATCCTGGCCAAGCGGCTTTCGGAAACGCGGCCGGGCGCAGGCATCGTCAGCTGCCGGACGCGGGGGCTGCTGTCCACGGGCGAAGTCTTCCTCACCTTCGAGCGCAGCTTCCTGGTGCCGACGCGCGGCCAGGAGACCGAAGACCATGCGGGGTACTGAGCGGATGCTGGCGATGGTCTACGAAGGCGCCGGCGGTCCGGAGGTGATCGCGCGGCGCGAACTACCCATGCCGGTGTGTGCGCCGGACATGCTGCTGGTGAAAGTGCATGCCAGCGCCCTCAACCGGGCCGACGTGCTGCAACGCGAAGGCGAATACGAGATACCTGCCGGGCAATCGACTATTCCGGGCGTGGAAATCGCGGGCACGGTGGAAGCCTGGGGCGAGAACGTGTCCGGTTTCTCACACGGCCAGCGCGTCTACGGCGTGGTGGAAGGCGGCGGCTGCGCCGAGTTCTGCCTGCTGGACCGCCTTATGGCCAACCCGATTTCCGACGGGATCGGTTTCGAAGAGGCCGCGGCGACGGCCGAGTCCTTTCTGACCTGCAACGAAACCCTGTTCGAACTCGGCGGACTGGCGCCGGGCGACAGTGTGCTTATCCATGCCGGCGCTAGCGGCATCGGCACCACCGCGCTGCGGATGGCCCTGCACATTGGCGCACGGCCGATCTGCACGGTCGGCTCCCCGGCCAAGGCCGAGGCGCTGCGCGGGCTCGGCGCCGCGGACGTCATCGAATACAGGAAACAGGATTTCCTCGCCGAGGTGCTGCGCCTGACCGGCGGCGCGGGTGTTGCGCTGGTGCTGGATTTCGTCGGCGGTGCGTATCTGGAGCGCAACCTGCGCGCGCTGCGCCTGGGCGGGTGCATGGTCTCGGCGGGGCTGCTCGACGGCCTGTCGGCGGACATCGACCTGCTGCTGCTGGTGGAGCGCCGCCTGCAGATCAAAGGTTCGTCGCTGCGGCTGCGCCCGATGGCCGAAAAGCGCGGCGTGAACGCGCGCTTCCGCGAGCGCTGGCTCAAGCCCCTGCAGCAGGGCGAGATAAGCCCCGTCATCCACGCCACCTATCCGCTCGCCGATCTCGCACTGGCCCAGCACGAGATGGAAGAGAACCGCAATATCGGCAAGATCGTGCTGGCGGTGCGCGATACGGAAGGAACATCGCTGCTGTGAGCCGCGCCATCCGCTGCACCCGATCCCGGCCTGCCGTTCGCCGCGCCCTTGCCTGCGATCCGATTTCTGTCATGGAGAAAGCATGAACGCCACCGCTGCCGACCACGACCTGGTCTACCTTGCACCCGATACCAAGCTCGAGCCGCTGGTCTTCCGCTGGTATGCCTGGGGCCATCTGGTCGCGCCGGTGCAACTGGCTTTGTCGCTGGCGTTTCGCCACCTGCCGATGCTGAAATCGTTCATCGCCAATCCGGCGGTGCACGAGGCGGCGAGAAAGAACCCGAAAATGCTCGGCGGTTCTTTTCTGGAGCTGAGCCAGCGAGACGTACCGGCCGTGCGCGCCTTGCAGCAGGACATCCTGGCGCGCGGCGCGGACCTGCTCGGCTTCGCCGAAGACCTGATCAAGCTGGATCGCCAGCTCCAGCAGAGCGAAACCGGTTTCAGCCTGGACCACCATTACGACGCGCTGCCCGCATCGCTCGCCGGCCTGGTGGAGGCCAGCTACGACCTCAATCACCATCCTTCGCTGCGCGTGTTCGAGGAATTGATCTACCGGGGCGAACTGGCCGGCACCGCGGCGCAGGAAATCGCCTTCTGCAAGACGCCGGACGCGCAGCGCAACTTCTTTATCAACACGCCGCGGCTGGACGGCGAGGATCGCTTCGTCGTGCCGCTGCCGTTCGACAGCGCCTCGTACGATCTGGTCTCCCGAAGCCGGCTCTCGCCGGTTCCGTTCGGCGCCATCGCCGATGCGCTGGGCGTCGCCGACGATGCCGCGCGCACGCGGCTGCGCGGCTATTTCGCGCAAACGCCGCCGCCGCGCAACGAACCGAATTTCGCCGGCGAAGGCGTGCGCGTGCGCTACTTCGGACACGCCTGCGTGCTGGTGCAGAGTGCCGAGGTGTCGGTGCTGATCGATCCGTTCCTGGCCTGGGACGATGGCGACGACGGCCGGCTTACGTTCCACGACCTGCCGGACCGCATCGACTACGTGTTCCTTACCCATAATCATCAGGACCATTTCAGCGTCGAGACGCTGCTGCAGCTGCGCGGCCGCATCGGCACGATCCTGGTGCCACGCAACAACGCCAACAGCCTGGCCGATCCGTCGATGAAACTCGCACTGCAGGCCATCGGCCAGCCGCGCGTGCAGGTACTCGACGCGATGGAGCGCGTGGCGATTCCCGGCGGCCACCTCACCGCCTTGCCCTTCTACGGCGAGCACGCCGACCTGAGCATCGCCAGCAAGCACGGCCTGCATGTGGACCTGCAGGGCCGGACGCTGATGTTCCTGGCGGACTCCGATGGCAAGGATCGGGCGCTTTACCGGCGCATCGTGCAGCGGCTGGGTAAGGTCGACACTTTGTTTATCGGCATGGAGTGCGATGGTGCGCCGCTTACCTGGCTGTACGGTCCTTACCTGAGCCAGCCGATCAGCCGCAAGGACGATGATTCGCGGCGTTTGTCAGGGTCTGGCAGCGAGAACGCCTGGAGGATCGTGGAGGAAATCGGCTGCAAGACGGCTTATGTCTACGCGATGGGACAGGAGCCATGGCTGCGATTCGTGGCTGGACTGGAATACACGCCGCAGAGCAAGCAGATGGTCGAGTCGGACAAGTTCATCGGCCGCTGCCGCGAAGCCGGACTGGCGGCGGAACGGCTGTGCGGATCGCGGACGATGCGGATGTGAGCATGGAGGGGGCGAGGTTTCGGTGCGCGGAACACTGTTCTTCGCACCGAAACCTTTTACTTCACCGATTCCGAGCCAAAGCCAGGGCACGGTACTGGACGGCGCGCTCCTCAGTGAAAGCTGCTGCCGGCATCCTGGTTATAAGGCGCAGCCTGCCATTCCGCCGGCGTCAGGCTTTGGCCCTGGTCCTCCACCATGAACTGCCACGGACCCACGTACGTGTTGCCGCTGAATACGTTGGCCTGGTTGAAGGTGATGGCTTGCTCAATCACATCGCCCTGGTACGGCGACCATGACGGATAGGTTCCCCAGTTCGAAAGCAGGCCCTGCCAGCCGCATCCGTTATCCGCCGTGCAATTCGAGCCGATATTCGAAGGATTGAAGCTGAAGGTATTGCCCGTCACCTGGATGTTCTGGCTTTTCCAGCGGCAATCCGAATAGTACGGGGCCTTGTCGATCGTGCCCGCCACGCAGGTCGACAGATTCACCACGGCGGGATTGACCAGCGTGCAGTCGCCGCTGCTGGTATTGGCGGGCGAATTGCAGAAGCGGTCCGCGTTCTCCCAGATCACGACGCCCGACCAGTTGTCGGTGAAGGTGTTGCCCGTGATCGTGATGGTCTGGTAGCGGGCCGGAACACGGGCGTCTCCACCGCTCTCGGAGAGGTAAATGGCGCTCGTCGGAAAGCCAGGGTTGTCCGGTCCGGCCGTATGGGCGGTTCGCAGGAACGTATTGTTCTTGATCAGTGCGTTGTAGGACGTCTCGTAAATAATGCCCGAGTTCTCCTCATCGCTGAAAACATTGTTCTCGATATCGAAGTCGTTGTTGTTGGTGTCCGCCCACAGCCCCGGGCCTTCATGGTTGTGGTGAAACCAGTTGTTGGTGATGGCCGCCTTGTTCGTTGCCCAGAACTTGCCCCCTCCGGTGCAACCGCACCCGGGGCTGGCCGTCTCCCAGCGATAGGTGTTGTTGTATGAAATCTCGTTGTGATCGATGACGACATTCGAGACGCCGTCCGGCTCGTAGGCGCTGAAGCCGTATTGCCCGTTGCCGGTCAGGCAATTGTATTTCAGGGTGTTGGAGCTGCCGACGAACACGCCGGCCCCGGCATTGCCTTGCACGGTGTTGTACTGGATCGTCCAGCCGTGGCCGGCATCGTGATTGACGACGCCTTCGTTGTTGTTCGCGTCCGCGGCCCCGAAGTTCTGGATGGTCAGATGTTCGATGGTGACGCCGGTGGCCTGGCCGGTGAAGGCATACAGATTGGTGTGCTGGCCATCCAGGACCGCCCCCGGCGCACCGATGAAAACGCTGTTGTCGGCGGGAATGATCTGGCTGTAAATGCCGGTGCCGAGCTTGTGGACTCCAGGAGCAAACCAGAAGACCTTTCCGGCCTGGCGGAAATTGAAGGAACTGTTATCGCCGGCCGGCACCGTGATGGCCCCTGCCGGTGGCGTTGACGGTCCATTCAAAATGGACGCGTCTCCGCAAACGGCCGTGGCGGCGGCCGCCTGTGAAAGGCGCGGTGCTGCGGTGCTTGCAACGTAAGGCTGCGCCATGGCGGATGCCGACAAAAAGACGGCTGTCAGCGCGGCGACATGGCCGGCCTTCCGTAAGGCGTCACGAAGGATCCTCATGCGTTCTCTCCTTGCGATGATGAGGCGACACGTCATGGCGACTGGCGCCAAGGGAGGCGCGACTATCGCGCAAACCTTCGCCAGTGAAATGCGATTGGCTGCACAGTGCGCCGCCATCTTTCACCGTCAAGGGAACAGAGCGATAAGCGTGGGATGAAACCCATCCATGCGTGGCCTTATATCGCCGGGTGAAACCCGCGTGCATTGGGTAACGCGAGCGGCGGCTGTTTCAGAGCACCCACCCTTCCCGGTATTCACGCCGCAGAAACGCATTGGCAGCAGGCAGGTTGGTGATGCGCATGTTCGCCCCGTCGTATTCGATCCTGCCGCCCGCGCGAAGAGACACGACTCCCAACAGCATGACCTCCGTCAGCTGGGCAGCGTACGGGAATGGCGACGACGCCTCCGCCCTGCCCTTGCACGCATCCGCCCAATTCATCTCATGCGAAGTCTTGATGCGCGCGTACTTCTGCGGTGGCGTGCCCACCGAATCATGCAACGACTGCGGCAATAAACGCGGATTCGCGCCATAGGTCTCGTGGATAAGCGCACCCTTTTCGCCAACGTACAGCACGCCGCCGTCCTTGCTTATCTGCACCGTCCCCAAGGCCTTCACCGCCGGCGGCAGCAAGGCGCCGTCGTACCAGGTGAGCTTCACCGGCGGCCGGCTGCCGCGTGCGGGGAAGTCGTAATACGTCATCGTCGCCATGGGATACGACGCCTCGTTGAAGGGCGTCGAGACGGTTTCCACCGAGTTCGGAAAACCCAGGTCCAGCGACCAGAACGGGGAATCGATCAGGTGCGCGCCCATGTCCCCGATGGCGCCCACGCCCCAGTCCACCCAGCCGCGCCAGTTGAACGGGTGATACAGCGGGTGGTATTCGATGACGGGGCCGGGGCCGAGGAAGAGGTCCCACTCCAGCCCTTCCGGCTTCGGATAGTTGCCGGCCATGGCATTGGCGAGCCGGTCCATCACCGCGTCCTCGTTCCAGCTTGCATCGTCCGGCCGCGGCCTGGTCCGCGGACGCGGAATGCCCTGCGGCCAGTAGGCCAGCGGGCGATTGGTCCAGGCGTGGACTTCGCGGACTTCGCCGATCGCCCCTGCCGCGATGTACTCGTTGATCAGGCGGGCATCGTCGCTGGAGTGTCCCTGGTTGCCCATCTGCGTGACGAGCCTGGGATTTTCCTTCGCCTTCCTGGACAGCTCGCGGGCTTCGTAAATCGACCAGGTGAGCGGCTTCTGCAGATACACGTGCTTGCCATGACTCATCGCCGCGCTGGCGATCACCGCGTGCAGGTGATCCGGTGTTGCGATGACGACCGCGTCGATATCCTTCTGCTGTTCGAGCATCCGGCGGTAGTCGGTATAGCGCCTGGCGGCACTGAACTTGCCGGCAAGCAGCCGGGTCTGCTCGATCTCGTTCTGCAGCTCCAGGCGTTCCCTGGCGGTCTGGGCCCTGTCGAGGCGTGCCTGCGTTTTCCCCAGGCCGCCGACCATCCCGTGAAAGGACTTCTCCGTATAAGCCCAGTCCACATCGCACAGCGCGACGATGTTCTCGCCGGCAAGGGCACGCATATTGTGCAGACCCATGCCGCCGACACCGATGCCGGCGATGTTCAATCGATCGCTGGGCGCCATATGGCCAGGCCCGCCCAGCACGTGGCGGGGGACAATCATCAGCCCGGCCGCGGCCATGGCTGTGCCTGTAAGGAATTCGCGGCGGGACATCTTGCCGCTTGCTTCCGTACCCCCGGAGGCTCCCCCGATGCGGGAGCCCTGCTGCTCTTTCGCGACTTTCGATTCATCCGTCATGGGTGCTGCAACCCCGCGTGATATCGATATCCGATCCACAGCATTCTGGCTGCAACGTGATCAGAGGATCAAGGACGCACCGCACCCTTCGGCCATTACCTGCCTTGCCTGGCGTAATCCCCCGCCGCCGGACACGCATGCTGGACGACCTCGAGCCGCACGATGTCGTTGCGTGCCAGCACCTCGTCGCGGACATAGCCGACCTTGACCCTGGAATCGGCATGGACGATGCCGCCGCCAGGTTCGGTCGCGTGATAGCCCAGCCGGATTTCATCCGGCCCGTAATCGAACAGCTGCCCGCCCACGAACCATTGCTCCACGCCGGAATCGGCTTCGCTCGACGAGGCGAGCCCTGGATGGAACTGGTCGAGGCAACCTTCGACAGTGGCAAAGCGTCCGCTGAGCACCTGCTCCTTCAGCGCGGCGGCATGGCGCACCTCGTGCAGAAGCGCCCCGCACGCGCCCACCGTGATGGCCAGGGTAAGCAGGAGATAGAACCACGCGCCTTTTCGTCCGCTGCGGATCAGATACAGCATGAAACAGCTGCCGCCTATGCCGAGCACCACGAAGAGGAGGAAGAAGAAATAAGCCGGGCTGATCCGGCCGGGATGCTGGGCTAGATCGAAAACGTCCACGCACACGTCCTCTGTGTATCGCCGCACCATGACCGGACCTGGGCGAATCCGCAACGGCACCGGCTCGGCCGGCCGTTGCCGATCATGCCGTGGCCTCCCCGCTAATCGATTTATTCACGCCGCCGACACCCTGAGGTCACTGTTTTTTCGAACCGGCCTCGAAAGACCAGATTTCCGGCCCTAACCGACTCCATTGTTCCGTCCGGCTGGCATAGCTTCGCCAACGGCCTCCGATCTTCACGATCTGCGGCCGCGCAGGGAACGCCATCATCGAATGGATGCCTATCGTCTGGATCCTCACTGAAAAGGTAGCTGACATGAAGAAGAGCCTCTTTGCCATCAAGAACCTGTTCGAGCGTGAGAAGAGCCTGAAGGACTACGCCTGGTACATCTGGTTCTGAATGGCCGCGCTGCCTCGATGCCGTAGAGAGCGCAGCGTCATTTGATCCATCCGCGTCCGGCGTCGCCTCGGAAGATCGGGGCGCCGCCGGATGCTCCGCCGACCCTCGAGGCTCCCGACCGCATGTCATCGACCGCCAGGCACGTCCGCCCCACCGTCTTCGCTCCCCGCCTCCAGGCGCTCCTGCGCGATCACGCCGGCGACGATCTGTTCCGGCTGGATGCGAACACGGTCGGCGTCGCCGGTCCGGAGCTGATGGACCGCATCCTGAAGGCCAGGCCGGCGACCGAAACCGAGCGGCCGACCTTCAAGCCCTTGCTGGGTCGTTCCATTGCGCGTCCGGATGCCTTGAAGTCGATGCAGGCGATCGGGCGCGACGTGCGCGCCGCATTGAAGAAACCTTCGCCCGGCGACGTGGATCTCAGTGGTCCGTGGCCGCACGTCGGGCATGTCTATCTGCGCGACCTGATCCTGGGTGGCGACCCGCGCCGCCTGCGCTTCCTGATGGATCGCATCCTGGAGCTGACGCCCAAGCTGACCTGGGCGGTGATCACGGCCGGCGCGCTATGGCCGCTGCGCGCGGGGCCGCAAGCCTCCGCCATCGCCGCGGCGACGGCCGCGGCCGCCAGTTATCGCGAACGCCGCTACGCCATGGGCATGTACCGGCGCACCGCGGCGCCGGTGTGCTTCACCATCTCGACCCTGGTCGCCAACGCGCTCTGGCTGGGCGCGCCGTTCGACGACGCGGTATCGAACCGGCACGTGCTGTACGAAACGCTGCGGCTGCTGCCGCCGTCGTGGAACATCCTGCGCAACGCATCGCCCGAATACCCGGCGATCGATGCGCGCATCGGCCCCGCTGACGACGTGCTGATCCTGCCGCTGGTCAGCCACCGCGCTCCCGCCCTGTGGAGCGATCCGGACGAGTTCCTGCCGGAGCGCTGGGAACACCTGAATCCCGACGACCTGCCCGGCTACCTGCCCTTCGGCCACAAGTCCGAGCGTTGCTGGGGGCAGCATATGGTGCTGCCGCTGGCGGAAATGTTTCTGGATCTGCTGCGCAAGCAAGGGGTGACCGTGAGTCCGCAACAGAAGGTTGCCCAGGTGCCGCTTGCCGGCCTTCTTGGTGTGGCCGAGGTCCAGGTGGCGCCCCTGTAGCGCCGCTGCCAAGACGCCGTTTGTGCACGCGGCTCAGGCCGGAATCAGCCATCCGCCGAACAGCGGCCCGGCGGTGTCGCCATGCTGCGGCTCGATGCGGAACTTCAACGTGCCGTTGCGCGTCAGCGCCGGTGGCAAGGGGTAATCGCGATCCACGAAATCGATCACGTTGCCGCGCTCCACCTTCACCTCCACCGCCAGCTTGCCGTCGACCAGGATATTGAAGCGGCCCTTGTCGCTGCCCCAGAAACGCAAGCGCAGCGCCAGCGGCCGCTCGCTGCCCTTCATCTCGAACTCGACGAAACCCTTGCCGCGCACGTCGCGGCACTCCTTGCGCCGGTAGGCGCCGCCGAAGGAGGTGTCGCTGGCCAGCTTGTGCGCCTTCTCGGACGCCTCGTTGCCGAAGTGGATCATGTCCACCGCCCGGCTCTGCAAGGCGTCCTGGTCCGCCTTGGCCTGTTCCCGCCGCGCCGCTTCCTGTGTCCATTGCGCGGAGTCCATGCGCTTGAAGTACAGCGCGCTGCGGCGCTCGTACTGCGCAAAGAACGGCACGAAGGTCAGCCCTTGCGGGCGCGTAGTGCTGGCGAGAAAGCGTCCCGGCTGCGGCAAGGGAGTGAAGCCGGACAGCGGCGATGCATCCGCCACCAGCGCGGGATCGGGCTGGTCGTAAGCCTCGCTGACCGGGCCCAGATCCGCCACCAGCGCCAATGGGCCGCGCATCACCACGATGCTGTTCTCATCGCCCGCAGCATGCTCCAGCCGCAGCGGCATGTCGAACTCGACGTCGACCACGTCGCCGGCCTTCCAGCTGCGCGCGAGCACCAGATAGCCCTGCTCCGCCTTGGCGCCCTGCTCATGGCCGTTCACGCGCAGCTTGAAGCGCCCTTCGCTCCATGCCGGCACGCGCAGCAGCAGGCGCCTGGGCGCGCCGGCATCCGCCCGGTCGATCTGCAGCCGCACCTTGCCGTTGTCCGGCACGCCGCTGTCCAGCTGCAGCGCGATGCCGCCTTCCTGCCAGTCCAGCGCGGAGGAGATATACAGATTGACGTAGAGCGAGCGCTCGTCGTGCCAGTAGATCGAATCGCCGAACTGCGCATGCGCCTCCAGCCCGGTGCCCACGCAGCACCAGAACGAATCGAACTTGTCGGAGAAGGCGCGCTCGCCGCCGGTGATCATCGGCATCATGTAGGCGAACATGCCGGTCTCGGCATGCTGGGCCGCCATGGTGTGGTTGTGCAGGGTGCGCTCGTAGTAATCGAAGTAGCGGGCCTGCGGCGTCCACTGGTACAGGTGCCGCGTGAGCTTGAGCATGTTGTAGCTGTTGCAGTGCTCGCAGGTCTGCTCGGTGAGGAAGGAGGAGATCGTGTCCGGCTGCTGGAAATACTCGCGGTCGGCATTGCCGCCGATCACGTAGCTGTAGTGCGTGACCACGGTTTCCCAGAAGAAGCGCGCCGCGGCGGCGGCATCGATGTCGCCGGCAACTTCGAACCGGCGCGCCTCGCCGATGAACTTGGGCACCTGGGTATTGGCGTGCCGGTGCGGCAGGTCGTCCTTGCCGGCGATGGCGGGGTCGACGACCTTCTCGTGGCGCAGCCGCTTGCCGACCGCGATCCAGCGCGGGTTGCCGGTGCGCGCGCCCAGCTCGATGTACGACTCGTTGAAGCCGCCGAACTCGCTGTCCAGCAGCTGCTGGAGCTGCGTGTGGTCGAGTGCGTCGAAGACACCGGCGAAATAGGCGGCCGCTTTCTCCAGCACCTCCAGCGCCTGCCGGCTGCCCGCCAGCGCATGCGCATCGAGCAGGCCGGCGAACAGCTTGTGCTCGGTGTAGAGCGGCGACCAGCTGCCGTTGAGGTTGAAGGCGCTGCCCTTGATGACGCCGCGGCGCACTTCCTCGAACACGATCTTGCCGCCCTCTACCCGGCCTTGCTCGTCCTTGCGCGTGAAGCCGCCGACGTAGCCGTCCTTATCTTGCGCCTGGGCCCGCGCCAGTTCGGACACGATGTAGTCGATGCGCTTCTTCGCTTCCGTATCGCCGGTCTGCCCATGCAGCAGTGCCAGCGCGCTGAGGTAATGGCCCAGCGTGTGGCCCGCGATGGTGTCGCCTTCCCAGCCGCCATAAACCGCGCCCTTGGGCGGCAGGCCGGCGTACTGCAGGAAGTTGTGCAGCAGGCGGTCCGGCTCCAGTTCGAACAGATAGCGCCGGTTGGTGGCCAGCGAATCCAGGAACAGCGACGGCTTCAGCCGCACCGCCTGCAGGGGCACCGCCGCCACCCGGCCCGGCGTGGAGGCAGCGGCTTCCAGCGGGAATTTCAGGAAGCCGGCGGCCACGGCCAGCGCGCTCCATTGCATGAAGCGGCGGCGCGACGGGTCCGTCGCCGATGGCGCGGCGCGATGCTGTGCTCCAGCGGAAAGCGGCTTCCTGGTCATGCGGCAACTCCGGAATACGGTGAAACGGACTGGCGGACTATCGAATGGATCGCCGGCGGCGTCTTGACCTTATTGCGCATCGCGGCGCTCGCCGGCACCGGCCGCGGCGGACGGCGGGCACTGCGGTGCATGGTCGCCGGCGCCAAGGCGGCCTGCCCGAAAAACCTGTGGTTTCCGGCGCTATCGGACGGCCTTCGGCGCCGGCCGCCATGCGCCATCGCGGCGGCATTCCCGATGCCGGCACGGGGGTGGCGCTGTGCCGATATCCGCACCGGCGGGATGGTCGGCCGGAACGCGGGGCCGGCCGGCCGGACTCACAGCGGACGCACCCCGTGCAGCGCGAAACCGCCCGCCACGCTGCGCAGCGGATTGCGCAGCGGCGCGCCCAGCGCCGGCAACTCGATCTCGAAGACGTCGCCGGGCTGGGCTCGCACGTCATCGGCGAAGCTCAATGTGGCGGTGCCGAAGAAATGCAGATGGACGTCGCCCGGACGGCGGTGCGCGGCGTACTTGAAGTGGTGGTATTCGAGATTGGCCAGCGAGTGGCACATATTCGCCTCGCCGGTGAGAAAAGGTTTTTCCCACAGCACGCGCTCGCCGCGGCGGATGCGGCTGGAGCCGCGCAGGTCGGCCGGCAGTTCGCCGGTGCGCAGCTCCGGCCCGACCGCGCAGGCGCGCAGCTTGGAATGCGCCAGATAGAGATAGTTCTGGCGTTCGGTGACGTGGTCGGAGAACTCGTTGCCGATGGCAAAGCCCAGGCGGTGCGGCGTGCCGTCCGGGCCGATCAGGTACAGCCCGACCAGTTCCGGCTCCTCGCCGCCGTCGAGCGCGAAGTCCGGCGACGCCAGCGCCTGGCCCGGCGCGGCCACGATGCTGCCGTCGCCCTTGTAGAACCATTCCGGCTGCGCGCCCGGCGTATCGCCTTGCGGCACGCCGCCTTCCACGCCCCACTGGAACATGCGCATCGAGTCGGTCAGCGCGCCGGCCTCGGCCTTCTGCTTGAGGTTCTGGTGCATGGCGTCGCGCGCGGCGGCGCTGCCCAGGTGGGTGAGACCGGTGCCGGTGACGCGGCAATGCGCGGGGTCCGGATGGTGCAGCGGGATGAGCACGCGTTCCTGCGCCAGCAGCGGCGCGTATTCGAGCCGCGTTTCGCCGTGGTGCGTCGCGGCCTGCGCGTCGAGGCTGCGCCCGCTCTGGATGGCGAGGGTCGCCAGCGCATAGGTCGAATCCACGCCATCCAGCAGACGAACCTGCGAACCCTGCACATCGACCACGCCCACTCGCGCGGCGCCGGCATCGTCAAGCAACTGGATCAAGCGCATCGTTTCGCATCCCCGCGGGCGCAAAGCCGCCCCGATAAACCTTGGACCCGCACGCTCCCGGTGCGCCGGACCCTGACCTTGCTGATCGTGCACGCGGAATCGATATACGACAAATAGATATTTCGTCGTAACCTATATGAAATCCATTATCAAAAGCCCGCCATGCGCCCCACTCCCTGGTTCGTCCGCGCGCGCCTGAAGACCCGCCAGCTGATGCTGCTGGTCGCGATCGAGGAGGAAGGCAATATCCATCGCGCCGCCGAGGTGCTGAACATGTCCCAGCCGGCGGCGTCCAAGCTGCTCAAGGACCTGGAAGACATGCTGGGCGTGCCGCTGTTCGAACGGCTGCCGCGCGGCATGCGGCCGACCTGGTACGGCGAAAGCATGATCCGCCACGCCCGCATCGCGCTCGCCGGCCTGAGCGCGGCCGGCACCGAGATCGAGTCGCTGAAGGCCGGGCGCGCCGGCGCCGTCGCCATCGGCGCAATCGCTGGCGCGGCGGTCAGCCTGCTGCCCAAGGCACTGGCGCGGATCTCGCAGGCGCATCCGGACCTGCGCGTGTCCCTGCTGGTGGAGAGCAGCGACGTGCTGCTGGAGCGGCTGGAACAGAACCGGCTGGACCTGATGGTGGGGCGCCTGTTCGCCGGCCACGACAATCGCAACCTGCATTACCAGGCGCTGGCCGAGGAAGAAGTCTGCGCCATCGCGCGGCCGAAGCATCCGGTCTTCGAGCTGCCCGCTCCCAACCTCGAAGACCTCGCCAAGGCGGCCTGGATCGTGCCGCCGGAAGGCAGCGTGCTGCGCCACCGTTTCGAGCTGATGTTCCGCAGCGCGGGCCTGCCGGCGCCCGCGCGGGTGATCGGCACCGCCGCGGTGCTGTTCCTGACCACGATGCTGCAGGAGAGCGACTACCTGGCGGTGGTGCCGCAAGACGTCGCCCGGCATTACGCCGAACACGGGATGGTGCGGATCGTGCCGCTGGAGCTGTCGTGCCGGATGGATTCGTTCGGGATCATCACGCGCACCGATTGGCTGCTGTCGCCGGGGGCAAGGACGGTGCTGGAGGCGTTGGGTGAGGTGGCGGCGGAGGTTTATGGCTAGTCGCGAAGCACCGCACTTCTCCCTCTCCCCGCTGGGGAGAGGGCGGGGTGAGGGGCGGGTGCACGCGGCGGCGCTTATAGAGACGAAAGTGCTTGCGCCGGCTCGCATGGAAAGTCGATGGCCTGGCTGACGTCGGATTGGCGGTTTCGCTCCGTAGGGCCCCTCACCCCGGCCCTCTCCCCGGCGGGGAGAGGGGGATGACGGGCGAGGCGAAAATCGAGCGAAGAGCTCGCGGCGCAGCCGCGGCGTTCCGCTTGTGGGCTTTTGCTTTTGATCTACCGGGTCCCCTTGGCGCCGGCGGTGAGGGCTGGACGATCAGGCCCCGCAGGGGGCGAGGACAGGAGTCCTCGCCTTTTTGATCAGGG